>NZ_JBFWNB010000100.1:0-2563 GCF_050251305.1 Methylocystis sp. | reverse complement strand
TCGGGGCGATCATGTTCGTCGCGCTCAGAAACGTGAGCCTCGGCGTGATGAGCGTCGTCGGCAATGTGACGCCGATTGTCTCGGCCTTCGGCGTCTGGGCCCTGCTGGTCGGCGAGGTCGGCTTTTCCGTCGCCGCCGTCGCCTCGGTCGCGATCGGCATCGTCGTCGACGACACCGTCCATTTCTTTACGAAGTTCCAGCGCGGACGGCGCGAGAAGGGCCTTTCGAGCGCCGAGTCGGTGCGCTACGCCTTCGAGACGGTCGGCTTTGCGATCCTTCTTAACACCGTCATCCTGGCGATCGGCTTTTCCATTCTCGTGTTCTCTTCGTTCAAGATCAACGCCGAGCTTGGACTCCTGACCGCCGTCACCATCGTCCTTGCGCTCCTTTTCGATTTCTTCCTACTGCCGGCGCTGCTCATTCTGACGGGCGGCGACCGGCGCCAAACTCAACTTCAAGGAGCCGCCCATGCCAAAGCCCTCGCTTAGACTTGCCATCGCTCTCGCCTTGGCGCTTTTCGCCGCGCCTGCCTTCGCGCAGAGCGAGGCGCAAAAGAAAGGCTATGAGATTTCCGCGCGCTCTGACGCGTCCGATCGCGGTTTCGGCGATTCGAGGGTCGAGGCGACGATGATTCTCAGGAACGCCGCCGGACAGTCGACGGAGCGCGCGCTTTCTTTTCAGACGCTCGAAAAGGAGAATGACGATGTCGGCGACAAGTCGCTCGTCGTCTTCAAATCGCCGCGCGATGTCGAGGGCACGGCGCTCCTCTCCCACGCGAATA
Source organism: Methylocystis sp. (assembly GCF_050251305.1). GTDB lineage: Bacteria > Pseudomonadota > Alphaproteobacteria > Rhizobiales > Beijerinckiaceae > Methylocystis. The sequence goes on along the minus strand of NZ_JBFWNB010000100.1, from coordinate 1,782 downwards.
TTCTGACGCCGGACGATCAGTGGCTCTATCTTCCGGCGCTGAAACGGGTCAAGCGCATCTCCTCGGCCAACAAATCCGGTCCCTTTGTCGGCTCCGAATTCGCCTTTGAGGACTTCACCGCGACGGAGCTTAAAAAATACGCCTATGAATGGCTGCGCGAAGAGACGGTCGACGGCGTCGTCATGGACGTCGTCTCAAGGACGCCGCTTTACGAGAATTCCGGCTATACGAAGCAGATCGCCTGGGTCGACCAGGACGTGTTTCAAGTGCGCAAGGTCGAGTTCTATGATCGCAAGGCCGCGCTTTTGAAAACGCTCTGGCTCGAAGACTATCGCGAGTATGACGGCGTCTGGCGCTCGCATAAATTCCGCATGGTGAATCACCAGTCGGGCAAGGAGACCGATCTCGTCTATGGCGATTTCGCCTTCAAGACGGGGTTCGGCCCGTCGGATTTCACGCCGGCGGTGCTGGAGCGAATTCGGTAAACGAGGCGATCGGGGATTCGATTGAAACATCGCGTGACATCGATGGCCCATGCGGGCGCGCTTGCGCTGCTCGCGGCGCCCGCATGGGCTGGCGAGTGGGACGTCGGGGCGTCCGTCGCCGGCGAGCTGCGTCTGTTTCCTGGCGATCCGCTCTATCCGGCCCAGTTGGACGCCGTTCAGCCCTCGGCGACGATCGAGCCCGACATCCGCTGGCAAAGCGTGGACCGGCGCCATCAAGCGGTCGTCATCCCCTTTGTCCGCGTCGACGCGCAGGACGCGGCGCGCACGCATGGCGACATTCGCGAAGCTTATTACCGTTATTCCGGCGATCATTGGTCCGTGCTCGTCGGCCTGGCGAAAGTCTTCTGGGGCAAGGCCGAGTCGCGCCATCTCGTCGACATCATCAACCAGGACGACGCCGTCGAGGACATAGACGGCGAGGACAAGCTCGGCCAGCCGATGATTCAAGCAAGTCTGCGCGGCGACTGGGGCCGCGTGGAGTTCTTCGTGCTGCCGGGATTTCGCGAGCGGACCTTTCCGGGCGAGGCGGGCCGGCTGCGGACCGATCCGCCGGTCTCGAAGGAACGGGAAATCTTCGAAGCGCCGGCGGGGCGCGCCCATGTCGATTTCGCGGCGCGCTATTCGCACTATGTCGGCGACGTCGATATCGGCCTTTCGGTCTTTCGCGGAACCTCGCGCGAGCCGCGCTTTCTCGTCGAGCCCGGCGGATCTGAATTTATTCCGATCTACGACCAGATCACGCAGTTCGGCGCCGATATTCAGTATACGAAAGGCGCGTGGCTTTGGAAATTCGAGGGCGCCGTGCGCGACGGGCGGGGCGATACGTTCTTCGCTTCCGTCGCCGGCTTTGAATATACGCTCTATCAGGTCCTCGGGAGCGCCGATCTCGGCCTGCTCGCCGAGCATCTTTATGACGGGCGCGACGAGGATATCGCGCCTTTCGCCGGCGGCTTTGCGAGCGCGGCCCCGCTGACGCCCTTCGACAATGACGTCTTTATCGGCGCGCGGCTCGCCTTCAACGACGCGCAGGACGCCTCGCTCCTTGCCGGCGCGGTCATCGATCTTGCCGACGCCACGACGGCGATGTCGATCGAAGCCGAGCGGCGGATCGGCGCGAACTGGACGATCGAAATCGAAAGCCGGCTTTTCTTTAATGCGGACGCCGCAAATCCGTTCGCCTTTTTCCGTCGCGACGACTTCGCGACCCTGCGCCTGACGCGATATTTTTAGCGCGAGGCTTGCGTCTATCCCGATTTTTTCACCCAGGCGCCGGGAT
>NZ_JBFWNB010000099.1:0-2613 GCF_050251305.1 Methylocystis sp. | reverse complement strand
TTGAAAAAGAGCAGCAGGAAAACGCCCTCGCGCGCGCGCGGGCCGACCATGCGATCGCCAAGACCAACGCCGCGCGGTTTGAAGGCCTCGTCGCGGACGAGGCGGCCTCCGCGCTCGAATTCGAGTCGGCGAAGAACACCCTGAGCGCGGCGACGGCCGCCCTGAAACAAGCCGAATATGAACTCGCGCGCCGCACCATTCGCGCGCCCTTCGCCGGCGTCGTCGGCCTCACCCGCCTCGATATCGGCGATTATCTCACCATCGGCGCCACCATCACGACGATCGACGATGTTTCATCGCTCCTCGTCGACTTCGTCATTCCCGAACGCGCGTCGGCCTTTGTCAAAGAGGGCCTTGAGGTCACCGCAACGGCGCAGGCCTCAACGGGGCTCGTCGTCAAAGGAAAGGTGCGCGCCGTCGACAGCCGCGTCGATTCCGCGAGCCGCACGCGCCGCATCGAGGCGATCCTCGACAATGAGAACGGCGCGCTGATCCCCGGCTCGACCTTCGCGATCACTCTCGTCGTTCCGGGCCGAAAAGCGTTAAGCGCGCCTGATCTCGCCGTGCAATGGGACCGCGCCGGCGCCTATGTCTGGAAAGCCAATGACAAAGGGACCGCCGAACGCGTTCCCGTCACCATCTTGCAGCGCAATGCGGACGCCGTCCTGATCGACGCCCCGCTCGCGACCTCGGATCTCATCGTTTCGGAAGGCGCGAGCATGGTGCGCCCCGGCGCCTTGTTGAAGGCCGTCGGGGACGGGCGCGCTTCGAGCCTTGAAACAACGTCAGCTTACTAACGGTTTGCATCGATGGGGCCCGCCATCCGCCAGGGAGATCGAAAAACGCCGACGACAATCCGGGGCGGGCGGCGATGAAACCGCAGGACGGCCAGAAAAGCTTTGTCGGCGTTTTCATCGAGCGGCCGATCCTCGCCTTGGTCCTGAGCCTCCTCATCGTTATCGCGGGCCTTGCGGCGCTGATGGGCGTCGAGGTGCGCGAGCTGCCCGAAGTCGACCAGCCCGTCGTCTCGGTCCAGACGCGCTATCCGGGCGCGACGCCCGAGTCGATCGATTCGGAAGTGACCGCGATCATCGAAAGCGCGATTTCGCAGGTCAATGGCGTTGAGTCGATCTCGGCGCGGTCCGAATTCGGCGCGAGCCGCGTCATCGTCGAATTCTCCACCAAAGCCGACATAGACGTCGCCGCGACGGATATAAAAAACGCCGTCGCGGCGGTCCAGCGCAACTTGCCCGAGGGCGCCGAAGAGCCGGTCGTCGTCAAGGCCGACGCCGACGGCCAGCCGATCGTGCGCATCGCCGTCTCCGCCGAAAAGATGAGCGAGGACGAGATCGGCTATCTCGTAGACAAGATTATCGTTCCCCGCCTGCAATCGATCGAGGGCGTCGCCGTCGCCGAGGCTTATGGGGTCAGGAACCGCGTCATCCGCGTGCGTCTCAATCCGGTCGAACTCGCCGCGCGCGGGGTATCCGTGGACGACATCGCCGCTCTCGTCCGGCGTTCGACCGTGAGCGCCCCCTCCGGGTCTCTGCGGAGCGACCGGCAGGAGCTTTTGATCCGCGCCGAGGCGCCCGTGACGAGTCCGGAAGAAATCGGCGCGCTCCGACTGAACGACGAAACACGCCTCTCCGACCTCGCGGTTGTCGAATGGGGTCTCCAAAGAGAGACGACAAGGATGCGCCAGGATGGGACGCGATCGGTCGGGATCGGTATTGTCCGCCAGGCGCAATCGAACACGATCGCCATCGCCAATGGCGTCCACGCCGCCATCAAAGAGCTGAAGCCGTCCCTGCCGGCCGGCGTCGACATCCGCGTCAATGTCGACGATTCGATTTTCATCAAACGCGCGATCGAGGAGGTTCTCATCAGCCTCGTTCTCGCGATCGGCATTGTTCTCCTCGTCATCTTCATGTTCTTGCGCTCGGCGAGCGCGACGCTCATTCCTGCGACGGCGATTCCGATCTCGTTGATCGGCACCGTCGCGGCGATCTGGCTTTGCGGATTTTCGATCAATATCCTCACCCTGCTCGCCCTTGTCATGGCGACGGGCCTTGTCGTCGACGACGCGATCGTCGTTACGGAGAATGTCCAGCGCTGGCGCGCCAAGGGCTACGGCAAGCGCGCGGCCGCCTATCTCGGCGCGCGCGAAATCGTTTTCGCGATCCTGTCGACCACGGCGACGCTCGCCGCCGTCTTCATTCCGATCTCCTTCCTGCCGGGCCAGGCGGGCCGCCTCTTTTCCGAATTCGGTTTTGTGGTCGCCTTTGCGGTCATTATTTCGTCCTTCGTCGCCTTGACGTTATGCCCGATGTTGACGGTTAAATTCGGCTCGAAGAATATCCCCGGCTCCTCCGCGAATTCATCGGCCTTCGCGCCCATGTCCGCGATCGGCAGGGTCGGCGCCGGTCTTTACGAAAAGGGGCTGTCATTGGCGCTGCGCGCGCCTTTTGTCTTTTTCGGAGCCGCCTGTCTGTTCGCCGCCGGCGCGGTTGTCGCCTTCAGCCTCATTCCGCGCGAACTGACCCCCGTTGAGGACCGCGGGCGGGTCTGGGTGAATGTCAACGTGCAGGAGAGCGCAAATTTTGAGTATCTCGA
>NZ_JBFWNB010000098.1:0-2631 GCF_050251305.1 Methylocystis sp. | reverse complement strand
GCACGCATAAGCCAATAAGATAAGAAATTTCCAAATATAAAACCAAAAACAATTTGCTTGAAGCTTGGTCCATCAAAAAAATACTGCCAATCTATCCAATTATGTGTAATGATCATGTATATATATTCGGCGATAGCAACGATGAGCAGCATGGATATCGCTGAAATCAAGAGCGCTAGCGCAGCAACTTGATGCGAACCAGCGCCCCGTTTTTTATTGTCTAACCAGGGACGAAGGGTGGTCCCGACTAAGAACGCCACTAAACCGGATAAGATGGCTGCGATTAAAAATGGCGTCATGACGCTCTCCAAGAAAAATAATGCAATGTTTCGAGGTTAGCGCGAATGACGGTCAAGACAAGCCCAAGTAAATGTAGACATGGGAAAATCTTGAAAGAAAACGTCCCGCCCCCGACTGGCGCGCCGCCCCGCATGACGCTACATTCCTCAAGCGGCGCTGCGGGGTGCGTGCAGGACTATTATTCCCCGGGGCCTTATCGATCCTTATGGGAGCTGTCCCTGGCCTCGCTCGTGGGCTTGGCTACACGGCGCCCACCTACGTTGTAGGTTCCCGGGATCGATGTCCCACGGCTCTTGTGGCCCGCACTCCCCTTCCCTGCTATTCCTCGCGCATGCGCGATCCGAAAGCCGAGCTGCGGCGCCGTTCGCTGGCGCGCCGCGATCTTGTCACGCCCGGCGAAGCGCATGAGGCGGCGGCCGCCGTCGCGCGCCGGAGCGTGGCGCTCGTCGACGCCATCGCGCGCGACGCCGCGCGTCAAGAGTCGCCCGTCGTCTCCGTCTACTGGCCGATCCGCAGCGAATTGAACACGCGCCCGCTGATCGACGCGCTGGCCGCGTCCGGCTATCGCGTCACGCTGCCGGTGATGCACAAAGTGCGTCATCCGCTCGTCTTCCGCGCCTTCACGCCGGGCGACGACCTCGTGAAGGGGCCGTTCGGCCTGTCCGAGCCCGCCGACGACAAGCCGGCCTACGATCCCGACATTCTGTTTTCCCCGCTCGCCGCCTTCGATCGGCTTGGCTTTCGGCTCGGTTATGGCGGCGGCATCTATGACGCCACGCTCTCAGCGCTTCGCGCCAAAAAGCCGGTCATCGCCATCGGCGTCGCCTATTCCTGCCAGGAAGCCGACCATGTGCCGACGGAGCCGCATGATCAACGGCTCGACGCCATCCTGACCGAACAGGAGACATTGCGCTTCTCGTCCGCGATCGCTTGAGGAGGTTGGAACCAATCCGAACGCAGCACGTTAACGGGTCGTACGGCGATTTAATTTTCTTTTTCGGAGAATTTTGAAATGAAGACTTTTTGCACGGCGGCCGCCATCGCGGCGGCGCTCACGCTCGTTCCGGTCGGCGCCCAAGCGACCTGCCGGATTTTCCAGCATCGTGACTTTGGCGGCTCCGGCTACACGCTTCACCATCAGGAGCGCATGAAAATGGTGCGCGGCGAAAGTCTCGGCTGCACGACGAATGGTCACGGCGGCGGCTGCGAAAGCACAATCTACGACCCGTCCTGGAACGACAATATCTCGTCGTTCCGCGTCAAAGACGGGTGCACGCTCACCTTGTGGCAGCACGTCAATCAGGGCGGGGCGAGATTCCGTTCAAACCGCAGCTATCGCTACGTCGGCGACCGCTGGAACGATCAGGCCTCTGAAGCGCTCTGCATGTGCTGATCCCGACGCGCGGCGAGTCGACGCGTCATCGGCTCACCGCGTCGGGGCTGACGGCAGCTTGATGATCTGGCCCGCGCGCAGCCTTTTACGCTTCACGTCCGGATTGAGTTCGGCGATCGCGCGCCATTTGCCCGTCGCGCCGTAAAGCCGCTTGGCGATGGATTTGAACGTGTCCCCGGCGCGGGCCGTATAGACGTTGGGACTCGGTTCCGACGTCTGCGCAGGCTCGACGGGCGCATGCGCCGCGACATGCGGGGCGTCGTCCGCTGGTTCGCGTTTGGCGGTCTCCGCATTGGTCGCGTCATTGGGCGCCGGGTCAGCCGCCGGTGGAGCGGCCTCCGCCGGCGCGTTTTCTGCGACCTCTGCGGCCGGCGCCTCCTCCAGCGCACGATCGACGGCTTGCGGCGCGGCTTCCGAAGATTCGCCGGCTCCGCTCTCCGTCTTCGCGGGCTCATCGGGCGCCGCCGGCGCAGCCTCGGGAGCAGGCTCCTCGACGGCGGCCGCATCGTCGTTCGCGACGGTCTGCTCGGTTTGCGCCTCTTCCTGCTGCGCTGAATCCGATTCAGACGGAACGGATCCCACTTGCGGTCCGGCGACGAGCAGGAACGCGATGGCGACCGCCGCTGCCGCCAGCGACACTTCGGCCAGGCCGCGCCGCCGCTGCGGCGGGAAGAGCGGCGGCCGCCGCTCGCGCGCGCCGGTCCCATCCGGCGCCGACGGCTCCTCCGCCTCGCGGCCGCGCAGCCAGACGAGCGCCTCCAATATGAAATACAGGAACAGCGCCGCCGTCACGGGCGGCTTTCTGTAGGGCTCCGGCGCAAACATGTAAGCGACGACGCCGAGCTGGATCAGCGCCGAAACCCAGGGCAGGCCGATTGCGCCGAGCGTCACGCGCCGGCGCGCGGCCAGAGCGGCCGCGAGGATTAATAGCGCGAGAT
>NZ_JBFWNB010000097.1:0-2649 GCF_050251305.1 Methylocystis sp. | reverse complement strand
AGATGGTGATGCGCTCCATCCGATTGCGTTCGCGCAACGACCGTCTGCTCGATGCCCTGAAGAAGCAGGTCGACGCCGCCAATGACGCCGAGAAGCGCTTCCGGGCGCTTATCGAATGCTCGCAAGACCTCACGCTCGTCTTCTCGCCGGAGGGCAGGATCATCTATGCCAGTCCGTCCGTCGAGGCCGCGCTTGGCGTCCCGGCGCGCGCGCTTGTCGGGCGCACGACAAAGGACATTCTCCATCCCGACGACTTCGCCCAATTCCGCGCGGTCGGCGGCCGGGCGCTGTCGAGTCTCGGCGAGGTGATCCCGCTGCCGCATGTCTGCTTCAAGGGCGCGAATGGCGATTATGTGCCGCTCTGCGGACGCCTCACCAATATGCTTTATGTGCCGGGCGTCGACGGCTTCGTCTTCAGCGGCGGGCGGCTGTCGAAGCGCGGGGCCATAAAGATGCACGCGGCGGAATAAACGCTCGCGCTCCTCGGGAGACGCTGATCGAGCCTATCGCTCTCCGCGCTTGAACGAAGGGCGGCGTTGCTTCGTCTTTCTTCCCGCCGCCTCCCGCCCGGTCTTCTTGGTCTTCTTGGCGCCTCTTTTCTTCGGCGGTCTCCTCGCATCCGGAATTGGGTCCGAGAGCACTTCAAACTGCAAGCCGCCGGTCAAGGGCGTCGCCTCCTTGAGCGCCACGCGCACCGGCTGGCCGAGTCGGTAGAAAGCCCCCGTCCTATCGCCGACGACCGCATGGCGCTCCTCGACGAAGGTGAAACGTTCGTCCCCGAGCAGGCGGATGGGCGCAAAGCCGTCGGCGCCGGTCTCGTCGAGCATGATGAAAAGGCCGAAACGGGTGACGCCCCTGATGCGGCCGTCGAACTCGACGCCGACCCGGTCGGACAGGTATTCGGCGAGATAGCGGTCCGCGGATTCCCGCTCCGCCGTCATGGCGCGCCGCTCATAATCGGAAATCTCTTCGGCGATTTTCGAAAGCCTTTGGGCTTCGGCGTCGGTCTGGCCGCCGGCGCCGAGCTTTTCGGCCGCGACGAGGGCGCGGTGCACGGTCAAGTCCGCATAGCGCCGGATCGGCGAGGTGAAATGCGCATAACGCGGAATGTTCAGCCCGAAATGGCCGAGATTGTCCGTCGCATAGACCGCCTGCTTCTGCGAGCGGAGAACGACCTCGGAGACGAGCTCCTTTTCATCGCGCGCTTCGGCTTTTTTGAGGATTTCATTGAAATGCGCGGGCCGCGCCGACGGCCCCTTGACGAGCGAATAGCCGAGATCGTCGAGATAGTCGCGCGCCGATTGGAGCCGCTCCTCGTCGGGCGCGTCATGAACGCGATAGATGCGGGGAACCTTCTTCTGCTCCAAAGTTTCCGCCGCGCAGATATTCGCCAGGATCATGAATTCCTCGATCAGGCGGTGCGCGTCGAAACGCTCGCGCTTTTCGACCTTGAGAACGCGGCCGTCCGGTCCGAGGATGATCTTGCGTTCCGGGAGGTCGAGATCGAGCGGCGCGCGATGCTTGCGCTCGCGCCAGCGGGCCTGAAACGCCGCGTGGAGGCGTCTTACCGTCTCTGCTATTTCCGTCGGCGCCTCTTCGCCGTCGATGATCGCCTGCGCGTCGCCATAGGCGAGCTTTGCGGCCGAGCGCATCATCGCCCGCATGAAGCGATGCGCGATCTTGGCGCCGTCTTTCGTGATCCGCATCTCGACGGCGAGGCAGGGCCGTTCGACGCCTTCCTTCAACGAACACAGATCATTCGAGAGTCGTTCGGGCAGCATCGGCACGACGCGGTCGGGAAGGTAGACCGAATTTCCCCGCCGCGCGGCCTCGCGATCGAGCGCGCCGCCGGAGGGAACGAAATAGCTGACATCGGCGATCGCGACGATGACGCGAAAGCCGCCTTCGTTCTTTTCGTCGTCGTCGGGCGCGGCCCAGACCGCGTCATCATGGTCCTTGGCGTCTTCAGGATCGATGGTGAGGAGGGGGATGGCGCGAAGATCCGCGCGCTTTCCGAGCGAGGGAAGGCGCGCCTTTTCGGCCTCGGCGAGGACGTCGTCCGGAAACGCGATCGGAATGCTGTGATTGGCGAGCGCGATCAGCGAAAAAGCGTGGCGGTCGTCGATATGGCCGGCGATTTCCCTAACGCGCGCGCGCTGCGATCCGTAGCGCTCGCCGCCTCGCCCGCCTGTCGTCTCGACCCAGACGAGATCGCCGTCCTCGGCCTTGCCTGCGTCGCCCCGGCCGATGGTGAAGCGATTGCGCGCGCGGCGCTCGACAGGCTCGGCGACGCCCCCGGCGCCGGTCTTTCTGAAAACCGCGAGGAAGCGATGCGCGCTTTTGCCGATCGCCTTGATGATGTCGGCGTCATAGCCGTCATCGCCCGCAGGGCGCAGCCGGGCGAGGAGGCGGTCCCCGACGCCGGGCGCGGGCTTCAGCCGTGCGGCTTTCTTCGCGGCGAGGCGGATCATCGGCGGCTCGGCCTCGCCGCGCCAGTTCGCCGGCATGCAGAGAAGATCGCCGTCATCGTCGACCGACATGACGTCGATCGCGCCGACCGGCGCGAGCGTTTCTGTCTGCACGATCTTTCTGCCCGTCCGCTCGATCTTGCCGTCGTCTTCGAGCGCGCGCAGGCGCGCGCGCAATTCG
>NZ_JBFWNB010000096.1:0-3346 GCF_050251305.1 Methylocystis sp. | reverse complement strand
CACCGACTGTCCGACAGCGACGTTCCGCGCGACGATCGTTCCTGGAGAAGGCGCCGCGAGCGCCGTCGCGGCGAGATCGCTCTTGGCGTCGCGCAGACTCGCCTCGCGCTTTTCGATCTCCGCTCGATCGAGAGCGACCTGCGCCTGCGCCCTGTCGTAGGCCCGTTTGCGGGCATCCTGCGCGCGACGGGAATAGCGGTTGCGTCGGCTTCTGCGCTGCGTCGCTTTAAACGCGGCTCGCGTTCGGGTGAGCGCGCTTTCGCTCTTCGCAAGTTGTGTCCTGGCGTGGGAGAGATCCGCCGCGGCGCGCGCGACCGCGTCGGCGAAGCGATGAGGATCGAGCTTGGCGCAAATCGTTCCTTCCTGAACCGACATGCCGACATCGCAGGACACGCTCTCCACGACGCCCGCGACTTGGGTCGAAATCGATGCGGTCTGAGCGGGCTCGACCACGCCTTTCGCCAGGATCGTGCGCACGATGGCGCCCCGACTGATTTCCGCCGTGCGATAGCTCGGCGGCGCCTCCATGCGCTCCACGGCCCAATAAGCGCCTGCGCCGATCGCCGCGATCGCCGCAAGCCCGCCGAGCATTGTCGGAACAGACGCTTTTGCCGGCCACCCGGCGAAAGACCGCTCGACGCGCTCGAGATGACGCGCCTGCTCGGGAAGTCGATTCTCCATCAGGCGGTAGGCGATGAGCTTGACCGCGCTGGCGCCGAGAAATGTCATCAGCGAATACGCCCAGACCAGCAGCGCGAGCCGCCACCCCGTCGGCTCCATGAACAGGCCGTAGACGACTGCAAGCGTGCCGATGAGCTGCGTCGTTTCACAGGGAACCACGAGCTTCCAGCTTGGCCAGGGACGCTCCCAGATCGGCCCCCTATTGCGCGTGAGGTAGATCGTCATATGGCCCGAGACGAGCAACTTCAGAAAAATGAGCGGCTGAACCGTCGACAGCGGCAGCTGCAGATAGTCGCGCACGATCCAGAACAAGCCGAAACTTTCGAGAACTCCGTAAACCCCGAGCACCGAAGCGATCGTCAGAACGCGCGTCATATCCCAACGCACCGGCCGTTCGGCCACCGGCGCATTGTCATATGCGATCATCATGATCGGTATGTCGTTGAGCAGCGCCAGCAGCACGATCATCACCGCCGTCACCGGATAGAAATTGAAGGCGAGAATGCTGGCGGCCATGAACAGCAGGACGCGGATCGTCTCGGCGATGCGATAGATCGCATAGCTCGTCATGCGCTCGAAGATGCGGCGCGCTTCGGCGATCGCCGTGACGATCACCGACAGGCCCGGCGCCGTCAACACCAGATCGGCCGCGGCGCGGGCCGCGTCGGTGGCGCCGCTGACGGCGATGCCGACGTCCGCCTGCTTCAACGCCGGCGAGTCATTGACGCCGTCGCCCGTCATGCCGACGATATGGCCGCCCTTTTGTAAAACCTCGACGATCGCGAATTTGTGCTCAGGAAAGACGCGCGCGAAACCGTCAGCGTCGAGGATCGCCGACAGCTTCACGTCAGACGTGCGATCGCGGAAGAGCTTGTCGGCGACGACGATATTCTGCCCGAGATGAAGTTTTCCCGCGATCTCGCGCGCGATCGCTTCGTGATCGCCGGTGATCATCTTGATGTCGACGCCCATCGCGCGCGTTTCAGCGATGGTCTGCGCGGAATCGTCGCGCGGGGGATCGAAGAGCGGCAGCAGACCGAGAAATCGCCACGCGCCGTTCGCGTCGGCGCGCGCCACGCCAATCGTGCGAAAGCCCTTCGCCGCATCGGCGTCGACCTCGGCCAGAGCCGCGCGCCTGGAATCCTCCGACATCTCGCAAAGCGAGAAGATGACTTGCGGCGCGCCTTTGGCGACGCGAATGCGCGCGCCGTTCTGCGTCACTTCCGCCTCGGTGCGCTTGCTGACCGGGTCAAAAGGGTGGAAGGCTTCCAGACGATAGGCCCGCAAGACGTCTTGATCCGACGCCGCCAGAATTGCGGCGTCGATCGCGTCAGGCGCCTCACGTTCGGAAGCGAGCGCGGCGACGAGAACGACGTCGCCCGCGTCAACGCCCGGCGCCGGTTGCGGTTCGCCGAGCGTCAGTTGGTTTTTGGTTAATGTGCCGGTCTTGTCCGAGCACAAAATGTCCATTCCCGCGAGTTCTTCGATCGCGACGAGACGGGACACGATGGCCTTCAGTTTTGCGAGCCTTTCGGCGCCGACGGCCATCGTCACGGACAGCACTGCGGGCAGCGCGACGGGAATGGAGGCGACGGCGAGAATCAGCGCAAACTGCGCCGTCTGAACCAGCGGATCGTGACGAAACAGCGCAACGACCCCGATGACCGCGACGAGCCCGAGCGTCGAAAGAATGAGGAAATTGCCAATTCTCAGAACGGCGCGCTGAAAGTGGGAAACCGTCCTCGCCTGCTGCACAAGCCGCGCCGTGCGGCCGAAATAGGTGTGCATGCCGGTCGACGTCACCAGCGCCGTCATTTCGCCGAGCTTGGCGATCGAGCCCGAATAGACGACGTCTCCGACCTTCTTGTCGACGGGCAGCGATTCTCCGGTCAGCGCCGCCTGGTCGACGCTCAGGTAATCGCCGTCAATCAGCCTCACATCGGCGGGAATGACCGACCCCAGGGCGATCTTGACGACGTCGCCCGGCACAAGCTGGCTCGCCGCAAGCTCTTTCCAGGCGCCGTCGCGCAGCACATGCGCCTTCAACGCCAAACGCCGCTTGAGCAGTGCGATCGCGTTATCGGCCTTGAACTCCTGCCAAAAGCCGACGCCGGCGTTCACGATCAGCATGAGCAGGATGATGCCGAGGTCCGCCCAATGTCTGACGATCCCGGACAGGATTGCCGCAATTTCGATCATCCAGGGAATGGGACCCCAGAAAAAGCCGACAAAGCGGGCAAACAGGCCAATTCGGCGTTCGGCGATCGTGTTCTCGCCGAAGCGCGCCAATCTGCGCGCCGCCTCGTCCTTCGTCAGCCCCTGCAACGGATCCGTCGCAAGGTCTTGCGGCGTCACATTTGCGTCGCCGCCCTTCGCAGGCTGCATCGGCATGACGATCTCCGATCGCGCGGCGCAGCCGCGAAGATATTGTTTTTGGCCTACGGCGCGACCGTGCGCAAGTTGCGCGCGGCGCCCCGGCCTTGACCCGTCCAAGCGTCATCGACGCCGCTCAACTCGCCATGCGCCGCTCCTCCCCTATATGCGGCTTCAACGGTCGACGCGACATCCTGGGGCGACGCGTGTATTCACATTCTCTTCAATATCTTCCCCTGCCGCCAATCATCTATGCGATTTTCGTCGGCGCGGTCTTTGCGCTTTTCCTTCT
>NZ_JBFWNB010000095.1:0-3794 GCF_050251305.1 Methylocystis sp. | reverse complement strand
GGCGACCGCCGCAAGCGCGACGATGAAGAAGAGGAGAAACCACATGACGATCAGATCCCACTTATTCCTGCGCTGCGCCTGCGCCGAGCGCGGCGATCGCGCCATGCAGCAGATCGTCGGCCGCCCTCCGCGCGTCCGCGCGCGCGCGGAGCGCCGCGCCGAAGTCTTTGGCTTCGTTCTGCGCGTCCTCTGGAAGCGCCGAGAACAGCGCATTGGCCTGGGTCAGGTCGTCATGGGCGAGCGCCGCTTCGATCTGGCCGACCTTTTCCTCGACTGTCTTGGCCTCGGCGCTGGGCGCCTGACCTGACGGATGCACGCGCACGAGCTTGCTTGCGCCCTTCATCAAATGTTCCGCGAGACCGACGGATTCGCCGTTCTCCAGCGCGCGAATGCGCTTCGCGGCCGGTGCGAAATCAGCCTTCAACTGCGCTGCGGTCGGCGCGCCTTTTTCGGCATAGGGCGCGAGTGGCGCAAGCTGCGCGGCCTCGACGCCGAGCCGCGTCAGGACCTTCATCTCGACGGCGTAAGGCCGTCCACCCTCGAGCTCGCGTTGCAGCGCATAGGCGACGACGACGATCGCCGCCGGTCCTTCGGACGTTTTGGCGGGAGCCGCCTCCGGAGCCGCGCGCGTTTCGCCCTTGGGAGAATCGAGACGTTCGCGCAGCGCCTTCAACTCGTCGCCGAGCTCGTCGATGCGGCCTTCCAGCGCGCTCACCTGCTCGCCGGGCGTGAGCGCGCCGCGCTCGCCCGGCTCCGCCGGCGGAGCAGCGGGCGCCACAGGCGCGGGACTCGCGCCCGCCTTCGCCGCCGCTTCCGCCGTCTCTCTTGCGGTGGTTGCCGTTTCCTTTGCGGCGGCGGCGACCGCTTCTGCGGCTTCTGCGGCGCGCAAGGCGCGCTGCGCTAGCTCTTCCGCCGAACCGATGCGTCCCTGCAGCGCGGCGACCTCCGCCTTTTGCGATTCGATCGCCGCGTTCTGCGATTCCATGGCGGCGTTCGTCACGGGATCCGCGCGCGGCTCCTGCGGCGGCGCAGATTCGGCGGATTTTTCGGGCGCGGTGGAGGGCGGCGCAGGGGGCTCGGCGCTGCTTGTCGCCGCATCGCTCGGCCGCGCCTCGGACGGGCTTTCGGTCGTTGGCGACGCCGCCTTCTCGGCGGAAAGCGAATCGATCCGATCCTTCAGCTCGCCGATGACGCCGGTCGCCTGATTGACGTATGGCTCGGCGTAATCGGCGACGAGCTTCAGCCGTTCGTCCTGGTCCTTGAACGCGATCGCCGCATAAAGCGCGCCGCCCGCCACGATCAGGAGAAGCAGCAGCGTCCAGACCAGCCGACCGAACAAGGAGCGGCGTTTGCGCGTCACGGGCGGCGGCGGGGGCGGTTCAGGGGGCGGTTCCGCCGTTTCGATCGGCGCTTCCGAAGATTCGACGCGCTCCAGTTCTTCGTCGTTCGGCGAGACCATTGGCTAATCCTTGCTGTCGCGCATCCTTATAGTTGAAGCGTCCGGCGCCCGCAAAACAGGCTGTCCGCGTCAGCTCGCCGCCTCGACAAGCTGCAACGTGCGGCGGGCGATGTCGAGATGCAGCCGCTCGACCATTTTGCCGTCGATCTGCACCACGCCCTTGTCGGCGTTTTCTGGTTCGTCGAACACGGCGATGATCCTGCGCGCAAAATCAACCTCTTCGGCGCTCGGCGCGAAAATGGCGTTCACCGGGCCGATCTGGCTTGGATGAATGAGCATTTTCCCGTCGAAGCCGAAATCGCGTCCCTGCTCCGCCTCGCGGCGCAGGCCGTCGAGATCGTTGAAGTCGTTATAGATCCCGTCGATGATTTCGATATTGTGAACCCGCGCCGCAAGCACGCCGGCCGAAAGCCAGGCGAGCAGCGCCTGCCGCCCGGGCGTGAGCCGGGCCCGCGTCGATTTGGCGATGTCGTTGGGGCCAAGCACCAGGACTTCGAGGCGCGCGGCGGCATCGTCGGCGGCGCTCGCGATCTTTTCGATGTCGAAGACGGCGCGCGGCGTCTCGATCATCGCCCAAAGCCGCGTCTGGCGCGGCGCCCCGGCGGCGACGAGGTCGGCGGCGGCCTTGAGGATTTCGTCGCGCGAATTGACTTTGGGGATGACGATGGCGTCCGGACCCAGCGGCGCGATGGCCGCAATGTCGGGCTTGTACCATTCGGAGCCGCGGGCGTTGACGCGCACGACGAGCTGGCGCGCGCCGTAGCCGCCGCCGGAGACAGCCGCCGCGACCTGCTCGCGGGCCGTCGCCTTGGCGGAGTCCGCCACGCCGTCTTCGAGTTCGAACATCAGGACGTCGGCGGAGAGCGTCTTGCCCTTTTCCAGGGCGCGGGCGTTCGAGCCCGGCATGGCCAGCACGCTGCGCTTTAGTCGAGAAAGCATTCAAAACTCCAACATGGATCCGGTCTGGTTTTCCTTGACCTCGTCGCGTGATCTACACAATAACCGCCGGGTCCGCCATCCGCCCGGCTAGGCCTGCTCGGCGCGGCGCACGAGGGGAACGCCAAATGGCAGATGACGCGCCGTCCGGGACGACCGGTCTGCCGGAAAACCTGATCGAGGGCTACGAATCTTTCATCAGCGGACGTTTTCTGGCCGAGCACGACCGATTTGAAGAATTGGCGCTCAAGGGCCAGACGCCGAAGACCATGGTCATCAGTTGCTGCGACTCGCGAGTCGCGCCCGAAGCGATCTTCAACGCCGGCCCCGGCGAGCTGTTCGTGCTGCGAAACGTCGCGGCGCTGGTTCCGCCCTATGAACCGGACGACCATTATCATGGCGCTTCGGCGGCGCTCGAATACGCCGTGATGGCTCTGAAAGTGTCCGACATCGTCGTGCTCGGCCATGGCCAGTGCGGCGGCGTTCGCGCCTGTGCCGAAATCTTGGCCGACCCCGACGCGCCGCGGCTGAGCCATAGCGACTTCATCGGCGACTGGATCAAAATGCTCGGTCCGGCCGCGGATCGCCTGGGCGTTCCCCCCAATCCCAAGGACAGGGGCTATGTCGAGCGGCTCGAATTCGAGGCGGTGAAGCAGACGCTGCGCAATCTGCGGTCCTTTCCGATGATCCAGGTTCTCGAACATCACCGGCATCTGCGGCTGCACGGGGCCTTGTTCAGGATCATGGACGGACGTCTGTTCCTGCTAGACGAGGCGACCGGCGCGTTCAATCCGGTCTGTGAACGGGCCTATGCGGCCGCTTTCGCCGAGGCGCGCTTTTGACGGCTGACTCGCGTGGCGTTCCGCTCATCTCCGGTCTCCGCGACATCGCGGGAGGCTATGACGCGATTCTGTGCGACGGTTGGGGCGTGCTGATCGACGGCCGGCGGCATTTTCCGGACGCGGCGGAGGCGCTGCGGCGTTTCCGCGCACAAGGCGGAACGGTCGTGCTGATCACTAACGCCTCGCGCCCCGACGAAGAGGTGCGCCGTCAGCTTCTGAGCCTGGGCGCGCCGCAGGACTGTTTCGACGATCTCGTTTCGGCGGGGGAGCTGGCGCTGCGCGAGATCGTGGCGCGCGCCGGCCAGACGGTCTATCACCTGGGTCCGTCGCGCGACGACGGGCTTTTCCGCGAGGCGGCGCGCCGCCTCGGCGCGCCAGTGACGCGCGTCGGGCCGGACGCCGCCGATTACGTCGTCTGCACCGGCCTCTTCAATGAGCGCAACGAATCCCTGGCGGATTACGACGCGCTGCTGGCGGCCTTGAGAGCGCGCGACCTGACGATGCTGTGCGCCAATCCCGATATCGTCGTCGCGATCGGCGCCGAGCTGGTCTATTGC
>NZ_JBFWNB010000094.1:0-4224 GCF_050251305.1 Methylocystis sp. | reverse complement strand
CGCTCGGACGGATCGGCGAGGGCGCCTTGTGGGCCGCCGCCCTGTCGCTCGCCTTCGTATCTGGCGCGGAGACGCTGCTGACGGCGACAGCCGTCGACGCCATGCAGCGCCGCACGCCGCGAACGCGCTACAACAAGGAGCTTGTCGCGCAAGGCGTCGGCAATTTCCTTTGCGGAATTCTCGGCGTGCTGCCGGTGTCGGGGGTGATCGTCCGCAGCTCGGCCAATGTCACGGCGGGCGGGCGCACGAGACTCTCCACGATCCTGCATGGCGTGTGGATTCTGCTGTTTATCACGCTCGCGCCGGACGTGCTGCGCATCATCCCGGTCGCGAGCCTCGCCGCAGTTCTCGTTTACGCGGGGCTCAATCTCATCAATCTGAGCTTTGCGCGGTTCCTGTGGGGTCAGGACCGCATCGAAACCGGCATCTATGCAGCGACGTTGGCGACGGTGGTCGCGACCGACGTGTTGACCGGCATTGCGGTCGGCGTCGGTCTGGCGGTCGCGCGCCTGCTCTACACCTTCTCGCATCTCAACATCCGCAGCGAGACGATCGACGGCGTGACCATGATCCACCTCGACGGCGCCGCCACCTTCATCCGGCTGCCACAGCTCGCGGGCGCGTTCGAAGCCTTGCCGCCCGGCGCGCGCGTGCATGTGCATCTCAACGAGCTGAAATATATCGACCACGCCTGCCTCGATCTGCTCGCGAGCTGGGAAGCGCAGCTCCGGGCCGACGGCGGCGAATTGGCGCTCGATTGGGACGCCCTGCACGGCCTGTTCCGAGAACGCGTTCAAGCGATGCCCTCGTCGATCGCCGCCTGACGATCGCCTCAAAGAAGACGGTTTGCGGCGTTTGACTGACGCGCAGACTGTCTGCCTCAATGCGCAGGAATTCGATGTCCAGGGAGATGGCGGTGTCATTGACGACGGCTCTCGGCAAAAACCGGCTTGCCGCTTTCGGCGTCGGCCTGCTGGGAACGCTTGCGACAACCGCCCCGGCGGCGGCTGTCGGCGAAGATTTCAGAATCTGGGAAAACGTCACCGCCATCGCCAGGCTCGGCTCGATCGACCCCAGCCTTGAGAAATGGCGTCTCTGGCTCGAAAGTCAGGGGCGTTTCCGCGAGGACGGCACCACCGCCGATCAGGCGCTCGGGCGCGCCGGCGTCGGCTATGCGCTATCCGACAAGGCCAGTCTGTGGCTCGGCTACGCTCACGTCGCGACATTTCCGCAGGACGCCAGAACGCAGCATGAAAACCGGATCTGGCAACAGATTCTGCTGACCGAACACGCAACCTTCGGCGACCTGACGAGCCGCACCCGGCTCGAGCAGCGCTTCATTCAGAACGTCGCGCCGGTCGAATGGCGCCTGCGCCAGTTCGTGCGCTTTTCGCGCCCGCTCTGGGAGAACGCGCCCTTGAGCATCGTGCTCTGGGACGAAGTGTTCGTGCGGCTGAATTCGACGACGCCTGCAACGCGATTCGGCTTCGATCAAAATCGCGGCTTCGCAGGCGTCGGCTACAGTTTCAGCCAGACGGCGCGCGTCGAGATCGGCTACATGAACCAGCTGATCCAATCGCGCGTGGCCTCACAGCGCGCGCAGACGTTCGATCACCGGATCAATCACATTCTTTCGGTGAGCATGTTTCTCAACCTGTAGGCTGCGGCCCGCGCCGCAACGCCGTCAGGCGAACTCCATGATCACGGCGTCGACCGCGAGGCTGTCGCCGGGCTTGGCCAAGATCTTCTTGACGGTCACGTCGCGCTCGGCGCGCAGCACGTTCTCCATCTTCATGGCTTCGACCATGCACAAAGCCTCGCCGGCCTTGACCTCCTGCCCTTCCGTCACGTCAACGGTCTTCACGAGCCCGGGCATCGGACACAACAGATGTTTGGAGGCGCCGGCGTCCTTCTTCTTCGGCATGAAGGCGACAAGCTCGGCCTCGCGTCGCGTGTAGACGCGCGCCGCGACGCTGACGCCCTGATGCGAGAGTTCATAACCGTTGAGGATGGGCCGCGCCTGCACATAGACGGTGCGGCCGTCGACCTCGCCTTCAAGCACGAGTTCGCCCGGACGCCACGGCGAAGAGACCCGATGCGCGCGCTGATCGCCCTCGGCGAATCGCACGATCAGCGCTTCGCCCTGCGTGTCGACGGCGACGTCGAACCTCTGCTCGCCGAGCATGCACACGCGCTCGCGCTCGAACTCGACCGGCCGGCCGCCGCGCAACTGCCCGGAAATCTGGCGTTTGCGCTCATTGCCGATGTGATCCATCAGCGTCGCGATTGCGGCGAGCGTATGCGCCAGTTCGCCCTGCGGCTCATCCGGAGAAAATCCTTCCGGATATTCCTCGGCGATAAAGCCCGTCGAAAGCTCGCCCGAGCGCCAGCGCGGACTCTGCATCAGCGACGACAGGAACGGAATATTGTGGCGAATGCCGTCAATCACGAAACGATCGAGCGCATCGGCCTGCGCGACGATGGCGCGAAGCCGGTCCGGCGCATGCGTCACGAGCTTCGCGATCATCGGATCG
The DNA here is from genome assembly GCF_050251305.1 of Methylocystis sp. Classification (GTDB taxonomy): domain Bacteria; phylum Pseudomonadota; class Alphaproteobacteria; order Rhizobiales; family Beijerinckiaceae; genus Methylocystis. Next base: position 1,690 of record NZ_JBFWNB010000094.1, on the reverse strand, counting down.
TAATGGATCGAGATTTCGCGGCCTTCGGTGACGCCCGTATCGTTGCGCACCGTGACGCCGCCTTCCCGCTTCTCTTCCGGCGGCCGGTATTTCACCAGCCGTCCGATCGAGGGCAGAAAGTTGCGCGTCGGGTCCTCGGCATAGATGCGGCTCTCGACCGCCCAGCCGTTGATCTTGACGTTTTCCTGCTTGAGCTGCAGCGGCTCCCCGGCCGCGACGCGGATCATCTGCTCGACGAGGTCAATGCCGGTGATGAGCTCCGTCACCGGATGCTCGACCTGCAACCGCGTGTTCATCTCGAGGAAGTAGAAGCTCTTGTCCTGGCCGGCGACGAATTCGACCGTGCCCGCCGAATCATAGTCGACGGCCTTTGCGAGCGCGATGGCCTGCGCGCCCATTTCGCGACGCGTCTTTTCATCCAGCAGCGGCGACGGGGCTTCCTCGATCACCTTCTGATTGCGGCGCTGGATCGAGCATTCGCGCTCGTTCAGATGAATGACGTTGCCGTGCTTGTCGCCGAGCACCTGAATTTCGATATGGCGCGGATTGACGATGAACTTCTCGACGAAAACGCGATCGTCGCCGAAAGAAGACGCGGCCTCCGAACGGGCGCGCGTGAAGCCTTCGATCACTTCAGCGTCGGAAAAGGCGATGCGCATGCCCTTGCCGCCGCCGCCGGCCGACGCTTTCAGCATCACCGGATAGCCGATGTCCCTGGCGATCCTGACCGCCTCTTCGGCGTTTTCGATGACGCCGAGATAGCCCGGCACGACGCTGACCTTGGCGGCGGAGGCGAATTTCTTCGACTCGATCTTGTCGCCCATCGCCTCGATGGCGCGCACATTGGGGCCGATGAAGACGATGTTCGCCTCGGCCAGCGCCGTGGCGAAGGCGGCGCGCTCGGAAAGGAAGCCGTAGCCCGGATGAACCGCCTCGGCGCCAGTTTCCTTACAGGCGGCAACGATCTTGTCGATCAGCAGATAGGATTGCGCGGCGGGCGGCGGGCCGAGATGAACGGCCTCGTCCGCCATTTCGACATGGAGCGCGTCGGCGTCGGCGTCGGAATAGACGGCGACGGTCGACAGTCCCATGCGCTTCGCCGTCTTGATGATGCGACAAGCGATTTCGCCGCGGTTGGCGATCAGAATTTTACGAAACATTCCCGCCCTGCTGCCTCAATCTTTCAAGCAAATTGGCGCTGGCGCTAGAAGCGCCGGCGCCCGCCTCTTGCGCTCAGCGCTTCGCCTCGGCCTCGTCGTCAGGCCGCTTCTCCTGGACGGAGTCGACGATTCCGAACGACTTCGCTTCTTCCGCCGACATGAAATGATCGCGATCGAGCGTGCGTTCGATCGTTTCATAATCTTTGCCCGTGTGACGGACATAGATGTCGTTGAGGCGCTTTTTGACCTTCAGAATGTCTTCGGCGTGGCGCTGGATATCGGACGCCTGTCCCTGGAAGCCGCCGGACGGCTGATGCAGCATGACGCGCGCATTCGGCAGCGCGTAACGCAGACCGTCGGCGCCTGCGGCAAGCAGAAGCGAGCCCATCGACGCCGCCTGCCCGACGCACAGCGTCGACACTTTCGGCTTGATGAACTGCATCGTGTCGTAGATGGCGAGGCTGGACGTCACCACGCCGCCCGGCGAATTGATGTAGAGCGAGATTTCCTTCTTGGGATTCTCAGACTCC
>NZ_JBFWNB010000093.1:0-4748 GCF_050251305.1 Methylocystis sp. | reverse complement strand
TCGAGCGCTCCGCGCGCGGATAGCGCACGCGGATGTCGATCTCATCCTCGGAATCGTCGGGGCGGTATTTGTCGATCAGCAGGCCGCTCGTTACGAGCTGGAGGACGGCGCCCGCCTCGCTGACGCTGCGGCCGTAGCGGCCGGCGAGCGCGCGGTCGACATCGATCGACCATTCGATGCCGGGAAGGGGCAGCGTGTCTTCCTGGTCCATATAGACCGGAACGTCGAGGCCGCCGGCGTCCATCGTCGCCGTGTCGACGAAATGGCGCGTCTTCTTCGCGGCGGCGAGCATCGCGTCGAAATTCGGCGCGGAGATCTCGACCTGCACGTCCTTGCCGATGGGCGGGCCGCCTTCGCGCGAGCGCGCCTCGGTGCGCACGCCCGGGACGCCTTCAACCATCTTGCGCAACTCCTCCATGACGATCCGGGAATGTTCGCGCTCGGAATAATAAACAAGATCGACGCCGACCTGGCCGATCGTATCGGGCGGATAGTCGGTGTTGCGGGCAAGGCCCTGGCCGGTCTGCAAATAGAGATGCTCGATCGCCGGATGGTCTTTGACCCGCTCGGCGACTTTTTCGACGACGGCGATCTTCTGCTCCTCGGAAAGATTGCCCCGCGCTTCGACGAGGATGTTGATCTGTTCGGAATCGTCGCGAATGAAGAATTCGAGATCGGGCGAGGCCGCCGCAAAGCTCGCGACGCAGACGACAAGCACGGCGCCCGTCGCGGCGAGGACGGCGAGCGGACGGCCGATCGCGCCCCTCACGAAACGCGAATAGACGCCGATCGGCCCGCGCAAGGTCGTCGGATCGATTTCCTCCATTTCGTAGGCGGGCGCGGCGTCCGTCTTCCCCTTGAGGCGCAGCCGCTCTTTCAGCTTTTTCGGGAGCCCGAAAAGCGAGCCGAGCACCGGCAGAAAGACCAGCGCGACGACGAGCGACGAAATCAGCACGAAAATCAGCGTGAGCGGGATGAACTTCATGAATTCGCCCGCCATGTCCTTCCAGAACAGGAAGGGCGCGAAGGCGGCGAGCGTCGTCGCGGTCGAGGTGATGACCGGCCAGAACATGCGCTTCGCCGCTTCGAGATAGGCGGTCTTGCGCGCCGCGCCCTCGACCATGCGCCGGTCGGCATATTCGATGACGACGATCGCGCCGTCGACCAGCATCCCGACGGCGAGGACGAGGCCGAACATCACCATCATATTGAGCGTGTAGCCGAAGACCGAGAGCAGGAGAAAACCGATCAGGAAAGAGGTCGGAATGGCGACGCCGATCATGATCGCCGAGCGCAGGCCGAGCGCGGCGACGATGACGATCATGACGAGAAGCACCGCGGTCATCACCGAGGCGGTGAGCCCTTCGAGATTGTCTTTGACGACGACCGACTGGTCGTTGATGAAGTCGTGGCGGATCGTCGACGGCCAGAAGGCGGCGTTCTTTTCGACGACCGCGCGCGCGGCTTCGATCGTGTCGACGATATTCGCGCCGGCGCGCTTCGTGATCTCGACGCCGATCGCCGGCGCGCCGTCGAAAATCGCATAGCCCGTGCGATCGACGAAGGTCCGCCGCACCTCGGCGACGTCCCCGACGGCGACGACGCGCTCGCCCCTGGCGCGCAACGGGATCGCCATGAGCTCGGGGCCGGATTTGACGACGCCCGGCGCCTTCACCGCAAAGCGGCCGTCCTCGACATTGAGCGCGCCCGCGGTGACGAGACGGTTGTTCGCCGTCACCGCGTTGATGACCTCAAGCTCGGTGAGGCCGTAGGATTCGAGCGTCGTCGGATCGACGATGACTTCGAGCAGCTCTTCGCGCGCGCCGGTGAGCCGCGCTTCGAGAACGCCATTGACGCTTTCGAGGCTGTCTTTCAGCGCGCGCGCGGTCTGGTAAAGCGCGCGTTCGGGCGCGGCCCCATGCAGAATGACCGTCAGGATCGGGAATTGCGTCTGCATGTTGAATTCTTTGACGACCGGTTCTTCGGCGTTCGCCGGGAATTTCGCCTTCGCCCGGTCGACCGCCTCGCGCACGTCGAGCACGGCCTGGTCGACATCGGCGGTCGTCACGAATTCGAGGATGATCTGCGCCGCGCCGTCATAGGCGAGGGAGTCCATCTGCTTGAGGCCCTCGATCGCCTGGAGTTCGAGCTCGGTCGGCTTGACGAGCAGGCGCTCGCCGTCTTCGGGCGACACGCCCGGCAGCGGCAGCGTGACGACGACGAAGGGCGCGGGGATGTCGGGCTCGGCCTCGCGGGGGATCGTTTTAAAGGCGACGACGCCGAAAATAATCAGGACGACGAGCGCCGTCATGACGACGCGCGTATTGGCGAAGGCCGCGTCGATGAGGCGTGTCATGCGCCGGCCTCCTCGGCGGCGACGGCGACCTTTTGGCCGCGCTTGACGAAATCCTGGCCGCGGATGATGAGCCGGACATCGCCATGCAGCCCCGCGACATAAACGCCGTCCGCGGCCTCGCCGAGAAGGCGCACCGGCGCGAAATCGACGATGTCGTCCGCGCCGACGAGCCGGACGCCGATGCGGCCCTCATCGTCGAGCGTCAGGGCCGAGCGCGGCGCGAGATGGGCCTCGCCGCGCCCCGCGAAGACGGTGAAGTCGGCGGTCATGCCGTCGCGGATTGCGCCGTCCTCGTTCGGCGTTTCGAGCTGCACCTCGAAGGTGCGCGTCGCCTCGTCCGCGGCCTTGGCGACGAAACGGACGACGCCCTCGACCGTTTCGCCTGAGGCGAGCCGCGCCGTTCCCTTGTCGCCTTGCGAAATCTTCACGACGTCGCGTTCGGAAACCGCGCCGACGATGAGAAAGGGCGTCTGCTGAATAACGACGCCGCAGGGGTCGCCGATTTTGAGATAATCGCCGGTCTCGGCGAGACGTTCGTCGAAAATGCCGGCCCAGGGCGCGGCGATCACGGTTTTCTCGACGGCGACCTCGGCCTGTTCGAGATTGGCCTTGGCGAGGTCGCGCGCGGCTTTGGCCGCCGCGACGGCGGTCTCGGAACGAAAGCCCTCTTTCGCCAACGCCGCCGCCGCCGAATAGTCGAGCTTGGCCTTGGCGAAAGCGGCGCGCGCTTCGTCGAGCGCGGCGCGGCGCGCGTCGATCTTCAGCCGGCAGAGCGGCGCGCCGGCCTCGACCTTGACGCCCGGCTCGGCGGGGGTCGCCTCGACGACGCCCGCCGTTTCGGCGCGCGCGACGATTTTCCGCAAGGCCTCGGCGCGGCCCCGAATTCGAACCTCGTCGCGCCATTCGACCGGCCCGATCTCGCGCGCGACGACGGCGAAGAGTTCCGATTCCGGCGCCGCCGGCTTGTCGGGCTTGGCGCCCGCAAAGAGCGCGCGCGCGCCGAAATAGAGGACGAAGGCCGCAAGAATGACGAGCGCGGTCTTGACGGAGTTCGAGAGCCTCATCGGTCGCATCCTGCCAAAAGAACATAGCCGGACGCGCCTCGTTCTCCGGTCAGGAGGAGGGCGCGCGAACAGCGGCGCTAAACTAGTCAGTTTACCCTAGGCTTCAATCGCTAATCGAAACTGAAGCGGCGAAACGCTTCAATTTCGCGAGAGAACGCGCAACCACGGGGCGAGTCGGGACCTACTTATCCCCGTCCCCCCAAGGGCGCCGTAGGCTGAGCGGGAAGTCAAGGAGTTTCCGCCCCTCATGAGCGTTAGGCATGCAATCGTTGATCTCTATTGGAGCCCTGCTCCCATCCTTCGTGACGCGGCCCTTTGGGCCGCTCCTCAGGATGAGGCTTTCCGTTGTTGCAACACTAAGGGCCTCATCCTGAGGAGCGCCGAAGGCGCGTTGCGAAGGATGGGCCGCGGGGGCGCTGGGCGAGAGATGTCGCCCGCCCCCTCAGTAATAATAGGGTCTAGCCCCGAGCACGTCTGGGGCCTTGTTGAGGACCGTGCCGACGACCTTCGTCTTGGCGAGAAGACGGCGGGCCTCTTTCAGGTCTGCGACTTTCGTGTCGCCGCTCGCGGCGATCAAGAGGACGCAGTCGACCTTCGGCAGGAAGGCGATCGCGTCGTCGCAGCCGAGCAGGGGCGAGATGTCGAAAACGACAAAGCGCGCGCCGAATTCATTCAGGCAGCCGGATATGAGCTCGTCGGCGCGGGGCGACGTCAGATGTTCGGCGCCCCGCCGCGAGACGCGCTCATTGCCGAGAAGCAGCATTTCGGGAAGGTCGGGGCGCATGACGACGTCCCGCAAGGGCTTTGCGCCTTCGAAGAAGTCGAGAAGCGAGGGAATCGCGGAAAGGCCGAGATAGCGCGCGATGCTCGGCCGGTGGAAATCGAGATCGACCAGCGCGACGCGGTTTCCGGCCTTCGACCCGATCGCGATCGAGAGATTGATCGCGGTCACCGTCTTGCCGGCGCCGGAATTGGGCGAGACGACCGCGACCGTCCGCCAGCCCTCGGCCTCCATGCGTTGCAGCAGCCGCGTTCTGAGGACGCGATAGGAGTTGAGCACCGGGTCCTGTTCGTTCGAGATGATGCGGCGGCGCGCAAAGCCGTCGAAATCGCAATGAAACTCCGGGAAGGAAGAAATGTCGGGCGGCGCGCCGTCGCGCTCAAAGCGCGCGCGCGTCTCGATGACGGGGTTGGGGGAGCCGCCGGCCGACGTCGTCGCGGGCGGGCGTTCTCCGGTCTTCTTGCGCGCGCCGCGGGCGCGCAGGACGGCTTCCCTGATATGATCCATGACCGCGAGATCCTATGCTGCGTCGGCGATGGGCGCGTCG
>NZ_JBFWNB010000092.1:0-4908 GCF_050251305.1 Methylocystis sp. | reverse complement strand
TTCGCCTCCTGACAAATCCCGTACGTGTAAATCCCCTGTTTGTCAAATTCAGCTACGATTTGCTTCTTCCCGTTAAGGTTGAAGGGCAAGCTGCTGCCAACACGGCCATATCGTAAGCGAAATTCGAGAAACCCTTCCAAAGCTCCTGGTTTTGGCGGATTAGGTATGCTTATCGGATGATCGTAATACCATCCGATTCCACTCGGAGGGATCTCGAACCTCTTTGAACTATGCTGAGTCACTGGAACGGTTGTTCCTAATCTGGTTCGGATTTCTGTAACTTCAAATTCAAGCGGAAACGAAGCGGCACTTGTTACTCGCGCACCTATCACGATCCCATTGCCTTGAATGTCTCGCGCAACGAGCGCTTGTGAGAATGTAAGTTTTCCTTCCACTCGACGCTTGTCCAACCATTCTCCGAACCACAACAGGCCGCCTGAGGCACCGCCGAAAGCGACACAAGTCGCCATGATGACCCACATCCAAGGCATATTGCCTAGATAGCCTGCGATAAACGTCATTGCGGCCCCCACGAAAGGGAGCACGAACTTAACTGCCGCCGCCGTAGCGCCTTGGATAACTCCTTTCGCGAGCGATCCTCCGAACGAGTCCTTGTCTTTTTTGTTAGCCATTCCGCATCTGCCCATGAGAACATTCTTGGGCACTGTGACTTGCAAATTAAACATACGTCAAGGCTTGCGCTTGCGTGCTAACGAAAGTGCTTAAATGTCGAAAAACCTGCGACAAAGGCTATGATAAAGATCAGTTACTCTGCAGAAGGTTCGCAGTCATCTTTGCTCCCGGCAAGTCCCTGAGGGAGCCATCATGCGGCGGCGCTGTTCCAAAAGCTGTAGCGGTAGGTGACGCGTTAGCCTGTTGGACAACCTGAAAGGGTAGTGGAAGCCCGGATCCTGGGTGTCCGGAACTTCAACCATGCGCTTCGTCCGATGCTGTCGCTATTTGCTCTTCGAGCGTCGCGAGCATCGTCTTCAGGAGGTTCGCGAGCTTTATAGCGTCCTGATGAGGCAACATCACCGCGCTTCGAAAATGTGACGGTTTTCCGGGACGAGGCTCTTCCGCAAAAGCAATTCTTACCCCGCCCGGGCCAACAACGATATAAAATCTGTTCGCCGCCGGGGCTGGACCGGAGAACGCTACTTCGAACTCCGCATCGGAAACAGGTTGGACCTTTGCATCCGCCATGCCACTGACCTCCAATTATTCAGGTCACACGCATAGTCTGAATTAGCGGGATGTTCAAAGACGATACCTTTGCCAGATCCAAGCGCGGCCCTTGCGACCGTGGCTTGAGCCGCTTGTCCGGGCAAAATCATTGTAGATCTTGCATTCATTCCTTCCTTCGAGCGGCAACATCCTTTGCCCACGGCGCGCCCGACGGTCTCTATTTCTCGCCCAACCAGATTTCCGGCCGGAACAACCCGTAAGAAAAGCGGTAATACTACCTCTTAAGGTTGACATAGCGGTAAAAATACCGCATAGCTGCTCTAGGGGCGCTCTGCCTTTGGAGATCGCATATGTCCGACCAATCGCTTTCAGCCCTCGACCGCGCCAAGGAGCGCATCGCCAGAGAGTGCCACGTCGCCGCGCTGATGGCGTTCGACATGGCCGCGCAACGCCTCGTCGACGACAACTGGCTCTATCGCGACACGGCGTCCCGCGCGCTCGGCATCGTGTTCTCCGACGCATTCAAAATGAGCCACGCCGATATTCGCGCCCGCGCCGAGGAGCGCGCAGCCAGCGAACGCAAGCGCATCACGCACTATTCGCATAACCGCCCGCGCTATCTCGCCTGCCTCGAACTCGCGGAAGCGGCGAAGCGCCGTATGGCGAAAGGCGGCGCGCAGGCCGAGGAGATCGCCGCGTGAGAAACAACTCGCTCTCCTGCTTCCACATCTACGGCGCGCCCGAGCTGCGCTTCAACGGAACGAAAGTAACCGTCCACGACAGCGCGGATGGCGAAAGGACGCTCGACGACGCCGACTTCCACATCGAGCCGGAATTCGCCGAGCGCGCGGAGCGAGCCTGCGAAGCCTTCAACGCGATCATGCGCGAGGGCCTCGTCGTGCTTGCGGAGAAGGCGGCATGACGATCGCGACCTTCCCGCAAACCTCGCTTGGCGGCGCCGCTGCGGCCATCTCCGATGTTTTGGTTCCGCCGCAGGGCGTCTCGCGCGTTCCCTGTCCTGATGACGCGACATGGCGCGCGCTGCGCTCGAAAGACATCACAGCGAGTGTCGCCGCCGCGCTCCTCAACGCGCATGAATGGGAGACGCCCTTCGGGCTCTTCGCGGCGAAGTCCGGCGTGATCGAGGCCGATTCCGAAGAGACGGCGCCCATGAAGCGCGGGAGGCTGCTCGAGCCTGTCGCGATCGAACTCCTGCGCGAGGAACATCCCGACTGGACCGTGATCCACAACGCCGGCCCGCAACGCGTCTATTACCGCGACCAGCAGGCGCGCATCGGCGCGACGCCCGACGCGCTCGTGAGCGATCCGGCGCGCGGACTCGGCGCCGTGCAGATCAAGAGCGTCGAGGCGAGCGTCTTCCGCCGCAAATGGATGGTCGACAACACCGGCGACGGGCCGGAGCCGCCGGTGTGGATCGCTGTGCAGGCCATCATCGAGGCGACGCTCATCGGCGCGCAATGGGCGGCGGTCGCGCCGCTCGTCGTCGGGCATGGCGTCGACATGCCGCTGATCGAGATTCCGCTTCACGCCGGCGTCATGTCGCGCCTGCGCGCCGCGGTCAAAGACTTCTGGCGGCGCGTCGCCGAGAACGATCCCTATCCGCCCGACTTCGCGCGTGACGGCGCGCTGATCGCGAACCTTTTCGCCGACGATGACGGCGGCGAGATCGACCTCTCCGGCAACGCGCGCATCGTCGAGATCATGTACGCCCGCGACGAATTGAAGAAGCGCGAGGCCGACGGCGTCGACGCCGCAAAGCAGCGCAAGGTCTACGACGCCGAGATCGTCCATACGCTCGGCAATGCGGCGCGTGGGCGGCTCGCCGACGGTCGCCTGATCGAGGCGAAGACGATCCGTCGCTCGGGCTACACGGTCCAGCCGAGCCAGTACCGCGCCATCCGAGTGAAGGAAGCGAAAGCATGAACGCCGTCGTCAAGAGAACAGAAGTCGATGCTCTCAAGGCGCAGGTCGCCAACAGGGAAGGCGATTTCAAAATGGCGCTGCCGGCGCATCTGCCCGTCGAGCGCTTCATGCGCGTCGTCAATACGGCGGTCACCGGCAATCCCGATCTGCTGAAAGCCGATCGCGCCTCGCTCTTTCAGTCGGCGATGAAGGCCGCGCAGGACGGCTTGCTGCCCGACGGCCGCGACGGCGCCTTGGTGGTCTTTGGGGGCAGGGTGCAATGGATGCCGATGATTGCCGGCATTCTCAAGAAGGTGCGCAACAGCGGCGAGCTTCTCTCGATCAGCGCCTACGTCGCCTATTCGAACGACGAATTCACCTATGAGCTCGGCGACGAAGAAAAGATCATCCATAAGCCCTCGCTCGACGATCGTGGCAGGCCGCGCCTTGCCTACGCCATCGCAAAGACAAAAGACGGCGGAATCTATCGTGAGGTGATGACCGTCGCCGAGGTCGAGAAGGTCCGCGCGGTATCGAAGGCGAAGAACGCCGGTCCCTGGAAGGACTGGTGGGATGAAATGGCCAGGAAAACGGTATTGCGTCGCTTGGCCAAGCGCCTGCCGATGTCGACCGATCTCGACGATCTCGTGCGGCGCGATGACGCCCTGTATGACTTTGATGGCGCACGTGAGCAGGCGCAGGATGAAATCTCGCGCCCTAAGACGCTCGCCGGCCGCCTTGACGCCTTGGCGGAAGCGGATCCCGAGACGGGCGAGGTCATCGAACACGACGCCGGCGAATCGCCGGCGGAAGAAACTGACGCGGGCCAACCCAAGCAACCCGCGCCTCAGGAGGCCGCAGCGGAGGCAGCCGGCGGGAAACCGGGCCCCAACGCCAACGCCAGCGGCGCTGCTGCGGCCGAACCTGACGATGGCACGCGCGTCGGAGACGAACGCTTGCGCGTCGAAGACGAACGCTTGCGCGTCGAAGACGATCGCTCGCGCGCCGCAGGCGATCCCTTCGCCGGAAAGTCGAGCGCGTGGCGCGAGGGTTGGAGCGCCGCCGAGAGGGGCGCGCCCAAGGATCGGCCGCCAGCGCATATCGCCGATGATGACGAGCTTGCCGACTTCCGCGACGGCTTCGAGGCGTGGTGGGCGCAGCATGAGAGCGCCGGCAGGAAGACGCGGGCCAAGTGAACGCGCTTCTCCGCCTTTCCGAGCTCGCTTGCACGATCGGCCGCGCGATCACGCGCGCCGGCGACGGCCTTTTCAACATTGCGACGGGAACGCGCTTTCGCCGCACGGAATGGGATCACGACAATCCCGTCTGGTCGCGGCAGTTTTACGAGGCGTTCGGCGAGCAGGAATACGGCAAATTCCTCGCCGCGCTCTCAAGCGTCCAGTCGCCGGAATTTTTTCGCGCCTATGGCGAGCGCGAGTGGCATCGCCGGCCCCCGAGGCAGGCGACCGAGCGATGAGCCGACGCGTCGCACGTGTCACGCAATGCGACATCGAGCGGGCCCTGCGCGCCGCAACGGCGCAGCGCGCGCGCAGCGGCGACGCGTGGCGGGTCCGCGTCGAGGCTGATGGCGCGATCGTCCTCGAGCCGCAGCCGAAGCTTGAAAGCGGAGGAGAATGGCCGATCGGCGAGTCAGGACCGGCGTTTGGCGAGCGGCGAAGGTTCATGCTTTGATGTCGGCTATGCCACGACAGCGCTGGCCGTTTCTGCAGCGCGCGACGACGCGCCACAAGTAGTCCGTCGGGTATGTCCGTCTTCAGGACGCCGGGCGCAGCCGTGTGC
>NZ_JBFWNB010000091.1:0-5111 GCF_050251305.1 Methylocystis sp. | reverse complement strand
CGGCGACCCACATCGCCGCGCAGGTGCCGACCAGAGACAGCGGCACGGTGACGCCGGCGGCGATGACCGGCGTCGCGCGGCGCAGAAACACATAGACGACCATCATCACCAGGATGATGGAGATCGCCAGGGTGCGCTGAATGTCATGAATGCTGGCGCGAATGGTCTGGGTGCGGTCGGCCAGCACATCGATCTTGACGCCGCTCGGAATCCATTCCTGAAGCCGCGGCAGCAGCGCCTTAATCTGATCGACGGTCTCGATCACATTGGCGTCCGGCTGCTTGGTGACGATCAGCAGCACGGCGGGCTTGCTGTTGAACCAGCCGGCGGCGTTGCGGTTCTTCACGCCGAGCTCGACCGAGGCGACGTCGCCGAGCTTGACCACCGCGCCATTGTTGGCCGCGATGACGATGTTGCGATAATCCTCGGGCGTCGTGAGCTGATCGGTGGTCGCGAGCGTGATCTCGCGCGCATCGCCGCTGAGCGCGCCGACGGCGGAATGGGCGTTGGCGGCGTTGAGGGCGTTGGCGACGGCGTCGACGCCGAGCTTCATGGCGGCGAGCCGCGCGCTGTCGACCTGAACGCGGATGGCCGGCTGTTCGGCGCCCGCCAGGCGCGCCTCGGCGACGCCGGGAATTTGCGAAACGCGCTGCGCGATCACGGAATCGGCCGCGTCGAAAATGGCGCTCGTCGACAGGGTGTCGGAAGTCATCGCCAGCACGAGCACGGGCATGCTGGACTGGCTCGCCTTGCGGTAGGTCGGCGCGCTCGGCAGGTCCGACGGAAGGTCGGTGATCGAGGCGTTGATCGCCGCCTGAACGTCACGCGCCGCCGCGTCGAGCGGCCGCGAAATGTCGAACTGGGCGATGATCTGCGTCGACCCCAGCGAATTCGTCGACGTCAGCTCGTTCAAGCCGGCGATCGTCGACAGGCGCCGTTCGAGCGGCGCCGCGACCGACGCCGCCATGGTCTGCGGATCGGCGCCGGGCCGCAGCGCGGAGATGCCGATGACCGGAAAATCGACCGCCGGCAGGCTCGCCACCGGCAGGAAGAAATAGGCGACGGCGCCCAGCAGGAACAATGCGCTTGCAAGCAGCGTCGTCGCGACCGGCCGCTTGATGAAGGGCGCCGAGACATTCACTCGGCGGCCTCCCGGGTCGGCGGTTTGGGAAGTTCGTCGGCGGGCTCAAGATCCTCGCCCGTCTCGCCGGCCGGCTGCGGCGCAGCCGGGGGCGAAAGTCGGACGCGCAGACGCTCCACGGCGAGATAGATGACGGGCGTCGTGTACAGCGTCAGCGCCTGCGAGACGAGCAGGCCGCCGATGATCGCGACCCCGAGCGGTATGCGCAGCTCGCTGCCCGGCCCGTGCGACAGCGCCAGCGGCAGGGCGCCAAACAGCGCCGCCAGCGTCGTCATCATGATGGGACGGAAGCGCAGATGACAGGCGCGCACGATCGCGTCATGCGCCGAAAGTCCGTCATCCCGCTCGGCGTCGAGCGCGAAGTCGATCATCATGATCGCGTTTTTCTTGACGATGCCCATCAGCAGAACGACGCCGATCAGCGCGACGATCGACATTTCGATGCGGAAGATGAGCAGCGCGAGCAGGGCGCCGACGCCCGCCGAGGGCAGCGTGGTCAGGACGGTGAACGGATGGGCGAAGCTCTCGTAGAGAACGCCGAGCACCACATAGATCGAAACGATCGCCGCAAGGATGAGCCAGGGTTCGCTGGCGAGAGATTTGTTGAATTCGGCGGCGTCGGCGCTGAACACGCCCATGATCGACGACGGCATGCCGATCGCCGACTCCGTGTCGGCGATCATTTTCACTGCGTCGCCCAGCGCGTAGCCATCGGCGAGGTCGAAGCTGATCGTCGACGCCGGGAATTGATCCTGATGCGCGACGGAGAGCGGCGCGGCGCGATTCTCCAGCCGCACGAAGGCCGCGAGCGGAGTTTGCGGTCCGCCGCCGAGCGGCGCGACATAGAGCTTTTCCAGCGCCGACGGATCGCGTTGATACTGCGGCGCCGCTTCGAGAATCACGCGATACTGGTTCGACTGCGTGTAGATCGTCGAGATCTGCCGCTGGCCGAAGGCGTCATTGAGCACGTCGTCGACCATCTGCGCGGTAATGCCGAGCCGCCCCATTTTCTCGCGGTCGATGTTCATCAGCGTGCGCAATCCGCCGTCCTGAGTCTCGGCTGCCACGTTGCGCAATCCCGGAGTTTTGCGCAGTTCACCGAGCAGGCGGTTCGACCAGGTCAGCAGCTCATCGCGATCGGCGGAGGTCAGCGTGTACTGATATTGCGAGCGGCTGGGACGGGTCGTGATCTGAATGTCCTGAACCGGCTGAACATAAAGCGAGACGCCCGGGATTTTTTCGCCGGCGGCCTTTAACCGATCTGCGATCTTCTCCGCGCTGTCGTGGCGCTCGCCATGCGGCTTCAACATCGCGGTGAGCCGCGCGACATTCGTCGTCGCGTTGAGCGGTCCCACGCCCAGCACCGAGGTGACGGCGGCGACGTCCGGATCGCGCCGGAACGCGTCGGCGATCTTCGCCTGCAGCGCCGTCATCTTGTCGAAGGACGCGTCAGGCGAGGCCTCCAGCACCGTCGACAGCACGCCCGTGTCCTGCCGCGGCAGAAAACCCTTGGGAATGATGATGTAGAGGACGATCGTCAGCCCGAGCGTGCCGACGGTGAGCGCGAGCATGAACGTCTCGCGCTTGAGCGCCCAGTCCAGGGACGCGTGATAGGCGCGATCGAGCGCGAGCGAAAGCGTCGCCAGGCGGGAGCGGTTCTGTTGCTTTGACCGCGGCGGCGCGAATCGCAGCAGAACCGCGCAGAGCATCGGCGTCAGCGTCAGCGAGATCGCCGCGGAGACAATGACCGCCATGGTCAGCGTCAGCGCGAATTCGCGGAACATGCGTCCGACGATCCCGGTCATGAACAGCAGCGGGATGAACACTGCGATCAGCGAGACGGTCAGCGACACGACGGTGAAGCCGATCTGGCGCGCGCCGTCGAGCGCGGCCTGACGCGGCGGTTTGCCGGCTTCGATGTTGCGAACGATGTTTTCGATCATCACGATCGCGTCGTCCACGATGAAGCCGGTGCCGATGGTCAGCGCCATCAGCGACAGATTGTCGAGCGAAAAGCCCGCCGCCCACATGATCGAGAATGTGGCGATGATCGAGAGCGGGAGGCTGACGCCGGCGATGATCGTCGCGCGCCAGCTGCGCAGAAACATCAGCACGACGAGAACGACGAGCGCCGCGGCGATGACCAGAGTCAGCTGCACCTCGAAAATCGAGGCGCGGATCGTCACCGTGCGGTCGTTGACGATCTCGAGCGACATGCCGGCGGGGAGCGCCCGCTGAATCTGCGGCAGCTCGTTCTTCACCAGCTCGACGGTATTGATGATATTGGCGCCGGGCTGGCGCAGAACGTCGAGCACGACCGTCTGCTCGCCATTGTGCCAGCCTCCGACGCGCGCGTTCTCGAGACCGTCGACGACCTGCGCCACGTCGCGAAGCATGACGGGCGCGCCATTGCGCCAGGCGACGACGATGTCGTTGTATTGCCGCGCGTGCACGATCTGGTCGTTGGCGTCGAGCGTATAAGTCTGGCGCCTGCCGTCGAGCGAACCCTTGGCGCCGGCGATGTTCGCCGCCGCGATGGCGAGACGCAGATCCTCCATGCTGATGCGATTGGCCGCCAGCCGCGCGAGATCGGCCTGAATCCGCACGGCCGGCCGCACGCCGCCCTGCACCGACACCCGGCCGACTCCCGTCACCTGCGAGAGCTGCGGCGCGATCAGCGTGTCGGCGCGATCGCTCAAATCCCGCAGCGTGGCGGTTTTCGAGCGCAACGTGAGGGTCAGAATCGGCGTGTCGGCGGGATTAACCTTGGCGTAGACCGGTGGATAGGGAAGATTGCGCGGCAGCGTCGAAGCGGCCGCGTTGATCGCGGCCTGCACGTCCTGCGCGGCCGCGTCGATGTCGCGGTCGAGGTCGAACTGCAGCGTGATCTGGGACAGGCCGAAGGAGCTTTGCGACGCCATGCTGGTCAGCGAGGGAATCTGACCGAACTGCCGTTCGAGCGACGCCGTCACCAGCGACGCGATCGTGTCGGGATTGGCGCCGGGCAGCTGCGTCGTGACCTGAATGGTCGGGAAATCGACCTGCGGCAGCGGCGAGACCGGAAGTCGCAGATAGCCCATCACGCCAAACAGCAGGACGGCGAACGCCAAGAGCGACGTCGCCACCGGCCTGTGGATGAAGGGCCCCGATACGTTCATCTGTTCGTTCGATCACCTCGCACGCGTTTGTCGCTTGGCGCGACGGGCTCGCTCAGCGCCTCATCGCCAGCGGCGGCGTCGGTCTGGCCGTTCGCCGCCGTCGGCGCGCTCATCACCCGCGTTTTTGCGCCATCCGACAGGCGCGAGAAGCCGCTGGTGACGACGACGTCGCCGGGCTGCAGCCCCGAAGTGACGACGGCGAGTTTCTCGTCCTGCCGGCCGGTCGTCACCTCGCGAATCGCGGCGACGTCGTCGGGACCGAGCACATAGACGAAGGCGCCGCTCGGGCCGCGCTGCACGGCGTGGCTGGGCGCCGTCACCACATTCTTCAACGTATCGAGCATCAGCCGCACATTGACGAACTGTCCCGGCCACAGCGCGAGATTCGGATTTGCGAATGTCGCTTTCAGGCGCACCGTGCCCGTCAGCTGATCGATCTGATTGTCGATGACGGTCAGTTCGCCGGTCTCGATCGGCGTCGCATTGTCCGGACCGAGCGCGACAACCTTCGCCTTTCCTTTGGCCTGCGCTTTCTGCACCGCCGGCAAGGCTTGTTGCGGCAAGGTGAAGACCACGTAGATCGGCCTCAACTGCGTGATGACGACGATGCCGGTCTGATCGGAGGCGCGCAGAATATTGCCGACGTCGACGAGGCGAATGCCGGCGCGTCCGTCGATCGGCGAGCGGATCGTCGCATAGTCGTATGTCGTCTTGGCGTTTTCGATCGCCGCCTGATCGGCGCGCAGCAGCGCTTCGAGCTGCGCGACGGTCGCCTGTTGCGTGGCGTATTGCTGCGGTGAGGCGTAATTGCC
>NZ_JBFWNB010000090.1:0-5125 GCF_050251305.1 Methylocystis sp. | reverse complement strand
CCGTCATCCCCAACAACCCGTCGCGTGCGATCAAATATCCGCTCGACAAGAATCTCTACGCCCAGCGACAGCTCGTCGAATGTTGCTTCTCAAAACTCAAGCAGTTCCGCCGCGTCGCAACCCGTTTTCGAGAAGACCGCCCAAAATTATCGGGCAGTCATAACAATCGCCGCAATCGTCCTGTGGATGCGATAACTGTCCACACGACCTAGGGGGGCGTGATCTGGCGTTCTCGACAGAACGCCCCCCGCATGGCAGAAGGCGGCGCAAGAAATCCCGGCTTGAACGGCTTATCCTACGCCCTCATGCTGAGGAGGCTCCGCAGGAGCCGTCTCGAAGCACGAGGGCATCGGCCGCGCGCGCATGCGTCCTCGTCCTTCGAGACGCCCGCACCCTGGACGTCCGCGCCCAAATCGGGCAGCCCGTCCCGGGTGCGGGCTCCTCAGGATGAGGACGCAGCGCTCCCCGCCCCAGATCGAATCGCTATGACCGACATCGTCAAACTCGAAGAAGACACGCTGCGCCAGATCGACGAGGCCGCCGACGAGGCCGCGCTCGAAGCGGCGCGCCTCGCCGCGCTGGGCAAGAAGGGCGCGATTTCGGCGCTGCTCGCGACCCTTGGCAAAATGTCGCCCGAGGACCGCAAGACCGAAGGCGCGAAGATCAATGCGCTGAAGGACAAGGCGGCTGAAGCGATCGCCGCGCGACGCGAAGCGCTCGCCGAGGCGGCGCTGGAGACCCGCCTGAAGGCCGAGACGCTCGACGTGACCTTGCCCGCGCCGGCGGGTCCGCTGGAGCGCGGCCGCATCCATCCGATTTCGCAGGTCACGGACGAACTCTCGATCATCTTCGCCGACATGGGCTTCGCCGTCGCCGAAGGGCCAGACATTGAGAGCGACGACTATAATTTCACCAAGCTCAACTTCCCGGAGGGCCATCCCGCGCGGGAGATGCAGGACACCTTCTTTCTGACGTCGGAGTCCGGCGAGAAGCGGCTGCTGCGCACCCATACCAGCCCGGTGCAGGTGCGCACCATGCTGTCGCAGAAGCCGCCGATCCGCGTCATCTGTCCCGGCCGCGTCTATCGCTGCGACTTCGACCAGACGCATACGCCGATGTTCCATCAGATCGAAGGACTCGTCATCGACGAGACGACGCATCTCGGGCATCTCAAATGGACGCTCGAAGAATTCTTGAAGAGCTTCTTCGAGGTGAAGGGCGTGAAGCTGCGCTTCCGTCCATCCTTCTTCCCCTTCACCGAACCGTCGATGGAGGTCGACGTTCAGTGCCGGCGCCAAGGCGGCGAAATCCGCTTCGGCGAGGGCGAGGACTGGATGGAGATTCTGGGCTGCGGCATGGTGCATCCCAATGTGCTCAAGAATTGCGGCATCGATCCCGACCGCTATCAGGGCTTCGCCTTCGGCGTCGGCGTCGACCGTCTGGCGATGCTGAAATACGGCATGTCGGATCTGCGCGCCTTCTTCGACGCCGACACCCGCTGGCTGGAGCATTATGGATTCAGGCCGCTCGACTTTCCGTCGCTTGCCGGCGGGCTGAGCGGGTAGCGACGATCTCGCCGCGACATGGCCGGGCGCATCCCGGCCGTCCACATCACACTGAGCAGTAATAGAGACACGAAACCGGAATGGCGCCGCTCTCCCCCATCACAGTTGAACCGCTTGGCGTGGGTGCCCGCGACAAGCGCGTGCGTGACGAGCCCTTGGCGCAGACGCCCGACAACTTCAAAGTTCGCAACTGATGAAATTCACCCTCTCCTGGCTCAAGGAACATCTCGACACGTCGGCCTCGCTGAGCGAGATCGTCGAAACGCTGACGCGCATCGGCCTCGAGGTCGAACATCTGCACGACCCGGCCGCGCAGCTCAAAGACTTCACCATCGCGCGCGTGATCGAGGCGAAGCCGCATCCGAACGCCGACCGTCTGCGCGTCTGCATGGTCGACACGGGAAGCGGCGCGCCGGTGCAGGTGGTCTGCGGCGCGCCCAACGCCCGCACCGGCATGAAAAGCGTCTTCTCGCCGCCAGGCACATACATTCCCAGCAAGAAGATCACGCTCGGCAAGGGCGTCATCCGCGGCGTCGAGTCGCTCGGCATGCTCTGCTCATCGGCCGAACTAGAACTGTCCAACGATCATGAGGGGATCATCGATCTGCCCGAGGACGCGCCGGTCGGCGCGATCTACGCGCAATGGGCGGGGCTCGACGATCCGATCATCGAGATCAATCTCACGCCCAATCGTCCCGACGCCGCCGGCGTCTACGGCATTGCGCGCGACCTCGCCGCGGCGGGCCTCGGCGTCCTCAAGACAAAAGACATTCTGCCGGTCGAGGGCAAATTCCCCTGCCCGGTCGGCGTCACGCTCGGCTTCAAAGAAGAGGACGCGCATCTGGCGCCCTTCTTCGGCCTGCGCCTGGTGCGCGGCGTCAAGAACGGGCAAAGCCCCGCCTGGCTGCAGGCGCGCTTACGCGAGATCGGCCTTCGCCCGATCAATGCGCTCGTTGACATCACCAATTTCCTCACCTTCGACCGCGCGCGGCCGCTGCATGTCTTCGACGCGAAGAAGGTGAAGGGCGATCTCATCGTGCGCCGCGCGAAGACGGGCGAGACGCTGCTCGCGCTCGACGGACGCACTTATGAGCTCGACGAGAGTATGGTCGTCATCTGCGACGAGAACGGGCCTGAATCGCTGGCCGGCGTCATGGGCGGCGAGGCCTCGGGCTGCGATGAATCGACGACCGACGTGCTGATCGAAACGGCGCTCTGGGATCCGATGAACATCGCGCACACCGGCCGCAAGCTCGGCATCGTCACCGACGCGCGCTATCGTTTCGAGCGCGGCGTCGATCCCGCCTTTGCGCTGCCCGGCGTCGAACTCGCGACGCAGCTCGTGCTGGAATTTTGCGGCGGCGAGCCGTCCGAACTCACGCTCGCCGGCGCCGTTCCGCGCACGCCGCGCGTCATCGGTTTCCCCTGGGCCGAGATCAAGCGGCTCGCCGGGATCGACGTCGAGCCGGCGCAGGCGACCGTCATTCTGGAGCGCCTCGGCTTCACGGTCGAGAAACGCGGCGACGACGGCGCGCAGGTCGCCGTTCCCTCATGGCGCCCGGACATCGAGGGCAAGGCCGACATCGTCGAGGAAGTCGTCCGCATGATCGGCGTCGACAATGTGCCCTCGACGCCGTTGCCGCGCGCGAAAGGCGTCGCCGCGCCGGTTCTGACCATGATGCAGAAGCGCGCGCGCAACGCCCGGCGCGCGCTGGCCGGCCAGGGGCTGGTCGAAGCCGTGACATGGTCCTTCGTCTCGAAGGAGCAGGCGAAGGCCTTTGGCGGCGGCAAACCGGCGCTGGCGCTCGCCAATCCGATCGCCGCCGATCTGTCGGACATGCGGCCGAGCCTGCTGCCCGGCCTCGTGGCGGCCGCCGGCCGCAACGCGGCGCGGGGTTTGGGCGATCAGAACCTGTTCGAGGTCGGCCAGATCTTCATCGACGCCGCGGAGACCGGCCAGCGCCTGGCGGCCGCCGGCGTGCGACGCGGACTGGCCGGCGCCGGCCGCCACTGGTCGGCGCCCGCGCGCGCAGCCGGCGCGTTCGACGCCAAGACCGACGTCATGGCGCTGCTCGGCGCGCTCGGCGTCGCAACCGGCGGTCTGCAGATCATTCCCGGCGGTCCCGCCTGGTTTCATCCCGGCCGCTCGGCGACGCTGCAATTCGGGCCCAAGACAATCGTCGGCCATTTCGGCGAATTACATCCGCGCGCCTTGAAAACCATGGACGTCGAGGGCCCGGTCGCGGCGTTCGAGATCATTCTCGACGCGCTGCCCGCCCCCAAGGCGAAGCCGACGAAGATCAAGCCGAAGCTGGACATTTCCGACCTGCAGCCGGTTTCCCGCGATTTCGCCTTCATCGTCGGTCGCGGCGCGGCGGCGGGCGATCTGGCGAAAGCCGCGCAGGGCGCGGATCGGGCCTTGATCGCCGATGTCGCCGTCTTCGACGTCTATGAGGGGAAAGGCGTGCCCGAGGGCAAGAAATCGATCGGGCTCGCCGTGACCTTGCAGCCGCGGGAGAAGACGCTGACCGACGCAGAGATCGAGGCCGTGGCGCAAAAAATCGTGGCGGAGGCGCAAAAGAAATGCGGCGCGACGCTGAGGGGATGACGGTTCATCATGGAGCCCGAAGCCCAATCCAGGCCATGGCGCCCGATGGATGGCTGTGGCGCGACGTTTGCCGCCAAGGCGCGGGCCTGTTTGGCGCCATATTCGTCGCGTCGGCCCTGTTACTCGTGAGTCCAGCGACGGCGGCGCCGCGAAGCATCGACGACTGCGAAGCGATCAAGGACGCCGACGCCTATAACCGCTGCCTCGCCTCCTTCGGGCCGACGCGCGGCGCGCGCGGCGCGACCTACCCCGGCGTCGCCAGCGAAGGCGCCCCAAGCGGCAAAGGCTCTGGCGGCCGCAGCGCCTATCGCCCGCGGTCACGCCATGGCGGCGCACAGCTGTCCTATGGCCGGCGCGGCCGGATGCGGATGGAATTCACGCCAAGGGGAAGATAGAACCTCAAGCAGATGTTATGTGGCGCCAGTCGTCAAATGTTCCGGGAACGATCCAACAACGGCCTGTCTAGTCTCCTCGTCAAAAAAGAAATACAATCGAAACCCATATCGGGGATCCCGAGAGTTCTTGCCCTTAAGGTGGTGATCCAACTCCCGACGCACGCCGTTGAATCGCACAAAATATTCGTCTCCAAATTGGCCAGAGCGGTCCCCCGCAAAACATGGGAGGTCTTCTAAGCCCATCTCAGCGAGAGCGAGTTCATAGCTTTGGCGTGTGATTTCTCCTCGCCTCATCCGAACGTAATGATCCTTTAACAAGAGCAATGCTCTGTAGGCAAAAGGCACATCCTCGAAGTGACTCTTCTGCGCAGCTTTCAGAGCTCTAGGAAGCAGCACTACGCTACCCGACAAGCTCTCGACCGCCCACTTATTGAGCTCTACAAATGTATCAGGAATAGTTGTCGCCTTGGACACGCCAGAATCTAGCAATGCTTTTTCAAGATACTGGACTCTTGCCCTCAAGTTGAGGACCTCTTCGCTCTTACGTTCGACTTCGT
>NZ_JBFWNB010000089.1:0-5715 GCF_050251305.1 Methylocystis sp. | reverse complement strand
ATTGGCGTTCACGCCGAGCCGGCTGCCGTGGAACTTCACCTCCAAGACTTCGTTGCGTCCGACGAAAGACGCTTTGTTGTAGGAGTTCGGGTCGGGCGTATTGCCGGCGAGCGCGGTCGTGGGATCGTCCGTCTTGAAGATGTAGCCGCCGGATTCGGGGATCCAGTGGAACACGTCGGAGTAGGTCGAATCATAGAGATCGATGACCTTCGGCTCCTTGATTTTCGCCCTCCGCTTTTTTCCCGAGGTGACGACGACGTAATCGTAGAGAATGCCTTCTCGGCCGCCTTCGGCGCCGTAGCCGACCTGCCAGCCGGCGCCGACATGTTTGTTGGTGAGAATGTAGCCCTGCTCGCTGATGACGAAGCCGCTGCCGGTGCCGCCGCCGCCGACCATCAGATTGGTGATGTGGTCGTCCTCGAGCGTCAGCCAGCGCACGATGCCGAGATTGTTGGGCAGCTGTACATAGGCGGGATAGCGACGGCCTTTGTAATCGACGGTCTTGTGCTGGATGGGCCGTCCGGTCTGCTTGTCGTAGAGGCGCCACATCATGCCGACCTGAACGGTCGCCTTGGCGAATTTGTCGTAAATTTCGCGCGGCTTCATGCCGATCTTGCGATCGACGTCGTCCGGGATGCGCGACAGTCGTTCGTCCGTCTCGGTTTGGGCGAGCTTGTCTTCGGCGTCTCTGCGCTCGAACTCGCGATGCTGGACAAAATAGAGCGCCGCGCCACCGAGCACGAAGAAGGCGACCACTGCGGCGATGACGCCGGTCGCGGTCCGATTGGCTTTGCCGCGCTCTTCGCCGATCAATCGCTGCACGGTTTCCTGGCCGATCCCGACCTTCTTCGGCGCGCCGGCGTCGGCGCCGGATCCTGTCGCCGCGCCGGCGCCCGTCGCGGCGGCGCTGACCGCGGACGAGGCGGCGACTTCCGCGGTCTTGATGACGCGGGTGGCGGCGGTGTCGCCGATCCCGATCACCTGCGTCCTGGCGGCGAAATTCGCCGGCCGCGGCTGCACGTCGAAGGCGAATTTCGGACCCTTGGCGCCAAGTTCGATCGTGTCTTCGGGAAGGAGTTCGACCTCCCCGGTCACCCGCTCGCCGTTGAGGAAGGTGCCATTGCTGCTGCCGGCGTCCGAGAGCTTGAAGGAGATCGTGTCGCCTTCGCCGATCATGCGGATGACGGCGTGTTTGCGGCTGACGACGCTGTCGCCGACGGGATCGAAGGCGATTTTCGACGCCGGATCGCGGCCGATCGTGAATTCGCGCGCCTCGCCAACCGGCAATTGTTCGATCTGATTGGCTTTGGAGCCCGACAGATGTCGAATGATGATACGCTCAACCGGAGTCGTCATTGCAGCCCCCTGCGCCAAAGCGCGCTCGTCCGCGCCCGTTTGAAACGCGCGAATTCCCCCAATTTCGAAGATAAACCCGACTTTCCGCAGGTGGCAAGGCGCGCGGCGGGCCGGCGTCGCAGGCGCGTCTCGCGGGCGCAGCGATCATGCGCCGCGCCATTCGTGACGCTCGGCGATTTCTTCAAAGATATCTTGAAGGTAGCGTCACATGTGCGCCGGGTCAGTTCAGCGGGCGCGGACGCGGGCCTGTATAAAAAATCCCGCCGGGTTCAGCCGGCGGGATTGCATCGTCAAACTAACTTGTGAGGCGCTAGATCGCCTGCATCGCCTCGGGCTTGCTGCGGGCGCGCTTCGCCATCAGCCGATTCAGCGCCGAGACATAGGCGCGCGCCGAGGCGACGAGCGTGTCCGGATCGGCGCCGCGGCCGGTCACCGACTTGCCGTTTTCGCTCAAGCGCACCGAGACCTCCGCCTGCGCGTCGGTGCCTTCGGTGACGGCGTGCACCTGGAAGAGCTCCAGAGTCGCGTCATGCGGCGCGAGCGCCTTAATGGCGTTGAAGATCGCGTCGACGGGCCCGTTGCCGGTCGCCTGATGGGTCAGCTTCTGGCCGTCGATGTCGAGCGTGAGGGCCGCCGACTGCGGGCCGTGGGTGCCGGCCATCACCATCAGCGCCTCGACCTTGATATGATCATGCGCATTGACGATCTCGTCGTCGACCAGCGCGACCAGATCCTCGTCGTAGACGAATTTCTTGCGGTCGGCCAAATCCTTGAAGCGGTTGAAGGCGTCCTGCAGCGCGTTCTCGCCGAGATCGTAGCCCAGCTCCTTCAGCTTCTCGCGGAAGGCGTGACGGCCGGAATGCTTGCCCATGACGAGCGACGTCTTGGAGACGCCGACGCTTTCCGGCGTCATGATCTCGTATGTGTGCGCATTCTTGAGCATGCCGTCCTGGTGGATGCCGCTCTCATGCGCGAAAGCGTTCCGCCCGACGATCGCCTTGTTGTACTGGACCGGGAAGGACGTCACCGCCGACACGAGCTTCGACGCGCGCGTCAGCAGTTTGGCGTCGATGTTCGTGTAGAAGGGCAGCGCGTCGGCCCGCGTCTTCATCGACATCACGACTTCTTCGAGCGCGGCGTTGCCGGCGCGCTCGCCAATGCCGTTGATCGTGCATTCCACCTGCCGCGCGCCGCCGCGCACGCCGGCGAGCGAATTGGCGACCGCCAATCCCAGATCGTCGTGACAGTGGACGGAGAAGATCGCCTTGTCGGAATTGGGCACCCGCTCGCGCACCGTGCGGAACAGCTGCTCATATTCCGCCGGCGTGATGTAGCCGACGGTGTCGGGAATGTTGATCGTGGTCGCGCCGGCCTTGATCGCGGCCTCGACGCAGCGGCAGAGAAAATCGAGCTCCGTGCGCGTGCCGTCCTCGGCCGACCACTCGACGTCGCCGATGTGATTGCGCGCGCGCGTCACCGAGGCCGAGACCATCTCCAGCACGCGCTCCGGCTCCATCTGGAGCTTGTATTTCATATGCACGGGCGAGGTGGAGATGAAGGTGTGGATGCGCGGACGTTTCGCGTCGCGCAGCGCTTCGGCGCAGCGGTCGATGTCCTTTTCGGACGCGCGCGCCAGTCCGGCGACGGAGGCGTTCTTCACGCGCCGCGCCACCTCGCTGACGCTCTCGAAGTCGCCGGGGCTGGCGATCGGAAAGCCGGCCTCGATGATGTCGACGCCTAATTGATCCAGGAGATCCGCGACCTCCAGTTTCTCCTCGAGCGTCATGGAGGCGCCGGGCGACTGCTCGCCGTCGCGCAGGGTGGTGTCGAAGATTAAGACGCGACCATCGTTATCTGCGACGGCGCCGGGCTGTGACGTGTTGCTCATCGGTTTTGAAATCCTGCTGTGCCGCGCCCCCTCGGGGGCTCTTGTCGTGACTGCGTGACATGTCCCCTGAAAGCCTGGGCGCGAGCCCTTCGGGCGCTCAGGGGCGACTAAGCAGCAGCAGGCCGAGAAGCGGCAAGGGACGCGGCCGAGCGAATGCGCGCGCGCGCGTCGGCGTCGCATCGAAATTCGCAAAGGCGGTTGCGTGGGGCAACGATCTCGTCCGTTCCGGCGGCGCTTGGCCGCAAACGGCGAGGAGGATAGCGCAAGAGCGCCCTCTCTCGCAAGCGCCGCGTCGTCGCCGGGACGCCGGACGCCTCCGCGCGCGCCAAGAGCGTTGCGGCCGGCGTTGCGGCCGGATTTGCGCGCTCCGCGTGCGCTTCCCTGCGACGATTAATTTTACGCCTGAAACGCTTGGGGCTCTTGCCGAAACGAACCGATGGGACCTAACATCAACGCATGGTCAAGACCGCATTCTCGATCCGTCATGCACGTCCGGGAGACGCCGAGCAGATCACGCGCGTTCACGACGCTTCGTGGCGCTACGCCTATCGCGGCGTCATCCCCGGCGCCGAGCTGGAGCGGATGGTCGCCCGCCGCGGTCCCAGCTGGTGGCATTCGGCGATCGTGCGCGGCACCGGTCTTCTTGTGCTCGACTTCGACGACGATATCGTCGGCTACTCGACCTATGGACGAAACCGCGTGCCGTCGATGCCCTATTCCGGCGAGATCTTCGAGATCTATCTGGCGCCTGAACAGCAAGGGCTGGGCTTGGGCCGCCGGCTGTTCAACGCCACGCGGCGCGAACTCGCCGAGCACGGCTATCTTTCCACCATCGTCTGGGCGCTCGCCGACAATGAGAAGGCGCTCGCCTTCTATCGCAGCCTCGGCGGACAGACGATCCGCCGCGCCGAGGAGCGGTTCGGCGCCGACATGCTGACGCGCGTCGCCTTCGGGTTCGTTTCGGCGCCGGTGCGGTAATTTTTTTCACGAAACAAACGCAAAGCAGTTGCAGTAGGATGTCGACCGCGCAACGCCGCGCGCCCTCGGCCGGGCGCACAGGCGTGCGTTTCCCTCTGGCACAATCGAACGATGCGCTGGCGGTCGTCGCCGCGCGATCTCTCTCATCGGAGCATTTGAATGCGTCTCGACGCCATTCCGATCGGCGCGAACCCGCCTCACGAAGTCAATGTCGTCGTCGAAGTGCCGCTTGGCGGCGAGCCGATCAAATATGAGCTCGACAAGGCCTCGGGCACGCTGTTCGTCGATCGGTTCCTCTATACGGCGATGCGCTACCCCGGCAATTACGGCTTCATTCCGCATACGCTTTCCGACGACGGCGACCCCTGCGACGTGCTCGTCGCCAATACCCGTCCCGTGGCGCCCGGCGCCGTGATCGCGGTGCGGCCGATCGGCGTATTGCGCATGACCGACGAGGCCGGCGGCGATGAAAAGATCGTGGCGGTGCCCTCCGCCCGGCTCACGCAACGCTATGTCGACGTGAAGGATTACACCGACCTCCAGGAAATGACCTGGCGTCGGATCGAGCATTTCTTCCTGCATTATAAGGACCTCGAGCCCGGGAAATGGGCTAAGGTCGCGGGTTGGGGAGACGCGGCGGCCGCCCGCGCGCTGATCTCCGAGGCGATCGCGCGGGCCGACGCCGGCAAATCGCCCTAAGGCAGCGGCGGCGTGCGCGACACCACGCCCTTCTTGAAGCAGTCAGGCCTGTCCTTCCACGCGACGACGCCATTGTCCGTCGCGGCGAAGCTCTGCGCCGAATCGATCACATCGTCGAGATGGAGGCCGCCGTCGAGGTCGCCGATCACATAGGTCCATTTGCCGGCGCCGGCGAAGGCGACGGTCGCCGGGCGCTTGCACACCGCGAGGCATTCGACGGGTTCGACCGCAATATCGATCTTGCGCTCGCCAAGCCGCGCGCGCAGCGCCTCCAACAACGCCGCGCCCGGGCGGAGGTGGGCGTCGTCGCCATCGCGACACGAAACGCAAACGAAGACCGTGACGCCCGGCGCAGCCATGTTTCCTCCTGTCCCTGGACGCGCCTTCTCGACCAAAGCCGCGCCAAAGACAAGCGCCGCCGCCGGAGTCACGGATCAAGCGTCAGGGGTTATAGGCGCAGCGCGCGCCGCCGCCGGCTTTTTCCGCCACCTCATCGGCGTCGACGATGCAGTCGAGGGCGGTGACCGACGCATGCGAGGCGCCGGCGGCGCCTTCCGGGACGACGCCATTCTCGATCAAGGTCGCATAGAGTTCATGCGCCTTGCGGCCGTGCAGCTCCACTTTCTTGGCGCCGAAGGTCAATTCGCAGGCGCGCGACGTGATGTCGTCGTTGCCGGCGCGGCAGTCGATCGCGTCGGCCTTGATCGCGATGCGCAGATCCTTCGCATGCGGCGCGTCGGCGCGACCGCCGAAATAGGCGGCGAGAAGCTTCTTGTTGGCGGGACTCGTTTGCG
>NZ_JBFWNB010000088.1:0-6648 GCF_050251305.1 Methylocystis sp. | reverse complement strand
GAAATTCTCGAAGCGCAGGACCGCGCGCGTTTCGAGCTTCATGCCTTTTCCTATGGCGGCAGCGATGGCGGCGACATGCGCGCACGGCTGTCTCGCGCCTTCGATAGTTTCAATGACATCACGCCGCTTTCCGACACTGAGGCGGCGCAGGCGATTTATCAAAAAGAGATCGACATTCTCATCGACCTCAAAGGCTTCACTCAGGCGACGCGAACGTCAATCCTCGCACTGAGCCCGGCGCCGATACAGGTAAATTTCTTCGGCTATCCCGGCACGCTGGGCCCGGGGCCGTGCGATTACATCATCACCGATGTTTTTTGCACGCCGCCCGGGAGCGCCACAGATTATGCGGAATCTTTCGCCTATCTGCCCCATTCTTATCAGCCACATGGACGCCAGGATGCTGTGGACATTGCGCCGCACCGCGTCGTCGCCGGTCTGCCGGAAGAAGGATTCGTCTTCTGCTGTTTCAATCAGACCTTCAAATTCACTCCAGCAATTTTCGACATTTGGTGTCGTCTCCTGCGCAGCGTGCCGGAGAGCGTTCTGTGGCTTCTTGCGGCCCGTGAAGCAGAAGGCAATCTTCGCAACGAGGCGCGGGAGCGCGGCGTCGATGGTTCGCGGCTTCGGGAACTCGACACGCAGATTGCAGCGTTCAACAGAGTGTTCGCCGAATTGAGTCGAGCCGACGAAACAATGCACTCCTACTGTCGATTCCCAGGATCGGCGTCATTAACCTCCGCTCCTCGAACGGTCGAAACGTAACGTCGTGTCGCTTTATCGCGAACAAACTGGCGCGAATCGTATGGGTCATTGCCGCGGTCTGGGGACGCTTTCGACGCCCGCGTGGTAGCGGTGTGACGGCTGAAAGAATGACAGCGGAAATGCCGCCAAGCTGTACTCCGACTGCAAGACGTCTGCGGGTGGCGTGAACAAAGATGGCCCAACAATCGATCGGCGTTCGGAAAACCTGACATCAGGCGAGGGCCAATCCGAGGCCGAGTATCTTATCACGAACCGGGCGCGCGACTTTCCGTCTTGGCCGGATATTTTGATGCAGATTGTGAAGTCCATTATGATCACAACGCTTGCAGATGGGGCAGGCCATTCGTTGCCTGTGGGCGTTCACTCGGACCACACCGGAACGCCTGTGACGCTGCCCCGTGAATCCGATGGCAATGTGCGCCGCGACGGATCCGATGTCGTTTGTCTGTTGCAGCCGAGCTACGAAAAACACGCCGTCGATGAGCGCGGGAGAGTGCGCGGCGCGCCAGGAACTCTCGCCTGTCAAAGAGCCGCTTGTTGGCGAAAAGTTGCGCGTGGATTATCGTACAGCATCGGAGAGATGACGATGTCGAAGCGGTCGACGAACATGCACCCGATTAAGAGGGCAAGATAAAGCGAGCTGACGCTCGCCTTTCGCTGCGCGAAAGAAGTGTTTGTCTGCATATTGTATTTTGCACATCGCGACAGCACTGTTGCGGCGCCGAGCGAGGTGTGCGTCGTGCCGTCGCTAGGCGTTTCGATTGTATTTTCAATTTGAAGAACGGGGCCGTGCGCGATGTGCGCCGATGGCAGTTTCGCCGCTCGCACGACATGACACGCGATTGCTCGATTTTCTACGATGCGTTCTTTTCGACCATTGTGATGCGCGGTTTGGCGTCCGATCCTGCCCTCATGACAGGCGACGACCTCGACGATTTTAGCGTCCAACCTGGGCGCTCTCGCAGCAAAGGAGCACGCGCCGGATCGCGGGCACAGACTTTCGTGAGCCAAGTCGAGTCCGCCGTTCGCAAGGCGGGCGGCAATCCCAATCGGATCGTCAGTTCGGCCGGAAAGGGAAGCGGACGGTTCAACGCGCGAGGTCGTGGCGGGAAGGTGGTGGCAACCTTTCCCAAAGAGGGCGGCGGATGGCGCCGCGACTCCACCGGGCGGTTCCGTTCGCGGCGCGTCGTCGTCAAGGCGCGGGTAATGAAACTGAATCCGCGGCGCGGAGGACGCGGCGCGAACATGCGCGGCGTCGCGAACCGGGCAGCCGCGGCCCATCTGCACTATCTCGAACGCGATGGCGTGACCTGTGAAGGAGAAAAGGGACACGCCTATTCGGCGATCGAGAACGAGGCGGACGGCCGCGCCTTTCTCGAACGCGGCCGCGGAGACCGCCATCAGTTCCGTTTCATCGTCGCGCCGGAGGATGCGGAAGAGATGGCCGACCTGCGCCGCTTCACCCGCGAGCTCATGCGGCAAATGGAAAAGGACCTCGACACGCGGCTCGACTGGATCGCCGTCGACCATCACAACACCGGCCATCCCCACACCCATGTGTTGGTCCGAGGCGTCACCGACGACCGAAAGATTCTGAACATCGCCGGCGACTATATCGCCCATGGCGTCCGCCATCGGGCGAGCGAACTTGTCACCCTGGAGCTGGGGCATCAAAGCGAGATCGATGTCGCTCGTAAGCTCACGAGCGAAGTCGACGCCGAGCGCCTGACCCGGCTCGACAGAATGCTGATCGACGAGCAACGGGACAAGGGTGTTGTCGATCTACGACCGGGCCAAGGCGTCTCCTATCCCATTCGCGAGAATCGGCATCTGCTCATCAGCCGGGCGAAGCGGCTGGCGCGCTATGGCCTTGCGAGAGAGATGGAACCTGGACGCTGGGTTTTCGCCGACAAGGCCGAGGCGACCTTGAGGGCGCTCGGCGAGCGAAACGACATCATCAAGACGATTCGCCAGGCGCTCGCCGATCATGGCCTCGGCGAACAACGCGGGGCGGACCAATATCTACTTCACGGCGATCGCTCGGGCGAGCCGATCATCGGCCGCGTCCTCGACAAGGGACTGGCCGGCGATGAGATGGGGGAGCGGGTCTATCTGATCGTCGACGGCGTGGACGGGCGCGTCCATCACGTTGAGTTCGCCAAGCCGGAGCGCCTTGACGATGTTCGCCGCGGAATGATCGTCGAAGCGAAACCGATCGTCGCCGAGCCCAGGGCGGCGGATCGCAACATCGCCATCGTCGCCGAGGGCGATGGCGGCGTCTACCGACCCGGCCGTCATCTCGATCTCATCCGCGACCGTTTCGAGCGGCAGAGCAAAGACCCGGACGCCTTCGTCCGTTTTCATGTCCGCCGTCTGGAGGCGCTACGCCGGGGTGGCCATGTCGAAAGGCTCGACGCCGACAACTGGCGCGTCCCTTCCGACATCGCCGAGCGAGGCATGCGCTACGATCTCAGCCGCGGCGGCGACGGACTCTCCGTCCGCATCCTCTCGACGCTCGACCTCGAAGCGCAGATCGGCAGCGACGGCGCCACCTGGCTCGATCGCGAACTGACCTCGCCGAGTCGAACGCCGCTCACACAGGCTGGCTTTGGCCGTGATGTGTCGACCGCCCAGGAGCGGCGCAAGCAGGCGCTTGTGGAGAGAGGTTACCTCACGCGCCAGACCGGTGGCGCATTCATAACGCCGGCCGACCTGCTGTCGCGCCTGGAGCGCGCCGAAGTCACGCGCGTCGGCCGCGCGATGGCCGCCGAGCGCGGGCTCGCCTTCAAGGAGACGAAGACCGGCAACTATGTCAGCGGCAGGCTTATCGGCTCAACGCGGCTTGCCAGTGGCCGCTTCGCGATGATCGACGATGGACTTGGTTTCAGCCTCGTCCCCTGGCAATCCGTCCTCGACAAGCGCCTCGATCAACATATCACCGGCATCGTGCGCGGCAGCGGAATCGACTGGAGTTTTGGTCGAAAGCGCGGGCTTGGTCTTTGAGTCGCGAGAAGCGCCCGAGCGGGAGTCGGCGCAACGCCAACATTGTGCCGCGCCACTTTGCTTTCCCACCGGGGCGACCCTGCCGCATGCAGGTCAATCTCAAGACTGTCTTTTACCCCATCCGTTCACCCGGGCGACAAGAGCCGGGGACGGATGAAAGGTCAAGGTCACCACCTTCCGCGCGCTGATCATCGCCTCGACGCCGGTCTTGGGATTGCGCCCATGCGCTGACGCTTTTCGCGGAGGCTAAACGTACCGAAGCCCCGCAATTTGACGAATTCTCCACGTAATATCGCGACGGCGAGCTCCTCGAACGTCGCATCGAAAATCTCGCGCGCCTCGGCGCGCGAGAGCTGCGCACAACAGCCATAGACGGCCGCGCGCAGGTCTTGACGCGTAACGGTTTGGGTCAATTCTGCTATTTTCAGCATGCGGGCGCTCTGCAGAACAGAAGCGTCGCTGCGCGCCCGCCGATCAAAACCTTCATGGCCGCCACTCCATAAGACGATTTTGTTGGGGAATTCACGATTAGGCGCGACCCGCGCTTTTGGCAACCACGCCCGGCGCACGCGCCTCGCCGCGCCCAGGTCGCCGATCGCCTGTCTTTGCGCGAGGCCATGCGCCAGAAGCGCCCTGCACGAATTCCGCAGTTCTGATCCGCCCCGACTCGTCCGATCTTTGCCGAATGCTCAAAGATCGTTTTCCCCCACCTTCGCCAGATCGTTGCCTGCAACATTCGAATGGTCAGCGCGACCCACTCCGCAACGAGCGCGAACCAGACCGTAGAGACGTCGCACAGTTCCATCGCGCCAAATTCCTCTGGCTCGAGCAGGTGCGCGCCGATCCGGAACTGACGCCGCTCGCCTTCATGCTCGCCTATGTGCTGGCCGACCTCGTCAACGAGGGAACCGGCTATGCCTGGCCCAGCGTCGCTTTCCTCGCCGCCGAATGCCGCGCGACGGAGCGCGGCGTCCAGAAGATCGTTCGTCTGCTCATCGAACGCGGTCATCTCTTCGTGGAATTCGGGCAAGGCCGGGGCGAAACCAATCGCTATCGCTGGATCGTCAAGGGACACGATGTTGTGCGCAGAGGCGATTCTCAATCGGCGACAGCGAGCCAAATGCCCAGTCGCGAAAGCGAGGCTCCCCCGCCTTGCCGCTCCGACGCCAATGGGCGAACTGCCGTTCACCCCATTCAATCGAAAAAGGTGAACCACGGTTCCGAAAAGGGTGAACAACGGTTCCAAAAAGGGCGAACGCCGGTTCACCCAACCCAATCTAAAGAATCAATCTATGATCTAATCTATCGATCGTCGTCCGAGCAACGCGCGCAAAGTCCGCCAAGCCGCTTCGAGGAATTCCGGCGCGTCTATCCGAAAAAGGTTGCCTTGACCGATGCGATCGGCGCCTTCGCGCAAGCGATCGAGCGAGCGCCGCCTGACGAAATCATTCGCGGCGCAATGCGCTACGCCGCCGAACGCGACGGCGACAACCCGCGCTACACGAAAAATCCGGCGACATGGCTGAACAAGGCTTGTTGGAGAGATCAAACGCCATCTTCAAGCGAGCATCCAAGGGACGGCGCGCCGGCGCGCCGGCGATTTGATCGTTCCGCATTGGCGCAAATGCACGATGACGACGAATTCGACGAGGTCATCGCTCGCATCCAGCAACGAACCAGCAAACGAGGTTGAAAATGGAAGAATTCACCTTGATCCTTTCCGAGGAAAGAGGCCGTCGGACACTCACGAGCAGGCGCCAGGCCAATCGGGCGCGGGCGCTGTTCGAGCCGCTGCTCACACATCAGCGCATCTCGCGCCAGATTATTGACGCCCAGCTCGGCGAATGGCTTTGCGTAAAGATGCTCGATTTGCGCAACCCGAACGCCATGCGCGAGAGAGCGTTGATCCGCCTCCAGCAGTTGCCGGAGAGAGAAACGCTTCACGCTTGGGACGACGAATTGCACCGCGCCCTTGACGGCAAAGCCGACGAACATACGCTCTCGGTCCTTCTTGCGACGATGCTCGACGGATTCCCGCGCGGCATGGTCCCAAACGTCCGAACCTATGTCGAAGGAGCCCTTCTCGTCATGGGCGATGATGCTCGTTCGCTGGAAATTATCGCCGCCGCTATCATTCGAATCTGGCGAAAGGACAGATTCCCTCCAACGATCGCCGAACTACAGGAGGAATTCGATCATGCTCGTCAGGGCGCGGCAAATGCGCGGCGCGTGGTCACGAAAATGATCGCGCTGCTGGATAATGCCGAGGAAATTCTCGCGGCGACAGGCGGTTTCGACGAAGCCCGGAAAGGAATCCGACCGTGATTCCCACCCGGCCCCTGATCCCCACACCGCGGCGCTCATTTCTTTGCGAGCAGCTTCGCTTCGCCGCCGGTCGCCGAGATCAGCTCGACCGCTTCTTTGTCGAAGCTCGCAAAAACGCGACCTCCCGCGCGCCGGCCTTCGAAAGCGATCACGCCATCGGCGAAATCGCCTCCCTTCTCAAAAACGGCGAGACCGGCTTCGACGGCGGGACGATCGACCACGACGCTCGCGCTTTCGATCAGTCTTCTCAGCGCGTCGGCCACTTCCGAAGCGCTCCTCTTATAACCGCGCGTCAACACCCAGACGAATTCGCAAAGCGAAGGCAGCGGCACCACGACAAGTTCCGCGTCGAGCAGCGCCTTGACCGCAACCGCGCCTTGGATCGGATCGTCCATGACGGCGGCTCGGACAAGAACATTTGTGTCCGCCGTGATTTTCACCGCTCTCCAGCCCAACCCTTGCGAGCAATCTCATTCATCTCTTCGATCGACAGCTTTCGCGCTCCCGGCTTTTTCAGGCAGCCGACAAACGCTTCTAGCTTCGCCGGCGTCTCAG
>NZ_JBFWNB010000087.1:0-7150 GCF_050251305.1 Methylocystis sp. | reverse complement strand
CCGGAAAGCCCGCCAAAGTCGCCATCACCGCCGTAATGCGCAAGCTCGTCGTCCTTGCCAACGCCCTCCTACGAAAAAACCGTCCCTGGGCCGAAGACGCTCCTTGCGCATAACGGATACTCTAGCGCCGGCTACATCGCCGGCGCATGCGTCGACTCGATGCGCGCGACGCCGTCGCGCACCGCCGCCTGCACCTTTTCGAAGGCGCGCACTTCGATCTGGCGCACGCGCTCGCGCGAGACGCCGAATTCCTCGGACAGCGTTTCGAGCGTGACAGGGTCGTCAGAGAGACGCCGCGCCTCAAAAATGCGCCGCTCGCGCGGATTGAGCACGTCCAGCGCGCCGCGCAGCGCCTTCAGACGATTGTCGCTTTCCTGCTGGGCGGCGAGCAGATGCTCCTGATCGACGCTGTCGTCGACAAGCCAATCCTGCCATTCGCCTTCGCCCTCTTCGCGCAGCGGCGTATTCAGCGAAGCGTCGCCGCCCATCCGGCGGTTCATCTCGATGACGTCCTGCTCGGACACGCCGAGCCGATGCGCGATGATCTTGACGTTCTCAGGCTTGAGATCGCCTTCCTCGAACGCGGAGATGCGGCTCTTCGCCTTGCGGAGGTTGAAGAACAGCTTCTTCTGGCTCGCCGTAGTGCCCATTTTCACGAGCGACCAAGAGCGCAGAATATATTCTTGAATGGACGCGCGGATCCACCACATCGCATAGGTCGCGAGTCGGAAGCCGCGTTCGGGCTCGAAGCGTTTGACCGCCTGCATCAGACCGACATTGCCTTCAGAGATGATCTCGCCAATGGGCAGGCCATAGCCGCGATAGCCCATGGCGATCTTCGCCACGAGCCTGAGGTGCGAGGTGATCAGCTCCTGCGCGGCCTTTGGGTCTTCGTGCTCGCGCCAACGCTTGGCGAGCATATATTCCTGCTGCGGCTCCAGCATTGGAAACCGCCTGATTTCAGACAGATAGCGGGAGAGGCCGTCTTCTGAAACGATGGGCAAGGCATTCGCCATACTTCCCTCCTGACGAACCCCCGAACGTGGCGGGTCCGCGATGCGCGATCACAAACGCCGACCGCGACAGGAGGTCATTATAGGGCGCCCCCCAAGGGCTGGAAAATGACGATTGCGTGAAGGGATGCTAAAGCGCGGATTAAGTTTCAGCAATGTGAATGACGCGCGCAGTAAAGAGCGGTCACGCCAACAGTCCAAATGGACGATGACGCATCGTTACTTTGTCATGCCGCCGAGCACGCCGCGTAGAATCTGGCGCGCGATCTGCGTGCCGGCGGAGCGCGCCGCCGATTGGATCGCGGCGCGCGCCGCAAGTTCCGCCGGCGACATGCGCTTCTTGTCGCCCTTGCCGAAGATCCCGCCCAACAGGCCGCCGATCGTCCCGAGCAGACCGCCGCCGGCGCCGCTTTCGGACTCGCCCTTCCCGGCGTTCGACTGCAGCCTTTCGAAGGCGGACTCGCGATCGACCATCGTGTCGTATTTCCCCGCGAATATGCTCGCGGCCATGATCGCTTCGCGCTCCTGCGGCGTGATCGGTCCGACGCGCGCGGCGGGCGGCGCGATCAGCGCGCGTTCGACGATTTCGGGCGTTCCCTTGGCGTCGAGCATCGAGACCAGCGCTTCGCCGACGCCAAGCTGCATGATCGCCTCGGCTTCCTCGAGCGCGCGATTGTCGCGAAAGGTTTCGGCGGCGGCGCGCACCGCCTTCTGATCGCGCGGCGTAAAGGCGCGCAGCACATGTTGAATGCGGTTGCCCAGTTGACCCAGCACCGTATCCGGCACGTCGATCGGATTTTGCGTGACGAAATAAACGCCGACTCCTTTCGAGCGGATGAGACGCACGACCTGCTCGATGGCGGACAGCAGCGCCTTTGGCGCGTCGTTGAACAGAAGATGCGCTTCGTCGAAGAAAAAGACGAGCTTTGGCTTGTCGAGATCGCCGACTTCCGGAAGAGTCTCGAACAATTCGGAAAGCATCCAAAGAAGGAAGGTCGCGTAGAGCCGCGGCGCGCGCATCAGCCGGTCGGCGGCGAGAATATTGATGACTCCGCGGCCGTCGCGGTCGACGCGCAGGAAGTCCATAATGTCGAGCGCCGGCTCGCCGAAGAATTTGTCGCCGCCCTGGGTCTCGAGCACCAGCAGCTGCCGCTGAATGGCGCCGACGCTCGAAGGCGCCACATTTCCGTATTTCGTCTTATATGTCGCGGCGTTCTCGGCGACATGCGCGAGCATCGCGCGCAGATCCTTCAAATCGAGCAGCAGCAGGCCCTGTTCGTCCGCCACCTTGAAAACAATATTCAGAACGCCCTCTTGCGTGTCGTTGAGGTCAAGCAAGCGAGAGAGCAGCATCGGCCCGATTTCGGAGATTGAAGCCCGGACAGGGTGTCCCTGCTCGCCGAAGACGTCCCAGAAGGCGACGGGAAACCGGTCGGGCTCGTAGGGGACGCCAATCTCCTTGGCGCGGGCGACAAAGGGCGCCTGGCTCTGGCCCGGCTGCGACAGCCCTGCAAGATCGCCTTTGACGTCGGCGAGAAAAACCGAAGTTCCTGCGTTGGAGAAACCCTCGGCGAGCAGCTGCAGGGAAACGGTCTTGCCGCCGCCGGTCGCGCCCGCAATCAAGCCGTGGCGGTTGCCGAACGCCAGCAGAAGGTAGCGATAATCATGCGGCTTGCCATGCTGCATGCTTGCGCCGACGAGGATTTTGCCTGGAACGGCGGCTGGAGTCTCGCTCATGGTGAAAGCGCTTTCACAATCAGGAATCGGAATGGGCGTCACGCTACACCATTGACGCAGGATGCGCATATCCGGCGCTACAGAACGGCTCAGCTCGCGAGAGCGCTTGGCGAACGCCAAAGGGCGAGATAAGTTCCCCGCCCGGGAGAACGTCCAATGAAGCTACGCTTGGCGATGATCGGCGTCGTCGCCGCCGGCGTCGGCGTCGCGCAGACGGCCGGCGCAACGAAGCTGCGGTTGACGCCAATTAAGCTCGCGCAAACCGTCAATCTGGAGAATCAGCGCCCCGTGTCGCTGAAGAGCTTCGAGATCGTGATGGCGGCGAAAGACAAGTCGCCGGAGACTATCGTCGGCAAGCTCGACGGGCCGCTGGCGGCCGGCGCCCGCGCGCAATTTCCGCTCATCGGCGCCAAGGGCTGTCTGTTCGAAGCGCGCTGGACGTTCGACGACGCGAAGGATTCGGGCGACGTGGACTTATGCAATGACGCTCATATAGTTTTCGCAGACTGATCCTTCTTCGTGGACCGCCTCGCGGATCCGCTGCGGCGATGCGCCGCCCATGACAACAATCGCAGGAAACGCACGATGGCCAACGGATCCAAGGGTGGCGCAAAGGGAGTGAAGCGCGGCGGCAAGAGCGCGCAGTCTGCGAGCGGACCAAGCGTCTCGAAGCCGCTGCTGATCGGCGTTGGCGCTGTTTTCGCCGCCGTGTTCGCCGCCTTCGTCTTTTTCACCAGCGGCAAGCCCGCGTCGACGGAGAACATTGGCGGACCGTTCCAGCTCACCGCGCAAACGGGGCAGCCGGTGACCGATCAGGATTTCCTGGGTCGTCCGTTTCTCGTTTTTTTCGGCTATACACATTGTCCTGACATTTGCCATACGACGCTGTTCGAGATGTCGGAGATCCTGAAGGCGATGGGGCCCGACGCCAAGGTCGGCGCGCTGTTCGTCACCGTCGATCCGGAACGCGACACGCCCGAAGTCCTCAAGGACTATCTCTCCAATTTCGATCCGCGCATCATCGGCGTCACGGGTCCGCGCGCATCGATCGATCCCGTGCTGCGCGAATATCGCATCTTCTCGAAGCGCGCGCCCGGCAAGGACGAAGACTATTCCGTCGACCACACCACCGTCGTTTATCTGATGGACAAGAACGGCCGCTTCGTCAGCCCGTTTAATGTCTCGCGACGCCCGGCCGAGGCCGCGCGCGAGCTTGAACGCTATCTGTAGCGCCGTCGCCGCGTCGCAGAGCGTCAAAAGAGCAACGCAAGAAAAATATTTCGTCGGGCCGAAATTTTCGAACTCGCGACTCATATGGCCTTTGCGCTAGCATGGGCATCATGCTTCGACTCCTGCGCGAAGGACCGACGCCAGTTGGCGGCGCGTCGATTCTCACATTGGTTCACGCTGGCGAAACAATTCTCGTCACCTTGCGTCGCTCGCAGAATGCGCGGCGCTTCACCTTGCGCGTGCGCTTCGCCGCCCGCGATGCGGTGCTGACCATGCCGCGCCGCGCGTCGCTGCGCGATGCGCGCGCGTTCGCGCAGCGCCATGCCGCCTGGATCGCGGCGCGTCTCGACAGGCTGCCCGAAACCATCCCCTTCGCGCATGGCTCGGTCGCGCCGCTGCGCGGCGTCGATCATGTGATCGCGCATCATCCGGACCGCCGCGGCGTGACCTGGATCGAACCGAGGGGCGACGCCGAGATCCCTTTCGCGCTGTGCGTCGCCGGTCAGGCGGCGCATGTGCATCGTCGCGTGCAGGATCATTTCAAGCGGGAGGCGCGCAGCGACCTCGAGCAAGCGGTGGCGCGCCACGCCGCCGCGCTCAGTCTTCCGCCGCGCGGGGTCGGTCTGCGCGATCCGATCAGCCGATGGGGATCGTGTTCGGCCTCGGGCGCGCTGAACTTCTCCTGGCGGCTGATCATGGCGCCGCCCTTCGTCCTCGATTATCTCGCCGCGCATGAGGTTGCGCATCTCGTTCATCTCGACCATTCGCCGCGGTTCTGGAAACTGACTCGGCGGCTTTGCGCCGACACGGACCGCGCTGAATCCTGGCTCTCCGCCCATGGCGCGCATCTGCACAAATATGGAGCCAAGGCGCGATGATCGGACGCCGCGGCCTGCTCGGGCTGGCGCTGCTCCTGCCGCTGGCCGGCGCGGCGCCGGCGGTTGCGGAAGAGCCGCGCGCACGTCTCCTTGTGCTCGATTTTGAGCTGATCGACACGTCGAACGAGCCGGTCGATCAAACCGCGGAACACGCAAGAAGACTGGCGCGCGCGCGTGACGATCTCGCCGCGGGGCTCGCCGCGCGGCGCGTCTATGACGTCGTCGACCGGACGGCGATCGCTGCGGATCTCGACGCGATTCTCAAACAGACCTACATTCGCACCTGCAACGGCTGCGAACTGTCGCTCGCCAGAAAGGCTGGCGCCGATCTCGTTCTCACGGGCGTCGTCAACAAGGTCAGCACGCTTATTCTCAGCATGGGCGTTTCAATCACGCGCGTTTCCACGGGCGAACTGATCTATCATCAAGGGTTCGATTTTCGCGGCGACAATGACCAATCCTGGGCGCGCGCGACGAAATTCCTCGTCGACCGCATCGCCCGCCATCCGCCGGTTTGAGCAAAGGAGGCGCGTATGAGCGAGAGCGCTGGCTGTGAACCGACGACGACGTCGCGCCCGCCGTGGTCGATGGTGGCGCAGGCCCGCGTGCGCGGCGCGCTGCTCGACGCGCTCATGCGGCAGGCGCAGGCGCTGCCGCCCATCCGCATGGGCGTCGTTCACCCCTGCGACGGGCGCTCGGTCGAAGGCGCGATCGCCGCGCGTGATCGGGGCCTGATCGTCCCGACATTTATCGGACCGCACGCAAAGATCGAGGCCGCCGCGCGCGCGAGCGGCGTCTCGCTCGACGGCGTCGAGATCGTCGACGCGCCGCACAGCCACGCCGCCGCCGATCAGGCCGTGGACCTCGTGCGCCGCGGCCGGCTGCACGCGCTGATGAAAGGCGCGCTGCATACGGACGAGGTGATGGCCGCCGTCGTCCGCGAGGGATCGGGACTGCGGACGGACCGGCGGATCAGCCATGTCTTCGTGATCGACGCGCCGAGCTACCACAAGCTGCTGCTCGTCACCGACGCGGCGATCAACATCGCGCCGACGCTCGACATGAAGCGCGACATCGTGCGCAATGCGGTCGATCTTGCCCATGCGATCGGCATCGAGCGGCCGAAAGTGGCGCTGCTGTCGGCGGTGGAGACGGTCGAGGGCAAAATTCCCTCGACGATCGAGGCGGCGGCCCTCTGCAAGATGGCCGACCGCGGGCAGATCGCCGGCGCCGACCTTGACGGTCCGCTCGCCTTCGACAACGCGATCTCGCGGGACGCGGCCCTCGCCAAGAACATCGATTCGACGGTCGCCGGCGACGCCGACATTCTCGTCGCGCCCGATCTCGAGGCGGGCAATATTCTGGCGAAGCAGCTGGTCTTTCTCGGCGGCGCCGACACCGCGGGGCTGGTGCTCGGCGCGCGCGTGCCGATCGTGCTGACGAGCCGCGCCGACGACGTCGATTCGCGCGTCGTCTCTTCGGCGCTGGCGCAGATTTTCACCCACCGGCCGCGCGCCGCGCCTTAGGTCGTGTGGACTCTAAGGGTTCCAATTTAGGCGCAAATCAGATTCAAGGCTGCCTTTGGGGAGGCGGCCTTGGGTGTGATGGATCGACTGGTTTTGACCGATGCGGCT
Organism: Methylocystis sp.; assembly: GCF_050251305.1. Taxonomy (GTDB): domain Bacteria; phylum Pseudomonadota; class Alphaproteobacteria; order Rhizobiales; family Beijerinckiaceae; genus Methylocystis. Next base: position 658 of record NZ_JBFWNB010000087.1, on the reverse strand, counting down.
TGGGAGCGGATGGCGCCGTTGATCATAGGCCGGCCCGACCAGAAGGGGTCGACCGGCCGCGACAACCGGATGTTTGTAGAGGGCGTATTGTGGATCGTGCGCACGGGCTCTCCCTGGCGTGATCTTCCAGAAGCGTTTGGGGATTGGAACAGCGTGTTCCGGCGTTTCAGTCGATGGAGCCTCAAGGGGGTCTGGTGGCGAATTTTCGAGGCGATGTCCGATGATCCGGACTTCGAATATCTCATCGTCGACTCCACCATCGTCCGGGCGCATCAGCATGCCGCCGGGGCGAAAAAGGGGGGCCTGAAGATCAGGCGATTGGTCGCTCGCGCGGCGGCTTGAGCACCAAGATCCATATGGCCGTTCGCGGCTTGGGATGCCCTGTGCGGTTCACGCTGACCGCAGGTCAGAAGGGCGATGCGCCGCAAGCCGCCGCTTTGATCGAGGGATTGCCTGCGGAGGTCGTCATGGCCGATGCCGCCTATGACGCCGATCACTTGCGTCACGTCATCGCCGCCAAGGGGGCGCGCGCCGTCATCCCCAACAACCCGTCGCGTGCGATCAAATATCCGCTCGACAAGAATCTCTACGCCCAGCGACAGCTCGTCGAATGTTGCTTCTCAAAACTCAAGCAGTTCCGCCGCGTCGCAACCCGTTT
>NZ_JBFWNB010000086.1:0-7306 GCF_050251305.1 Methylocystis sp. | reverse complement strand
GGCGTCTTCGCCTTCGGTCGGCGCCCGCGCGACGGAGTCGGCGGCGTGCATCGTTTGCGCGGGCGTGGCGGGCGCCAGCGCCTCGCGCGCAGCGAGTTCGGCTTCGACTTTCTCGATCGCGTCTTCCAGAGCGCCGCCTTCAGCGGCGATGTCGGCTTCGGCGACGGGCGGCTGAATCCCGCGCAATTGATTGAACAGCGCTTTGCGGGCGCGTTCATAGACCGCCTGGCGCGCGTCCGGCGTGGATTGCGGTAGAGCGGCGACCGCCCGCGCGATCAGAGAATGATAGTCCGCCATGTTCGGTTAAGAGCACTTCCGGCATTGGGCGTCAATCCTGACGCCGTCAGAGTCCAAGAAAATCCGGGGATTTTGCGGCGCGCGCGCGCAGATGATTTAAGATGCGCTTCTGTTTACTCGAGGCGCCGCCAAATGATGATGAAGCATTCTTTGACCCGCGTGATCGCTTCAGCGGCGCTTCTTGCTGCGTTCGTTGCGCCGGCCTGCGCCGTCAGCATGGATAAGACCTCGAGCGTAAAGGATTCTTGCGAGGCGGCGCTTGGCGCCGACATTGTCCAGATGGCCGGCTATCTGCCGGACGTGTCGCGCGACAGATATTGCGATGCGTTCCCGTCATCCGGACGCATCATTCTTTCTTTCGATTTGGCGACGCCGCGCTTGCGCGACCTGCCGATCGAACTGCGCATCATCCGCGCCGGCGCCGACGACTCCTCAGACCAGTCGTCGCGGACTGTCGCCTATGTCGAGGCCAAAACATACCCGCGCGGCGCGCTCACCTTGGAGCGCGAATTCGCGGAAGACGGCGCCTATGTCGCGCTGGTCACCGTGACGGAGCCGACCGGCGAGCGCAAAACCGCGCGCTTCGCATTCACCGTCGGCGCGACTCTCTGGAGCTACGTCCCTGTCGCGCTTGGCGCGACGCTGATCTTCGGCGCGCTGTTCGTCTACTGGCGTCACAGTCCGAAGAAGCGTGCGCCTTAAGCCTGACGCAGCGGCGGTCGGGGGTCGGCCTGCCGCGCCGGCGGAGGCGCGGCGATCCACCAGTACATCGCGCCTGTCAGCGCGCCGGTGAGAAAAAACAGGAGCGCGATCCGGATTTCGAGCGGGCTCGCCTCGCGGGCGCGATCGAGCCCCTTCGCCGCGCGGACGATCCAGGGCGAGGCGCCGGCGAGCGTCGCGCTGACGCCGGAAGACCAGAGGAGCGAGCGCGCCCCCGCGATTTCTCCGATCAGGGCCGCGAGCGCGAGGGGCGCGACACAGGTGGCGATCATGATCGCCCAGAGGATGAAGCCGAATGTAGCGAGAGGATCGCTCGCCCCGGCGCGCGCATCTTCTTCGATGAACGCGAAGATGCCGGAGATCGCGACCGTGAATCCCGCATCCCGGATCGCCGGGTCGAGCAGCGCGGCGAGGATGAGGAAAACCGCGCCGACGCCCACGGCGAGGATGAAAGCGAAAACCATGACGACGATGCGGCGGACCATGGGAGCTGTCTCTCGGAAGCGCGCCGACCTTACGGTTCGAGCACCGAATCCCAATACAGATAGTCCATCCAGCTTTCGTGCAGATAATTGGGAGGGAACAGGCGCCCGTTGCGATGCAGATCTGCGATTGAGGGCTGGTAGGGGAGTTGCGCCGGAGTCATGTGCGCTTCGTTCGGAAGGCGGTCGCCCTTGCGGAGATTGCAGGGCGAACACGCCGCGACGACGTTTTCCCACGTCGTCGCGCCTCCTTTTGAACGAGGGATGACATGATCGAAGGTGAGTTCTTCGTGCTCGCCGCAATACTGGCATGTGAAGCGATCGCGCAGGAATACGTTGAATCGCGTGAACGCCGGCTGCCGGGTCGGCCGCACATATTCCTTGAGCGACACGACCGACGGAAGCCGCATTTCGAAGCTGGGGCTTTTGACCGTCTTGTCATATTCCGAGACGATGTTCACGCGCTCGAGGAAGACCGCTTTGATCGCGTCCTGCCAGCCCCAGAGCGACAGCGGATAATAACTCAGCGGCCTGTAGTCGGCGTTGAGCACAAGCGCCGGGCACGCCTGCGGCGATACGGTCTGTTGACGGAAGTAAACAGTCACCCGTGGCAGCCTCTCGATTTTGAGAAGGGCCTGACGGACCGCGCCAAGGTCCGGGCCTCTGCGACGGCGCATATTTTATAGGGACGACGACAGGGTTGTGAAGGCGCCGCAGAAAGATCGTGCGGCGCAGTTACGATCGAATGTCCAGAAATATAAACGATCGTGGCGGGGGAAGATTCGGATAAGTAATCCGAATCGCTAAGGAATAGACGAATTTAGTTTTTCCCGAAGCCCTCGCTCGACTTCTCAACAGAGGTATTGGAGGCCTGAGCCTTGCAGGTGAGGCGGCGAGCGCGGCCCGAAGAACACGTAATGTGTCAGATCGGGACGCTTTGCTTCACCCGGAGATGGGATTGTCCCAAGACATTCAACTTGGACGGCTGAACGGCCGCCACGCTTCCCCTCGCGCGACTACGAGAACTTCGAGCCGATCTCGACGCAAGGCTGCTTCAGGGGCGTCGAGGCGCCGCAACACCGCTCTCGTCAGGGCTTCGTTCTCGCTCGCTGCGGGGCTCCTCGACTTTGTGACGATCATGATCGCAGCGCTGTCGATGGAGGCGCTGTACCATTTCGCGGTTTATGGCTGGGACGGGCTCCACTGGGTGTTCAGCGGCGCTCAGGAAAGCGCGTCGAATCTGCAGCTCTGCCTCTTTGCGGCCGCGACCTTCGTCCTGGCGAACGTCATGCGCAAGGAATACTGCTTCGCCAACTATCTGAATCTGCGCGGGCATGGCTGGCGAACCTTCAGCCTTTGGAGCGTCGTGATTCTCTGCGCGGTGTCGGCGGGCTTTCTCACCCGTACCAGCGCCGACTCGTCGCGCGCGGCGTTTGTCCTGGTCTATGTCGTCGGATTTGTTGCGATTTATGCCGAGCGCGCGGCGATGACTCATGTCGTGCGCCTGAGCGCGGCGCATGGCGGCGTCTCGGCGCGCCGGCTGTTTCTCGTCGGCTTCGAGCACGACGTGGAAACATTCACGCGCCGTTACAGACCGTGGAAATATGGAATGCATATCGTCGGGGGCGTCATATTGCGCGACAGCGCGGAGACGCTCGACGACGATCTGGCGCTGGCCGCCGCTTCGGCGCGCCTGCTGCGTCCGGACGACGTGTTCATTCTGGCGCCCTGGTCGCGCACCGACGTGATCGACTCCTGCGTGACGGCGTTCCTGCGCGTTCCCGCGCGCATTCAACTCGGCCCGGAGCGCGTGCTCGACCGTTTCGTCGACGCGCATATCGACAAGGTCGGCGCGATCTCGAGCCTCAGTCTCGCCGGTCATCCGCTCAATCTCGCGGAAATCTTCGCCAAGCGCGCTTTTGACATTGTCGCGTCGTCGCTGGCGCTGGTTCTGCTCTCGCCGCTCCTGTTGGGCGTCGCGCTGCTGATCAAGTTCGATTCGTCGGGGCCGGCGCTGTTCCTGCAGCGGCGCTATGGCTTCAACCGCGAAACCTTTCGCATCGTCAAGTTTCGCACGATGACGACGATGGAGGACGATCGCCACGTCAGGCAGGCGACCGCGCATGATGCGCGCATCACGCGCGTCGGCCGGTTCATTCGCCGCTACAACATCGACGAACTGCCGCAACTCTTCAACGTGTTGCGGGGCGAGATGTCGCTCGTCGGCCCGCGGCCGCATGCGCTCGCGCACGACCAGCTGTTCGAGAGACGCATCGCGCTCTATGCGCGCCGGCACAATGTCAAGCCGGGGATCACCGGCTGGGCGCAGGTCAACGGTCTGCGCGGCGAGATCGACACGCCCGAAAAGATCCGCGAGCGGGTCGAACATGACCTCCACTACATCGACAATTGGTCGATCATCCTGGATCTTTGGATCCTTCTGCTGACCGTGTTCTCGCCGAAGGCGTATCGCAACGCTGTCTGACGGCGTCGCGGCGGTCGATCGGCGCGCCACGTCTCTTGCCGACGACCGACGGCCTGTTGCCTACTGTCGGGGTGATTCGGCTTCTTCATACGGCTGATTGGCATCTCGGCGCGACTCTGCAGGGCTGGTCGCGCGAAGCCGAGCATCGCGCCGCTCTGGCGCAGCTTGTCGGCGTCGCGAAGGAGAGGGCGGTCGACGCCGTCGTCGTGGCGGGCGACGTCTTCGACAGCCTGAATCCTTCGGCCGACGCCCAGCGACTGCTCTACGAGACATTGCGCGACTTGCGCGGCGCATGTCCGCATGCCCGCATCGTGCTCATCGCCGGCAATCATGATCCGGCGGCGCGGCTCGAAGCGCCGCGCGCCCTGTTCGAGATGGCGGACGTCGTTTCGATCGGCGCCTTTGCTCGGCGCGAGGGCGCGTTCGATGCGCGCGCGCATCTTTTACCGGTCCGAAATAGGCGCGGCGAGGTCGGCGCATATATTCTCGCGCTGCCCTATCCGCGCGCGGTCGATCTTCCGGTTGCGAACGAAAACCCCGCAGGGGCCGTGCGCGAGATGTACCGCGAAGCGGTCGAAGGCGCGCGGCGGGAGATCGGGACGGCGCCGCTCATCGTCACCGGCCATCTACACGTCGCGGGCGCGATCGAGTCGGAAGGGGCCGAAAGACGGATTATCGTCGGCGGCGAGCACGCGCTGCCGCCTGACGTGTTCGCGCCCGACATCGCTTATGTCGCGCTCGGCCATCTGCATCGCCGGCAATCGGTCGGCCGCGAGACGATTCGCTACTCGGGTTCGCTGATTCCGATGTCGAAGACCGAAATCGACTATGCGCATGGCGTGAGCATCGTCGATATCGGCGACTCGGGCGTCGTTGCGATGGAACATGCGGCCTTCGACCGCGCCGTTCGGCATTTACGCGTTCCTTCGCACGGCGCTCTGTCCATTACGGAACTCGAGCCCGCGCTTGAGGCGCTCGATCTTGACGCTGCGGCGCCGACGGACGCCTGGCCCTTCGCACATCTCGCGATCAGGGTCGACGGTCCTGCAGCAGGATTGAAAGCCGAGCTCGACGCGATCTGCGAGAAGTTTCCGCTGCGCGTCGTCTCAACGAGCGTCGAGCGGCCGCAAGCGCAGGCGGCGACGGCGTCGCCGCCTGCGCTTGCGGCCGAACGGAAGCCTGCGGAATTGTTCCGCGAAGCCTTCGAGCAGGCCCACGGCGTCGCGCCGACCGCCGATCATTGCGACTGTTTCGAGCGCCTTCTGCAGGAGGCGTGACGTTGCGCATTCTGGCGATCAGAGGCGCCAACCTCGCCAGTCTCGCAGAGGGCTTCGCGATCGACTTCGACAGCGAGCCGCTCCGCTCGGCGGGCCTCTTCGCCATCACAGGGGAAACCGGCGCCGGAAAATCGACGATTCTCGACGCGGTCTGTCTCGCGCTCTACGACAAATTCCCGCGCGTCGTCGCCGCCGGCGCGAGCGAAGGCGCGCCGGATCCATCCGGCGAGACGATGACCGCCGGCGACCCGCGCGCCATTCTTCGGCGCGGCGCTGGGCGCGGATTCGCGGAAGTCGACTTCATCGGCAGGGACAATCTTCGCTATCGGGCGCGTTGCGACCTGCAGCGGGCGCGCGGCAGACCGGCGGGCGCGTTGCAAAAGCGCGTCAGGTCGCTGTGGCGGATCGATGACGCCGGCGAAATCGCGGCGGCGGTCGAGAGCGGCATCGAACCCGTCAATTCCCGCATCGTCGAATTGACCGATCTCACCTTCGACCAGTTTCGCCGTACGGCGCTTCTGGCGCAGGGCGAATTCGACGCCTTTCTGCGCGCCGACGCGAAGGAGCGCGCCGAGCTTCTCGAAAAGATCACCGGCGCCGAGATCTACGGCGTTCTGTCGAAACGCGCCTTTGAGCGGGCGCGCGAGGCGCAGCAGGCGGCGACGCTCATCGAACGCAGCCTTGCCGAGATCGGCGTGATGACCGAAGCCGAGCGGGCGGAGATCGGCGCGGAACGCGCAAAGACCGAAGCCGAGCGCGTTGAGGTTGCAGCGGCGCGCGGAGCGTTGCTCGACGTTCTGCGCCGGCTAGACTCGCTGGCGCAGGCGCAAGCGAAGCTCGCGCAGGCGATGGCGGCGCGAGAGGACGCCTTGCGCGCGTTCCAGGCGATGTCGCCGCTTCGCGAAACGCTCGCCGCGCTGGCGCGCGTCGAGCCGCTGCGCGCGCCGCGCGACGATTTGCGCCGCGCAGAGGATGCTCTCCGCGAGGCGGCGCGTCAGGCGGCCGAAGCGAAAACGGAGGCGATCGCCGCGCAGGAAGCCTTCGTCGCGAAGGATGCGCAGGCCCGCACGGCCGCCAGCGCATGTGTCGCCGCGGAGGCGGAGATCGCCCGATTCGCGCCGATCTGGGCCGAGGCGGCGGCGCTCGATTCGCGTATCGCCAATCTGGCGGAGGAGGAAGCAAAGTCTCGCAGCATCGCAGAGGATGCTGCGTCGCGCGCCGCGACGAAGCGCGCTGAACGCGCTGATGCGGCGCAACGACTCGGCGATCATCAGCGCGAGAAGGAGAAGGCCGACACCGATCTCGAGCGTCTGGCGCCGACGCGCGCGCTCAGCGAACGCCTGCAGGAAATTGACGACTGGCTGACGAAGCGCGTTGAACTTTCGCAGGCCAGGCGCGCGTGCGATACGGCGCTGGCGACCGCCGTCGCGAATATTTCTCGCGACGCGGCGACGCTTGCGGATTTTGAATCGCGCGATGCGCAAGACAAGACCGCCAGTGAAAAGCTCGCGACTCAGATCGCGGAGCGCGTCCGTGCGCTGGACGCTCTCGACGAGCCTGTGGCGCTCGCGCGCGCCGACGACCTCACGCGCGCCATCGAACGCATCGAAACCTTGCGCCGATGGGCGCGCGCCTATGAGGAGGCGGACGCCGCGGCGGCGTCGGCGCATCGCGACGTGACGCGCTGCGCGCAGGACAAAGCCGCGCTTTCGCAGGACCTCGAGGCGCTGCGCGCGCAGCGCGCGCAACATGCGGCGCAACGCGCCGACGTCGAACGGCTCGGCGAACTGGCGGACGCCGCGGCGGATCCCCATGCGCTGCGACTGCGCGCGACGTTGAGCGACGATGCGCCATGTCCTGTCTGCGGCGCGCGCGAACATCCCTTTTCCGAGACGAGCGACGCGGCGTCCGAATTGATCGAAGCCTTGCGCGCGCGGCGCGTCGAGTCGCGGCGCACGCTCAGCGGATTGGACGTAGAGATTGTCGCGCTGAGCGCGCGTAAGGCTCTGGCGCAAGCGCTTCATGAAGACGCGTCGCGTCGCGCG
>NZ_JBFWNB010000085.1:0-7466 GCF_050251305.1 Methylocystis sp. | reverse complement strand
TCGGGCGAAGAGTCGTTTATCGCCGATGTGACGAATGGCGTCGTCATCGGCGTCGCGCGGGAGGGCGCGACGACTCGGCCGGTCTGCGTGTTTCTCGCGCAGGAAGGCGCGGTCGATCGCGCGGCGTTGGGGCGGAATCGCCCAAATGCGGATAACGCGATCGATTCCAAAAGCTTGGAGCGCGCTCCACGCGACCGCCGCGCGCTGCGCAGGATGGCGCATGAACTCGGCGTCGCCGAATGGCACGTGCATTTTTGCGCTGACGCCGCGACGCTGCGCGATCTTTCCGCGTCGCTGCTCAACTGATCCGGCGGACCTCGTGTCGGTGGCGTAAGCGTTGCATCGCGCGCGTCCGTGCGTTTGAGCGTGTCGGTTTTTGCACAAGCGTTGCGTAAGGCGTTGCGTCAAAGCGGCGTCGGCTCATCGCCGGCGCCGCCCAACGCCGAGACCGCTCTGCACGAATCATGATCCAGCCGGCGGACGATCTCGGCGAGCTCGGCGTCGTGGATGTCGAGCCGCAGCAGATGTTCGTAGGTGTTGCGCACATAGGCGGGATTGTCGCCGTTCTGTCCGACGCCTTCGGCGATGAGGCGAATCATCTCCTCTTCCGGCAGTCGTCCGGCGTATTGAATATGCGTCCGGTCGACGACGTAAGCGATCGCCTTGGCGCAGCCGCCCTCGGCGAATCGCACGCCGAGCGTTCTTTCCAGATAGACCGAGGTGACGAGTTCGCGTTCGCGCAGATAGCTGATCGTTTTGTCGCGATCGCGGGCCGCGACCTTGAAGGCGACGCCCTGGCAGGAGCCGCCGCGATCCAGCCCGAGCACCAGTCCCGGCCGTTCCGGCGTGCCGCGATGGACATGCGAGAAGATGCACAGCGCGCGGTGATAGCCATGCACCCAGGCGAGCGCGCTGTCGATGAAGTCGAAGCCCGGCCGCCACATCAGCGAACCGTAGCCGAACACCCAGAAATCTTCGTCCCGCGGACTGGCTGAGCCCATTCTTCCCCGTAAGAGCGGCGGTCGCCGCAGCGCCCGGTTTTTCTCCCTCGACCTCGAAGGACGAGGAAACCTTCGCCCGATTTTCAAACGATTCGCGTCTCGCCGCCTATTTTTTCCGCCGCAATTCTACGATGCAATCAAAAATCGTGATTCGAAGGCGCGCGCCGCTCGTCAGGCTGACGGCGCGGCAGGCGTGAGAAGCGCCTTCCCACAACATATCGCGTCCGTTTTCTTGCTTTCCCCTGCACTTTGTGGCGGTCTTCTAGGCAATGAAATTCGAGCGCCTACGCCTTCTGGGCTTCAAGAGCTTCTGCGAGCCGACCGATTTCCTCATCGAGCCGGGGCTGACGGGCGTCGTCGGACCGAACGGCTGCGGCAAGTCGAATCTCGTCGAGGCCCTGCGCTGGGTGATGGGCGAGAACTCATACAAGAACATGCGCGCGTCCGGCATGGACGACGTGATCTTTTCGGGCGGCGGTTCGCGCCCGGCGCGCAATCTCGCCGAAGTCGGGCTCGTTCTCGACAATTCCGCGCGCACCGCGCCGGCGGCGTTCAACGATGCCGACGCGATCGAGGTGACGCGCCGGATCGAGCGCGAACAGGGCTCGACCTATCGAATCAACGGCCGCGAAGTGCGCGCCCGCGACGTGCAGATTCTCTTCGCCGACGCGGCGACCGGCGCCCGCTCGCCCTCGCTCGTGCGCCAGGGCCAGATCGGCGAGATCATTTCCGCGAAGCCGCAGGCGCGCCGCCGCATTCTCGAAGACGCCGCCGGCGTCGCCGGTCTGCATTCGCGCCGGCACGAAGCGGAGCTGCGGCTCAACGCGGCGTCGGAAAATCTCACCCGCCTCGAAGACGTGCTGAAGCAGGTCGACAGTCAGGCCGACAGCCTCAAGCGCCAGGCGCGCCAGGCCACGAAATACCGCGGTCTCGCGGCGCAGATCCGCAAGAATGAGGCGCTCGCCGCGCTGGTCGCCTATCAGCTCGCCGCCGAACAGCTGCAGGCGGCGGCCGAGAAGCTCGACGCGAGCCGCAGCGGCGTCCAGGAACGCACGCTCGAACAGGCGGAAGCGGCGAAGTTTCAGGCCGTCGCCGCGCATGAACTGCCGCCGCTTCGCGAGAAGGAGGCGGAGGCGGGCGCGGCGCTGCATCGGCTGGTCGCGGCGCGTGAGGCGCTCGAGGCCGACGAGCAGCGCGCCAAGGCGCGAATCGCCGAGCTGCAGCGGCATATCGAACAGTTCGGCCGCGATCTCGAACGCGAGCGCGCGCTGATTCAGGATGCGGCGGAGGTCGCGGAACGGCTCGAGCATGAGCGCGCCGAGCTCGAAAGCGGCGATTCGCGTGACGCCGAGCGCGAGTCCGAAGCGCAGGCGCGGCTCTCCGAGATCGAATCGGCGCTGGCGGCGACCGAGGCCGAGCTGTCGAGCGCGCAGGAACAGCTTGCCGGCGTCAACGCCAGGCGGGCGGCGCTCGATGCGGCGCTGCGCGACGAGACTCAGCGGGTCGCACGCTTCGAGGCGGAGCTGACCCGCATCGAAACGGAATTTGCGCTGATCGCCGGGCAGGGCGGCGGCGCCGACGAGGTCGAGCGTCTCGCCCAGGCGTTCGAACAGGCGGCGCAGGACGCGCGCGGGGCGGAAGAGGCTGCGCAGGCGGCCGAAGCGGCCTCTCGGCAGGCGCGCGAGGCCGAGACCGCCGCCCGCGCGCCGCTGGAGCAGGCCGCGCTGCGCGCGCAGCGGCTCGAGACCGAGGTCCGCACGCTCGAACATCTGCTGCAAACCGGCGCCGGCGGCCTCTGGGCGCCGGTGGTCGAGAGCATGACCGTCGAGAAAGGCTATGAGACCGCGCTCGGCGCGGCGCTTGGCGACGATCTCGACGCCTCGGCCGACGATTCGGCGCCGGCGCATTGGTCGGCGACGTCGAGCGAGGGCGATCCGGCGCTGCCCAATGGCGTGCGCGCGCTCGGCGACCTCGTCGGCGCGCCGCCGGCGCTGCGGCGTCGTCTGGCGCAGATCGGCGTGGTGCTGCGCGCCGAGGGCGAAAGCCTGCGCAAGCTCTTGAAGCCCGGCCAGCGGCTCGTCTCCAAAGAGGGCGATCTCTGGCGCTGGGACGGTTTCACCCAGGCCGCCGAGGCGCCGACGGCGGCCGCGCGCCGCCTTGCCGAGAAGAACCGGCTCGCGGATCTCCGCGTCGAGGCCGTCGCCGCCCGCGAAACGGCCGATGCGCTGAAAGAGGAGCTGAACGCGGCGCGCGAAGCGACGCGGCTCGCCGCAGAGGCCGACGTCGCGGCGCGCGACGCCCAGCGCCGCGCCCGCGCCCGGCTGGAGGAAGCCCGCGAACGTCATTCCACGGCGGAACGCCGTCAGGCGCAGATCGCCCAGCGCCTCTCCGCGCTGCAGGAGGCGAAGGCACAGACGCTCGCCAATCGCGACGAGGCCGCGCAAAAGCGCGCCGGCGTGACGCAGGCGCTCGACGAACTCGAAGAACCGGCCTTTCTGGCCGGCGCTCTGGAGAATTTGCGGGGCCGCGCAACGGTCGAGCGCGCCCAGGCCGGCGAGGCGCGGGCGGCGCTTGCCGCCTTGCGCCACGAAAGATCGGCCCGCGCCGCTCGGCTCTCGGCGATCGCGCGCGACGCCTCTTCATGGACGCAGCGGCGCGATCGCGCGCAGGACCGCATCGGCGAACTCGAGGAGCGGCTGGCGACGGCGCAAGAGGAGCATGGGCGCCTGAGCGACGCGCCCGACGCCTTCATCGGCCAGCGCCGCGCGCTGATGAACGCGCTCGAAGAAGCGGAGGCCGCGCGCCGCGACGCCTCCGACGCGCGCGCCAGCGCCGAGATGCGGCTCGCCGAAGCCGATCGCGCCGCGCGCGCCGCGTTGGAAGCGATGAGCGCCGCGCGCGAAGAGATGGCGCGCAGCGAAGCGCAGCTCGAGGCCGCGCGCCAGCGCGTCGCCGACGTCGAGCGCGCCATCGCCCATGATCTCGAATCGACGCCGCATGCGCTCGCCGAACTCGCCGAGGTCAAAGACGGCGACGATCTGCCCGAGATCGCCGAGATCGAACGGCGGCTCGAAAATCTGCGCGCCGATCGGGAGCGCCTCGGCGCCGTCAATCTGCGCGCCGACGACGAACTTACCGAGGTCGAGGCGCAGCGCGAAAAGATGATCGCCGAACGCGACGACCTCTCGGAGGCGATCAAGAAATTGCGCGCCGCGATCGCCAGCCTCAACAAGGAAGGCCGCGAGCGCATGATCGCCGCCTTCGACAAGGTCAATGAACATTTCAAGGAGCTGTTCACGCTGCTGTTCGACGGCGGCTCGGCGGAATTGCAGCTCGTCGAAAGCGACGATCCGCTTGAGGCGGGACTCGACATTCTCGCGCGCCCGCCCGGCAAGAAGCCGACGACGATGACGCTGCTCTCCGGCGGCGAGCAGGCGCTGACCGCCATGTCGCTCATTTTCGCGGTCTTCCTCACCAATCCGTCGCCGATCTGCGTGCTGGACGAGGTCGACGCGCCGCTCGACGACAGCAATGTCGAACGCTTCTGCGATCTGCTCGACGAAATGCGCAAGAAGACCGACACGCGCTTCGTCACCATCACGCATAATCCGATCACCATGGCGCGCATGGACCGGCTGTTCGGCGTGACGCAGGCGGAGCGCGGAATCTCGCAGCTCGTCTCGGTCGATCTCGAACAGGCGGAGAAATTCGCGCTGGCGAGCTGATCGTTTGGGGGCTCGAGTCGACGTGCTCAAGCCGTCGTAATGAATCGAATTCTTTTGCCGTGTCGCCCGTTAGGATGGTCCCGGCGCGCGCCGGGAATCGCCTTGCGGGAATAGTCTTGTAAGCGCTCTGACCGTTCGCCGCCCTAGATGTCTTGAGTATGCGCTTGTCCTGCGGCTTAGGCGCGTTGACCTCATGTGATCGGGCGAAGCTGACATGAACAGAGGCGAATTCGTTCTGCGTTCGGCGATTTTCATCGCGCTCGCCCTCATGCCATTTCTCATCTGGCGGCTATTCAACGTCATCGTCCTTGCGACCGGCGCGGTGCTCGTCGCGACGCTCATTCATCTCGTCGCGACGCCCTTTCTCAAGCTCCGCCTGCCGCGCGGATTGGCGCTCACGCTGTCGGGCGTGCTGATCGCCTCGATCATCGGCGGCACCTTCTATCTCTTCGGCCGCACGATGGCCGCCGAATTCCATGACGTGCTGCGCCGCGCCGAGCAGACGGCGGATCTGATTTCGGCGGAGATCGGCCGATCGGGACTCTCCGAATATTTCGGCGAGAATATTTCGATCTCCGGTCTGCTCGGACCTTTCTTCACCGTCAGCACCGAGGCGGTACTCGGCGGCCTGGTCGCTTTTTTCGCCGGCGTCTTCATTGCGGGCGAGCCGGCGCTCTACAGCGAAGGCTTCATGCTGCTGTTTGCGCCGCGCTGGCGCAATCGAGCGCGCGAAACGCTCGATCATGTCGCCGCCGCGCTGCGTCGCTGGCTGCTCGGCCAGATGATCGAAATGGTCACGATGGGCGTCATGGCCGGGACAGCGGTCTGGCTGATCGGCCTGCCGTCGCCCATAGCGCTCGGCGCCATATCGGGGCTTTCGGAATTCATCCCCTATATCGGTCCGATCCTGGCGATCTTTCCCTCGGTCGCGGTCGCGGCGACGATCGGGCCATACGCCATGCTGTGGACGATCCTCGCCTATCTCGCCATTCACCAACTCGACGGCAACATGATCATGCCGCTCATTCAGCGGCAATTGGTGCGGGTGCCGCCGGCGCTGATGCTGATTTCGATTGCGCTGTTCGGCACGCTGTTCGGACTGGGCGCCACGATCTTCGCCGCGCCGCTGACGGTCATCATCTATGTCGCCGTGATCAAACTCTATGTGCGCGATACGCTGGGCGAGTCGACGCCGCTGCCCGGAGAGAAGGCCGCTCCGAAAAGTCTGCCGCCTTCCGGCGACTGACGCGTCGCGGCGACGCGCGTCGTCGCATTGTCGCAGTCCGACGGCAAGGATCGCTCATGGATTGGCGCGCGCCGGTGATGGATTATTGCGAGCGGCAAAGCTCGGCCTTCTGGGCGGAGCCGGCGAACGCGCTCAGCAATTTCGCCTTCGTCATAGCGGCCGCGGCGGCCTTCATTCTTTGGCGACGGCGCGGCGGGGACGATTATCCGGCGCTCGCGCTCATCGTCGTCGCCGCGTCGGTCGGCGTCGGCAGCTTCGCCTTTCATACGCTGGCGACGCGCGGCGCCATGCTGCTCGATGTGATTCCGATCGCGATTTTCATCTACGGCTATTTCCTGCTCGCGCTTCGCCGATTCTTCGGCCTCGGGCTGGGTCTCGCGACGGCGATCACGCTGGCGTTCGCCGCCGGATCGCATTTCGCGACGACGGTCGATGCGCTCAACGGTTCGATCGGCTATCTGCCGGCGCTCGTCGCGCTGTCGATCTTCGCCGCGCTGCTATGGTCGGGCGGCCGGCGCGACCTCGCCCATGCGCTGGCGCGCGCCGCGCTTCTCTTCGCAGTCTCCCTTTTCTTCCGAACCGTCGACCGCGCGGTCTGTCCCGCCTTTCCGCTCGGCGCGCATCTCCTGTGGCATGTGCTGAACGCCGGCGTGCTGTGGCTGCTGCTGCGCGCGGCGATGCGCGCCAGACCGCGGCCCGACGGTCAGGCGAGCCCGATCCAGAACGCGAAGGAGCCGACCGCGGCGTGAGACGCGGTCAGCGGCCAGACGTTGCGCGTGAACAGATAGGCGGTGCTCCACGCGACGCCCGCGAGAAAGGTGTTGGCGAGCAGCACGGGATCGCCATAGGCGGCGTGCATCGCCGAAAAGACCGCCGAGGAAAACAACACATAGTTCCGTCCGCTCATCTGCAGCCGGTCGGCGATCAACTTCGGAATCGAGCGGCACACGACTTCCTGACAGGGACTCGACACGAGCGCATAGAAGGGCGCGAAGGCGGCCCAGTTCGGCGGCGCATGCGCATGGTTCAGGAATTGCGCTTCAACGACGATCGCCGCCAGCAGAAGGCAGGTCAGCGCGCCGCAGATCAACCAGGCGCGATAGCCCCGAGGCGCGCCCAGTCCGAGTTCGGCGAAGGAATAGCCGCCGAGCACGCAGGCCGCGACCAACAGGCCGGAAACGACCAGCAGCGCTTCAAAACGAAGGTGAAACGACATCGCGCCGCCCGCGATGGCGAGGCTCGGCGCGAGCAGCAAAGCCAGGAATCCGAACAGCGGCCCATGGGATCGGAGAGAGAGCGTCATAAAAGCGTAATCAATTGGACGCCGTCACAGTTCCGCGCCGGCGCGCTTCAGCTTCGGCATTTTGACGCGCCGCGGCGCCTTCCCGTGCGGTCGATAGGCCCACGTCTTAAAATGATATGATAATTCAATGCTTTATCTGAATGAGCCTCGCCTTGACTAAATCGGAGCGCGCAAATATGTTGCGCGCGGCT
>NZ_JBFWNB010000084.1:0-7807 GCF_050251305.1 Methylocystis sp. | reverse complement strand
CCGGGCGACAATGTGACGATGGAAGTCGCGCTGATCGTGCCGATCGCCATGGAGGAGAAGCTGCGCTTCGCCATCCGCGAAGGCGGACGCACCGTCGGCGCCGGCGTCGTCGCCAGCATCATCGAGTAAAGCGAATCCGGGCCGCGGGCCAAGCGCTCGCTCTTGTGAACAAAGCCGCGCGGCTTCCGCGCGGCGCATGAAGGCGAGCAGAGCCGCTCGCGGTCCCAAAGGACGAGACAATGAACGGTCAAAATATCCGGATTCGCCTCAAGGCGTTCGATCACCGGATTCTCGACACGTCGACGAAGGAGATCGTCTCGACGGCCAAGCGCACGGGCGCTCAGGTCCGCGGTCCGATTCCGTTGCCGACGCGCATCGAAAAATTCACGGTGAACCGTTCGCCGCACATCGACAAGAAGTCGCGCGAACAGTTCGAGATCAGGACGCATAAACGCGTTCTCGACATCGTCGATCCCACCCCGCAGACGGTGGACGCGCTCATGAAGCTCGATCTTGCCGCCGGCGTGGACGTCGAGATCAAGCTTTAACGGAATTCAGGCGGCGCTCCTCAAGAGAAGCGAGCGCGCTTTGCGAAGGATTGGATCATGCGGTCGGGCGTCATCGCGCAAAAGGTCGGAATGACCCGCGTCTTCACGGAGGCGGGCGAGCATGTGCCGGTCACGGTCCTGAAGCTCGACGGCTGCCAGGTCGTCGCGCAGCGGACCCAGGAGAAGAACGGCTACACCGCCGTGCAGCTCGGCATCGGCCGCGCCAAGGTCAAGAACGTCTCGAAGGCCGAACGCGCGCGTTTCGCCGCGGCGTCGGTCGAGCCGAAGATGAAGCTCGCCGAGTTCCGCGTGAACGAGGACGAGCTGCTGCCGATCGGCGCCGAGATCACTGCCGATCATTTCGTCGTCGGCCAGTTCGTCGACGTGACGGGAACGTCGACCGGCAAAGGCTTCGCCGGTCCGATGAAGCGTTGGGGCTTCGGCGGCTTGCGCGCGTCGCACGGCGTTTCGATTTCGCATCGCTCGCATGGTTCGACCGGCGGCCGTCAGGATCCGGGCAAGACCTTCAAGAACAAGAAAATGGCCGGCCACATGGGCGTCGAGCGCGTGACCACGCAGAATCTGCGCGTCGTGCAGACCGACCCTGATCGGGGACTGCTGCTCGTCGAGGGCGCGGTGCCGGGCACGGCGGGCGGCTGGATTTTCGTGCGCGACGCGGTGAAGCGCGCGCTCCCGAAGGATGCGCCGCAGCCGGGCAAGTTCCGCCTCGGGGACGGACAGGGCGAAGGCGCGGCGTCCGACGCCGCTCCGCAAGAAGAGAAGAAGGAGGACTGAGCCGTGAAGATCGACGTCACGTCGTTCGACGGCCAGGCGGCCGGTTCGATCGAACTCTCCGATGAGGTATTCGGCCTCGAGCCGCGCAAGGACCTCATTTTCCGCATGATCCGCTGGCAGCTCGCCAAGCGCCGCGCCGGCACCCATGCGGTCAAGAACCGCGCCGAGATCGCCCGCTCGGGAAAGAAGCTGCATAAGCAGAAGGGCACGGGCGGGGCCCGTCACGGCTCGGCGCGCGCGCCGCAGTTCCGCGGCGGCGGACGCGCCTTCGGCCCGGTGGTGCGCAGCCATGCGCATGATCTGCCGAAGAAAGTGCGCCAGCTCGCGCTGAAGCACGCCCTGTCGGCGAAGGCGAAGGACGGCGGCATCATCGTTTGGGAGTCGGCGGAGCTTTCCGAGCCGAAGACCAAGCTGCTGGCGTCGGGCTTCGCCAAGACCGGCGTCGACAGCGCGATCATCATCGTCGGCGGTGCGCCGCAGAACAATTTTGCGCTCGCCGCGCGCAACATTCCGAAGATCGACGTTCTGCCGGTCGAAGGCGTCAATGTTTACGACATTCTTCGCCGCGAGAAGCTGGTGTTGACCCGCGCCGCCGTGGACGCGCTGGAGGCGCGACTGAAATGAGCAAGGACGTTCGCCATTACGACGTGATCGTCGCCCCGGTCATCACCGAGAAGGCGACGCTCGCCTCGGAGAGCAACAAGGTGGTCTTCAACGTCGCGAAGACCGCCACGAAGCCCCAGATCAAGGCGGCGGTCGAAGGCCTGTTCGACGTCAAGGTCGAAAGCGTCAACACGCTCCTGCGCAAGGGCAAGGTCAAGAGCTTCCGCGGGATGCGCGGCCAGCAGAGCGACGTCAAGAAAGCGGTCGTGACCCTCGCCGAGGGCCACAAGATCGACGTGACGACCGGACTGTAAGGAAGGCGTGAGGATAGAACTATGGCGCTGAAGACATTCAAGCCGGTCACGCCGGGCCTTCGCCAGCTCGTCATCGTCGACCGCCGTGAGCTCTACAAGGGCAAGCCGGTCAAGACGCTGACCGAGGGCAAGACCTCGAAGGGCGGACGCAATAATTCCGGACGCGTCACCGTGCGTTTTCGCGGCGGCGGCCATAAGCAGGCCTATCGCATCGTCGATTTCAAGCGGCGCAAGCTGGACGTGCCGGGCAAGGTCGAGCGCCTCGAATATGATCCGAACCGCACGGCCTTCATCGCGCTCATCCGCTACGCCGACAATGAGCTGGCCTATATTCTCGCGCCGCAGCGTCTTGCGGTCGGCGACGAAGTGATCGCCGGCAATCAGGTCGACGTGAAGCCCGGCAACGCCATGCCGATCGCCAACATTCCGGTCGGCGCCATCGTGCACAATGTCGAAATGAAGATCGGCAAGGGCGGCGCCGTCGCCCGCTCGGCCGGCACCTATGCGCAGATCGTCGGCCGCGATCAGGGCTATGTGATCATTCGCCTGAATTCCGGCGAGCAGCGCCTGATCCATGGGCAGTGCTTCGCCACTCTCGGCGCGGTGTCCAACCCGGATCACATGAACACTTCGATAGGCAAGGCCGGCCGTTCGCGCTGGCTCGGCCGCCGCCCGCACAATCGCGGCGTCACGATGAACCCGATCGACCACCCGCATGGCGGCGGCGAAGGCCGCACCTCGGGCGGCCGCCATCCGGTCACGCCCTGGGGCAAGCCCACCAAGGGCAAGAAGACCCGCACGAATAAATCCACCGACCGTTTCATTGTGTCCTCGCGGCACAATCGCAAGAAGAAGGGCTAACCCATGGCTCGCTCGATCTGGAAGGGCCCGTTCATCGACGGCTATCTTCTCAAGAAGGCCGAGGCCTCGCGCGCCTCGGGCCGTTCGGAGGTCATCAAGATCTGGAGCCGCCGCTCCACCATTCTCCCGCAATTCGTGGGGCTGACCTTCGGCGTGCACAACGGCCAGAAGCATATTCCCGTGTCCGTGTCGGAAGACATGATTGGCCACAAATTCGGCGAATTCGCTCCGACCCGCACCTTCCACGGCCATGCGGCCGACAAGAAGGCCAAGAGAGGCTAAGAGAGGCTCACGATGTCGAAGGAAGCCAATCCGCCCCGGCTTGCGGAAAACGAAGCGAAGGCCGTTGCGCGGATGCTGCGCGTGTCGCCGCAGAAGCTCAATCTGCTCGCGCAGCTGATCCGCGGCAAGAAGGTGGATCGCGCGCTCGCCGATCTGGAATTCTCCAGGAAGCGGATCGCGCATGAGGTGAAGAAGACGCTCGAAAGCGCCATCGCCAACGCCGAGAACAATCACGGCCTCGACGTCGACGACCTCGTCGTCGCTCAGGCCTTCGTCGGCAAGGCGTTGGTGATGAAGCGCTTCCATGCCCGCGCGCGTGGCCGGGCAAGCCGGATCGAGAAGCCCTTCGCCAATCTGACGATCATCGTGCGCGAAGTCGAAGCGCAAGCCAACGCCTAAAGGATTCAACACCATGGGTCAGAAGGTTAATCCGATCGGGCTGCGACTGGGCGTCAACCGCACCTGGGATTCGCGCTGGTTCGCCAGCAAGGGCGAATACGCCAAGCTGCTGCATGAGGACATGGCGATCCGCGAGGCGGTGGCGAAGACGCTGAAGCAGGCGGCGGTCTCGAAGATCGTCATCGAGCGTCCGCACAAGAAGTGCCGCGTGACCATCCATTCGGCGCGTCCCGGCGTCGTCATCGGCAAGAAGGGCGCGGACATCGACAAGATCCGCAAGCTGGTCGGCAAGCTGACCGGCAGCGAGGTCGTGATCAACATCATCGAGGTGCGCAAGCCCGAGACCGAGGCCGCGCTCGTCGCCGAGTCGATCGCGCAGCAGCTCGAGCGTCGCGTCGCCTTCCGCCGCGCGATGAAGCGCGCCGTGCAGTCGGCCATTCGCCTCGGCGCGCAGGGCATCCGCATCAATTGCTCGGGCCGTCTCGGCGGCGCGGAGATCGCGCGTCTCGAATGGTATCGCGAAGGCCGCGTGCCGCTGCATACGCTGCGCGCCGACGTCGATTACGGCACGGCGACCGCGCATACCGCCTATGGCGCCTGCGGAATCAAGGTCTGGATCTTCAAGGGCGAAATCCTCGAGCACGATCCGATGGCGCAGGATAAGAAGGCGGCCGAACAGGCCGCCGGCGGCGACCATGGCGATCGCGATCGCGGCGGCGACCGCCGTCGTCGCGAGCCGCGCGAACCGCGCGACGCGGCGTAACGAACGGGATTAAAGAGCGCTACCATGCTGCAACCCAAACGCACCAAGTTCCGTAAGGCCTTCAAGGGCCGCATCCGGGGCGCCTCCAAGGCGGGCTACTCGCTGGACTTCGGTCAGTTCGGCCTGAAGGCGCTTGAGCCGGAGCGCATCACCGCGCGCCAGATTGAAGCCGCGCGCCGCGCCATGACGCGCCATATGAAGCGCGCCGGACGCGTCTGGATCCGCATCTTCCCCGACGTGCCGGTCTCCAAGAAGCCGACCGAAGTGCGTATGGGCAAGGGCAAGGGCGCGCCGGAATTCTGGGCGGTGCGCGTTGCGCCCGGCCGCATCATGTTCGAGATCGACGGCGTGCCCGCGCCGCTGGCGCGCGAGGCGCTCACGCTCGCCGCCGCGAAGCTGCCGATCAAGACTCGCTTCATCGAACGCATCGCAGAGTAAGGGGGACGTGATGAAATCCAAGCAGCGCCTCTCCGACATCAAGGCGATGACCGAAGATCAGCTCAGTGACGAAGTGCTGAAGCTCAAGAAAGAGCAGTTCAATCTGCGCTTTCAGCGGGCGACCGGCCAGCTCGAGAACACCTCGCGCGTGCGCGTCGTTCGTCGCGACATCGCCCGCGCAAAAACCATCGCCGCGCAGAAGCGCGCGGAACAGCAGGGTTAAAGCGCCATGCCGAAGCGAATTCTCCAGGGCGTCGTCGTCAGCGACAAGCAGAACAAGACGGTGGTGGTGAAGGTCGAACGCCGTTTCACCCATCCGCTGTTCCAGAAGACGGTGCGCCGCACAAAGAACTATCACGCCCATGACGAGAACGGCGCGTTCAAGGTGGGCGATACGGTGACGATCGAAGAGACCGCGCCGATTTCGAAATTGAAGCGTTGGCGCGTCGTCGAAGAGACGGCCGGAGCGTAGTCGGAAAAAGAACTGTCCGGACGAAGTCGGCGCAGTCCACAGCGGGCTCGCCGAAACCAGACCGGAACGAAAGGCGGGTAAGCCATGATTCAGATGCAGACCAACCTCGACGTCGCCGATAATTCGGGCGCGCGCCGCGTGATGTGCATCAAGGTGCTGGGCGGCTCAAAGCGCAAATACGCCGGCGTCGGCGACATTATCGTCGTGTCGATCAAGGAGGCGATTCCGCGCGGCCGCGTCAAGAAGGGCGACGTGCTCAAGGCCGTCGTCGTGCGCACTTCGAAGGACATCAAACGCGCGGACGGCTCCGTCATTCGGTTCGATTCCAACGCCGCCGTGCTGATCAATAATCAGAAAGAGCCGATCGGCACCCGTATTTTCGGACCGGTGCCGCGCGAGCTGCGCGCCAAGAATCACATGAAGATCATCTCGCTCGCTCCGGAGGTGTTGTAATGGCCGCCAAGATCAAGAAGGGCGACAAGGTCGTCGTTCTCGCCGGCCGCGACAAGGGCCGCAGCGGCGAAGTGCTGCGCGTGATCCCGAGCGACGGCCGCGCCGTCGTCGACGGCGTCAATATGGTCAAGCGCCATCAGCGTCAGACCAAGGATCGCGAAGCCGGCATCGTCAACAAGGCCGCGCCGATCGATCTGTCGAATCTCGCGCTGGCCGATCCCAAGGACGGCAGGCCGACGCGCGTCGGATTCAAGATTCTCGACGACGGCCGCAAGGTCCGCGTCGCCAAGCGTTCCGGAGAATTGATCGATGGCTGAGGAAAAGAAGCCGAAGGCCGAAAAGCCCGCCAAGGCTCAAAAGCCCGCCGCCGAGGGCGCGGAGGCGAAGGAGCCGAAGAAGGCCGCCAAGGAAAAGCCGGCGAAGGCTGAGGGCGCGGCGCCCGTCGGCGCCGACGGCGCCTACGTGCCGCGGATGAAGAAGCACTACGACGACGTCGTGCGCGAGGCGCTCACCAAGCAGTTCGGCTATAAGAACACGCTTGAAGTGCCGACGATCGAAAAGATCGTGCTCAACATGGGCGTCGGCGAATCCGTCAACGACAGCAAGAAGGCGTCGTCGGCGGCGGCGGATCTCGGCCTCATCGCCGGGCAGAAGCCGGTCGTCACCCGCGCGCGCAAGGCGATTTCGACCTTCAAGCTGCGCGAGAACATGCCGATCGGCGCGAAGGTGACGCTGCGCAAGACGCGCATGTATGAGTTCCTCGACCGGCTGATCACCGTGGCCTTGCCGCGCGTGCGCGACTTCCGCGGACTGAATCCGAAGTCCTTCGACGGTCGCGGCAATTATGCGCTCGGCATCAAGGAGCACATCGTGTTTCCGGAAATCGACTACGACAAGGCCGAGTCGATTCTGGGCATGGATGTGATCGTCTGCACGACGGCGAAAACCGACGAAGAGGCGCGCGCCTTGTTGAAGGCGTTCAATTTCCCGTTCCGGCAGTGAGGGCGTAACGGCTCCTCAAACGCGGATACCGAAAGGCGAAACTGGTAATGGCGAAGAAAAGCGCGATTGAGAACAACAAGCGGAAGCAGAAGCTCGTGAAGTCCTATGCGGGACGCCGCGCGCGGCTGAAGGCGACGGCGAACGACAAGGCGCTGAGCGTCGAAGAGCGTTTCGAGGCGCGTCTCAAGCTCGCGGAGCTGCCGCGCAATTCAACGCCGGTCCGCATCCGCAACCGCTGCGAAATCTCGGGCCGTCCGCGCGGGTTCTACCGCAAGCTGAGAATGTCGCGCATCGCGCTGCGCGAACTGGGCTCGCGAGGCTTGGTTCCGGGCCTTGTGAAGTCGAGCTGGTAAGGAGGGGCACATGGCGATCAACGATCCGTTGGGCGATCTCCTCACCCGCATCCGCAATGCGCAGATGCGCCGCAAGGACAAGGTGGCGACGCCGGGCTCCAAGCTGCGCGCGCATGTGCTCGACGTGCTGAAGGAAGAAGGCTACATCCGCGGCTACACGACGACGGATTTCGGCAACGGCCGCACCGAGTTCGAAGTCGAGCTGAAATATTTCGACGGCGAGCCGGTGATCAAGCAGATTGAGCGCGTGTCGCGTCCAGGCCGCCGCGTCTATGCGGCGGTCGGCGCAGTGCCGCGCGTGGCGAACGGCCTTGGCGTCACCATCGTGTCGACGCCGAAGGGCGTGATGGCCGATCACGCGGCGCGCGAGAACAACGTTGGTGGCGAGGTGCTGTGTAAGGTCTTCTAGACCTTGCGCCTCATCAAACAGGATTTGCAACAATGTCTCGTATCGGCAAGAAGCCTGTCGTCGTTCCCGCCGGCGTCACCGCCAAGGTGGACGGTCAGCTCGTGCAGGTGAAGGG
>NZ_JBFWNB010000083.1:0-8539 GCF_050251305.1 Methylocystis sp. | reverse complement strand
GATTTCGGCGATCTTCTCCGGCGTCGCCGAGTTGAAGAAGACCTTCGAGGCGGCGCGCGCGCGGCGCGCGGCCGGACAGGGGACGCTGCTCTTCGTCGACGAAAGTCATCGATTCAACCGCGCGCAGCAGGATTCCTTTCTCCCGGTCATGGAGGACGGGACGATCACGCTGATCGGCGCGACGACCGAAAATCCCTCCTTCGAGCTCAACGCCGCCCTACTCTCGCGCGCGCGCGTGATGACCTTCAAGGCGCTCGACGAAGCGGCGATCGAACAGCTGCTCCAGCGCGCCGAACATGCGGAAGGCAAGCCGCTGCCGCTCGACCCTGACGCGCGCGCCGCGCTCGTCGGCATGGCCGACGGCGACGGTCGCGCGGCGCTGACGCTCGCCGAGGAGCTCTGGCGCGCAGCGAAGCCCGGCGAGATTCTCGACCGGACGGGTCTGGCGAGCGTCGTGCAGCGCCGGGCGCCGATCTACGACAAGGCGCAGGAAGGGCATTACAACCTCATCAGCGCGCTGCACAAATGCGTCCGCGGCTCGGACCCCGACGCCGCCCTCTACTATCTCGCGCGCATGCTCGCCGCCGGCGAAGATCCGTTGTTTCTGGCGCGGCGAATCGTGCGGATGGCGGTCGAAGACATCGGACTCGCCGACCCGCAGGCGCTGGTCGTCGCCAACGCCGCCAAGGACGCCTATGATTTTCTCGGCAGTCCCGAGGGTGAGCTCGCTCTGGCCGAGGCGATCATCTATGTGGCGACCGCACCCAAATCCAATGCGGCCTATGTCGCGTTCAAGCGCGCGCAGCGGCTCGCGGAGGAGAAGGGTTCGCTCATGCCGCCGAAGACCATTCTCAACGCGCCGACGAAACTGATGCGCGAAGAGGGATATGGCGCGGGCTACGACTATGATCATGATTCGCCCGACGGATTCTCGGGACAGAACTACTGGCCCGATTCGCTCCAGCGTCAGAAGCTTTACAGGCCTGTCGAGCGCGGGTTCGAGCGCGAGATCGCCAAACGCCTCGACTATTGGGAGCGATTGCGCAAAGAGCGCGGCGAATCATGAATGTGCGCGCGCAAGGTCATGACGAAATCACGTTTTTTCGCTGTTGCCGATTTGTCACGCCGACCGGCAAAAACGCCTGCGAACGCCTAAAACGACGGCGTTTTGATTGACCCTTGGAACGCTTCGAACGTAATCCTGAACCTATCGGCGCGGTGTCGCAGAGGCGGCGATCTTATTTCGGCGAGATCGTTTGGGCGACAGCAGGCCGCAGGAACTGGAATTTCACATGAGGGCGTCACACATGACCAAATTGCCTGTCGCCGCCGGCCTCGCGCTGGCGCTCGTCGCCGGATCGGCGTTTGCCGCCGACCTCCCCCACTACAAGGGCCCCCCGCTGCCGCCGCCGCCGCCAATGTTCAGCTGGACCGGCCTCTATGGCGGCGTCAACATCGGCGGCGCCTTCGGCAACGCCGACAACCAGTGGACCCGCGAGAACATTCACTCCGCGCTCGGCACGCCGATCTTCAGCGGCGTGGCGTGGCAGCGCCAGACCAACCTCACGGGCGTGACGGGCGGCGGCCAGGTCGGCTACAACTATCAGTTCAACCGCTGGCTCGTCGTCGGCCTCGAGGCTGACATCCAGGCCGCCAACATCCAGTCCAACACCTCGGGCTGGGGCCCGGGCGGAACCGTTTCCGCCTTCCCGATCCCCGGCCCGGTGTTCTCGAGCGCTTATGCGGGCGCCGGCACCGTCAACAGCTATGTCGACTGGTGGGGCACGGTCCGCGGCCGCGTCGGCTTCACGCCGCTGATGCCGAACCTGATGTTCTACGCCACGGGCGGCTTCGCTTACGGCCAGGTCAACACCAACTTCAACTATGGCTCGACGCGCGGCGTCTCTGGCGCTGTGTTCGGGTTCTTCCCGTATAACATCACCTCGGGCGCCTTCGGCCGCGGGACGTTCGATAACATCAAATACGGCTGGACCGTCGGCGGCGGTTTCGAATATGCGCCGCTGATGTTCCCGAACTGGTCGTTCAAGCTGGAATATGATTACGTCGATCTCGGCTCCACGACCATCAGCACTTTCGGCCTCGGCCAGACGGCCTTGACGGTTGTGCCCTTCGGAACGACCACTGCGCCGTTCTTCAACAGCGCGACGACCCGCGTTCAGAACCGCTTCCATGTGGCGCGCGTCGGCATCAACTATCGGCTGAACCTGTTCAGCGCGCCGGCGCCGGTGCTCGCCAAATACTGAGCCCGCGGCGAACCGCAAAAAATGCAAAGCCCGGCCTTTCGGCCGGGCTTTCTTTTTTAAAAACCGTGGCATAAGTAATAAGAACCAGCCGACGCGTGAACCGCCGCAACACGCTTCACTAAACGGAAGAAGAACGCCGGACGCGCGATATCCCCCACTTTCGCCACGGCGACCGATGGCTCGAGCGGCGCGCCAATGCTACGCCATGGAGACCGCTCGTGACGGAGCAGACTTCTCGATCATGACCCGTTACAGGTCCGTTCTCGTTCTCGCCATTCTCGCGAGCCTTGCGATCGGAGCGGCGCTGCCGTCGCTGTTCAGGGCGATGCGCAGCGGCGGCGCCCCGGAAAGCCAAACCGAGACGACCCAGGCCGCGCCTGTCAACGGCGAGGTCCAGCTTTCCGCCGCTCAGATTCAAGCGTCCAAGATCGCGACGGCGCCGGTCGGCCCCGGCGTGATTGCGCGCCAGGTGACGGCGCCGGCCGCCGTCAAGCCCGATCCGGACAAGATCGCACGGGTCGCCGCCAAGGTCGTGGGCGTCGTCGAAGAGCTGCGAAAACGCCTCGGCGACCAGGTCAAGCGCGGCGAAATCATCGCCATCATCGATTCGCGGGAAGTCGCCGAGGCGAAGAGCGAATATCTCGCCGCGGCGGCAAACTTCGAACTCCAAAGCGTGCTCTATCAGCGCGAGAAGGGGCTGTTCGAAAAGAAGATCACGGCGGAGCAGTTGTTTCTCAAGGCGAAAGCGGCTTTCACGGAAGCCAGAGTGAGACTCGATCTCGCACGCCAGAAACTCGCGGCGCTGGACATGAGCGAGCAGGAGATCGCCGCCCTGCCCTCGCAGCCGATCGCCGACCTGCGTCGCAAGGAAATTCTCGCGCCGATCTCCGGACGCGTCATCGAGCGCATGGTCAACGTCGGTCAGCCGGTCACCGGGGAAGGGCAGCTCTACGTCATCTCCGATCTCTCGATCGTCGAGGCCGAAATTGCAGTTCCAGCGGCGGATCTCTCGCTTCTGCGAGAAGGGCAGGGCGTTCGAATCAAAAACGCCGAAGGCCACGTATTCGACGGGACAATCACCTATGTCACTGCGACAATCTCGCGCGAGACGCGAACCGGCCCCGTCCTGGCGCGTTTCCCGAATCCGGATTTCTCCCTGCGCCCGGGCAGTCTGCTCGAAGCCGAAATCTCGCTTAAGCAAGCGCGGGTGAAAGTCAAAATTCCGCGTTCGGCCGTGATGATCATCGACGGCAAGCCCAATGTCTTCGTTCGCACGCCGGCTGGTTTTACAAAGCGTGAAGTCGAACTCGGACGGGGCGACGACGACTCGGTCGAAGTCGTTTCCGGCCTGAAGCCCGGCGAAGAGATCGCAGTGTCCAACGTCTTCCTGCTGAAGGCGGAGCTCGGCAAGCAGAACATTCCGGAGGAATGATGCGCGCCCAACGCCATGTGTGTCGTCCTTCCGGACAGCGCCTCGACCGAGCGTCGAGAGCCGCCGACCTGCGCACTGGCGAGCGCTGATGCTTAAGAACCTCATCGCCTTCTCGGTTCGAAGCCGCTGGCTCGTGGTGTTGCTGACGACGCTCGCCGTGCCGCTCGGCGTTTGGGCGCTCATGCGGCTGCCGATCGACGCCGTGCCGGACATCACGAACAATCAGGTGCAGATCAACGCCTTCGCGCCGGCGCTGTCCGCCTTCGAAATCGAGAAGCAGGTCACCTACCCGCTCGAGACCGCGATCGCGGGAATCCCGGGGCTCGAATACACCCGATCGCTTTCGCGCAACGGCTTCGCGCAGGTCACCGCGGTCTTCGCCGACAGCGTCGACATTTATTTCGCGCGCCAGCAGGTCGCCGAACGCATGACGCTCGCCAAGGAGACTTTCCCTCCGGGCGTCGAGTCGCATATGGGCCCGGTCGCGACCGGCCTATCGGAAATCTACATGTGGTCCGTCGACTATGCGCCGCGCGGCGACGAGAAGCCGGCTCCGGACGGAGAGCCCGGATGGCAGCGCAACGGCGACTATCTGACGCCGGAAGGGCAGAGACTGCGGACGCCGCTCGAGCGAACCGCCTATCTGCGCACCGTGCAGGACTGGATCATCAGGCCGCAGCTGCGCACCGTCCCCGGGGTCGCAGGCGTCGACTCGCTCGGCGGCTACGTCAAGGAATATCACGTTCAGCCTGACCCGGCGAAGATGTTCGCCCTCGGACTGTCCTTCGCCGATCTCGCCGGCGTGATCGAACGCAACAACATCAGCCGAGGCGCCGGCTATGTCGAACGCAACGGCGAGGGCCTCGTCGTCCGCAGCTCCGGCCGCCTCGAATCCATGGACGACATCGCCAAAGTCGTCGTCTCGACGCGACTCGGCACGCCGGTGAGAGTCGAGGACATTGCGGACGTCGGCGTCGGACGCGAACTGCGAGTCGGCAGCGCCAGCATGAACGGCGAAGAGGTGGTGATCGGCACCGCCTTGATGCTGATCGGCGCCAACAGTCGCGAAGTGTCGAGCGCTGTCGACGCGAAAATGAATGAAGTTCGGCGGCTGTTGCCGCCGGGCGTCGAAGTGCGGACGATTCTGAACCGCACGGTTCTCGTCAACGCCACGATCAAAACGGTCGCCATGAACCTCATCGAGGGCGCGGCGCTCGTCATCCTCGTGCTCTTCATCATGCTCGGCAATTTCCGCGCAGCGCTCGTGACGGCCACGGTCATACCGCTCACCATGCTGCTGCTCGGCATCGCGATGTATGCGGGGAAGATCAGCGCCAATCTCATGAGCCTCGGCGCGCTCGATTTCGGCCTGATCGCCGACGGCGCGATCATCGTCACCGAGAACTGCCTGCGGCGCCTGACGCAGCGTCAAAACGCTCTGGGGCGCGCGCTCACGCTGGAAGAACGGCTCACGACGGTGATCGACTCGGCGGTCGAGATGCGGCGGCCGACCGTGTACGGACAGAGCATCATCATTCTCGTTTACGTGCCGATTCTGACCTTTTCCGGCGTCGAAGGCAAAATGTTCCATCCGATGGCGATGACCGTCATCATGGCGCTCGTTTCCGAATTCGTGCTTTCGCTGACGTTCTTTCCCGCGATGATCGCCATCGGGCTATCGGGGCGCGTGCACGAGTCCGAGAACGTCGTCGTCGAGACGCTGAAGCGCATTTATGAACCGATGCTGAAATGGGCGATGGCCGCGCCCTTGAAGCCGATCGCCATGGGCGCTGGCGCATTCGCGCTCGCGGCTGTGCTCTATCAGACGCTCGGAGAGGAATTCGTTCCGACGCTCGATGAAAAAAACCTCGCCATGCAGGCGAACAGAATTCCGAGCGCCTCGCTCACCCAGGCGCAGGGGATGCAATTCGACATCGAACGAGCGCTGCGCGCCTTCCCGGAAGTCGATTATGTCTTCTCCAAGACCGGAACGGCGGAGATCGCCACCGATCCGATGCCGCCGAACCTGACCGACACATTCATTATGCTGAAGCCGCGCGACAAATGGCCGGACCCCGGTCTCGACAAAGCCGCGCTCATCGAGAAAATGGGACGTGAACTGGCCAAACTGCCGGGTAACGCGTACGAATTCTCGCAGCCGATCCAACTGCGCTTCAACGAGTTGCTCGCCGGCGTGCGCGGCGACATCGCCGTCAAAGTCTTCGGCGACGATTTCAACGTGATGTTGAAGGCGGCCAATCAAATCGCCAGCATCCTCAATTCGGTAAAGGGCGCGACCGACGTGAAGGTCGAACAGGTGGTCGGATTGCCGATCCTCGATATTGCGGTCGACAAGGCCGCGATCGCGCGACTTGGACTGAGCGTCGCCGCCGTGCAGGACGTGATCGGCGCCGCGATCGGCGGACAAAAGGCTGGCGTGGTGTTCGAAGGCGACCGCCGCTTTCCGATCGTCGTGCGTTTGCAGGACAATCTGCGCGAGGACGCGCAGGCTTTGGAATCGATTCCCGTCGCGCTGCCGACGGCGGGGGGAAATACGCCGGTCGTGCTGCTCAAGCAGGTGGCGAATTTCTCGATCCTCGACGGGCAGAATCAGATTTCGCGCGAGAACGGCCGTCGACGCGTCGTGGTCAGCGCCAATGTGCGCGGGCGCGACATCGCTTCGGTCGTCGAAGAAGCGCGGGCGAAAATCGAGTCGAAGGTGAAACTGCCTCCCGGCTATTGGATCGCATGGGGCGGACAGTTCGAGAATCTCGCCGCGGCGCGGGCGCGTTTGATGATCGTCGTGCCGATCTGTTTTTTCCTGATCTTCATTCTGCTCTATTCGGCGCTGGGCTCCGTGCGCGACGCGCTGCTTGTCTTCACCGCCGTGCCGCTCGCGCTTTCAGGCGGCGTCGCCGCGCTGTGGCTGCGCGGCATGCCGATGTCGGTGTCGGCGGCGGTCGGCTTCATCGCGCTTTCGGGCGTCGCCGTGCTGAACGGCCTCGTCATGCGCACCTATATTTCGCAACTGATCGCGAGCGGCATGCCCGAGCGTCCGGCGATCTTCAAAGGCGCGATGACCCGATTGCGCCCGGTGGTGATGACGGCGCTCGTCGCCTCGCTCGGCTTTTTGCCGATGGCGCTGGCGACCGGCACCGGCGCGGAAGTGCAAAAGCCGATCGCGACCGTCGTCATCGGCGGTTTGATCAGCGCGACGCTTCTCACCCTCGTCGTTCTGCCGGCGCTCTACGCCTTCTTCTCCCGCTCGTCAGACTCAGTTTCCGTTGAACACGTCGGGAGCTGAGCGGTGAGGATGCGCAGCGTCGCCTGTTTCGTCATCTGCCTCATCGCAGGCGGAGCGGCGACGGCGCGCGCGGAAACTTTGATGGGCGCGATGTCTCGCGCGTATAACGCCAATCCGCAGCTCAACGCCAGCCGCGCCGAACTGCGCGCCATTGATGAAAAAGTCCCGCAGGCGCTGGCCGGCATGCGGCCGCGCGTCAGCGGCGACGGCTATCTCGGCGTGCAGCGCAATCGACTGATTACGCAACAGCACGATATCTATCCGAACGACCCCACACAGTCCGACTTTTCGAAGAGCATTCAGAACGGCAAGAGCGTTCCCCGCGCCGCGACGCTGGCGTTCGAGCAACCGATCTTCGACGGGTTCAAAACGCAAAACCAGACGCTCGCGGCGGAATCGGGCGTCTTCGCCGGGCGCGAGCGGCTGCGCCTGACCGAGCAGCGCATCTTGTTTGACGCCGTCACCGCCTACATGGACGTGCTGCGCGACACTGCGGCGCTGAAACTTCAGGAAAGCAATGTCGCCGTCCTGAAGGAGCAATTGCGCCAGACGCGCGAGCGCTATGAATACGGACAGATCACCCCGACGGATGTCTCGCAGGCCGAGGCGCGGTTGGCGGGCGGCAAATCGATGGCCAGCGCCGCGCGCGCGGCGCTCGACGCGAGCATAGGCGTCTATCGCAAGATCGTCGGCGTCGAGCCGAAGACGCTCTCGCCCGGCGCGCCCGTCGATCGATTGCTGCCGAAGTCGCGCGAGGAAGCGGAGCGCATCGCGCAAACCGAACATCCGTTCATTCTCGCCGCGCTGCACGACGCCGACGCCGCCGATCTCGACATCAAGGCGCTCGAGGCGGATTTCATGCCGAAATTTTCGATCATCGGCGATATTTTTACCCAAACGGATCTTGTCGGCCTCGGAAACCGGAACGTCGGCGCCAAGATCCTCGGACATCTCAACGTGCCCATTTACGAAGGCGGCCTGACGTCATCGCGCGTGCGTCAAGCCAAGGAGACGGCCGGCCAGCGCCGGCTCAACGCCGACGTCGCGCGCGCCGAAGTGCTCTCGCTGGTGCGCGCCTACTGGGGCGCGCTGCAGGCCGCCAAAACGCAGATCGCCGCCGCGCAAACCCAGATCGCCGCGGCGGAGCGCGCGCTTTATGGCGTGAGAGAGGAAGCCAAGGCCGGTCAGCGAACGACGCTCGAAATCCTCAACGCGCAACAGGAGCTGCTCAATGCGCGCATCGGACTCGTCATCGCGCAGCGCGACCGCGTCGTCGCCTCCTACGCCGTGCTCTCGGCGCTCGGGCGGCTGTCGTCCGGCTGGCTCGGACTGACGCCCCTCGGTTACGATCCGGCGATTCATTTCGATCAGGTCAAGGGGCTGTGGGGCGACCCGATGACGCCCGATGGCCGCTAGAGTATCCGTTATGCGCAAGGAGCGTCTTCGGCCCAGGGACGGTTTTTTCGTAAGAGGGCGTTGGCAAGGACGACGAGCTTGCGCATTACGGCGGTGATGGCGACTTTGGCGGGCTTTCCGGCT
>NZ_JBFWNB010000082.1:0-8677 GCF_050251305.1 Methylocystis sp. | reverse complement strand
TGCCTTCTAAGCAGTAGGTCGCAGGTTCGAATCCTGCCGGGGTCGCCATATATGACTTCCCTGTCTGGCGTTGTCTGGCGCCGCGTCGGCCGTAGTGATACGGTCCGCGGCGGAAGCTGCGCCGTCGACGGCTCCGTAGCTCAGCCGGATAGAGCAACTGCCTTCGAAGCAGTAGGTCGCAGGTTCGAATCCTGCCGGGGTCGCCAGTCGAAGTTCTGTAGACGGGGACAGGCGAATGCGGCTCAACCGCGAGGGGGCGAGGAGAATCGCCGGCGCTCTGACCGTCATCGCGCTCATGTCGCCGCTTGACGCTTCGGCCCAGGATTTTTTTGATTCCCTCTTTGGGCCCGAGCCGCCGGCGGCGTACCCGTCCGGACGCTCATGGCGCCCGGCGCGTCCGCGGGAGCGCGCCAGGGTGCGGCTGCGCGCCCCGAAGGCGTCCGTGCGTTACGCCAAGCCAGACGCCAAATCTGGCGCCAAATCTGACCCGGCGAGCGGAGACGCGGACTCCATGCAGGGAGGCGGCTACTGCGTGCGGTCCTGCGACGGCTATTATTTTCCCCTGGTCAAATCCTCACATCTTTCAGGGCAGCAGTCCTGCGAATACGCCTGTCCGTCCGCACGCGTCGAGCTTTATCAGGGGTCAAGCATCGAGCAGGCGCGGAACGCCCAGGGAGAGCGCTATTTGGCGCTGTCGACCGCGTTCAGCTTCCGCGAGAAACTCACGGCGAGATGCTCGTGCAACGATCCGGCCGGGTCTCACGAGCATTACGTGCAGCTGTCCGGCCGGGATCCGACGCTGCGATCCGGCGATATCGTCATCGGCGATGCGGGCGCGCGCGTCTACAGCGGCGCCCGACTCGTGAGCGTGAGCCACGCCTCCCGGCGCGTCCGGACGCAACTCAGACATTTGCTTCAGAACGCCGCCCCCAGGGAGGCGGACGCCGTCCAGGACGGCTCGCTCGCGCTGGCGAAAACGCATCGGCGCGAAAAATAGTCGAGGCTGAGGCGTCTCTGCGCTTTACAGCCCGCCCGCCTGCCGTTATGCGCGAGCTCGTTTATGACAAATTTGTGACGGGTTCCCGGAGGCTAGAGCGCGATGCTGTCTTGGTTTCAGGCGCTCATGCCGCGAGAAGAGCGCTTTTTCGACCTTTTCGAGCAGCATGCCGAGACGCTTGTCGCTGGATCGCGCGCCTTGCGGGACCTGTTGAACGGGGGGAATCGCGTGCCCGTCTGCGCCCAAGAGATCCGCAGCCAGGAGCTCGAGGCCGACGCCATCACCCACGAGGCCCATCTCGCGGTGCGGCGCACGTTCATTACGCCCTTCGATCGCAGCGACATCCGCGATCTGATCACGGCCATGGACGACACGATCGACCAGATGCACCAGACGGCGAAAGCGACGCTGCTCTATGAAGTTCGCGATTTCGAGCCCGCGATGCGTCGCATGGGAGACATTATCGTTCAGTCGGCGGATCTCACGCGCAGCGCCATTCCCTTGCTGCGGTCGATGCGTCAAAATGCCGGGAAGCTCAATGCGTTCAGTGAGGAGATCACGCGAATCGAAGATGAGGCCGACGCCGTACATGATCAGGGTTTGAAGGAGTTGTTTCTGGCGCATCGCCATGAGGATGCGATGGCGTTCATCGTCGGCGCGGAGATTTACGGACATCTCGAGAGCGTCGTCGACGGCTTCGAGGACGTCGCGGACCGCGTCGCAGGCATCGTCATCGAGCATACCTAGAGAAAACGCTTGCAGAATTTCTCGTCCTATCTCCTTGCGCTCATCGCGGTCGCATTGATCTTCGATTTCCTCAACGGTCTGCACGACGCCGCCAATTCCATCGCGACAATCGTTTCGACCCGCGTATTGCGTCCGCATCTCGCGGTGTTCTGGGCGGCCTTCTTCAACTTCATCGCTTTCCTGTTCTTCGGCCTTCACGTCGCGCAAACCGTCGGCGCCGGCATCATCTCGCCCGACATCATCGATGATTTCGTCATCTTCGGCGCCCTGGCGGGGGCGATCGTCTGGAATCTGATCACATGGGGACTGGGCATTCCTTCCTCGAGTTCGCACGCCCTCGTCGGCGGGCTGGTCGGCGCCGGCGTGGCGAAGGTCGGCGCTTCAGCGATCGTCTGGAACGGGCTGATCAAGACCGGGGTCGCGATCGTGCTGTCGCCGGCGCTGGGCTTTTTCCTGGCGCTTATGCTGATCCTTCTGGTGTCGTGGATCGTTGTACGGCGGACCCCCGGGAGCGTCGACGCGCTGTTTCGCGTTCTGCAATTCGCTTCGGCCTCGCTCTACTCGCTGGGCCATGGCGGCAATGACGCGCAAAAAACCATGGGCGTGATCGCTGTGCTGCTTTACTCGCACGGCGCGCTCGGAGGAGAATTCTACGTGCCGTTCTGGGTCGTCATTGCGTGTCAGGCGGCCATGGGCTTCGGAACCCTGTTTGGCGGGTGGCGAATCGTGCGCACGATGGGTTCGAGGATCACTCGACTGACCCCGATGCAGGGGTTTTGCGCCGAGACCGGCGGGGCGATCACCCTGTTTCTCGCGACGGGTTTGGGAGTGCCGGTATCGACGACGCACACGATCACCGGCGCGATCATCGGCGTCGGCGCGTCGCGGCGCATGGCGGCGGTTCGCTGGAATGTCGCCAAGGACATCGTCGTGGCTTGGGTCATCACCATGCCCATGGCCGCCTTTTTCGCCGCGGCGTTCTACGTGCTCGCGAGGTTCGCGGCATGAAACCGCCCAAACCGAAAAAGAAGCGCGACTCCGCCAGTCCTGCGCCGCGCACGCAATATGCGGCCCTGCCTTGGCGAATCAACGAGGGCCGCGTGGAGATCATGCTCGTCACCTCCCGCGACACCAAGCGCTGGGTCGTTCCCAAGGGCTGGCCGATGAAAGGGCGAAAACCGCATATCGTCGCGGCGATCGAGGCGGTTGAGGAAGGCGGCCTGATCGGCAAGATCGAAACGGCGAAGCTTGGCGAGTTCAGCTATGAAAAACGGCTCGCGAGCGGGGCGACGGTCGATTGCCGCGTCGAAGTGTATCCTCTCCGAGTGCAGAAACAGCGCAAGAAATGGCGCGAGAAAAAGCAGCGTGCGACGCGATGGTTCGAGGGCGCCGTCGCCGCCGATCTCGTGGAGGAGCCTGAATTGTGCGACCTGATCTTGGACTTTTGCGTCGCGCCGGCGCAGAAGGCTTAGCGCGCCCGAGCGGGCGGCGGATCGGCGCGCATCCAGCCTTTCGGCAGCTTCATCCGAGACGCCTTGCAAAACTCCGTCGGTTCGACGTTTTTGGCGGCCCGGTCCCGTCGGCCGGAGCGGGTCCTTGCCGCGGGGGGAGCGACCTTGTCGCCCTTGTTGTAGACGGTCTTCTCCTTGCAAACGTCGGGGCATTTGCCGACGACGTCCGACTTGTTGGGGCCGCATTTCTTGCAGGCGCAGATGACGTTGGGGAAATCCTCGCCGCTGGCCGCCAGCGCCGGCGCGACGCCCGCAATCAGCCAAGCGCAGACGCCCGCATAAGCCGCAAACCGGGAAACGGCCACCATATTTCTTCTCCTTCGAAGACTTTCTCCGCCTAATAAATAGGAAGATTGGAACATATTCTAAGAAGTGCGTCCTTAAGAGACGTTGAGCCGCGCGAGTCCGGCTTCGAGATCCGATCTCAAATCGGCGACATCCTCGAGTCCGATCGAGAAGCGCAACGCGGGGCCCTCCGGCGCCCAGCGCGTCGCGGTCCTGTATGAGGCGCAGTCGAATGGGAGCACAAGGCTTTCATAGCCGCCCCACGAATATCCGATGCCGAACAGTTCCAGACCGTCGACGAATGCGGCGACAGCGCTTTTCGGAACGTCCTTGAAAATAACCGAAAAGACGCCGGAGGCGCCGAGGAAGTCGCGCTTCCAGAGCGCATGACCAGGATGACTCGCAAGCCCTGGGTGAAGCACCCGCGAGACCTCGGGTCGGTCCGCCAGCCAGTTGGCGATCTCCAGCGCGGCGCGCTCCTGCTCGCGCAGCCGCAGCCCCATCGTGCGCAGGCCGCGGAGGGCGAGGGCGGCGTCGTCGGGACTCGACCCGATGCTGAAGGCGTTGAAGGTCGCGCGCAGCCGCTTGGCCCATTTCGGATTGGCGGAGACCAGTCCCATGAGGAGGTCTGCGTGGCCCGCCAGATATTTGGTGCCGGCTTCGATCGCGAGATCGCAGCCGCGCTCATGCGGCGGGAAGAACAGCGGGGTCGCCCAGGTGTTGTCCGCGATCACGCAGGCGCCATGGGCGTGGGCCGCGGCGGCGATTGCAGGAACGTCCTGAATCTCCATGCTCTGCGAACCGGGCGACTCGACGAGCACCGCAGTCGTTTCGGGCTTCATCATCCCGGCGATATCGCCGCCGATCAAGGGATCATAATAGTCGACCGTGACGCCGAAGCGCGTCAGCAGACCGTCGCAGAAGATCCGGGTCGGCTGATAGGCGGAATCGACGATCAGCGCGTGCGCGCCGGCGTGCGTGGCGGTCAGGAGCGCAAGTCCGATGGCCGCGAGGCCGGACGGCGTCAGCACCGTGTCGGCGGCGCCGGCGATCTCGCTCCAACCGCGCTCGAGCGCGCGCGTGGTCGGCGTGCCCTTGGTGCCATAGGTGTAGGGCTGCCGCAGTCCTTCGAGCGCGGCGACCGTCGGAAACAGCACCGTCGATCCGCGGTAGATCGGCGGATTGACAAAGCCGAAATGCTCGAATGGTTCGCGCCCGGCTTGCGTCAGAATCGTGGCGGGCCTTAATTTGCGCCTTGTTTTTCTCTTATCTTCCGACATGCCGCCTCTGACGAGTCGCTTTTGCGTGAGCGCCGCGCGAACCTAGTATATCCTTCGCCGGATGCCGAGCCCGCCATGATCCGCTGTCCAAAATTCGCCCTGATTGCGGCCGTCGCCGGCGCTTTTTTCGCTGTCGGCGCGCGCGCGCAAACCGACGTGGGTCCGACGCTCGCGCAGGTTGTCAAGAATGGCTATCTGACCTGCGGCGTGACCGTCGCGCCAGGCTTCGCGCAGCGCGACGGCGCAGGAGAATGGCGGGGCTTCGACGCCGATTTCTGCCGGGCAGTCGCCAGCGCCGTTCTCGACGACCCGGCGAAGACGCATTTCGTAGAACTCTCGCCGAAGGAGCGCGTCGGCGCGCTGCAGGCGGGCGCCGTGGATCTGCTCGCCAGCGCGTCGCCCTGGACCCAGGTCCGCGACGCCGGCCAGAAGCTCATCTATGCGGGCGTGGCGCTGCACGACGGCCAGGGGTTCCTGGTTCCCCGTCAGCGCAGCTTCGCCAAGGTTCAGGACCTCGACGGCGCTTCGATCTGCGTCGAACAGGGCACGCCTTACGAACTGGAGGTCGCCGACTTTTTTCGGGCGCGAAAGGCGAAATATGAGCCGAAGCTGTTTGGGAGCTTCGAGGAGGCGGTCAAAGCCTATGACGAGGGAAAATGCGACGCGCTGACGGCCGACGTCTCGACGCTGCACGGCGCCCGCGTCGGGCTGAAGGCGCCTGCCGATCATTCCGTCCTTCCGGAACTGGTCTCTAAAGCGCCGCGCGGCCCGCTGGTGCGCCAGGGCGACGATCAGTGGCTCAATATCGTTCGCTGGACGCTTTTCGCCATGCTCGACGCCGAGGAGCTGGACGTGTCCAAAGCGAATGCGGACGCCGCCTTGTCGTCCGGGAATCCGCAAATTCGACGGCTGCTCGGCGTCGACGGCGCCCATGGCGGCGACCTTGGCCTGTCGGAGGATTGGGCCTATCGGATCATCAAGCACGTCGGCAATTACGCCGAAGTTTTCGACCGCAACCTCGGGCAGGGGTCGCCCTTCGCGATGGAGCGTCGGCTGAATGCGCTGTGGACCAAGGGCGGCCTGATGTTCGCGCCGCCCGTCAGATAGCGGTCTCGTCAGGCGAAACGGCGCGTATCTTCGCCCACCATTCCGCCAGGGCCTGGCGCTCGGGCGCGACGTCCGCCGCAAGCGGCCCGGCGAAGGCGCGCCATTCGGCGCGATAATGCGGCGACACCGCCGCGATCACCGGAACCCGAGCGGCCATCGCCGCGCGGAAGGCGTCGCAGAGGCCGCCGCGCCCGGCCTCCTGTTTGGAAAATTTGCTGATCACAATCAGTTGCGCGCCGTTGCGCGCGGCGCGCTCGACCGCCGCGCAGGCCAGCGCCAGCTCGCCTGTATCGAGATTGCAGGCGACGGAGCCGGGGCCAAGGTCCTGCGAAATCGGATAAGCGGCGCCGGTGACGACGTCGCGCAGCATGATCCCCGAGCGTCCGGAGGCGTCCGAAACGCGCGTCTGGGTCACCCCGCCGACCCGCACGCCGCTCTGCATCAGCTCCTCGGCGAAGGCCTGCATCAGCGACTGCACGCGAACGCTGTCTTCGGCGGGAAGGGCAGCAATGCGGGTCCATCCTGTCGTGTCCGTGAGCGGCGCGCCGCTCTCGACGGGGGATTCTTTGATCGGGAGTGACATCGACGCCTCGCCCGGCGCGTCGAAAGAGCCTATGTTTCAGGTCGCGCCGCCAAGCCTCTTGTTTATCAGAGCGCGCGGACGATTTGATAGAGAGCGTCAGAGAAAACGACGTGAACCGCAGTGGGCGATCATTCGAATAAGCCGCCAGCCACCCATGGCTCTACGCAATCCGGGCCGATCGACGCTTTCCTGGACAAGGCGAGGAGCGTCTCGGCGAGCCAATTGCGCGGCCGGCTCATTTTCGCGCTCGATGCGACGATGAGCAGACAGCCGACCTGGGATATGGCGCAGTCGATTCAGGGCGAAATGTTTCGCGCGACTGCGGCGCAGGGCGGCCTCGACGTTCAGCTCGTCTATTTCCGCGGCTTCGGGGAGTGCCGCGCCTCGCGCTTCGTTTCGGGCGGGGAGGGGCTCGGCGCGCTGATGGCGCGGATCTCGTGCCGCGGCGGACGCACGCAGATCGGCAAGGTGCTGCGTCACGCGCTCGACGAATCGCGCGCGGGACGCGTCGGGGCGCTCGTTTACGTCGGCGATGCGATGGAGGAGCCCATCGAGTCGCTCGCCGCCGCCGCGG
Organism: Methylocystis sp.; assembly: GCF_050251305.1. Lineage (GTDB taxonomy): Bacteria > Pseudomonadota > Alphaproteobacteria > Rhizobiales > Beijerinckiaceae > Methylocystis. The sequence goes on along the minus strand of NZ_JBFWNB010000082.1, from coordinate 1,593 downwards.
GCGAACTCGGGCTGCTCGGCGTCAAGGCGTTCATGTTTCAGGAAGGCCACGACCCGACGACGCAGCACGCGTTTCGCGAGGTCGCGCGCTTGACCGGCGGCGCATATGCGGCGTTCGACGCCGCCGCGCCGCGGCGGCTGGCGGACCTGCTCGCGGCCGCCGCAGCCTACGCCGTCGGCGGAAGACTCGAATTGGAGCGGCGCGCCAGCGAAGGGGGAGCTGCGGCGCGCCTGCTCCTTTCTCAGATCGGTTGAGGAAAAACGGATGCCCATTCTGATCGGACTCATCGCCCTGGCCCTGACGATTGTGGCGCTCAACGCCTATACGAAGACGTCGCCGGCGCTGTTGGCCGTGATCCTCAAGCGTGGCGGCGGCGTCTTGGCGTTGGCGCTCGGCGGGCTGCTTCTCGCCCGGGGACGCCTCGATTTGGGCATGGCGCTCCTTGGCTTTGGCGTCTGGCTCATGGGCATCAGCGGCGGTCCGCTGCGCGGCTTCCGCAATGCCGGCTCTGGCGCCGGCGGCGTGTCGCGCGTTCGATCGGCGATGATCGAAATGGAGCTCGACCACTCGACGGGGGCGATACGCGGCGTGGTTCTGGCTGGTCAGCACGAAGGCGCGCAACTCGACTCGCTGGCGCGGCCCGCGCTCGTCGAACTCTATGGGGTGTGCCGGCGCGACGACCCTGACGGCGCCCGGTTGTTAGAAGCTTACCTGGATCGGCGATTTCCCGGCTGGCGTGCGGCAAGCGATGCGTACGCGGACTCGGGGAGCTTCAACGCGGGCGAGGGCGGCGCGCGTCGCCCTGGCGCGATTACGGAAGACGAGGCGTACGAAATTTTGGGACTCAAGCGCGGCGCCGCCGCCGCGGACATCGCGCGCGCTCACCGCGATCTGATGAAGAAGCTTCATCCAGATCTTGGCGGAACGACGGATCTTGCCGCCCGGGTGAATGAGGCCAAGGACGTCCTGATGCGGCGTCACCAGCACTGATGCGCGCCGCGCGCCTCTGTAGTCGTGGTCCCAGGTGGCGGACATGTCGCTGCGTTAGTTCTTGGTGGTGAAACAGGCGAAGCCGGAGCGTTTGAGCGCGGCGCACGCCGATTGCGCGGTGTTTTCCTCAAGCCCGGCGAAACGCGCGCGATAAAGCGTTTCCGATCCTTTCTGCACCTTCTCGGTGAAGGCCGTGGCGGTGGGCGGGAAGCCTTGAAGCTGGCTGCGCGCGCGCGAGAGGAGCTGGTTTGCCTTTTCCCGGTCGTCGGTCGCGCCGATCTGGATCATCCATCCGGCGCGCGAAGGACGGCCGACGTCGGCCTTGCCGAGTTGCGATTTGGCGGTCGCGCCACGAATGGCGGAGGGCGTCGTGGACACTGTCGTGACGTCGAGCTTGCGGGCGCCGACGGTCGTCGAGCCGTCGCGCGCCGAGACAGGCGTCGCGCCTCGACGCCCCTTGTCGTTGCCGGACGCGCTCTTACTCGCTGGCCGGTTCTGTCCGCCCGACACATAGGCGGGACGCACGGCGGGAGTTTCGACGCTTTCACGCTGCGGAATGTCCGCTGACGGAACCGGAGGGGGTTGCCGGCGAACGAAGGGCTC
>NZ_JBFWNB010000081.1:0-8876 GCF_050251305.1 Methylocystis sp. | reverse complement strand
GGCGAGCCAATCGGCGGCGCGGCGGAAGACGCCCGAACGGCGCAGATTGGCGACGACGATCATCATGCCGAGCAGCAGCGTGATGGCGTCGAAAACGATCGACCGATAGGCCTCGTCGAGCGTCAGAGCGCCGACGCCGATCATCAGGCTCGCGCCGAGCAGGGTGCCGCCGGCGCGGTCGAGGCGGTAATAGGGCAGTTTGCCGATCGCCAGCACGACATAGGTCGCCGCGAAAATCCCGCCGACGGCGGCGGCCTCGGGGGTCGGCGCCGGCAGCCGGCTCAGGAGCGAAAGCAATTCGCCGACGCCGAGGACTGCGGCGGTGGTTAGGACCGCGCCTCCTGCGACGATGACGGCGGCGAGAATGCCGAGCCAGAAGCTGAGGACGGCGTGGCGCGCGCCCTTCGGCGCAGACTGGGGCGATGAGGGCATGGCGCTCGGCAAGGATGGCCGCCAGGAAAGATCGGCCAAGAGGTCGGCCAAGAGATCGGCCAAGAGATTGGCCAAGAGATTGGCCGAAGAGAGATCGGGCAGGGAGAGCAGGTTATGGCGCTCGGCCGCGGTCGCGCCAAGCGGTCGCCGCGGATTTCCTATTGTGCGACATAGTTAATAGATATATTCCTACCAATAGGAAATTCTTCCGATTCGCGGCCAGACATGTCCGACATTCTCACCCATGCCCAGATCTGGGCGGCGATCGACGCCCTCGGCGCGCAATATGGCCTGACGCCCTCGGGCCTGGCGCGCAAGGCCGGGCTCGATCCCACGACCTTCAACCGCTCCAAGCGCGAGACGTCGAGCGGACGCCAGCGCTGGCCGTCGACCGAATCGATCGCGAAAGTGCTGCAGGCGACCGGCGCCGGACTCGACGAATTCATGTCGCTGGTGACGGCGAACAGCGCCGCGGGCCGGCTGCGCCATACGCGGCCGCTGATCGGACTCGCGCAGGCCGGGGTCGGCGGCTTCTTCGACGACGCCGGCTTCGCCACCGGCTCGGGCTGGGACGAGATCGACGTGCTCGCGGAGGCCGACGAACATTCCTACGCGCTGGAGATCTCGGGCGACTCCATGGCGCCGCTCTACCGCGACGGCGATGTGGTGATCGTCTCGCCGTCCGCGCCGGTGCGCCGCGGCGACCGCGTGGTCGTGAAAACCATGTCCGGCGAAGTCATGGCCAAGGAGCTCAAGCGCGAGACGGCGCGCACCATTGAACTGCGTTCGGTCAATCCCGCCTATCCCGACCGCACGATTCCCCGCGACGAGGTGAGCTGGATCGCCCGCATTCTCTGGGCGAGCCAGTGACATGTGACGCTTCGTCCCTTTCCTTGCCTCTAGCCTCGGGCGGACGCAGCTGTGCTATAAGCTGCAATCTCTTACGCCCGCTTCAATCCAGGTGAACGCCGCCATGCGTTTTTCTTTGACCGCTTCTCTTGTCGCGCTCCTCATGAGCGGCCCAGCGCTCGCCGACGTCAGCCTCCGCGATAAAGCGAAAGAGCTGTTCCAGCCGATTCCGTCGACGCCCCCCGCGATTCCGGGAGAGACCGCGACTCCGGAAAAACTCGCGCTCGGCAAGATGCTCTATTTCGAGCCGCGGCTTTCCCAAACGCACGACGTCAGCTGCGCCGACTGTCACAATCTGAGCATGGGCGGCGTCGACGGCGGCAAACTCTCTGGCGGCCACAATGCGCAGCTCGCCGGCCGCGAAGTGCTTACCGTGATGAACGCCATTTTCAACAAGTCTCAATATTGGGACGGGCGCGCCTCCGATCTGGCCGACCAGGTCGTCAATTCGGTGATGGCCAATCCCAAGGCGATGCTGAAAACCCGCGGCGGCCCGATGCCGATCAATCCGACCGAACATGCGGCGGCGAAGCAGCGCGCCGTCGAACAGTTCAAGCGGATTCCGGACTATGTGACGGCCTTCAAGAAGGCCTTTCCCGAGCAGAGCGATCCCGTCGCCTACGACAATTTCGGCCGCGCCATCGCGCTGTTCGAAGCGACGCTGATCACGCCGGACGCGCCCTTCGACCGCTGGCTCAAAGGCGACGATCAGGCGCTGTCCGATGCGCAGAAGGAGGGGCTGAAGCTCTTCATCGACAAGGGCTGCGCGACCTGCCACAACGGCGTGAACGTCGGCGGCGCCATGTTTGCGCGCTTCGGCGTCGTCAAACAGCCCGCTGCGGAATTTCTGCCGGCCGACGACTGGGGCCGCTTTGCGGTGACGAAGGCGATCGCCGACAAATACGCCTACAAGGTCCCCTCGCTGCGCAACGTCGAACTGACGGCGCCTTATTTTCACACCGGCGCGACCTTCGATCTGAGGAAGGCCGTGGCGGTGATGGGCGAAAGCCAGCTTGGCGCGCAGCTCTCGGCGGACGAGATCGACAAGATCGTCGCCTTCCTCAATTCGCTGACCGGGCGCCAGCCTGAGGTGGTCCTGCCGATACTGCCGCCGCGCACCGGGCCGCCTGTCGCGCAGGCGCAATAAAGGTCACGCCGCCGCGTTCGGCGTCCAGCGCAGCACCGGCTTGCGCGCCGCGAGCGTTTCATCGACGCGTCTGCGCGGCGCGAGCCGCGGCGCTTGCGTGAACCGCGCCATGTCGCCGGCCTTGGCGCTTTGCGCCATGTCGCGCAGGGTGGCGATGAACATATCCAGCGAGGCTTTCGACTCCGATTCCGTCGGCTCGATGAGCATCGCGCCGTGGGCGACCAGCGGAAAATAGATGGTCATCGGATGATAGCCTTCGTCGATCATCGCCTTGGCGAAGTCGAGCGTCGTCACGCCGGTTCCGCGCAGCCAGGCGTCGTCGAACAGAACTTCATGCATGCAGGTGCGATCGCCGAACGGCTGAGTCATCACATCGCGCAAGGACGCCCGGATATAATTCGCCGCAAGAACGGCGTCTTTCGACGCCTGCGCGAGCCCGTCGGCGCCATGCGCGAGCATATAGGCGAGCGCCCGCACGAACATGCCCATCTGGCCATGGAAGGCGGTCAGCCGGCCGAAGCTCTGCGTGTTCGCGGCGTCTTCGACGAGCTCCAACGCGTCGCCCTTGCGGCGGATGAACGGAACCGGCGCGAAGGGCGCGAGACGCTCCGATAGAACGACCGGGCCAGCGCCGGGACCGCCGCCGCCATGCGGCGTCGAGAAGGTCTTGTGCAGATTGATGTGCATCGCGTCGACGCCGAAATCGCCGGGACGGGCGACGCCGGCGATGGCGTTGAAATTCGCGCCGTCGCAATAGAAATAGCCGCCCGCCTCATGCAGCGTGTCGGCGATTTCGACGATGTCGCGCTCGAACAGCCCGCAAGTGTTGGGGTTCGTCAGCATGATCGCGGCGACGTCCGGCCCGAGCGCCTCTTTCACGGCGTCCGCGCGCACGGTTCCGTCGGGCGCCGCCGGGACGACTCGAACCGAGAAGCCCAGCAGCGCCGCGGTCGCCGGATTGGTGCCGTGCGCGGATTGCGGAATCAGCACGACAGTGCGCGTCTCGCTCTCGCCCTTCGCCGCGATCGCGGATTTGATCGCCATCATGCCGCAGAGCTCGCCATGCGCGCCGGCCTTCGGCGACAGCGCCACCGCATGCATGTTGGCGAGCGTCATCAGCCAGTCGGCGAGAGTCTGCATCAGCTCCAGCGCGCCCTGCGCGGTCGACTGCGGCTGCAAAGGATGCACATCCGCGAAGCCTTCATAGCGTGCGATCTTTTCGTTGCTGCGCGGATTGTGCTTCATCGTGCAGGAGCCGAGCGGATAGAGTCCCGCGTCGATCGAGTAATTCTTGCGCGACAGGCGCACATAGTGGCGTATCGTCTCAGGTTCGGTGAGTCCCCGCAGGCCGATGGGCGCCGTGCGTTCAAGCGCGCCGAGCCGGCTCGTCACGGGCGCGGCGGCGTCGATATCGACGCCGGTCGCCTCCAGCCGGCCGATCTCGAAGATCAGCGGCTCTTCCTGGTCGAGCCCGCGATTGCCGGTGAAGGTCGCGGGCGTTTTGTCGTCATCGAGCGGTTCGACGACTGCGGGTCTGTCGAGCATCAGAGCGACTCCTTGAGCGCCGCGACGAAGGCGTCGCGATCTTCGTTCGTGTTGACTTCGGTGCTGGCGACGATGAGCAGATCGTCGAGGCCGGCCCCCGGCAGGAGCCGGGAAACGGGAACGCCCGCGAGCACGCCGCGCGCCGCCATGTTCTCGACCAGCGCCGCGGCGTCGCCTGTGACGCGAAGCGTAAACTCGTTGAAGAAGCTTTCGTTGAGCAGTTCGACCTGGGGAACGTCGGCGAGCATCTCCGCGAGCAACGCCGCATTGGCGTGATTGACCCGCGCGAGCCGCGTCAGCCCCGTTTCGCCGAGCAGCGTCAGATGAATGGTGAAGGCGAGCGCGCAGAGACCGGAGTTGGTGCAGATATTCGACGTCGCCTTGTCGCGGCGGATATGCTGCTCGCGCGTCGACAACGTCAGCACATAGGAGCGTCTGCCGTCGGCGTCGACGCTTTCGCCGGCGAGTCGGCCGGGCGTCTGCCGCAGGAATTCATGACGCGTGGCGAAAAGGCCGACATAGGGCCCGCCGAAATTGAGCGCATTGCCGATCGACTGGCCCTCGCCGACGACGATGTCGGCGCCCATTGCGCCCGGCGATTTCAGCAGGCCGAGCGACACGACTTCGGTGAAGACGGCGATGAGAAGCGCGCCATGCCTGTGGCAGGCCTGCGCAATCTCCGTCAGGTCGCGCAAATTGCCGAAGACGTCGGGCGTCTGCACGACGACGCAAGAGAGCGTGTCGTCGATCTGCGCGGCGAGATCTTCGACGGCGCGAACGTCGGGCGCCATCGTCTCGACGTCGTCTTCGGCGAGTCGCGAGACCGTGCGCACGACTTCGGCGTAATGCGGATGCAGGCCGCCGGATAGCAGCGCCTTGCGGCGTTTCGTCAGGCGATGGGCCATGAGCACGGCTTCGGCCGTCGCCGTCGAACCGTCATACATCGAGGCGTTGGCGACCTCCATGCCCGTGAGCAGCGCGACCTGAGTCTGGAACTCGAAGAGATATTGCAGCGTGCCCTGAGAAATCTCGGGCTGATAGGGTGTGTAGCTCGTCAAGAATTCCGAGCGCTGAATGAGATGATCGACGCTCGCGGGAATGTGGTGCTTATAAGCGCCCGCGCCGACGAAGAACGGGGCGCGCGACGCCGGAAGATTGCGCGCGGCAAGCCTCGCGAAGAAACGTTCGACGTCGAGCTCCGACTTGCCGTTCGGCAGGTCGAGCGGCGTTTTCAGCAGCGTCTCGGGCGGCGCGTCGGCGTAAAGCGCGTCGACCGAGGGAACGCCGATCGTCGCGAGCATCGCGCTTCTGTCGGCCTCTGAAAGCGGATGATAGCGCATTGCCGTTTCCTCGCGCTTAGAGCGTCTTCAGGAAGCTCGAATAGGCGGCGTCGTCCATCAGCGACGCGCATTCGCCGGAATCGCTGACCCGCACCTTGACGAGCCAGCCGCGTCCGAGCGGATCGTCGTTGACGAGCGCCGGCGTTTCGCCAAGATCGGAATTGACCTCGACGACTTCGCCGCTGACGGGCGAATAGACTTCGCTCGCCGCCTTAACGCTCTCGATAACGGCGATTTCCTTGCCTTTCGCGACCTTCTTGCCGACCTCGGGCAGTTCGATGAACACGATGTCGCCGAGTTGCGACTGCGCATAATCCGATATGCCGAGAGTCGCGATGTCGCCGTCGAGTGCGACATATTCGTGATCCTTGGAGTACTGGAGATCGCTCATTTCGCGTCCTTCCCAACTGGCGTTTTGAAATAGCGGTGCGGAACGAAGGGCAGAGGCGTCACCTCGACCGCGACGCGTTTGTCGCGCAGCTGCGCGGTGAGCGTCGTCCCGACGTTCGCATGATCGACGGCGACATAGCCCATCGCGATCGGCCGTTGCAGAGTCGGCGAGAAGCCGCCCGACGTCACATGGCCGACGATTTGATCTTCGGGACCATAGAGCTGCGCGCCTTCGCGCAGCGGCGCCTTGGTCTGCGGCAGAAGTCCGACGCGACTTCGCTGGGGACCGCGCTCAAGCGCCTGGCGAATGCGCTCGAAGCCGGGGAATCCGCCTTCGACGCGCCGGCGCTTGCCGATCGACCAGCCGAGCCCGGCTTCGACGGGATCGGTCGTTTCATCGAGGTCGTGACCATAGAGCGGGAGCCCCGCCTCAAGCCGCAGCGCGTCGCGCGCGCCGAGGCCCGCCGGCGCGACGTCCTCGTGCGACAGCAACAGCCGCGCGAGGTCTTCCGCATGTTCGGCGCGCAGCGACAGCTCGAATCCGTCTTCGCCCGTATAGCCGCTGCGCGACACGAAGAGCGGCGCGCCGCCGAAATCGAAGGCGCGCCAGCCCATGAAAGCAAGGTCCTCGACGCCGGGGAGGATTGCGTCGAGGACCGCGGCCGCGCGCGGCCCCTGAAGGGCAAGCAGCGCGCGGTCCAAAGGATTGAAATCGAAGTGCGGCAGCGCGCCGCGGATCAGCGCGAAATCGTCATGCTTGCGCGCCGCGTTGACGACGAGCAGCAGCCGTTGCTCGACTCCCGGGAGACGCGTGACGAGCAGATCGTCAAGAATGCCGCCGGCCTCGTCGAGCAGCTGCGTGTAGCGCGTGCGTTCCGGCGAAAGCGAAACCAGATCCGCCGGCGTCAGGCTTTCGAGCGCCCGCGCGACGCCGGCGCCGGCGAGGATCGCCTGACCCATATGCGAAACGTCGAACAGGCTTGCGAGTCGCCGCGTGTGCAGCGTTTCGGCGACGATGCCCTGCGCATACTGCAGCGGCATGTCGTAGCCGGCGAAGGGCGCCATGCGCGCGCCAAGGCGTCGATGCAGCGCATCGAGCGGCAGCATGGCGAGCGCTTGCGGCGCTCGTGTCGCGACATCGGATTCGGTCACCGTAAACTCCGACAGGACATGGAAGACGCAGCAAAGCCGAACTTTGCAGCGCGCCCCCTCTGTCCGGTGACCTGAGAGATTTCCCCGCGCCGAAGCTACAGGTTACCCCCGTCGGTGGGCGAAATGCTCGCGCATCTCGTCGCTTTCCAGAGTTATGCTTCGTCGCGGTCCTTTAGCCTGAGCGTTTCCGGGGCGGTTTCGCCTTCGGCGCCGGCGCAAGCGCCGGTCTCTCCCGCGATGAAGTTCGACCTTGCTCGAAGATGTGGCTGATTCGCGCGGCCGTCAATCCCGGCGGCTGCGCGTTTTTTTCGCAGCGCGCAAAATCGCCCGGAGATCCGGACGGCGCTCAGTGGCGCTTCGGCGCCCGCATCCGATAGACGCCGTCCTCGTCGCGCTCGAAGGTCTCGTCGACCTGAGGGTGGCGCACCGGCCTGTTGCTGTCGTCGGGCAGCAGATTCTGCTCCGACACATAGGCGACGTATTCGGTTTCGGCGTTCTCGGCGAAGAGATGATAGAACGGCTGGTCCTTATTGGGCCGGAGTTCTTCGGGAATCGAAAGCCACCATTCTTCCGTGTTGGCGAACACCGGATCGACGTCGTAGATCACGCCCCGAAAAGGATAGCGGCGATGTTTGACCACCTGGCCGATCGCGAATTTGGCGATGTTCTCCCGCGGCATTCGAAATGCGCCTCTAACGCCCTGTATACTTTCCTTTTACTAACGCAGGCGCCGCGCACCCGTCAATTGCGTCCCGTCGTCGCGAGGCCGGTTCAGAACCCGTAGATCTGGGCAAGGTCGGCGTCTTTGGCGGCGACCTGTTTGGCGAGGTCGACGACGACCTTGCACTGTTTCCAGGTGGCGTCGTCCTGCATGCGGCCGTCGATCATCACGGCGCCGGTGCCGTCAGGCATCGCTTCGAGCACCCGCTTGGCGAAGGCGACTTCCTGCGGATCGGGCGAGAAGACTTTCTTGGCGATGGCGATCTGCGAGGGATGCAGCGACCAGGCGCCGGCGCAGCCGAGCAGGAAGGCGTTGCGGAACTGCGCCTCGCAGGCCGGCGCGTCCGAGAAATCGCCGAATGGGCCGTAAAAGGCCTTGATGCCGGCGGAGGCGCAGGCGTCGACCATCTTGGCGATCGTGTAATGCCAAAGGTCCTGCTGATAGGCGGCGCGCAGGCCCTGGCCGGGCTCGGCGTCGGCGATCACCTTGTAATCCGGATGGCCGCCGCCGACGCGGGTCGTCTTCATCGCGCGGGAGGCCGCGAGATCCGCCGGCCCGAGCGAAATGCCGTGCATGCGCGGCGAAGCGGCGGCGATCGAGTCGACGTTCTTGACGCCCTCCGCCGTTTCCAGAATCGCGTGAATGAGGATCGGCTTTTTCACGCCATGGCGGGCTTCGAGCTGCGCCAGGAGCTGGTCGAGATAGGCGATGTCCCAGGAGCCTTCGACCTTGGGCAGCATGACGACGTCGAGCTTGTCGCCGACCGCGCCGACGATTTCGATCATGTCGTCGAGCGCCCAGGGGCTGTTCAGCGCATTCATCCGCGTCCACAGGCCGGTCGCGCCGAAGTCGGTCGCCTTGGCCATGTCGATGAAGCCGGCGCGGGCAGCCTCCTTGGCGTCGGCGGGGATCGCGTCCTCGAGATTGCCGAGAACGACGTCGACCTGTTTGACGAGTTCGGGAACCTTGGCGCGGAATTTCTCGAGATGCGGCGGCACGAAATGAATCATCCGCTCGACCTTGACGGGCGGCTCCCGCAGAGGCGCCGGGGCGCCGACGGCGAGCGGGCGGTAGAATTGATTGGGCAGTTTCATTTCTGTCGCGACTCCGGCGAAAAACTGCGTCGAGTTAAGCCAGATGCGTCGCCTTGGCAATGCCGGGCCGTCCTGGGCGGTTGCGGCGAAAAGCGCATCCGCGTCAGGGCGCGACGCCGCTCTAGCCGGCGATGGCGTCCCAGATC
>NZ_JBFWNB010000080.1:0-9479 GCF_050251305.1 Methylocystis sp. | reverse complement strand
CGTTTCAAGCCCGGCGCGACGCTGAAGACCGCGCTGAACAAAGCCAAGTAGCTTCGCGCGGGGAGGCGCTGAGGTCGCAGGATTTTTCCAGAGCTTCGCCTGACGGCCGTCGGATCCCGGCGGCCGTAGCTTTTTGGTCGGCTTGCCTCGCGCGGAACCCGCCCTTAAAACCGCGCTGATACGCGGATCGCGTCGTTCCGGGCGGTTAGCTCAGTTGGTAGAGCATCTCGTTTACACCGAGAGGGTCGGCGGTTCGAGTCCGTCACCGCCCACCAACGCCATTCGGCGGCGTGAAAGACCGAGGAATTCATTGAGCCTGCTCGGACCAGAGAAAGCCGCTCGGATGAGACTGATCAAGACCGTCCTGTTCATTTTATGCGTCGTCGCCGCCTCGTCCGCGCGGGCGGAAGAGATGAGTTTTCGCGTCGTCGGCCTCGATTCCGGAGGCTGCGGCGCCCGGTGTCCGCAGGTGATCGCGGCGCAGGGCGAGATCAGCGCGGAAACGCCTGACGCCTTCCTCTCCTTTGTCCGCGAGCACGCCCGCGGGGGCAATTTGCGGAGCATCGTTCTGCTCGACTCGCCCGGCGGAAAGGTCGTCGCCTCGATGGAGCTCGGCCAGGCCCTCCGCAAGCTCGGCATGGCGGTGATCGTCGCCCGTCCCGCTGCGGATCAGTCGCGCAACATGGCGCTCGTTTCGGGCCGCTGCTATTCGGCCTGCGTATATGCGCTGATGGGCGGCAGGAGGCGGGTCATCCCGGCGCAGAGCAGCGTCGGCGTGCACCGCATGTTCAATTATTCGACGAATTTCGACATCGGCGAAGGCGGTTTCGTCCGCGAGCGCAACTATGACGATGGCGGCATGCTCAAGACGCTTTCGCGCTACGCGGCGATGATGGGCGTAAGCACCGAACTCGTGAAGCTCGCCGAACGGACGTCCCCCGACCGACTTTACATGCTGACGGGCGCAGACATTGCGCGCTGGCGGCTTGGGTCGCGCAAGCTTTAGGCGCGCCGGACAATGCACAATCAGCAACAGGGCAGAACATGAAACACATTCTCGAGGGGCTCGAACGGCGGCGCGCGTCCGCCCGACTCGGCGGCGGTCAAAAGCGCATCGAAGCGCAGCACGCGCGCGGCAAACTGACTGCGCGCGAACGAATCGAACTGCTGCTTGACCATGGCTCGTTCGAAGAATTCGACATGTTCGTCGCCCATCGCTGCACCGATTTCGGCATGGATCAGGGCGAGAAAATTTCGGGCGACGGCGTCGTCACCGGATGGGGCACCGTCAACGGCCGCGCCGTTTTCGTCTTCGCCAAGGACTTCACCGTGTTCGGCGGCTCGCTGTCCGAGACTCACGCCCAGAAGATCACCAAGCTGCAGGACATGGCGCTGAAAAATCGCGCCCCGATCATCGGCCTCTTCGACGCCGGCGGCGCGCGCATCCAGGAAGGCGTGGCGGCGCTCGGCGGCTATGGCGAAGTCTTCCAGCGCAATGTGCTGGCCTCCGGCGTCATCCCGCAGATTTCCGTGATCATGGGCCCCTGCGCCGGCGGCGACGTCTATTCGCCGGCGATGACCGACTTCATCTTCATGGTGCGCGATACGAGCTACATGTTCGTCACCGGACCCGATGTCGTGAAGACGGTGACCAATGAGTCGGTGACCGCGGAGGAGCTCGGCGGCGCTTCGGTGCATACGACCAAGAGCTCGATCGCCGATCGCGCATACGACAATGATGTCGAAGCGCTGCTGCAGATGCGCAGACTGATCGACTTCCTGCCCTCTTCCAATCAGGAGGAGCCGCCGGAATGGCCGGCGTTCGACGGCGTCGATCACATGGACGATTCGCTCGACAGGATCGTCCCGGACAATCCGAACAAGCCTTACGACATCAAGGAGCTCATCCATAAGGTCGTCGACGAGGCTGACTTTTTCGAAATCCAGGAAGCGCACGCCCGCAACATCGTGATCGGCTTTGGCCGAATCGAAGGGCGCACCGTCGGCTTCGTCGCCAATCAGCCGCTCGTGCTCGCCGGCGTGCTCGACATCGACGCGTCCAAGAAGGCGGCGCGCTTCGTGCGCTTCTGCGACTGCTTCAATATTCCGATCGTCACCTTCGTCGACGTTCCGGGCTTTCTGCCCGGCACGGCGCAGGAATATGGCGGCCTGATCAAGCACGGCGCGAAGCTGCTCTTTGCATACGCCGAAGCGACGGTGCCGAAAGTGACCGTCATCACGCGCAAAGCCTTCGGCGGCGCCTATGACGTCATGGCGTCAAAACATCTTCGCGGCGATGTCAACTACGCGTGGCCGTCGGCGCAGATCGCCGTCATGGGCGCCAAGGGCGCCGTCGAGATCATCTTCCGCGCCGATCTCGGCGATCCGGAGAAGATCGCTCAGCGCACCAAGGAATATGAAGACCGATTCCTGTCGCCGTTCGTCGCCGCAGAGCGCGGCTACATCGACGAAGTGATCATGCCGCATTCGACGCGCAAGCGAATCGCGCGCGCGCTGGCGCTGCTTCGCCATAAGGAATTGGAGAATCCCTGGAAGAAGCACGACAATATTCCGCTGTGATTGACGGCGAAGGCGCGCCGCGGCGCCGATCCTTGACGCTGCGCTGCGCCAATTTGGCGCGCGCTGCGCACGCCGCCTAAATCTGCGGCGCCGCATCACAAAATTCGCCAAAGTGCACATTTTTGAAGTGACAGGCGGCCCCTTTTGTCATAGGGTTCGCTCGCCAGGTTGGTTGGGTAAAAGCCTAAGCGTCGGATGCGTCGCAGGAGTTAGGCCCAGCTACGGTCCAAGTCGGGGAGGACGCCGAACAGAACGCGGTTCGCCGAGGCTCGAAGAAGAGCCGGCGCGAGCAGGCTATCGGAGCGACTTAAGACTTCGGAGCCTGGCGTTTCATTCGGTTAAGGACGGGGTGCCAAAGAGCGGGGAGCGGCGGGACGCCATCCCCGCTCTTTGTGTTTTTGTCCACCCTCGCTGTCGACGATTTGCCGTAGACGATTCCTTCAGGCCAAAGCGCAATATTCAGTGACGTTAGAACCAGCCTCGCCGTCGCCTTGACGGGCGATGACGCGCTTCCTACTTTCCGCGCAGCTTAACGAAAGCCAATGAAAGGCCGGCCATGTCCACGCAGAAAATCACCGACGCCACTTTCGAACAGGAAGTGCTCAAATCCGCAGAGCCGGTGGTTGTCGATTTTTGGGCGGAATGGTGCGGACCCTGCCGCATGATCGCCCCGGCGCTCGAAGAGATCGCCGCGGAGATGAAAGGCAAGGTCAGGGTCGTCAAACTCAACATCGACGAAAATCCCGCCGTGGCGAGCAAGCTCGGCATTCGATCGATTCCGACGCTGATCCTGTTCAAGGACGGCAAGGCCGCCGCGCAAAAGGTCGGCGCGGCCCCCAACGGCGAATTGTCGCGGTGGATCGCCGCCGCCGTGTGAACAATTCTTGCAAGTGTATGCGGCGGCCGACGCAACGCAACATGCGCTGCTCTCAAGCCAATAAACCTCGGGAGCTGCGCCGATGCGCCTTTTTCACCAATGCCTCGCTGTTCTCTGTCTGGCGGTCTTGACGCTTTCGCCGCTTCGCGCGGCGACCGCGAGCGAACTCACCGTCGCGGCGGCGTCCGATCTGAAATTTGCGCTGCCGGAGATCGTCACGGGCTTTCAGGCCGCCCATAAGGGCGACAAGATTGAGGTCGTTTACGGCTCCTCAGGCAAGCTGCAGACGCAGATCCGCGAAGGCGCCCCGTTTGACATTTTCTTCTCGGCCGACATCGCTTATGCGCAGGCGCTGCGCAAGGACGGCTTCGCCGCAACCGATCCCATGCCCTATGCGGTCGGCCGACTGGTCCTGTGGAGCGCGACGCGCGACGCGTCAAAGATGCGCCTGGAGGATCTGGCGGATCCCAAGATCGGGAAGATCGCGATCGCCAATCCGGCGCATGCGCCCTACGGCAGATGCGCTGAAGAAGTGCTTCGCCACGCCGGACTTTGGGACAAGGTGAAGGACAAGCTCGTCTTCGGCGAAAACATCGCCCAGGCGACGCAATATGCCGAGACCGGCGCCGCCGACGTCGCGATGACCGCTCTGTCGATCGCCGTGAGCAAGGAGGCTTCGGCCAAAGGCGGCTATGCGCTTATTCCCGCGTCGCTGCATTCGCGGCTCGAACAAGCCTATGTCGTCACCCGCCACGGCGCCGATAAGCCGCTGGCGAGGGCCTTCCTCGATTATCTCAAGACCAAGGGCTCGCAGGCGATCCTGGTGAAATTCGGGTTCTCGCCGCCGGGCCAGGCCGCTCGCTAGCCGCCGTTGCATTCGGCGATGAATCCGCAAACGGCGGCCCGGCGGATGCTGACATTCCGCCGCCTGTCGTAGTCTCACCGTCGCCGCGGGCAGGTCTCGCATGCCGACTTCCGAAGACTTCGCCGCGATCTGGCTGACGCTGAAGCTCGCGACGATCGTCACCGTTCTGCTGCTGCTGGTCGGCGCGCCGCTGGCGTGGTGGCTGGCGCGCACGCGATCCTGGCTCAAAGGGCCATTGGGCGCGATCGTGGCGCTGCCGCTCGTGCTGCCGCCGACGGTGCTGGGATTCTATCTGCTGCTGGCGATGGGCCCGCGCGGGCCATTGGGCAAGCTCACCGAGGCTTTGGGCTTGGGGCCTTTGCCTTTCACCTTTTCGGGCCTCGTCGTCGCATCGCTGTTCTACTCCCTGCCCTTCGTCGTGCAGCCGATCCAGAACGCCTTCGAGGCGATGGGCCATCGTCCGCTTGAAGCCGCCGCCACATTGCGCGCAAGCCCCTTGGACGCCTTCTTCACCGTGGCGCTGCCGCTCGCCAGACCCGGTCTCGTCACGGCGGCGATCCTCGGCTTCGCCCATACCGTCGGAGAATTCGGCGTCGTTTTGATGATCGGCGGCGCGATTCCGAACAAGACGCGGGTGATGTCCGTCCTGATCTACGATCAGGTGGAATCGATGAACTACGCGCGCGCGCACTGGCTGGCCGGCGGCATGCTGCTGTTCAGTTTCTGCGTTCTCCTGGCGCTCTACGGCCGCCGTCGGACTGGCCGCTATGGCTGACGGCGCCATCGTCGCGCGTTTTCGCCTCGCCTATCCCGGCTTCGCGCTCGACTTCGACGCGGAGCTGCCGGGCCGCGGCGTCACGGCGCTCTTTGGCCCCTCCGGCTCCGGCAAGACGACCGCGCTGCGCTGCATCGCGGGACTGGCGCGCGCGCCGGACGGACGTCTCAGGATCAATGGCGACGTCTGGCAGGACGAGGCGCATGGCGTCTTCCTGCCGACGCATCGCCGCGCGCTCGGCATGGTGTTCCAGGACGCGAGCCTGTTTCCGCATCTCACCGTGAAAGGAAACCTCGACTACGGGATGACCCGCGCGCGCGTCACGGCGGCGGAGGCCGGCCGCGACGCGCTCTGCGAGATGCTCGACATCGCCGCCCTGGCCGACCGCTGGCCGAATACGCTCTCCGGCGGCGAGCGGCAGCGAGTCGCGATCGCGCGCGCCCTGCTGACGCGCCCGCAACTGCTGCTGATGGATGAGCCGCTGGCGTCGCTTGACCTCGCGCGCCGTCTCGACGTGTTGCCCTATCTCGAACGGCTGCGCGACGAACTCGATATTCCGATCATCTACGTCAGCCATGCGCCGGAGGAAGTGACGCGCATTGCAGATGAAGCCGTGATTCTGGATCGCGGCCGCATTGTCGCGCGCGGCGCGCCGCTCGATGTTTTGCCGAGCGCGAGCCGCCTTGTGGAGGGCGGCAGGTTCGGCGTGGTGAATGCGCTCAAAGCGCGCGTCGTCGCCGTCGATGACGCCTATGGCGTCACGCGCCTCGCGCATCCTGCTGGCGAAATATTGATTGCGGCGCGTCTGACGAAAGAGCGCGAGGCCCGCGTCGTCATGCGGGCGACCGACGTGGCGCTCGCGACGTCAGAACCGCGCGATACGACCGTGCGCACGATTCTGCGCGGCCGCATTGAAAAAATCGACGCGACCGAAAGTCCGCTCGCCTTCGTCACCCTCACGCTCGTCGGCGGCGACCGTCTCGTCTCGGCGATCACGCGCCTGGCGCTCGACGAGTTGCGGCTGACCGTCGGCGCAGAAGTGTTCGCCCTGGTGAAATCGGTCGCTCTCGACGAACGCGGATTGCAGGCCGCCGAATTATGACAGCCACAGCGCCGCAAGGGCGCCGGCGACCGCCAGCGCGGAAGCCGCGGCCAGTCTGACGCCCATCGCGGCGCCGCCGATCGCCCAGCTGATGACCACTTTTGACGCCGTGTTCGACAGCATCGCCAGCAGGACCGCGCCCGCCGCCGCCGGCGCGCCGATCTCGCTCGCGCCAATTCGCGCCATGGTCAGTCCGATCGCGTCCACGTCGACGACGCCGGACATCAGCGCGAGCGCATAGGCGCCGGCGCTTCCGGCGAAATGCGTCGCAAGCCGCGAAAGAATCATCACCGTCGCGAGCAGCGCGCCGAATTTGAGCACCGCGACGAGATCGAGCGGATTGCCGACGGACAGGCTGCGCGATTCCCGAGGCTTCTCGTTTCGCCACAGGAGAAAAATTCCGGCGAGCGCGAACAGAACGCCGGCGGCAATGGCTGGCGGCGCCAGGCGCCACGCGAGCGTCGTATTGATCACTGCAATGACGACGACGACTCGCGGCGCCATCATCGCATTGGCGAAGATCGCGCCCGCCGCCGACGCGCCGATCTGCGCGGGATTTTCGCGCGCCAGCCGAGACATCGCCGCCGTCGCCGCCGTCGATGACGCCAGCCCGCCCGCCATGCCGGCGACGGCGACGCCGCGCCGATAGCCGACGAGCTTTACGGCGACGTAGCCCGCGAATGAAATCACGCCGATCAGAATCGTCATCAGCCACAATTCGAAAGGGTTGACCGCATTCCACGGGTCGATGGCGCGGTTCGGCAGAACCGGCAGCAGGATGAAGCTCATCGCGAGCAGCGCCAGCCCCGAGCGCAGTTCCGCCCAGGTGACGCGCTCGACAAATCCGTGAAGAAACGTCTTGAGCGCCAGAATGGCCGTCGTTGCGACCGCCGCCGCGGCCGCAGCCTGGATGTCGCCGACGACCGCGAAGGCGCCGAGCGAGAATGCGAGCGCGGCCGCGACCGCCGTCGTCGCGCCGAAACTCTCGTCGCGCACGTTTTCGCGATAACGATAGACGCCGATCAGCGCGCCGACGAAAACAAAGGCGATCGCCAGCGCCACGACGCCGGCCGCGCCGTACGGCTGAACGATTGCGCCCCACACGCCGCCGAGCAGCGCCGCAAGCCCGTTGGTCCGCAGGCCGGCGGCGCGTTCGCTCTCGGCCTCGCCGCGTGACTTCCAACCCCGTTCGAGGCCGATGAGCAGACCGATCGCGAGCGCAATCGACAGTCTCTGAATCAGTTCGACGGCGCCTAACTCGTACATCGCGATGTCTTTGTCTATTTCTTCGTCTGTTTCTTTGCGGTCGTGTTCTTCGCCGCATGACGCCAGGCCGTTTCAAGCGCGTCGCTCAGCTCCGAAGGATCGATTGCGTCGAGAAAAATCGTCGTCCATCCCTGGCGTCCCCAGGCGTTGCGAACGGGCGCAAACGCTTGCGGCGCCATCATGGATTTGAACTCTTGCTCCTCGGGCGTGAATTTCACATTCGCCGTCAGCCCGTCGGCTGCGAGAGTCGCGTAGATCCGCGCGACTTTGAAGGCGGCTCTGTCGAAATGCGGCGCTTCGCTCGTTCCCTCGAGCGACAAGGCGAGTCGCCGAACATCATGGCTTGTGGCCATCGCTCCTCCGTAAATGCCGGCGCCGGGCGCGCCATTTAAGGTAATATGGCGCACGCAAGCGCGAGCGTGCGCCCGACCCCGATCGGCAATAGAACAATTCTATGAACTTCCCCCTGCATCCTTCCCAACGCTCCAAGATCGCGCCCTTCATGGCGATGGACGTGCTGCGCGACGCGAAAGCTCTGGAGCGCGCCGGACGCCGCATCATTCATTTGGAGCTTGGCGAGCCCGGCGTCGCCGCGCCGCAGCGCGTGCGCGAGGCGGCCATCGAGTCGCTGCGCCACGGATCGATCGGCTATGGCGAAGCGCTCGGCGACGCGCCGCTGCGGAGCCGCATCGCGCGCCACTATCACGAGCGTTACGGCGTCGATGTTTCGCCCGATCGCGTCATCGCCACGACGGGCTCGTCCGGCGCCTTTCTGCTCGCCTTCATCGCCGCTTGCGATCCGGGCGCGCGCATCGCGGTCACCGCGCCGGGCTATCCCGCTTACGCAAACATCCTTTCCGCGCTCGGGCTGGAGCCGGTCCTGCTCGACGTCGGGCGCGACACGCGCTTTGCGCCCACGGCGGCGATGCTCGAAGCGGCGCATCGCGACGGCACGCTTCATGGCGCGCTCTTCATGAGCCCGGCGAATCCGACGGGCGCGATGATCGCCAGCGACGAGCTGGCGCGGATCTGCGCCTTCTGCGAGGAAGCGGACATCGTCTTCATTTCCGACGAGATCTATCACGGGCTCGAATATGAGACGCGCGCCGAGACCGCGTTGCGCTTCTCGCAACGCGCCCTCGTCATCAACTCCTTCTCGAAATATTACGCGATGACCGGCTGGCGGCTCGGATGGCTCGTCGCGCCGTCCGAATTGATGCGTCCGATCGAGCGCCTGCAGCAGTCGCTCGCGATCTGCGCCCCGACTTTGTCGCAGCGCGCCGCCCTCGCCGCTTTCGACGCTGGCGACGAACTCGAGGAGAACCGCGCCGCCTATGCGCGAAACAGAGCGCTTCTGCTCGACCGTCTTCCCAAATTGGGATTGGACAATTTCGCGCCGCCCGACGGCGCCTTTTACGTCTATGTCGACGTGTCGCGCTTCACCAATGATTCGATCGGCTTCTGCCGGCGGCTGCTGCACGAAGCCGGCGTCGCGACGACGCCCGGCCTCGATTTCGATCCGCGCCGCGGCGCGACAACGCTGCGCCTCTCATACGCCGGCCCGGAAGCCGACGTGCGCGAAGGCGTCGCGCGCCTGGAGGCCTGGCTCGCAGCCTGGAGCGCTTCCCGATCACATGGAATCATGTGATCGATAAGGAATCGCTCAAAATAAAGACGTTGGAGCAGGTTCTCATCTAAAAAGTCTGTCAACTTTTTCGGAACCTGCTCTAGGTCGTGTGGACTCTAAGGGTTCCAATTTAGGCGCAAATCAGATTCAAGGCTGCCTTTGGGGAGGCGGCCTTGGGTGTGATGGATCGACTGGTTTTGACCGATGCGGCTTGGGAGCGGATGGCACCGTTGATCATAGGCCGGCCCGACCAGAAGGGGTCGACCGGCCGCGACAACCGGATGTTTGTAGAGGGCGTATTGTGGATCGTGCGCACGGGCTCTCCCTGGCGTGATCTTCCGGAAGCGTTTGGGGATTGGAACAGCGTGTTCCGGCGTTTCAGTCGAT
>NZ_JBFWNB010000079.1:0-9574 GCF_050251305.1 Methylocystis sp. | reverse complement strand
CCACGGACCTATGGCTCAGATGTCTCCGGTTTCCTTGAGTAGATATCTTGCGACACCTCTTTCGCAAAACGCTGGCCCTTCGCCAGTCTTCGTCCTAACGCTTCGACGAAAGCCTCGTATCTTTCTTTTGCTTTCGCTTGGGCTGCAGCCTGCGCCTCTCCGGGGAGTGGCGGCGTCGCGGTGAGCCAGGCGCGGATAAAGAGCGCCTGCGCTTCATTGCCGATTGACACATCTCGCTCGAGACGCTCGATCGCGCGCGCCATTTTATCGAGGCGTCGCGTGATTGCCGCCTCACGCTGATCGGCGGCGTCTGGTGATAGAAAAGAGGCGAGGGCCGCCTCGACGATGGTCGATTTCGAGAGACCTCGGCGTGCGGCGAGTTCGTCGAGGCGCTTGAGGAGCGCAGCGTCGAAATAGCAATTCAGTCGACCCTTCATCCTTTGTCCTCAGAGCTGCAAGCCATCGTCGGGATCGAGAGAAGCTTGGCGCGCGACCGAGCGCATCCGATCACCAAACATCTTCGAGTTAACGGCGTGGGTGTCTGGCTGGTCATCATCGGCAAAGGCGAATTCCTTTGGGCACGCAGGAATCTCCT
Organism: Methylocystis sp.; assembly: GCF_050251305.1. Classification (GTDB taxonomy): domain Bacteria; phylum Pseudomonadota; class Alphaproteobacteria; order Rhizobiales; family Beijerinckiaceae; genus Methylocystis. Next base: position 8,979 of record NZ_JBFWNB010000079.1, on the reverse strand, counting down.
GCGTGATCGCCTCATGTTCCGGCAGCATGGGTTCGCGGCGTACCCCGCTATTTGCGTCCTCCGCCTCTTCATAGCGCGGCTCGAAGACTTGGGGATCGGCCAATTTTCGTGCGGCATCCGTGACGGTGGCTGGCCAATTTCGGTCCGGGCGATCGTCGTCGACGGTCCGGTGCGTCGATTTCGGCGGGGCGAGTATTCTCTCGTTGAAGCGTTTGTCTTCGTAATAGCGCGCCTTGCGGGCGCGGATTGGTGGCCCGCCGGAGACGAGAATGAGTTCTTCGTCTTGCGGGAGCTGCATCACTTCGCCGGGCGTCAGCAGCGGGCGCGCCGTTTCCTGACGTGAAACCATCAGATGACCGAGCCAGGGTGACAGGCGATGGCCGGCATAGTTCTTCATGGCGCGCATCTCTGTCGCGGTGCCGAGCGCGTCGGAAACCCGTTTGGCCGTGCGTTCGTCGTTCGTGGCGAAGGCGACGCGGACATGGCAATTGTCGAGAATGGCGTTGTTAGCGCCATAGGCTTTTTCGATTTGATTGAGCGACTGGGCGATGAGAAACGCTTTGAGCCCGTAGCCAGCCATGAAGGCGAGCGCGGACTCGAAGAAATCGAGCCGGCCGAGCGCCGGGAACTCGTCGAGCATAAGCAGAAGGCGCTGATTCGATTTTCGGTCGAGGTCTTCGGTGAACCGACGTCCAATCTGGTTGAGGATTAGCCTGACCAGTGGCTTGGTCCGGCTGATGTCGGAGGGAGGCACGACGAGATAGAGGGTCGTCGGGCCTTGGTCGGAAACGAGATCATCGATCCGCCAGTCGCAGTGCGACGTGACCTTGGCGACGACGGGATCGCGATAAAGGCCAAGGAAGGACATGGCGGTCGAAAGGACGCCGGAGCGTTCGTTCTCGCTCTTGTTCAGAAGTTCGCGGGCAGTGGACGCGATGACGGGATGAGGGCGGTCGCCGAGATGCCTCGTCGTCATCATGGCGCTGAGCGTATTTTCGATCGACCGCTCCGGATCAGAGAGAAAATTAGCGACGCCGGAGAGCGTCTTGTCTTCTTCGGCATAGAGCACATGCAAGATCGCGCCGACGAGGAGGGAGTGGCTGGTCTTCTCCCAATGGTTACGCCGCTCAAGCGCGCCTTCAGGGTCGACGAGAATGTCGGCGACGTTTTGAACGTCGCGCACTTCGGCGTCGCCACGCCTGACTTCGAGTAACGGGTTATAGGCGGCGCTGTCTGCATTCGTTGGATCGAAGAGTAGCGCGCGACCGAAGAGGGCGCGCCAACCGGATGTCAGGGACCAATTCTCACCCTTGATGTCGTGAACGATCGCCGAGCCGGACCAGGCGAGCAATGTCGGCACGACGAGACCGACGCCCTTGCCCGAACGGGTCGGGGCGAAACAGAGCACATGTTCCGGCCCATCATGCCGCAAATAGGCGTTGCCGAATGCTCCGAGCACGACGCCATCGGGACTGAGCAAGCCGGCGATGCGGATATCGGCTTCGTTCGCCCAGCGCGCGGAGCCATATGTGGTCGCATAGCGCGCTTCGCGGGCGCGATGGACAGAAAGACCGATCGCCGCGGCGATGGCGACGAATGTCGCGGAAATCGCGATACCCGCGCCTTCGAGAAAAATGTCCGGCGCATAGGCGTCGAACTGATACCACCACATGAAGAAGATGGGCGGCGGGTAGACGGGCTGATCGGGTCCTACGGAAAACCAAGGGGCGCCGAGTTCGGGCTGAAAGCCGAGACGCCACGCGGTCCACTGCGTCGCCGTCCAGACGCCGAGGAAGACGATCGACAGGACGACGACGATCAGACCCCAGAGAATTTTCGTCGCGTACATGGCGGAGACGATCGGCACAGCGGAAACGCGCCGGCAAGTAGGTTGTCGCTCGGATCGAAGAATATCGGGCGCTGTCGCGCAAAGACTGGCGAAGGCTGCGGAGCCTAAATCCCCAGCCCGCGCTTCCTGCCGAAACTCCAGTCGACGCCGCCTCCCGGCGACATGACGCCGGAAATGTGTTTGCCGAACTTCGTCTCGAGCGACGGCGACCAGGGGACGAGCTGGAAGCCGAGGCCGTCGTCGATCATGGCGAAACGTCCGGATGCGAGGGTCAGTCGTTGGCGATATGTCCCAGCGATATTCGCGCCTTCGGTTTTCGGACGGTAAGGCAGCCCCATTTCTCCAGCGAGCCTGGCGCCGATCGCATCGAGTTCCCGACGCCGCAGCGTCCCGAGAAGATCGCGCGCGAAGATCACGCGCTGACCTTGCCGATGCGCGAGGCCTATCGCGGAGAGATGATCGATCCGGGCTGAGAGCGCCTCGCGCACCTCCTGGCCGAAGCCCGAATGGGCGAGCGGTGTTTCCGAGCGATCAACCAAACGACGGTCGAGCCAGGTCGCGCCGTCAGCCTTGATCTGATTTTCGAGCGAGAGGTCCGAACGTACGGCGAGCGCGACGCGCTCGGCGCCGCTCGCGTCCTCAAAGCGCCTCAGTTCGACAATCGCGCCGGGCGCGCCGTCGCTGGTCGCCTCGATATTCGGAAAGCACAAATGGTGAGCGCGGCCGTCGATGCCGTCGATGATCGCGAAAGCTTTTTCGGACAGTTCGTCGGTGAGGCCGCGCGCGACGAGCCTCCCAATCAGTGGCGGACGATCCTTCTCGCCGTGAATCGCGAAATCGATTGTGCTTCGCTCGATCCGCGCTTCGGTCAGGGCGCGGTGCATGGTCTTGATGATGTCACCACGCAGGCCAAGATCGCGCAGTCGGCTCTCTGCGTCTTCCGCCAGCATCCATTGCGCCGGACCAATTGAGACAGCGAGACCAAGCCGCTCCAATCTCTGCAGACGGCCGATTTTGAGTCGCTCGATGTTTGGATCACTTTGCCGCGCGCCAGGGCGCAGGTCCACGATCCCGGTCTCATCGGCTCCGGCGGCGATCGTGCGGTCGAGCCGGGTCCAACGATCGGCGTCAACCTCTCGGGCGAGATCTTCGTGGATGCGCCGCTCCGGCTTCGGTCCCAATTCCAGACCGGCCAGGCGCTCCGCTCTCGCGCGCATCCCGTTCGAAATATAGTCGCGCGAGATCACGAGATCGGCGCCATCGTCCGCCTTGCCGCGAAGCAGGATGTGGATGTGCGGATTGTCCGTGTTCCAATGGTCAACGCCAACCCAGTCGAGTTTGGTCCCAAGATCGCGTTCGGCCTCGCGGAGAAGGTCGCGGGTGAAGGCCCGTATGTCTTCCATTTCGGTTGCGTCTTCCGGGCTGACGATGAACCGAAAATGATGCCGGTCATCCTTGCATCGGTCGACGAAGGCGCCATCGTCCACTGCATCGGAGCGGGCGTCGAACAGTCGCGCCTTCTGCTCGTCGCGAGCGACGCTTTCTCGACGCAAATAGGCGACATGGGTTGCGAGCGGCGCCGATCGGAAGTCTCGGCCCTTATGGCGGACAACACGCGCTTTGACGACGACGCGGCGCGCACTGGAAAAGAGCCCGCGCTCGGCGGCGACGGCGCGTCCCCGTCCGCGTCCGAAGGTCGAGCACTTCGCGTTACCGAGACGTCCGCGCGTTCCAACGCCGCCAGCTCGGTTCGCCGCCTTCAGAACCTGCGCGACAAAGCTCTTGGGCGAACGCCCGGGTCTGCTCTGGCGGATGCGTCCGGGACGGACGTGAAGATCGTCGCCGCTATCGCTCACGACGCCTTCGCCTTCGTGTTAGTGCCACCGAATTTGATGGCATGCCGAGAGATCGCTGTTGTGACGGCACGTCGCCCATCCGACCGGCACGCGCGAAACCCTTGCCCAGCAAGGGCTCGCGCGGCGGCAGTGCCGCGCCTTGTATCTTGCCCTAGGTCGGTCGCTTGTGCTCCCTCCGCCGCGCTCGCGCACAAAGGCGCGAGAGGCTGCGCAAACGTGCGATAGAGTTGGAAGGCGGTCATTGAGAGCGGCGAGCAACAAAAATGTCTGCCGGCGAACGCTGGACCGCGCGTAAACTTGCAGTCGAACGCCCATCCGAAAGCGAAATTCGTGTAAATATCTTGTCGTCGCTCTGCGCCGGAAAAAGAGGATGGGGGACGGCTTTCCCGCTTTTTGACTCTCCATTCATGGCGCCATCTTCAGTAATCTCGCTCGTAGAGTTCAGTGGAGTCAGAGCGACAAAGATGGGGGATTTGCTGATGCCCTGGAAGGCTGAGAATTCCGTCGCCGGAAGCCGTTTGAGACCGAATTTCAACGCAATTTCGGCGACGTAATCGATGGTCTCGGTCGGCAAGGGGCGTCCATGCAAATGATCTTCATAGCGTTGCGGGCCGGCATTAAAGGCGGCGAGAAAACCGTCTTCGCCGTAGCGCTCGAGCATCTCGGAGAGATAGGCTGCGCCCGCTAAGATGTTGTCGCGCGGGTTGAACGGATCGGGTCCAAGAGCATACTTGAGGCGCAACTCCTCGTATGTTGCTGGCATGATCTGCATCAGACCGATTGCGCCTTTGACGGAGAAGGCGCATGCGTCGCCAGAACTTTCAGCGCGCATGACGGCTCGAATCCATTGGGACGGGATATGGAAACGGCGCGACGCCTCGTCAGTCGCGCTGGCGACAACTTCCGCTGTTGTCTGAGGTGGACCAAGTGCGCATTTGGTGGTTTCGGCGGCATGCGCCTTCGAAGAGGAAGTGTCGGCAAATGCCGTCACATAGGCGAGCAGCGCCGCTGAAATCGCCAATGCGCGGCAACGTCTCCTGGAGAGCCTTCGAATTTCCTTTGGCGCCATTTGCGTCACTCCCACGTCCAAAGCGGGACTGCGCGTCCAATCAATTTTTCGGAAGGAATGGTTCCGAAGTATCGTCCGTCGAGCGACGAGGGTTCATCCCAGTTGAGGAGAAAGACCTGGCCCGAAGCCACCGAAAGGCAACCGCTCCAGGTGGGCAGCGGTCGCCCGACATGGTCGCGTTCCTGGGCCGCCGCCATGTCAATTCCGTCGACGGTCACGGCGCGCCCGTTACGGCAGATTCGCTGGCCGGGTAATGCAGCGATGCGCTTGATGAAAAGCGCGCCCTTGGCGAGATAGTGACGCTCGGCAAACCAGCCTTCGAGCGCTTCCGGCGGTCGCGCGACGACAAGATCGGTGACGGAGAGTTTGCCTCTAGGCTTCACGGAATAGAGACCTATTGGGACGCTGGCGGAAGCGTTCCAAACCACAAGCGGATCGTGTGTCGCCGCGAATGTTGATGCGACGGCGCAGCTTGCGAGCAATGTGAGAACGATGGGTCTGATCATTTGGAATTGACCCTCGCGCGCAGGAGCCAGGCTTTGTGGCGTTCTCGCGTATAGGGCCGCGGCGGTAGGCCTGCAGCCAGTCGATTGTGGATATGTCGCCAATGATCCGGGCAGATATGTTGTGGCGCAAAGCCCAATGACTCGACAGCATCGATGCCGCGCAGAACCCGCTGAACTCTGTCCCAACCTGCCGCTCGAAGAAGAATTTCGGCGCCGGGCTTGACGGCGGGGACAGTCGAATAGGGCTCAATCGATCTGCAGGCGCGCAGAATATCGACGCGCGAAACAAGCGTCCCATGGTCGTTCGACGCCCAGCGCACGAATGCGAAAATTGATCCCGGCGCGAAGTAAGCGATGCGTCGCCGACGGTCGAGCGTGCGTTCATTCACGGGCGCGCCGAAACGAATCCAGCGCTCGATCTTGCCTTTGAGAAAATAGAGCTCCACTTCGATAAGCGGGGTCATGGCGCGCCTCCGCAAGGCGCAGAACTTTCCGGGTTACTTGCGACGTATGGATCGACGAGGGAGCGAGTTCGCTCGATGCGCCGCTTTTGCGCAGGCGCGCGGTCTCGGAGCTTGGCCTTGGGACGCCGACAAATGACGATGAACGTGGATCGACGGCTCTGCCCGTCACCTCTTTCCGGCAAAGCTTTGCCGCGATCATCCACACGGTGGATTGCGGCGTGGCCCGTTAGAATGAATCCGAAGGATTCAATGTTAGCCGGGGTAATGACGGTTGGCCTGCCGGCGGCCGTGCTGCTGTGGGGATGATGCTTTCGTGAAGCGATTCGGCGCGCGAAAAGCGCGTCGACGATCGACGAAGGAGGCGAGCGATGGAATTCTATGCGGGTCTCGACGTGTCGCTGGAGGCGACGAGCGTCTGCGTGGTGAACGGCGAGGGAACGGTCTTGCGGGAGGCGAAGCTGCCGAGCGATTCGGACGCCATCGAATTGTTCCTTTCGGAATGGGGCGTGCGTCTGAAGCGCGTCGGGCTGGAGTCGTTTTCCTTCAGCGCCTGGCTGTTCGCCGCGCTCGATGAGAAGGGGCTGCCGGTGGTCTGCGTCGAGACGCGCCACGCGAAGGCGGCGATGAGCGCCATGCTGAACAAGACCGATCGCAACGACGCGCGCGGGCTGGCGCAGCTGATGCGCACCGGCTGGTTCCGCGCCGTGCATGTCAAGTCGCGCGAGGCGCAGGCGCTGCGCATGTTGCTCGCCGGGCGCAAGGCGATGCTCGGCCAGGCGATCGATTTGGAAAACATGATCCGCGGGCTGTTGCGGCCGTTCGGCTTGAAGGTCGGGCAGGTGTCGGTCGGCAAGTTCGAAGCGCGGGTGCGCGAACTCGTGGCGGACGCGCCGGCGCTCGAAGCGATCATCGCGCCGTTGCTCGACGCCCGCGCGGCGATGCGGCTGCAGTTTGCGAAGCTGCACCGACTGGCGCTCGCGGCGGCGCAGCGGGACGACGCCGTGCGGCGGATGATGACCACGCCGGGCGTCGGCGCGATCGTCGCGCTGACCTTCCGCGTCACCGTCGACGATCCGGCGCGTTTCAGGAAATCCGCCACTGTCGGGGCGCACTTCGGTCTGACGCCGCGACGCTATCAGTCGGGCGAAACCGATCGTTCCGGGCGCATCTCGAAATGCGGCGACGAGCTGACGCGCGCCATGCTCTATGAGGCGGCGATCGCCATTCTGACGCGCATCCGCCGCGCCTTCAAACTGCGGCTGTGGGGGCTGCGGCTGATGAAGAAGAAAGGGCTGAAGCGCGCGGCGACGGCCGTGGCGCGGGCGCTCGCCGTGCTGTTGCACAAGATCTGGGTCGACGGCGCGACATTCCGTTACGCCGCCGGCATGAAGCGCGGCCGGGGCCGCAGGATCGCTCAGTGCGCGTGACGCGCTGAGCGAGACGGTTCCTTCCTCTTTCCGCGTCACAGGGTTCCGCCAAGGCGGAGCGGCGTCTCTCGAGGAGACGGGGACATGGGCGAGATCGCAACTGTACTTGCCGGCGTCCGCAAGGGATGAACGCACGGCGCTTATTAGCCTGACCGCCCGGTCTTCAGATCCCGGAATGTGGCGGCCTTGTCGCCGACCACGAACGTTAGCGAGCTCTCCTCGCAGAGATTTGCGCCGCGCCAGAACGTGACGATGAGCGAAGGAAACGACCGCGAAGAGAAGCGTTGGAGTTGGATGTCGTAGCGTATGTTGTCGTGTGAAAGCGTACGAAATAGAATGGAAGGATCGATCTGCCGATGGCTGATCGACGGAAAGAGGCATTGTCTCCACAGGCTTTGACTCTAAAGAAAAAGTTAGAGTCATTACGTTAGTACAGTTAAGAGCGCCGTGAATGACGATACGACAAAACGTTAGCGACCATTTTGGTCCCCGATAGCACGAGGATTGGGTCCTTGATGGCACGATAGGGTCGGTCCCCGATAGCACGAGCGTTTTCACAGCTTGTCCACAGAGGGGAGGGACGGATCGAGGCGGCCGAAAGCGCGCCCGAACGGGTCGAGTGGAATCGGCGCGAAGACGAGACGCTCGCCGCCAAGCGGGCCGTGACGGATGGAGAGCTGGTAATTTGGAAGCGGCTGCCGACGGACGATATCGCGCAGGTCGAACGCAAAATGTTTGAGTGGCGACAGTGCGCCGGACTTCACGTGGAGATGTCGGAAATCGAAACTCCAGCCGCCACCCTGACGGCCGCCATGCTTGCGCACGAGGCGATAGAGCCAGCGCTCCAAGCCGCCCGTGAGCGCGAAATATTCCCGATCGATCGTCAGCACCAAAGCTTCGTTGAGAACGCCAGCGTAGAACCAATCCGGCAAGATCAATTCGACGCCGAGCGGCCGACCGTTAGCGTCGGCCATCTCCTTCCATTCGTTGATCCAGGAGAAGCGGTGGCGTCGCCGCTCCGCCGGCTGGCGGATCGATGTCGCGACGCTCGTCGATTGCAGCCGGTCGAGCGCCGCCTTTAGCCGTTGATAGTCTCGCGCGCTCGTCGCACGCCCGATAAAGGTCAAAATCTCAAAGGGGGTCGCCGCCATCAGGCGCGATGTTTTCAAGCCGTTGTCGCGCGCCTGGACGATCTGCGAGGCTGCCCAAATGAGCACGTCGGCGTCCCAAATAGTCGCCATGCCGTGCTCGACCGCCGCTTCGACCTTGATGACGATCTCTCCCATCCGGAAGTCGATCGGCGTCAGGCGTTTGGATTTGGCGAGGCTGAAAAAGGGGTAGGACATCAGGTCCTGAGCGTCGCGCGGCGCGAGATCGCCGGGGAGCGCGCGAAACAATTCGAGCTGCTCCCATTCGTCGCTGAGGAGGGGGCCTGATCGACGTGCCATGGCGCGAGTCCGAGAGCTCAACGGCGCGGCTGATTGGCGCGCAGAAGCACGTCGCTAGCGTGCCGACGTGCGGGCAAAATAGTCCCGACGCCGGGATCGGACGTTGAGGCTTTGGTTCCGCGTTCCACCCATGCCTGCAGGTCGTCGACGCGATAAACGACGCGGCCGCCGAGCTTGGAGTAGCGTGGGCCGGTACCATAAGTGCGGTGCTTTTCAAGCGTGCGGCCGGAGAGTGTGTTTCGGCGTGCAATTTTGACCCCCTAACTTGGGGGATCGGCGTCCAAAATTGACCCCCATCTGAACTGTTTGCAGGTCTGCCCGCTTTGGCATTGAGCGGGCGGTGGGGGATGCTTGTTGTGG
>NZ_JBFWNB010000078.1:0-9713 GCF_050251305.1 Methylocystis sp. | reverse complement strand
CGACATGATCGGCGGGCGATTGGAGGCCCTGATCGGCGTGGAGGCCGGCGCGCTGATGCGCAGCGTTTCGCGTCTGCGCGAACGGGCGCGTCAGAGGCGTTCGGCATGACTATTCGCAGATCGCATAGCCGAAGCAGAAGTCGTCGCCGCTTGGCGACGGTTGCGAAAGAATGGTCGTCGCGCTGGCGACGCTCGCCGCGAACAGAAACAACATCAACACAGACAATATCAGATTGCGCATGACGGGCCCCAACCCTCCGCCTTTCGCCGCAACGCGTATCGAAAATTTGAAAGGCTCAGCGCTCCGCCTCTCCGCTCTCTTGGAGCGTCAATTTGGGCGCGCCGGCCTTTCACTGAACAAACGCGCATAGGTTGGAGCAGTTCCACGGAAGTTGCGCAACGGAGGAAAATTTATTGGCAAATCGCGTAGCCATAGCAGACGTCCGAAGGATTGGCCTTCGCGGACGACGTGAGGTAGACGCCGGCGCCGGCAAATTCCAGAAAGAGCACGCACACCACCAGGACCAGGCCGCCCATGCTTTTCGTCGGACGCATAATGAATTCCCCTCTTCCGATAACCGCTCCCTGCGAGCATTGCGACCTTAAGTCCGACTTAACCAAGGCGCCGTGCGCCGGCGCACAGGCGAGAGCGGACTGACGCTGGGCTTTGGCGGAAGTCGAACGCCGGGACCATAGGGACGACGGCGCGCATTGACCTCATCAAAATAGATGACGCCCTCTCGCTTGCGCGGAGGGCGTCATCTCAATTGTAAAGAACTGGCGCGGTCTTAGAGCACGACGACTTTCGTGCCGACCTTCACGCGATTGTAGAGGTCGATCGCGTCGATGTCGCGCATGCGGATACAGCCGGACGACACAGCCTGCCCGATCTTGTCCGGCTCATTCGTGCCGTGGATGCGATAGAGCGTGTCCTTGCCGTTCTGATAGAGATAGAGCGCGCGCGAGCCGAGCGGATTGTCGGGCCCGCCGGGCAGACCGCCGGCGTCGGCGGTCGGCTGAAGATGCGGCCAGCGCTCGAGCATGTCCTTCGGCGGAATCCACCGCGGCCATTCCTGCATGCCGCCCACATAGGCGCGGCCGGTGAAGGCCATCGCGTCCTGTCCGGTCGCCACGCCGTAGCGCACCGCCTTGCCGCCCGGCATCACATAGTAAAGGAATTTCGAGCGATTATCGACGATGATGGAGCCTACGGGCTCGTTCGTCTTGTAATCGACGAGGTAACGTTCGTATTGCGAGCTGACGGAAGCTTTCGGCGCAAGCGCCATGAATTCGGCGTCGCGGCTGCTCATCCTTGGATCGGGAAGCGGCGTTCCGGCGTTGCACCCAGCCAGGATGGCAGCGAGAAGCGCTGCAGCCGTCACATGTCTGAAACTCATTTCGGGCACTCCTTTCCGCCGCAAAACAGTTGTTACGATTTTCTTATCATGAACTTTGGCGCTGGGATCACGTCTTCCGAATTATTCCCATACTGTTGCGCCGGCGCCACGCAAACCGTTGCACAGCGCCTACGCTTAACCACTTCTTTTTCGTGGACAGGAGCCTGCGAAAGGCCGAAAATCAACCCCTTGACCGGCGTAGCGTCGCCCGCCCGGAGTGCGTCGCAGCATTGAAAACCCTTCTCGTCACACATGAGAGCGGGCTCCGCCATGAGATGGGTCCCGGCCACCCCGAGCGTCCCGAGCGGTTGCGGGCGATCGCGCGCGGCCTTGAGCAGGCGCGATTTGAGTCTCTGATTCGCCTCAGCGCGCGCAGAGCGGAGCTGGAGGCGCTGCGGCGCGTCCATCCGGAATCCTACCTGACCGCCCTCGAGCATGCCGCGCCGCGCGAGGGGTATTCGGCGCTCGACAGCGATACGCTGATGTGTCCGGAGACGATCGAGGCGATCTGGCACGCCGCAGGCGGGGCCGTCGCCGCCGTCGACGAGACGATGTCGGGAGGAGCCGATAACGCCTTTGTCGCCATCCGCCCGCCCGGCCACCACGCCGGGGCGCGCAATCCGATGGGTTTCTGCTTCGTCAACAACATCGCCGTGGCGGCGCGCCACGCCCAGGCCGCCCATGGGGCGGAACGGGTGGCGATCGTCGACTTCGACGTCCACCACGGCAACGGCACGCAGGAGATTTTCTGGGCCGACGACACGGTGCTGTTTTGCTCGACGCATCAGGCGCCCTTCTATCCGGGCACCGGCGGACGCAACGAAACCGGCGCGCACGACAATATCGTCAATGCGCCGCTGTTCGCCGGCTCGACGGGAGACGCGTTCCAGGAAGCGCTCGCCGACCGGATCCTGCCGCGGCTGCGCAATTTCGCGCCCGACCTGATCCTGATTTCCGCAGGATTCGACGCGCATGAACGCGATCCGCTCGGCGGCCTGCGGCTGCGCGAGGTCGATTTCGGCGACGCGACCAAACGCATTATGGAGATCGCCGACCAGCGCTGCGGCGGCCGCGTCGTCTCGATGCTGGAAGGCGGCTATGACGTCGACGCCCTCAGCCTCTGCGTGAACGCTCATGTTCTCGCGCTGATGGGCGTGACGGGGAACGCCAGCCCCTAGCGCGACGGCGTCCTGGAAAAAAGCAAAAGGGCCGCGAGCTTACGCTCCGGCCCTCTTTCGATGCTAACCTGCGATGCTGAGCCTGATCGGCGCGCGAAGGCGCTCTCAGCCCTGGCGGGCCTTATAGCGCCGCTGCACCTTGTTGATGATGTAGACGCGGCCCTTGCGGCGCACAATCTGATTGGCGCGATGGCGCGAACGCAAAGATTTCAAGGAGTTGCGGACTTTCATGGATCTTCCCCGGCAATAGTTGACTGGCCGGGATAACGCCCAGCGGTTCGTTGGCTTCGCCTATGCCCTATTTCACCCCGGCGATCAAGCGCAAACGCTGAGAAACGCCTCAAAAGCGGGCATTGACGAAGAAGCGCAGATTCGCGCCCGGCAGCAGCACTTCGTCCTTCCTGAAGGAGACGCTGTTGCGCATGTTCTCGTTGAGGAGATTGTCGCCGACGAGCCCCAGTCTCAGTTCGCGGCTCAGCGGGTCGCCCGGGTCGACCAGCATCCGGTAGCTGAGTTCGGCCCTCAGCAAATTATAGCCCTTCGTCGGCGTTTCATTGGTCGGGTCAATATTGCGCTGCGCGAAGGCGTGCAGAAGGTTGACGCGCGCCAGCCAGTTCGTATCGCGCCAGAACAGGCCGCCGCCGAGCCGAACCGGCGGTATGCGGGGTACATTGCCGCCGCCGACGAATGTCGCCCGCACCACGTCGAACTGATTTTCCACGCCAAAAACGCCGTCGAACAGCGGCGCGACGTCGAGTTGGCTCTGAAACTCGCCGCCGCGAAAGACCGCGTTGCGCTGTGCGTAGAACGCCTGGCGCAGATCGCCGTCGCCGCCGAAGGCGCAGCTTGCAATGTCGCCCTCGCAGACCGCGCCGGTGAGATTGCGGAAGATGAAGCCGTCGAAGCGCGTGAGATAGGCCGTCGCCTCGAAGCGGAATGGGCCGATCGGACGGCGCAGGCCGATTTCGATCGTCTTCGCCGCTTCGATTCCGAGATTGGGATTGCCGATGTCGAAGGTCCCCGTCGCCTCATGGACGCCACGCGAAAACAGCTCGGGCGCGCGCGGCGCGCGTTCGACATATTGCGCTGTCAGGCTGGCGACCACGCCTTCCGGGAGATCCTGGAGGAAACCAAAGGCGCCGCTCTTGGGCGTGAAATTGCGCACGCGGGCGATTTGCAGCCCAGGCTCGATCACGGATTCGGGAAATTCCCCGGAAACCAGAAGTTCCGGGAATGCGCCGGAAACGGTCGCATGTTCGATGCGTCCGGCAAGCTGCATCCGCGACGTGTCGGTCAGCCTGAATTCGTTGAACCAATAGCCGGCGACGCTTCGCGTCCGATTGGGATCGAAAAGCCCGCCCTCGCGGCCGGGCGAGGTCAGGATCTGATGCATGCCCTGCACGCCGAAGGCGCTGGTCAGAGTCGCGAAGGACAAATCGACGGGCCGAAGCTGCGTTTCGACGCGCGCCTCGAGATCCTTGTTGGTGAAGGTCTGCTGGACGCCGTTGAAACCCTCCTCATAGGCGAGTTCGTGGTGCTTGTAGTCAGTCAGCCCCGCCCAGAAGCGAACCGCTTCGATATAGGCCGACTGCGGGCGGAACTCGCCCTTGGTCGTCGCGCGCGTCTGGCGAAGCTCGATGCGCGTATCGGTCTCCGTCGGCTCGACGCCGGGGATGTGATAGCGCGAGTTGAACTGGGTCACCGCGACGCCGATAAAGCCGCCGTCGAAGAAATAGGAGGCGCCGACCGAACCGCCCGCCGAGCGCATCGACGAATTGGGCTGGCGTCCGAAAACGGGCGGCGGCGGGTCCGGCGGATACAGGTAAGGATAGCCGGGAATGCGGTAGTCGCTGCTGCGCTGGCCGTGGACATCGATGTGGACGGCGACATTGCCGCGGCCGGCGTCGAACAGCGTCGCGTTTTCCAACCCGTTGTCGACGGTCATCACCGCGCTGCGAGTCTCGACGATCGAGCAGCCCTCCGTCGCGGCCGTTGGGAGGAGCGCAAGACGGCACGGCAAGGCGGTGGGGATGCGGTTGTTTTCGACATTGACCACGCCGCCGATGGCCTGCGACCCCCAGCGCAGCGTGGCGGGGCCGCGCACCACTTCAACCTGGCTGGCGGCGACGGGATCGAGCGGAACGGCGTGGTCCTCGCCGAGTTCCGACACCCCGCTCGCGCTGATCCCATTTTCCTGGATTCGCACGCGATAATTGTCGAGACCGCGCACGATGGGACGGCTTGCCGCGCCGGGGGCGAAACTCGACCCGGTGACGCCCGGCTTCGAGAACAGCACGTCGCCAAGCGTCGCGCCCGGCGAGCGCCGCAGCTCCTCATTGGTGACGACCGTCACCGTCGCGAACTGATTGGCGACGATGGGGAGGACGCCGAGCGGCGCCACGGCCGTGTCGCGCGGCTCGGGTCCGCTCGAGCGCGCGACGCTGCGGTTGCGCCCGCCGGGCGCTACGGGAGTCTGTGGACGGGCGGCCACCTTGCTGCGCGCGATCGGACTGACGGCGCCCACCTCGATCGGCGGCAAGGCCTGCTGAGCCGCAGCGCTCGCGACGCAAACAAAGAATCCGACCGTCGCGCCGCCGCAAGCGGCCGCGCCGGCAAAAACGCTTCTCCTCATCGACGCCCGCTCTCCTTCGGCATATGTTATAACATAACATATCCAGAGCCGGTGGAAGCCTGTCAATGGCGCTTCGTCCGGCGTGCGGATGTCGGCGCCGGTCTGTGGCCGTCCTGCCACAGTCGAGCGGTCAGAAGGGTCTCAGGCGGTCGCGCGCGTCTGTCCGGCGCGATACTTCTCCCAACCCGCCGCGCGCAGCTTGCAGGCGGGACATTCGCCGCAGCCGTAGCCCCAATCGAAACGACGGCCCCTGTCGCCGAGATAGCAGGTGTGGGTGTCTTCGACGATGAGCCGCACGAGCGGTTCGCCACCGAGCGATTCCGCCAGTCGCCAGGTCTCCGCCTTGTCGATCCACATCAGCGGCGTATGCACGGCGATGCTGCGGTCCATGCCGAGACTGAGCGCCTGCGCCATGGCGCGGATCGTCTGGTCGCGGCAGTCGGGATAGCCCGAATAGTCGGTCTCGCACATGCCGCCGACGAGATCGGCGATCCCGCGGCGATAGGCGAGCGCCGCGGCGAAGGTCAGAAACAGCAGATTGCGACCCGGAACGAAAGTGTTGGGCAGCCCGTCGGCGGCGAAGGCGATCTCGGCGTCGCGGGTCAGCGCGGTCTCCGAGATCGCGCCCAGCGCTTCGATCGAAATCGTGCTGTCTTCGCCAAGCCGCCCAGCCCAGGACGGCGAGAGCCGCGCAAGCCCCTCGCGCAGCGCGGCCCGGCGCGAAAGCTCGACAAGATGGCGCTGGCCGTAATCGAATCCCACGGTCTCGACCCGGTCGAAGCGGGACAGCGCCCAGGCGAGGCAGGTCGTGGAATCCTGACCACCCGAAAACAGCACGAGGGCGGCGGAGGATTGAGTCGGGAGATCGTTCGTCATTGGGCCTAACTTATACAAAATCCGTTTGAACGCTCGGATGTCATTCCCGACGCGCGCAGCGCGCGCGATCGGAGCTCAAAACCAGCATTCTCGGACTGTCTCTGGATTCCCGGTCAGGCATTCAGCCTTCCGGGATTGACGCGCTCAGCGAATGACACGCCCAGCGAAGGCGTCATCCGGAATTCACAATAAATCTTCGCCCCAAAACAGCGAGCCGCCGTTGATAGGGGCGCATTTTGAAAAGTCGGACGGCGCCCCCACATTAGCGCGGCGAATTTCCCCTCATTCGACCCCGGAACGAGACCAAGATGCTGCTCTACAATACGCCGCTGGCGCCAAATCCCCGGCGGGTTCGAATTTTCCTGGCGGAAAAGAACGTCACGATTCCCATTCGCGACGTCAATCTGATGGCGCAGGAGCACAAGCAGGGGCCTTATGCGTCGGTCAATGCGTTCGAGGAAGTTCCGGCGCTCGTGTTCGACGACGGCGCGACGCTCACGGAGTCGGTCGCCATCTGCCGCTATATCGAATCGCTCCATCCAGAGCCGCCGCTCTTTGGACGGGACGTGCGCGATCAGGCCTTTGTCGAAATGTGGCAGCGCCGCGTGGAATTCCGCCTGTTCACGCCGGTGGCGCTCGCCTTTCGCCACAGCCATCCGGCGATGGCGCTGCTCGAGACTCCGCAGCTGCCGCAATTGGCCGAGCATCAGCGGCCGCGCGCGCAACAGATGATGCGCTTTCTCGACCGCGAACTCGCCTCGAGGCGCTACATGGCCTCCGACGAGTTCACCATAGCCGACATCACCGCCATCGTCGCCATGGATCTGACCAAGCTCGCGCGCGTCGAGATCCCTGACGATCTGCACAACCTCGCCCGCTGGCGGGCGGACGTCTCGGCGCGTCCGAGCGTCACGCCGTAATGTCGCGGCGCGCGTCCGGCAAGCGAGTCGAGGAGATCGCCGCGCGCATCCGCGCCTGCCGCTTCTGCGCGGAAACGCCCGAGGGCGAGAAACTGCCGCACGAGCCGCGGCCGGTGTTGCGCGTCTCGCCCACGGCGCGTCTGCTGCTCGCGAGCCAGGCGCCCGGCAATCTCGTCAATCAGACCGGCGTACCCTTCAACGATCCTTCCGGCAATCGGCTGCGCGACTGGATGGGCGTCGATCGCGAGACATTCTATGACGTGTCGCGCATCGCCATCGTTCCGATGGGCTTCTGCTTTCCGGGAAATGACGTCGCCGGCGGCGACCTGCCGCCGCGCCGCGAATGCCGCGCCCATTGGCACGACCAACTGTTTGAAACGCTGCCGCAGATCGAGACGGTCGTCGCGATCGGCAGATATGCGCAGGACTATCACTTCAAGCGGCTCGGCCATGCGTTGCCGAAAGGCGCGGGCGTTTCCGAAATCGTCGCGCGCTGGGGCGAATTTCAGAACGCCAGACCGCTGATCTTCCCCCTCCCCCATCCGTCCTGGCGCAATACGGGCTGGCTCAAGCGCAATCCCTGGTTCGAAACCGAGGCGCTGCCGGCGTTGCGCGCCGAAGTCGCACGGCTCGTCAAAACGTGAGACAAGGCCGCGTGACGAGAGTTCTCATCGGAGACGGCGCGCGCCGAGTCGAAATCGGCGACGACCTGCCCTTGACGCTGATCGCCGGGCCTTGCGCGCTCGAAAGCGCAGACATGGCGCTGGAGATCGCGGGCGCGCTCGCCAGCCTCGGCGAACGGCTGAAGATCGGCGTCGTCTTCAAGGCGTCCTTCGACAAGGCGAACCGCACAAGCGGCGACGCTGCGCGCGGCGTCGGCCTCGACGCCGCTTTGCCGATCCTTGCGGAGATCAAGACGAAGACCGGCCTGCCGGTGACGACCGACGTGCATGAAACATGGCAATGCGCGCGCGTCGCCGAAGTCGTCGACCTTCTGCAGATCCCCGCCTTCCTGTGCCGGCAGACCGATCTCATCGTCGCCGCGGCGAACGCCGGCCGCCCCGTCAACATCAAGAAGGGGCAGTTTCTCGCGCCCTGGGACATGGCGCACGCCGTCGAGAAAGCGCGTGGCGCGGGCGCCGGCGGCGTCCTCGTCACCGAGCGCGGAACGAGCTTCGGCTATAATGCGCTTGTCGCCGACATGCGCGCGCTGCCGATTCTGAGAGAGACCGGGGCGCCGGTCGTTTTCGACGCCACGCACGCTGTGCAGCAGCCCGGCGGACATGGCGCGGCGTCGGGCGGCGAGCGGCGTTTCGTTTCAACGCTTGCGCGCGCGGCGGTCGCCGTCAGCGTCGCGGGACTTTTCATCGAGACTCATCCGGATCCAGACACGGCGATCTCCGACCGCGCGACGCAAATTCCGCTCAGCGAACTCGAAACAATGCTCAAAGAATTGATGGCGTTCGACCGGCTGGCGAAAAAATACGATTGACGGACGCCGCGCTGCGCCGCGGACGCGTCGCGCGCTCCATTCAAAGCGATCGACCTTGATGTCTGCGGCGCAAACGATAAGTGGCCGCATAAGCGGCGGACGCCCCACTCCGATGAATCTGACATGCGGCGTTCGGCGAGCGACTCACTTTCGCGGGCCCGGCAATGACCTATGAGCTCTATTATTGGCCCGGCCTTCAGGGACGCGGAGAGTTCGTCAGACTCGCGCTCGAAGAAGCCGGCGTGGATTACGTCGACGTGGCGCATCAGCCAAACGCCGAGGCCGCGCTTGTGACGTTTCTCGAACGCGCCGACCTCGTTCATCCGCCATTCGCGCCGCCGTTCCTGAAGCACGGAGACATCGTCATCGGTCAGACCGCCGCGATCCTTCTCTATCTTGGCGATCGTCACGGTCTCGCGCCGAAAGCCGCGACGGGCAGGCTTTGGGTTCATCAGATCCAGCTGACCATCGCCGATCTTGTCGGCGAGGCCCATGACACGCATCATCCCTTAGGCGCGGACCTGTATTACGAAGAACAGAAACCGGAGGCGTTACGCCGGGCGCAGCGCTTCCGTGCGGATCGAATCCAGAAATTTCTGGATTGGTTCGAAACCATTCTCGCCCGCAACCCCGACGGCGACGCCTATCTCGTCGGTGATAGCGTAAGCTACGCCGATCTTTCCCTGTTCCAGGCCCTCGAAGGTCTGCTCTACGCGTTTCCAAAGAAAACACGCGCCGTTCTCGCCGAAGCGCCCCGCCTGTCGGCGCTGCGCGCGCGCGTCGTGCAACGTCCGCGCATCAGCGCCTATCTTCAGAGCGGGCGCCGCGTGACGTTCAACGAGCAAGGCATTTTTCGTCACTATCCGGAACTCGATCGCTGAGGCGCGCGGCCGGATCGCCGAACATGGGTCTTGGATCGTTCGCTTCGCCCTATATGCACATCTTGTCCGTCTCGGCGGCTTGGACTCGACTCGCTCCCCGGAGAGATATTGATGGGTGAATTGGTTCTGATCCCGGATCCGCAGCTTTCAACGAGCGCTGGCGACGACGCGTTGCGCGATCGCCTCTTTCGCACGCGCGCGCTGTCTCTCGAACTTGCGGCGCCGCTCAGCGCAGAAGACATGGTCGTCCAAGCGATGAACGACGCCAGCCCAACCAAATGGCATCTCGCTCACACCACGTGGTTTTTCGAAACCTTCGTGCTGACGCCCTATCTCT
>NZ_JBFWNB010000077.1:0-10462 GCF_050251305.1 Methylocystis sp. | reverse complement strand
ATGTCGTGCTGGCGATCGGCAAACTGCCCTATTACCGCCTCGACCGCGCCGGCGGCACCCTGCTCGGCGCGAGCCTGATGATCGGCGTCGGCGCTCTGACGCTCGACGAGGCCTATCGGTCGATCGATTTCGACGCCATCACGCTGCTGCTCGGCATGATGATCGTCGTCGCCAATCTGCGCCTTTCGGGCTTCTTCCGCCGCGCCGCCGATTGGCTCGCCGACGCCGCGCGGCGGCCCATCTATCTGCTCGCGGCGATCGCGGCGGCGACCGGCGTCTTTTCCGCCTTTCTCGTCAATGACGCGATCTGTCTCGTGATGCCGCCGCTCGTCATCGACCTGGCGCAGCGCCTGAAGCGCGATCCGGCGCCCTATGCGCTTGCGATCCCGCTCGCCTCCAATGTCGGCAGCGTCGCGACGATCACCGGCAATCCCCAGAATATGATCATCGCCGGCGCCTCCGGAATCTCCTATGGCGACTTCGCGCAGGCGCTCTGGCCGATCGCTCTCGCCGGCGTCGCGCTGACGGTTCTTTTCGTCGCGCTCGCCTTTCCGCATGAATTCCTTTCGCGCGAGACCTTGCCGCCGATCGCGCCTGCGGCGCGGCCCTATCATCCGGCGCTGGCGTCAAAGGCGCTGCTGGTCACGGCGGCGATGATCGTCTTCTTTTTCTCTGGCGTGCCGCCCGCCAAAGTCGCGATCGTCGCCGGCGGCCTGCTGCTCCTCACCCGACGCATTGGCTCGAAGAAGATTTACAGCGAAATCGACTGGCCGCTGCTGCTGATGTTCGCGGGGCTGTTCATCGTCGTCGGCGCCTTCGACAAGGTCGTGCTGACGCCCGGAGAACTCGCCGGGTTCGGACGATTGCGATTCGAGGAGGCGCCGATGCTGGCGCTCGTCGCGGCCGCGCTCTCCAACATCGTCAGCAATGTGCCGGCGGTGCTTGCGCTGAAGCCCTTCGTCGCGGAGCTCAGCGATCCGAAACGCGCCTGGCTGATCGTCGCCATGGCTTCGACGCTCGCCGGCAATTTCACGCTCGTCGGTTCGATCGCCAATCTCATCGTCGTCGAGCGGGCGCGATCCTTAGGCGTGACGATCGGCTTCTGGACCTATTTCAAGGTCGGCGCGCCGCTCACCCTCGCGACGATCGCGCTCGGCCTGTGGAGGCTGTGAGGGCGCCCTACGCCTCCTCCTCGCTTTCTTCGGCGGTGCGTCCGGAGATGCGCTGGCGCGCATGCTCGCGCCTGATCTTTCGGTTGCGCTCCGCCTGCCGCACGCGCGCCGCCTCATTGGTCGGCTGCAGCTGCTTACGGAACTCGTCACGCTTTTCGTGGATCGAGGCGATCACATAGCCCATCGGCACGCCGATATCGACGAGCACGGTTTCGGCGAGTTGCAGGCTTGCTTCGACCGTTTCGGGAATCGCGTCGGTCGCGCCCAACTTATAGAGCTCGGTGGCGTGGCGCGCGTCGCGCGCCCGCGCGACGATCGTCAGGTCGCCTCGAATCTCATGCGCCAGGCGAACGATTTCCTCGGTCGCTGCGACGTTTTCGATGGTGACGACGAGCGCGCGCGCCTGCGCCACGCCGCAACGCATCAGAAACTCGCGCCTCGTCGCGTTGCCCCAGTAGATTTCGACGCCCTGCTCACGCGCTTCGGTCACAAGCGACACGACGCTTTCGACGGCGATGTAGGGGATGTCGTGGCGTCTCAGCATTTCGCCGACCAGCCCGCCGATCCGGCCGAAGCCGACGATCACCACTCTGTTCTCGGCGACTTCGGCAGAGGGGACGAGATCCCCGTAGAGTTGTTGTTCATCCGACTCGGCCGCAGGCGGAGCGAAAGCCGCGCCAATGCGTCCGAGGAGGGGAATGAGGAAGATGGTGATCGTGACGACGATCATCGCGTCGTCGCCATAGTGACCCGGCAGCACGCCGACACCCATCGCCGAGGTCAGCAGGGCGAAGGCGAATTCGCCGCCCGGCGCAAGCAGCAGCGCCGCTTCCACAGCCGGCCGCCAGTCGATGCCGAAGAGCCGCGCCAGACCGAAGATGATCGCGCCCTTGACAGCGATCAGTCCGGCGGCGTGCAGGAAGACCGGCAGGGGATCCGCCGCGACGGCACCGATATCGAGCCCGGCGCCGACCGAAACGAAGAACAGTCCGAGCAGCAGGCCTTTGAACGGCTCGATCGTCACCTCGACCTCGCGCCGGAATTCCGTCTCCGCCAGCAGCAGCCCGGCGATGAAGGCGCCAAGGCCCATGGAGAATCCGGCGGCGGCGGAAAGCGCCGCCTCGCCGATGACGACGAGAAGGCAGGCGGCCATGAACAGTTCGGTCAGCTGGACGGCGGCGACCATCCGGAACAGCGGACGCAGCAGCAGCCGTCCGATGAAGATCAACGCCCCCATGGCGAGGAAGGCGCGTCCGAAAGCCCACGCCGCTTGCTCGGCGGTGAAGCCGCCGTTCTTGGCTTCGGCGAGCGCCGATACGAGAAACAGCGCCGGCGCCACGGCGAGGTCCTGAAGCAGCAGCACCGAGAAGGCCACGCGTCCGGAAGTCTTGTTCAATCGCCGCGCCTCGGCGAGCACCGGCAGGACCACCGCCGTCGACGACATGGCGAGCGCGATGCCCATCAGCATCGAGGGGCCAAGCTCGACGCGGAAGTAATAGAAGCCCACAGCCGCGAGCACGCTCGCGCAAAGCACGACCTGCGCCAGCCCCAGTCCGAAGACGAGCCGCCGCATGCGGGCGAGTCGCTCCCAGGACAGTTCGAGACCGATCATGAACAACAGGAAGACCAGCCCGAATTCGGCTAGGTCGGAAACGCCCTCGACATTGGTGATGGTGAAATAGCGCGCCCATTCGTGATCGGGCGCAAACCGGCCGAGACCGAACGGCCCGAGCACGGCGCCGGCGAAGAGAAACCCGAGCACCGGCGAAATCTTGATGCGATGGAACAGCGGAACGACGACCCCCGCCGTCGCGAGAAAGACGAGCGCCTCCCGATACGCCTCCATATGCAAGGAGCTAGTCATGCCGCCTCGTTGTTCGCGCCGGTTCGTGCGCAGGATACATGCGTCGCACGGGCGATGAGGGATAAGACAGCAAAAGTCGCGCCGCCGGGCGCGCCGTATAGGCGCGCGGCCAGACGCACCCACGACGGCGCTGCTCGCGAGATCGGTCCGATTGACGGCGCGACTCTATCCGATTCGGCTTGGCCGCGACGCTTTTCTTAGCGGGCGTCCCGGCCCGACGCCTCGCCTGGTCTTGCGCCGCCCTTGCGGATCAGGAGCGTCCCGCAGGCAAAGATCGCGATCGCGCCATTGTCGAGGCGACGACATCGGGGCGCGCGCGGCGCGTTGGCGGCGCTCCTGTTGGCGGTCTTCGGTCTTCCTTAGGGCTCGCGGCGTCAGCGCGAACTGGACTGCATCGCGTCAGAGCCCAAGCAGGCTCTCATAAACCTGCAGCGTCCCGCGCTGCATCTCCTCCACGGAGAAGCGCTCCTGCGCATTTCGCCGCGCCCGCAGCGCCAGTTCGTCGCGCGCCGAGGCGGTCAGGCTCAACGCCTCCGCCATGGCGCCGGCCAGGATGGCCGGATCGCCGGGCGGCGTTCGCCATCCCGTCGCCAGATGGCGCGGCGTCTGCGGCGGCGCCTGGACGACTTCCGGCGCGGCGCCGATGTCCGAGATGATCACCGGCGCGCCCATCGCCTGCGCCTCGACCGCGATCCGCCCAAAGGCCTCGGGCTCGGTCGCCGGCGCGACAATGACGGCGGCCGCGAGATAGGCCGCAGGCATATCCTCGCAATAACCGGCGTTGCGAACGACGCCGCTGAGGCCGGCGTGCTCGATCTGGGCCTCGATCGCGCGGCGGAAGGATTCGCTGTGTGGGTCGCCGACGAACACGACGCGCAGATCGGCGACGCCTCGCTTCGTCAACAGCTTGACCGCCTCGAGCAGAACCGAATGTCCCTTGCGCGCCGACAGCCGCGACGGCAGCAGCACGACGCGGTCATGCGGCGCGACGCCCCATTCCGCACGCAGGCGCTCGACCCGGCGCTGATCGACGGCGGCCGGCGAGAAGGCGCGAAGATCGGCGCCGCGCGGGACGACGACGACGCGTTCGGCGCTTTCCGGATGCAATTGTCGAATGCGCTGCGCGGCGAATTCCGAGATGGCGATCACCGCGTCGCCCGCCGACATGATCGCGTTATACCGCTGCTTGATCGGCGAGGCGCCGCCATAGGCGCTGTGATAGGTCGTGACGAGCTTCACGCCGGTCTGACGCGCCGCGTAATAGGCGACCCAGGCGGGCGCGCGCGAGCGCGCATGCACGATGTCGACGCCTTCGTCGCGAATGATTCGCGCCAGCTGCACCGAATTGAGCGCCATCGCGAAGGGATTCTTCGTCGCCGCCGGAAACGGCGCCCAAATGCCGCCCTTCGACTGCAGCTCGCTGACCATGCGTCCGCCGCGCGACGCGACGAGGCAGCGCGCGCCCGCCCGGCTCAGCGCTTCCGCCATATCCAATGTGGCGCGCTCCGCCCCGCCGGACTGGAGGTCGGGAACGATCTGGAGGATCGTTCGTCCGGCCAGTCGCTGCGCGGCGGCGACGATCGGTGCGAGTTGTTGCGACATCGCTTGGCTAATGTGGCCCCGGACAGAATCGTCCGATGGCGGCATTCTGTTGCGAGAACCTTTACCAACTATGAGCGAAACGCCTATTTTCACGCGACCAGCCTTCCGATCATATAGCGAATCCTGTTGCCCGAAACTCTCGACTTCCTCGACGTTCCCAATCCGGCAGGCGGCGTCTGGCGCATCGCGCGGCGCCTGCGCGCCGCGACGGCCGCGGCGGCGAACGCCCCAGGCCTCGTCTGGCTCGGGGGTTTCGCGTCCGACATGGACGGGACCAAGGCGAGCTTTCTCGACGAATGGGCGCAAGTCCGCGGGCGCGCTTGTCTCCGCTTCGACTATTCCGGCCACGGCCGCTCGGAGGGGCGGTTTGAGGACGGCTGCATCGGCGACTGGCTGGAGCAGACCGAAGCGGTTTTCGAGCGGTCGACGCAGGGGCCGCAGATCGTCCTCGGCAGCTCGATGGGCGGCTGGATCACGCTGCTGCTGGCGCAGCGGCTCGCCGCCAAAGGCGAGAGTTCGCGCATTGCGGGCCTCATTCTGCTGGCGCCGGCGGTGGATTTCACCGAGGCGCTGATGTGGGAGCGTTTCGACGAAGCGACGCGCCGCGAACTCATGGAAAAGGGCGTGTTGCCCGCCAAGGAGCCGGATCACGGGGCGGTCACGCGCCGCCTGATCGAAGAGGGACGCGATCATCTGATGCTCGGCGGCCTCATCCGGGCCCATGCGCGCGTGCATATCCTTCAGGGCATGCGCGATGACGCCGTGCCCTGGCGCCATGCGCTGACGATCGTCGAACATCTGAGCGCCGACCCGACGACGCTGACCTTCATCGCCGACGGCGACCACCGGCTGTCGCGGCCGGAAGATCTCGCGCAGCTCGCGGCCGCCGTCGAGACGATGAGCGGGCCGCCGCCGGGCGAGCCGCCGCCGACGCTTTTCGATTGAGCGGCGCGCATCGCTGCGCCTTCGCATAGGGCGGCATGTCGCGCAGGAGCGCGTCAATTCCGGTCTAGCGACAACCGCGCTGAGTTTATCAAGAACAAGTCGAGCCACTCTTGGAAAAGCGCGGAGAAGATCCGCGAATTCAAGAGAAAATTCGTTCGATACCGGCTTGTTCCATCACGTCGGCGGAAGCCCCGCTCGCGCGATGAGGCGACCGGGGTTGACCAAGACATCCCGAGCCTCCAGCCTCCCCAGCGGGTCAGCGCGCCCTTTATGGACGTGCTTCGCTTCGGAACGTTGTACGCGGCGACAGGAAGCTGACAGGAGGGATCCTTGAGCGGGATAGAAATTTTGAATGCGCTGCCCGCCTGGAAAATCGCGCTGCTCGTCGTCGGCGGTTGCATTTGTTTCAGCGTCGGCCTTCAGCTCATGGCGCGTTGGCGCTTCGGCGTCGAACTCCTGGCGGCCAATCAAGAGGTGGCTGGGTTCAAATATGCAGTCGTCGGCGTCGCCTACGCCGTGCTCCTTGCCTTTGTCGTGATCGTCGTTTGGAGCGAATTTGAACGAACCGGGCGCGCCGTTCACGCCGAAGCGGAACGGTTGTTCAACCTCCACCGGGTCTCTTTCAACTTTCCCGATGACTCCGGTCAAAAGATACGGCAAGCGCTCTTCGCCTACGCGAACGAGTTACGCGACAAGGAGTGGCCGCTGATGGAAGTTGGTCTTCGGGGCAGCCCGGAGGCCGCAGAAGCTCAAGCCCGGCTAAGCCGCGCGATCGGGCAGGCCAAGCCTGAGGACCTCGGACTCCTTCCGAGCGTCATGCACGCCATCAATCTCATGCAACAAATCTCTGACTATCGACTGGAAAGGTTGTCTGATGTTGGCGGCCAAGTGAAGCCTGTCATTTGGGGCGTTTTGTTGCTTGGCGTGATCATTACTTTGGCCTACCCCGCCTTCTTTGCGACAAGATATGTCACCGCACAGATACTGATGACCGCCGGGCTCGCCGCGATCATCGGCTCAACCTTATTTCTGACAATCGTTTTGAATTATCCGTTTTCGGGACCGGAGAGATTAACGTCCAAGCCGATCGACGACGTTATTCAGCGCATGCTGACAAACAAGCGGGATGAGCTTGAACTCATTGAATGAATAATGCGTCAGGACCAAGCGGACGAAAGGACCGACGCAGTTTGCTTCATGAATTTTTGCCGCTTTCCCGGCTTGCGGCCGGAGCGGGGCCATGGAGGCTAACCCCCGACTGGAAAACGGCCGCCACAAGCCCTGAGGCCCGCCTCGCTCCGAACGCGGGCATAAAGCGTCTCTGGCTTACGGAGCTATGCTCATAGAGGACGCTAAGTCGCGAGAAGCGCGCCAGCATGGCCGCGCGGCGCTTGACACCTCCGCCGACCCCATCGATGTTGCCGAACGAATTGTTCGGCATATCGAACGCTAGGAAGATCGCTTGTCCATATTGTCAGAGGCGCGGCCGGCCTGCGGCGAAGGCGCTGCGCCGAAAACCGTCGTCTTTCAGCCAGACCGGCCGCTGCTGACCGACGGCGGCGGCCGAATCGCCCCGCTTTCCGTCGCTTACGAGACCTATGGCGCGCTCAACGCGACGCGCAGCAACGCCATTCTGCTCTGCCATGCGCTCACCGGCGACCAATATGCCGCCGGCGTTCATCCCGTGACCGGCAAGCCCGGTTGGTGGGAGGCGATGGTCGGCCCCGGCAAGCCGTTCGACACCGACCGCTACTTCCTGATCTGCTCCAATGTCGTCGGCGGCTGCATGGGCACGACCGGCCCGGCTTCGACCAATCCGGCGACCGGCAAGCCTTACGGGCTCGACTTCCCCGTCGTCACCATCCGCGACATGGTGCGCGCGCAGGCGATGCTCGTCGATCATCTCGGCGTCGAGACGCTGTTTTGCGTCGCCGGCGGATCGATGGGCGGCATGCAGGTGCTGCAATGGGCGGCGAGCTATCCCGAGCGGGTCTTTTCGGCGATGCCGATCGCGACCGCCGCCAAACATACCGCGCAGAACATCGCCTTCCACGAAGTCGGCCGGCAGGCGGTGATGGCCGATCCCGACTGGCGATCGGGCCGCTACCAGGAGCAGGGCGTGCGGCCCGAGAAAGGCCTCGCGGTGGCGCGCATGTCGGCGCATATCACCTATCTGTCGGAGGCGGCGCTGCAGCGCAAATTCGGCCGCAAGCTGCAGGACCGCAGCGCGCCGACCTTCTCCTTCGACGCCGACTTTCAGGTCGAGAACTATCTGCGCTACCAGGGCCTCGCCTTCGTCGAGCGCTTCGACGCCAACTCCTATCTCTTCGTCACCCGCGCCTGCGACTATTTCGATCTCGCGGCGGACTACGGCGGCTCGTTGGCGATGGCCTTCAAGGACACCAAGACGCGTTTTTGCGTCGTCTCCTTCACCTCGGACTGGCTCTATCCGACGTCGGATTCGCGCGCCATCGTCCACGCGCTCAACGCCGGCGGCGCGTCGGTGTCCTTCGTCGAAATCGAATCCGACAAGGGGCACGACGCGTTCCTGCTGCACGAGCCGATGTTCATTGCGACGACGCGCGGCTTTCTCGACTCGGCGGCGGCGGCGCGCGGCCTCGCGCCGCACGGAAACGCCAAATGAATTTCACCCCCGCCGGCGACGCGCGCCCGCTCGATCACCCGCGTCTCGATCTCGCGGTCATCGCCGAGATGGTGGCGCCAGGCGCGCGCGTTCTCGACGTCGGCTGCGGCGACGGCGCTTTGCTGCAGCTTCTCGCGCAAAAGAAGGGGGTCGACGGCCGCGGCGTCGAACTCTCGCAGCGCGGCGTCAATGAATGCGTCGCCAAGGGGCTTTCCGTCATTCAGGGCGACGCCGACACGGATCTCGCCGACTACCCGGATGACGGCTTCGATTACGTCATTCTCTCTCAGACGCTGCAGGCGACGCGCCGGCCGCGCGCGGCGCTCGCCAATATGCTGCGCATCGGACGACGCGCCATCGTCTCCTTTCCTAATTTCGGCTATTGGCGCGTGCGCGCGCAACTCGCCTTCAGCGGCCGCATGCCGGTTACCGGGCATCTGGCCTATCATTGGCATGACACGCCGAACATTCATCTTTGCACCATTCGCGACTTCGTCGAACTCGTCGACGAACTCGGCGCCCATATCGAGCGCGGGGTCGCGTTGGACCGCTCCAGCGCGCCGATCCGCTTCAACGCGCCGTGGTGGGTCTGGAATCTGTTCGGCGAACAGGCGGTTTTTCTGCTGGAGCGCGGCGGCCGGCGCGGCTAACCCATGCGACGGTTTGTCCCGCGTCCTTCTCCTTTTCGAGTATGACAGTTCGCGCTAGCCTTCCCACTGGCGGCATTATTGAACATGCGCAGGAGGAAGCGGCGGCGCCTCCGCTTCAAGCGTCGCGTCAGCCTTCGGGCGGCGCGGACGACCCGGTGCGCTTGTTAAGGGTGGCGAGCTTGACGATCGAGACCGGCCACGCAGCGCAAGGCTATGGCGGCGCCTCGCAAAAGCGGCGCGCGAGTCGCGGCGCGCCACAGCCGGCAGGCCCGGACGAGCTGCGCGGCGCGGCGCTCTTCGCCGACGTCGACGAAGCGACGCTGTCGCGCTTGGCGCCCGACGCCAGGATCGAGCCGCTCCAAAGCGGCGATCTGCTCTTCCATCAAGGGGCCGTGATCGCCGACATCGCCTTCGTTTTGAGCGGCCATGTGAAGCTGCTGCGCAGGGCGTCTTCGGGACGCCAAACGCTGATCGGGATTCGCTCCGGCGGCGAAATGGTCTGCGAGCCTCCGGCGAGAGCCGATGAAGTTCATACGCTCTCCGCGGAGGCGGTGGGCGCGACGAGAGTGCTCAGGCTGCCCTTCGCGCGCTTCGCATGGGCGCTCGCCGAATCGCCGTCGCTGTGCGGCGCGCTGATGCGGCACTCCAGGGAAAGCGTCGCGCTTCTCGTCCGCGAGATCGAGTCGCTCAAGAGCCAAAACGCGGATCAGCGTCTCGCCAGTTTCCTGCTGTCGCTGTGCCCGCCGGGCGAAGACCGGTGCCGCTTCCGCCTGCCCTATGACAAGCGGCTCATCGCCGCGCGCCTCGGCGTGAAGCAGGAGACGCTGTCCCGCGCCTTCGCCAAACTCCGCGCCCATGGCGTGCGCACGGAGACGCGCAACGTGCATGTCGAAAGCGTCACGCTTCTCGCGAATCAATGCGACCGGCTTGGCCGACGCGCGCGGCCGCCGGGCGCCCGGCGCAAAATTTCGAAGCGGCACGACGCCGCGTAAGCTCCAGCCCCTATTTAGAAGAGCGCGTTCACGACCGCGCGGAGGGCGGTTATGATCCGCCGCCGCCGGCCGGACGCGTCAGCGCCGCAGTTTCGCCGGAGAGGCTCAGCGTCATTGCTTCGCAACGCTTTTGCCAGGGGAATCGCCATGATCGTTCATAATGTGGCTGGCTTGCTTTTCGTCTCCGCTCTCACGACCGCCGCCGCGCAAGGGGGGGCAAGCAACGGCTCCGGCGCGCTGGCGCTTTCCGCGATCGTCGGCGAACTGGCGCCGCAAACGAGTCCCGCCAACAAGAAGCTTCTCGCCGCCTATTTCGGCGGTCGCGCCGACGCGCCGCATGCGAAGGATCTGCGCATCGCGATCAAGGCCGACGCGATCGACTGCCGCGCCGGCAACGTCGACATCACGTCGCGCGCCTGCGAATTGACCTTCGGCGCCAAGAAAGTGGAGCTGCACGGCCGCAAGGCGCATGAACTCTATGCGACCTGGATCGAGAATGGCGTCGTCCCGGAAGGCGCCGCCGGCGCCTCGCATGCGTCGGTCACCGCCCTCGACTGCATCGTCGACGCCGATGAGGTGGCGGAAAAAGCCGG
>NZ_JBFWNB010000076.1:0-10970 GCF_050251305.1 Methylocystis sp. | reverse complement strand
GTCGTGCTTCAGCTGCTGATCAACATTCAGCGTCTGATCGGCAAGGACGGCATCGCCCTCCTGACCGAGTAATCGAGACTGTCGCCGCCCGCCCCTCGCGGCGGGCGGCGACGCGAACGAAAATAATCGGGGAGGTCCTATGCTGGTCGCCATGCTGATATTGGCCGCGGCGCTCTCGCCGCTCTGTTTTCTCTATGCTGCGCCGCGTCGCGTTCCGCAGCGCGCCCGCTGCGAAGCCGCGCAACTGCGACGCCGCGAAGACTGATTTGTTTGTGGCATGGGGGGCCGCCGATGACGCCGCGAGGCGTCGCCGGCGGCCCATCTCGTTATGGTTGTTGTTGATAGTCATGGATCGGACGCCGCGCCGCGGCGCATTGTCTTGCTTTTTCGCCGATCTAAATCGTCAATGGCGGCGCGTCGGGATCGGCGCGTGGAACAGGAGAGGCCGATGAATGATCTTCTCGTGATTGCGTTTCCGTCGGAAGAAAAGGCCGAAGAAGTTCGGCAGAAGCTCTTCACGATGCAGAAGGAATATCTGATCGAACTCGGCGACGCGGTCGTCGCGGTGAAAAATCCCGACGGCGCGGTGAAGCTCAATCAGCTCTTTAACACCACCGCCATCGGCGGAGTGTCCGGCGCGTTCTGGGGCGCTTTGATCGGGTTGATTTTCATGATGCCCCTCGCCGGCGCGGCGATCGGCGCAGGCGCAGGCGCCGTCTCCGGCGCGCTGACCGACTTCGGCATCGACGACAAATTCATGAAGGACGTCGCCGCCGCGGTTCCGCCTGGGGGCGCCGCATTGTTCCTGCTGGTGCGCAAGATGACGACCGACAAGGTGCTCGAAGGGCTGAAAGGCGTCGGCGGCGTCGTGTTGCGGACGTCCTTCGACAAGTCGAAGGAAGACGCGATCCGCGCTGCGCTGTCCGCGCAGCCTGCGTCCGCCTAAACTCCGATTGCGCGCCGAATGCGTTTCGGCGCGCAATCCGGCCGATCAGACGATCTCATCGGACTCCTGAGCTTTTCGGCGATGCGTATGCATCGAAATGTAGATGCTGGATATGATGAAGGCCACGCCCATGACAGAGACGAGAATAAACAGCGACGAGCGCTGAACGATCGCCACGGCAGGGACGAAGATCCCGAGAATGATTCCGACGACGCAGATCTGCCAAGCGGCGGCGTGAACGCCTGCGACGAAGGTCGCGACCGCGAGCAACACCATCAGATTGAGCCCGGCTGCATTGACGTCGATCAGCTTGCGTAGCGGCGGCGAATAGATCAGCCACATGCCGAACAGAAACGCCGCCCAGTGCAGCACCTGCGTCCAGACCAGCCGCGTGCGTTCATGCGTCGTGTGCGCGTGGCGCCAGCCGACATAGATGCAGATTGCGCAATAGAGCGGCGTCAACAGTTCCCAATAAAGGGCGACGGGCTGTCCAGTGAAGGTGACGATGCCGATGCCGAGCACGGCGGTCGACAGCATCACGATATAGGGCAGGTCGATCTTGATGACGTCGAGAAAGAGAATCCCTGCCGGCTGAGTCCTGATCTCCTCTATGCCTTGCTCGAGCGTCGCCGCCCAGCCCTCATGCTGATGCGACGTCTCTGGCAATTTGGGTTCGGCCGGGTCGGAGCCGTTGGACATGAGCAATCCTCGCTGGTTTTCGAGCGCGTATGATGGCGCGCTTCTGCTAATTTTCGCCTTGTCGTACGCGCCTGCCGGCCGAGATAGAGCGCCAAGATAGTTCGTGCGCAAGGACCGAGCAACCGGCGGACGCGAATTCAGAGGGTCGTTTCGCGACCGGCCAGTTTCGATTCTGCGGTTTTTTAGGCTACGACATTCTCTCGGCGCGCGCCGCCGCGCGGCGCGATCGTCGCTGGCCGACCGATGTCATGGCCATGTCATGGCCATGTCACAGGCGCTGGCAAAGGCTAAATTTGCCGCGGGAGAAATCTCGGATCACCATGCATCTGATTTGCTTAGATAAGGCCAGCTAGGAGCGCATCGTGGCCAAAGCGGACGGCGTGGCCGTCATCACGGTCGGGGGATTGCAGGACCTGCTGCAGGCGATTCGGGCGCGCGGCTATCGCGTCGTCGGACCGACGATGCAGAATCAGGCGATTCTCTATGACGATATCGAGTCCGTCGACGATCTGCCGCGCGGATGGACGGATGAGCAGGACGGCGGCCGCTACAGATTGGCGAGACGCGACGATGAGGCGCTCTTCGGGTACGCCGTCGGGCCGCAGTCGTGGAAAAAGTTTCTGCACGCGCCGAAGCTGCGGCTCTGGACGGCGGAACGAAGCGGCGACAACGTCAGCGTCACGCCCGAAGCGGAGCCTGACGATCGTCTCGCCTCGATCGGCGTGCGGGCATGCGAAATGCGCGCGATCGAGATTCAGGACAGGGTGTTCCTCGGCGATCTCTATGTCGATCCGCATTACGAGACATTGCGCGCGCGCGCGCTGATCGTCGCCGTGAACTGCGGCCAGGCCGGCGGCACGTGCTTTTGCGTCTCAATGCATGCGGGGCCGCGCGTCGCGCAGGGGTTCGACCTCGCGCTGACCGAGCTTCTCGACGGGGGCGAACAGCGCTTCCTTATCGAGACCGGCAGCGAAGAGGGGCGCGCGCTCCTGGAACAGATCCCGCATCGGCCTGCGTCGGCCGTCGAGATCGAGGCCGGCGACGCCGTGGTCGAACGCACTGCATCCTCGATGGGCCGGGAGATGCGGACGGACGATCTCCATGAGCTGCTGACGTCCAATCTCGAACACGCCCGCTGGGATGAGGTGGCCACGCGCTGCCTCACCTGCACCAATTGCACCCTGGTCTGTCCGACCTGCTTCTGCACCTCGGTCGAGGACGTCTCCGACCTCGCGGGGGAGCGCGCGGAACGCTGGCGGCGGTGGGACTCGTGTTTCACCATGGATTTTTCCTACATTCATGGCGGCAGCGTTCGCGCCAGCACGAAATCGCGCTATCGCCAGTGGATGACGCACAAGCTTGCGACCTGGATCGACCAGTTCGGCTCGTCGGGCTGCGTCGGCTGCGGCCGCTGCATCACTTGGTGCCCGGTCGGCATCGACCTCACCGAAGAAGTGCGCGCCATCCGCGGCTGTGACGCCGCCGCCGAGGAGTCGCAATGAAGGACATTGCCGATCTGCTCCGTCACCATCCCTTCGCCGAGGGGCTTGATGAGGATACGCTGAGGCTTGTCGCGGGATGCGCCAAGAACGTCGTCCTGCAGCCGGGAGAATATATCTTTCGCGAAGGGGCCGCGGCTGATTCCTTCTATCTCGTGCGACACGGCTCGGTGGCGCTCGAGACGTTCGTGCCGGCGCGCGGACCGTTCACCTTCCTCACCGTCAAGAGCGGAGAAATCGTTGGCGCCGACTGGCTCATTCCGCCCTATCGCTCCTCCTTCGACGCGCGCGCCGTCGAACTGACGCGCGCAATCTCCTTCGACGGCAAGTGCCTGCGCGGCAAATGCGATGCCGACCCGCGCGTCGGCTATGAAATGATGAAGCGTTTCATTCCGCCTCTCGTCACGCGGTTGCAGTCGGCGCGCATGCAGGCGCTCGGGATGTATGATGCCGCAAACGCCTGACGCCGTAACGCCGATCGCTTACCCGATGGCGCCGAGCATGACGCCCGTGACCCGCTTCATTCGCGAGTCGGGAGACGTCTTCACCTTCGATCTTGCGCCTGAGCGCGCGACGCCGTTCGCGCCGGGGCAATTCAATATGCTCTATGCGTTCGGCGTCGGCGAGATACCGATCAGCATCAGCGGCGACTCGCACGCGCCCGAGCGGCTCACCCACACGATCCGCGCCGTCGGTCCGGTCAGCGCGGCGCTCGGCAAATTGAAGGCCGGCGACCGCGTCGGCCTGCGCGGCCCCTTCGGAGTCGGCTGGCCGATCGAGGACTACAAGGGCTTCGATGTTCTGCTGATCGGGGGCGGCATCGGACTCGCGCCGCTTCGGCCGGTGATCTACTGGCTCTTGCGCCATCGCGCCGCCTATGGCCGGGTTGGCGTTCTCTACGGCGCACGCGCGCCGGACGATCTGATCTTTCGGGGCGAACTCGAGGACTGGCGGCGGACGCCTGACTTCCAGTTGCGCGTCGCCGTCGAGCGCGCCGGACCGGAATGGACCGGGGACGTCGGCTATGTGACGCCTTTGCTGTCGAAGCTGCGCTTCGATCCCGCGGACGCCGTCGCGATGATCTGCGGGCCAGAAGTGATGATCCGCGCAACGGCGCTTGCGCTCGAAGACATCGGCATCGCGGATTCGCGGATCTTCATTTCGATGGAGCGCAATATGAAATGCGCCATCGGCCATTGCGGCCACTGCCAGTTTGGTCCGTTGTTCATCTGCAAGGACGGGCCGGTCCATCGTTACGATCGCGTGCGCGATCTCCTCTCCTATCGGGAACTCTGACGTGGAGCGCGCCCGGCCAAAGCTCGCCCTCTGGAAATTCGCGTCTTGCGACGGCTGCCAGCTCAGCCTTCTCGATTGCGAGAACGAATTGCTGGCGATCGCCGGCGAAGTCGAGATCGCGTATTTTCTTGAAGCGACGCGAGCGACGGTCGAAGGCCCATACGATCTCTCGCTCGTCGAGGGGTCGGTGACGACGGCGCATGACGCGGCGCGCATCCAGGAAATCCGCAAGCAGTCGCGCTTGCTGATGACGATCGGCGCATGCGCCACTTCGGGCGGCATCCAGGCGCTGCGCAATTTCGCCGACGTGCGCGAATACGCCGCCATCGTCTATGCGCGGCCCGATTATATTCAGACGCTGGCGACGTCGACGCCGATCGCCGACCATGTGAAGGTCGATTTCGAACTGCGCGGCTGCCCGATCAGCACGAAACAGCTCGTCGAAGTGATCTCGGCCTTTCTCGTCGGGCGAAAGCCGCAAACGCCGCCGCATAGCGTCTGCGTCGAATGCAAGATCGCCGGCAATCTGTGCGTGATGGTCAGCCATGGGACGCCTTGTCTCGGCCCCGTCACGCATGCGGGCTGCGGCGCACTCTGTCCTTCCTACAATCGTGGCTGTTATGGCTGCTACGGTCCGAAGGAGACGCCCAACGCGCCGTCGCTCTCCGCGCAGCTGGGCGCGCTCGGCATGGACGATGACGCGCTCAAGCGCGTTTACCGAACGTTCAACGCCAATGCCGACGCCTTCCGGAAGGAAAGCGAGCGCCATGACAAGTAGGACGATCAAGGTCGGGCAGCTTGCTCGCGTCGAGGGCGAGGGCGCGCTCAAGGTCGTCGCGCGCGACGGCGTCGTGCAGTCGGCCGAACTCAACATCTTCGAGCCGCCGCGCTTCTTCGAAGCCTTCCTGCGCGACCGCATGTATACGGAGGCGCCGGACATCACCGCCCGCATCTGCGGCATCTGTCCCGTCGCCTATCAGATGAGCGCGGTGCACGCGATGGAGAACGCTCTCGGCGTCGCCGTCGACGGACAGCTGCGGGAATTGAGACGGCTGATCTATTGCGGCGAATGGATCGAAAGCCACACGCTGCACGTCTATATGCTGCATGCGCCGGATTTTCTCGGCTATGAGGGCGCCATCGAAATGGCGCGCGACCATGCCGATATCGTGCGCCGCGGGCTCGATCTGAAACGAGTCGGCAATTCGATCATCGCGCTGCTCGGCGGCCGCGAAATTCATCCGATCAATGTCCGCGTCGGCGGCTTTTACAGCACGCCGAACCGGCGCCAGTTTCAGCCGCTTGCCGAGGAGCTGAAGCGGGCGCGCGACTTGGCGCTCGCGACCGTGCGCTGGACGGCCGGCTTCGAGTTTCCGGACGTGGAGCGCGACTATGAATTCGTGGCGTTGCGCGGCCACGGGGAATATCCCTTCAGCCACGGCCGCATCGTCTCGAGCCGCGGAATCGACATCGCTGCGGCGGAATATGACGAATATTTCGAGGAGACTCACGTTCCGCATTCGACCGCGCTGCATGCGCACATCAAGTCGCGCGGCGCCTATCTCACCGGGCCCCTGGCGCGCTACGCGCTGAACGCCGCGTCGCTGTCGCCGCTCGCGCGCGAGGCGGCGCAGGAGGCGGGGCTTGGAGCCGTTTGCGGCAATCCGTTCCGCAGCATCGTCGTTCGCGCCGTCGAAGTTCTCCACGCCTGCGAAGAGGCGCTGCGGATCATCGACCACTATGAACAGCCGGAACGCCCGGCCGTCGAATTGGAGGCGCGCGCGGCGACCGGCTACGCCGCGACCGAGGCGCCGCGCGGCATGCTGTATCACCGCTATCGGCTCGACGCCGACGGCAAGATCGCGGATGCGCGAATCGTGCCGCCGACGTCGCAGAACCAGCCGAGCATCGAAGAGGATTTGAGGACCTTTGCGACCGCCTGGCTCGACCTGCCGGACGACGCGCTGCGTCACCGCTGCGAGCAGACGATCCGCAATCACGATCCCTGCATTTCCTGCGCGACGCATTTTCTGCGGCTCGAGATCGATCGTGGCGGCTAGCGCGCGCGAAGGCGGGCGTGTCGTCGTGGTCGGCGTCGGGAATCCTGAGCGCGGCGACGACGCCGCCGGCCGCGCCGTCGCCCGGGCGCTCGGCGTTTCGCTTGGCGACGTCGACATCGTCGAGGAGGACGGCGAGGCGACGCGACTGCTCGCGCGGCTCGAAGGCGCAAACGCCGCCTATCTTGTCGACGCCTGCGTTTCGGGCGCGAAGCCTGGCGCGATTCGCCGCTTCGACGTCAGCGCCGGCCCGCTTCCGCAGACCGCCTTTGGCGCGTCGACGCATGGCTTCGGGCTCGGCGAAGCGCTGGAACTCGCGCGGGCGCTCGGCGCCTTGCCGTCGCGCTGCGTCGTTTATGCGATCGAAGGCGAGAGCTTCGAGGCCGGCGCGTCGATCTCGCCCTCGGTCGCCGCCGCAGTCGACATCGTCGCTGATCGACTGCGCGCCGACATTCTCGGCGAATGAGTCGCCGCGCATAGCGACGCGATGTCAAAAAGCGGTAAAGCGAATTCCCGTCGAAATGTAGTTTGACGCGCCATGGACGCCGTTAATGAGGCCGTAAACGCCGGAGCGATGGTGGACGCGAACGAAGACTTCGAACGGCGCTTCCTTGTAGGGCGACACGGTGAGTTCGGGAACAAGCAGGTTCAGAAAACGGGAGCTGTGGCCGCTGCTGTCGAACTGTCGTTCGAAGTCCGAAATCCCGGTGACGTAGCTGGCGCCGATCAGGCCAAGTCGAAAATTCGTGTAGACGAAATCGTTCCAGGGAAAATACGTCCATCGCGCCATCGGGATCAAATCGAATTCCCACTGCTGCCCGGCTTCGCGACTGCCGAAGCGCTTGGCGACGCCGCCCTCGAGCTCCAGCTCCAGAGGGATGCTCTGGAAGCGATAGGCCGTATAGACCGCATGGGCGTCGACCAGAATCCCCGAGGCGAAGTTTGGCGCCCAGGGCCGCAGGACGGTGATGTTGATCAGAGACTGGTCGCTCAGGGCGCCGACATAGGCGCCGATCCTGAGCGTCGGCGCGGCTTTCGACGCGAGCATGCCCGGGATGAGCGGCGCAGGCGGAACGGCGTTCTCCAGCTCAGAAGCGTGTCCTGCAGCGATCGTCAACAACACAGCGGCGACTGCGCCCGCGCCCGAATGTTTCATGAAAGGTCTCTGGCTTTCGGCCCGACGGACCGAACAGGAAGATTATAAAAACCTGAATGTGGATTATCTATAAGATAAATTTGCGTTTTTTAGGACAGAACGGATTGTTTGGCGACGGCGGGTCGATCGCGCCTTGCGGCGTGTCGCCGCATAATTTGGACTCAAGGCCGAAACCGATTGGCAACATTGCAGCAACCTGCTCGAAACGGCGGCGTGATTAGAATAGGGCTCGCGCAATTGTTGGGATCAATCGGCGCCCGGCGCATCCCGAGCATGGCGTGCACATGGCGCGCTGCGGCCTGGCCGCGACGCCCGACGCCGCCGGATGGAGAGACTCATGCAGCGTTTAATGGCTTCTGAGAAATTCGCCGCGACTGTCTCGACGGTGCGGATACTTGTCGGATTGCCAATGCGCATCGTGCGTCGCATTGCGGCTTCGCCGGAAGCGTTTGTCGACGCGATCGAGCGTCTCGCCAAGCATTAGGCGTCATTTAGCTCTGGCCACATGAAGAAAGAATATTGCGTAAAAGAATATTTCTGGACATTCATATTTATTTAGACAGCAGTAACTGAGCAGAACCAGTCCAAACTTGAACGATCCTGCCTGCATCCCAATTGAATTTGGCAAGCGCCAACCAATTGGGAGGAAAATATGCGCAGGTTCACGCTACTCATCTTCGGGGCGCTCCTTGCTTTCGCCGCGCCGGCGCAGGCCGAACGCGTCGCCCGCAATCCTTACGACGGGGATCTCCAGGCGTATGGCGGGCCCTGGCGCTACCAGCACAGGGATTGGAGCCGGCCCGGACACCCGCATGATCCCGGGGTGTGCTACTACTGGAACGACTATGTTGGCCAATGGGAGTGGGGGTGCTGAGCAACCGCATTCCCAAGGGCCATGACGCTTAAGACGCGTCGAACATTAAAAAGCGCCCCGCTGCGACATCCGCAGACGGGGCGTTTTTCGTTCTGCGCGCGCGTGTGAACCGAACGGCGGAATCTCGGCGACGCCGGCGAGTGGATCGGCCGTTGCGGGGCGGCTATTGTGTCAGAGCCGAAGAGCCGCCGGAACGCGCGCATGTGCACCGCATTATCTGGATTTCGAAAGGGTCTGACGCGCCGCCTGCAAGTCGTCGCAGCGGTTGCGCTTCTGTCTTTGCCGCTTGACGGCGCAGCGGCGCAAGCGCGGGGCGCCAAGGTGACGGCGCAACCTATTCCGGATTCCGTATGGGCATACATGCAGGGGAGGTCGTGGCGCGCGGAACTGCCATGTCCGGGACGCAACCAGCTTGTTCTGTTGCGAGTCCCTTACCTCGATTTCGACGGCGCCTCTCAAACCGGTTCGCTGATTGTCGCGAGAAGCGTGGCGAAGGCGGTCGCCGGCGCCTTTCAGGACATTTACGACAGCGGGAAGTTTCGAATCTATCGCATGTCGCTGATCGATGAATTCGACGGCGACGACGCGCGATCGATGGCGGCGAACAACACCAGCGGCTTCAATTGCCGAACCACCGATCGCGGCGCGATGTCGCGGCACGCCTATGGAATGGCGGTGGACATCAATCCCGTTCAAAACCCCTATCGCGAGGGAAACCTCACCGAGCCCGAAGCCGGGCGCGCCTACGACCGGCCCGACAAGCGCAGGAGAGATATTGTCGGGATCATCGTCGACGGCGACGTCGTGACCCGGGCCTTCGCGCGACAAGGCTGGCGTTGGGGCGGCCATTGGAAGAGAAGCGTCGACTATCAGCACTTTTCCAACGACGGGCACTGACGGTCAGGAGTGCGTCCGACTACAGTGTTGCGTCTAATACCTCCCGTAATGCATCTATTGTGCTGACCTCGTGGAGGATAATCGATGCCGTCTCAATCAACTTTGCTCGGCGCGGCCGGAGAGCATCACGTCATGGCGGAATTGCTTCGGCGCGGTTACATTGCCGCTCTTACACCCCAAGGTGTTCCCAATGCAGATGTTGATGTTACCGATATCGAAGGTTCCCGGCTTTGTTCGATCCAGGTCAAGACACGCCGTGATATTGGTTCCGATGGCGGCTGGCACATGAAAGCGAAACACGAGAACATTTTATCTGATCGGTTGTTCTATTGCTTTGTGGATTTCGGCAAGGGTACGGACGTTCGTCCTATTGTGCATATACTACCGAGCTTCCGCGTTGCGGAGGTGCTCTCCAATACGCATCAGCAGTGGCTCGCTAATCCTGGAAAGAAAGGTCAACCCCACAAAGATGGGCCGATGCGACGACTGCTCCCAGACTACACTAAAGTTTTTGGGTCCACCGATAATCCTTACCCGAAGGGCTGGCTCAATCAGTATCGCGACGCATGGCATCTGCTAGGCTTAGAAAGAGGGGATGTGGAGCGAGAAGTGGATCTTTCATGAGAGGAGGACCAGAATTCGATGCTTTCCCCGCATCGGGGACGCCCTTAGAGCCCATTGGCTGGGATATAT
The DNA here is from genome assembly GCF_050251305.1 of Methylocystis sp. GTDB lineage: Bacteria > Pseudomonadota > Alphaproteobacteria > Rhizobiales > Beijerinckiaceae > Methylocystis. Next base: position 853 of record NZ_JBFWNB010000076.1, on the reverse strand, counting down.
GGGAGGACTTTTCGCGGATCACGATGTTTGCGAAAGGATGACGCCGATGGCGACGCCGGCCGTCAGGATCACAAAGGACAGCCCGACGACGAAGGCGATCATTTTCGTCGAAACTTTCGGCCGCATATCCATCTGCTCGTCCATCTGCTCGTCCATGGGAGCGTTCATGTGCTCGTCGATGTGCGCGCCTTTCGGCGTCGCCATCTCGCCGCCAGACGCCATGCCTGCCATCCCCGACATCTCGGTCATTCCCGACATGCGGGTCATCCCCGCCATCTCGGGCATGGCGCCCATCGCCGGCGTCGTCCCTTTGGGCCGCACCGTCGTCATCCCATGCTTGAGCTTGTTCGCCACCAGCCAGTAGTTCATCGGATAGGCGGCGCAGAGGCCGACGAGCAGCGCCATGCTCATGATGAACCAGAACGCCGGCGACGATGGATGATCGCCGCCCGCGACATGCGCCTTGCCGACCATTGAAACGATCGCCATTCCGGACATCAGGCAGTTCATCGAGGTGAGTTCGGGAATGAAAGTCGTCTTGAGCGCCTTGCCGTAAGACCCGCCAGCCATGTCGCGCATGAACAGAGCCTGGAAAATGCTCCAGCCGAACATGAAGCCGAGCACATATTCGAGCAGGAAATCCGCAAGGGGCGGCAGGCTCAGCAGCGCTGCGACGACCGCGCCGACGAGAATGCCGACGCCGTCGCCGGCGACGCAATGCATGGCGGAGCCGAGCGCCTGTCGCCAGGGCGTCGCGACATAGGCTTCATGCAGGCCGGGCAGGGGCTCGCGGCAACCCAGCACATACAGAAACGCCCCGAACGGCCCGGTGAACAGCGTCACCAGCACAAAT
>NZ_JBFWNB010000075.1:0-11316 GCF_050251305.1 Methylocystis sp. | reverse complement strand
CTCCAGGGGCCGGGGGTCAGCAGACAGATGCGCGGATCGATGCGCTGCGCGACGTGGGAAATGCTCGCGCGGAACTCGCGAAAGAACGGCGCCAGGCGTTCGACGTTCATCTCTCGATAGAGGCTCGGGAGCGCGCGCGACAGCACAAGCCGATTTTCCAGGGCGTAGCCGGCGCCTGAAGGCGCTTGCGCGCGATCGCCGAGCACGCGCCATTCGCCGTCCGGCCCGCGCCCGAGATCGGCGGCGTAAAAGCGAAGCCAGCGTCCGCCAGGCGGCGCAACGCCGCACATCGCCCGAATGAAGTCCGGCGAGCCGGCGATGGCGGCGGCCGGCAGCGCGCCCTCGGCGACAAGGCGGGCCTCGCCATAGAAATCGTGCAGAAGCCGATCGAGAAGTTCGGCCCGCTGCGCGACGCCGGCCGCAATGTCACGCCATTCGGACTCCGGGATCAGGAGCGGCAGGCGCCCCAGCGGCCAACTGCGCTCTTTGGCTTCGCCGTGAACACGATAAGAAACGCCCATGTCGTCGATGCGGCGGGCGGCTGCGGCGAAGCGCTGCTCGAGGCCGTCCGCGCCGAACGAGGTCAGCGATTCGAGGAATTGGCGCCAGTGCGCGCGCAGACGTCCGTCGCGATCGAGAAGCTCGTCCGGCGCCCCGTGCGCCGGCGCATAATCGGCGACGCAGGCCGCAACGCGCCGCGCCGCCTCATTCGCTTCGATCGGGCGTTCAGCGGACAATGCTCCTCCGAAGATCCAGCGTCAGCGGAAACTCCTGGCTCGGCTCCTCGCGCGGCGGATCGACAGGTCCGGGCGTATGCCCATGATCCTGAAAGCGCGCCAATCGCCGCGCTTCGGCTTCATTAGTGTTCACCGGGAAGGCGTCGTAATTGCGGCCCCCGGGGTGGGTGGCGTGATACACGCACCCCCCAAGCGAACGGTTGCTCCAGCAGTCGATGACGTCGAAGGTCAGCGGCGCATGGACGGGCAGCGTCGGATGCAGTCCCGACGGCGGCTGCCAGGCCTTGAACCGCACGCCCGCCACCGCCTCTCCCGGCGCCCCAATGCCCGTCATCGGGACCCGGCGTCCGTTGCAGGCGATGACATGGCGGCCGGGCACGAGGCCCTTCGCCTTGACCTGCAGGCGCTCGAGCGAAGAGTCCACATAGCGCACCGTGCCGCCGTTCCCGCCTTCCTCGCCCATTACATGCCAGGGCTCGAGCGCGCCGCGGATTTCGAGGTGAACGCCGCCGTGCTCGACGCCGCCGGCCAATGGAAAGCGGAATTCGCGCTGCGCTTCGAACCATTCCGGCTCGAAGGGATAGCCGGCGCGCCGCAGGTCGTCGAGAACCCCGAGGAAGTCCCGCCAGACGAAGTGCGGGAGCATGAATTTGTCATGCAACGCCGTTCCCCAGCGCACCAGATCGCCATGCTGCGGCTCCCGCCAGAACCATGCGACGAGCGCGCGCAGCAACAGCTGCTGCGCCAGGCTCATACGGGCGTCCGGAGGCATTTCGAACGCGCGGAACTCCACGAGACCGAGGCGCCCCGTCGGGCCGTCGGGCGAATAGAGCTTGTCGATGCAGATTTCCGCGCGATGGGTGTTGCCGGCGACGTCGACCAGCAGATTGCGGAATAGCCGGTCGACGAGCCACGGCGGCACATAGCCTTCATCGGGCGCGGGCACCTGCGCCAGTGCGATTTCCAGCTCATAGAGCGAATCGTGCCGCGCCTCGTCGACTCGCGGCGACTGGCTGGTCGGGCCGATGAACAGGCCGGAGAACAGATAGGACAGAGAAGGGTGGCGCTGCCAGTACAGCACGAGGCTTTTCAGCAGGTCAGGGCGACGCAGAAAGGGCGAGTCGGCCGGGGATTCGCCTCCCAGCACGACATGGTTGCCCCCGCCGGAGCCAATCTGCCGGCCATCGATCATGAATTTGGCGGTCGTCAGCCGCGCCTGACGCGCCTCCTCATAGAGCGCGGTGGTGGTTTCGACGGCCTGCCGCCATGTGGCCGCCGGATGAATGTTGACCTCGATGACGCCGGGGTCAGGCGTCACCTTGATCACCTCAAGGCGCGGATCGTTCGGCGGCGAATAGCCTTCAATGTGGAGCGGCAGCCCCGTCGCCTTGGCGCTCTCCTCGACGGCCTCGAGCAGTTCGAGATAGTCCTCGAGCGTCGTGACGGGCGGCATGAAGACGCACAGATGGCCGTCGCGCGGTTCAATCGTGAAGGCGGTCCGCACGGCGCCCTCGACAAGCGACTGTTCGTGCACGTCCTGACGCGCGTGGCCGCCGCCGGTTTGCTGGCCGCCCTGGATGCGTCGGAAATATCCCGGCTCCGGCAGCGGCTCCCGCGGCTCGAAGGGGTCCTGCGGATGGATATAGGGGTATTCGTCCTCTGGCAGCTTGGGCAAGGACGCCACGGGAAGCCGCAGTCCGATCGGGGAATCGCCCGGCGCCAGGAACAGTTTTCCGCGGCGCAGCGTCCATTTCTCGGAGGTCCAACGCGACTGGGAGTCGGCGCGCGCATTCCAGCGCTGGATCGGCAGCACGAAGCCGGTGGGCTTGCTCAGGCCGCGCTCGAACACCCGCATCATGCGTGAGCGCTCCTCCGCATCGTCGATCTTCGGATCGGAGGGATCGACGTTGATCGGGAGCACGCTCTCCTTGACCATCCAATGTGCGGGATCCTCATAGGCCGGCACCGCATGTTCGGCGCCGACACCGAGCCGCTCCGCGAGGTCCTGCACGAAGACTTCCGCGTCGGCGGTCGTGGCGCCTTTCGGCGCGGCGACATCGGCGATGAGCTGCGGCTGCGACCAGATCGGCATGCCGTCGCGGCGCCAGTAGAGCCCGAAGGCCCAGCGCGGCAGGCTTTCGCCGGGATACCATTTGCCCTGGCCGTAGTGCAGGAAACCGTTCGGCGCAAAGCGCGCGCGCAGCCTGTGAATCAGATCGTCCGCCCGCTCCCGCTTGGTGGGGCCGGTGGCCGCCGTATTCCATTCGGGAGACTCGAAATCGTCGATGGAGACGAATGTCGGCTCGCCGCCCATGGTGAGGCGGACGTCCAGCGATTCAAGATCGGCGTCGACCTTTTCGCCGAGCGCATCGAGGCGGCCCCATGCGTCGTCGGAGAAGGGCGCGGTGATCCGCGGCGCCTCATTGATGCGGTCGACGCGCATCTCGAAGCCGAATTCGACTTGAGCGGGCTCGACAAGGCCCGACAAGGGCGCGGCGGAGCGATAATGCGGCGCGCCGCAGAGCGGCAAATGGCCTTCCCCGCAAAACAGTCCCGACGTCGCATCGAGACCGACCCAACCGGCGCCGGGCAGAAAAACTTCCGTCCAGGCGTGCAGATCGGTGAAGTCGTGATCCGTTCCCTTCGGGCCTTCGATCGGATCGACGTCGGCCTTCAGCTGAATCAGATAGCCGGAGACGAAGCGCGCCGCGAGGCCGAGCTTGCGTAGGATCTGGACGAGCAGCCAGGCGGAATCGCGGCACGAACCCGACCCCAGCGACAGAGTCTCTTCCGGCGCCTGCACGCCGGGCTCCATCCGAATGACATAGCGAATGCTGCGGTGCAGGCGCGCGTTGAGCTCGACGAGGAAATCGACCGTTCGCGTCTTCTCCTTGGGAAGGCCTTGGACAAACGCTTCGGTCAGAGGTCCGACGTCTTCGGGCTCGAGATAGGCGGCAAGCTCAGTCGTCTGTTCTTCAGGATAAATGAAGGGAAAGTCTTCGGCGTAAGGCTCGATGAAGAAATCAATCGGATTATAGACTGCGAGCTCCGCCAGCAGGTCGACTTCGATCTTGAATTCGTTGGCTTTTTCCGGAAATACGAGACGCGCCAGCCAGTTGCCGTGCGGGTCCTGCTGCCAGTTTATGAAATATTCCGAAGGCGCGATCTTGAGCGAATAGCCCGAGACCTTCGTGCGGCAATGCGGCGCGGGGCGCAGGCGAACGATCTGCGGACCGAGCCCGACCGGGCGATCATATTTGTAGTGGGTGACGTGATGGAGGGCGATTTGGATCGACACTTCAGCCAGCGCCTCTCGATAGCGCCATTTTCTCGCGAATTGGCGCAAGGCCATTTTCGGAGTTTTGCTGGGCAAGCCCGCAAAGTGTCAATCTGAAGGGCCGAGAAAGTGGCGGCTTTGTGCGAAATTCCGGCAAAGAGCCTAGCGGCTGGATGGATCCTGCGCAAAGAGCCGGCGCCGGGCCACAGCCCCTGAAGACGCCTTCGCATGCGATCATCGCTCGGCGCGACCCCGGAACATTACGCCCGGCGCGCAGTTATCGCCGCAGGTCGATCGCGGGAAGATCTCCAATGAAAGCCTTCCGGTGTCAGGTTTGCCGCCAGAGCATACTCTTTGAAAACACCAAATGCGAAAGCTGCGGACATCAGCTCGGATATCTGCCGGCGCAAGGCGCGATGACCGCCGTCGAGCCGGCGGGCGCGGGATGGATCGCGCTGGCCGACGGCACGCGCGAATATCGCTTCTGCAAGAACTGGGAGCTGCACGGCTGCAACTGGATGGTGGAGAAAGGCGGCGCTTCCGAATATTGCCTCGCCTGCCAGCACAACCGAACGGTGCCGGACCTGTCCGACGACAAGCGCCATGCCGCCTGGCGGAAAGTCGAGGTCGCCAAACGGCGGCTGTTCTACAGTTTGATCAGATTGAATCTTCCAACGCCGAACGCGTCCGATCACGACGGCGAGCCTCTGGTCTTCGATTTCCTGGCGGAGGAGCCTTCACAAAAGCCGGTGCTCACCGGCCACAGTTCGGGGTTGATCACGATCGCCTTGAAAGAAGCGGACGATCCCGAGCGCGAGCGCATGCGCGACGAAATGGGAGAGCCCTACCGCACTTTGCTGGGGCATTTCCGGCATGAGATCGGCCATTATTATTGGGACAGGATCGTGCCGAACTCTCGTCACCTTGGGCCGTTTCGCGCGCTCTTTGGCGACGAACGCGAAGACTATTCCGCCGCGCTGAAGAGACATTACGACGCCGGGCCGCCCGCGGACTGGCGACAGAACCACATCAGCGCTTACGCCTCATGTCATCCATGGGAAGATTTCGCGGAGACGTTCGCGCATTATCTCCATATCGTGGATACGCTCGAAACGGGCCGGAGCGCCGGGCTGGTGGTGCGACGGGACGACGGCTCGCCGGCGCGGGTCGACTTCGATCCCTACAGTTATCCCGACATCAATGAGATGATCGACAATTGGCTCGACATCTCTTTTGCATTGAACAACATCAACCGTTCGATGGGCCAGCCGGATATCTATCCTTTCGTGATTTCGTCCGTGGTGAAAGAGAAACTGGGCTTCGTGCAGAATCTGCTCCAAAATCATGCTCGACCTCGGGATACGGTCGTGACGCGCGTTGCATGAGGCGGAACGCATCGACTTTCGCGGCCCATTCGCAAACGCAACCTTCTTGAGCTGAGAAAGCTTGCGCATGTCTCAAGCCGATCGACGCGTTTGACGGCGCGCCGCGCTGCTGCGATCAAAGCAGACGCGCGCGGGCCTCGACCGGCGCGCCTTGCGCGCGGATCTTGGGTCGGCGCGTCTCCGGGGGACTCGCATGATCGTTTCGTCGACGTCGGATTATCGAAAGGCTGCGCAGCGCAGGCTGCCGCGCTTCCTGTTCGATTATGTTGACGGCGGCGCGAACGCCGAAGACACGCTCAGAGCCAATGTCGCCGATTTGAGAGCCGTGAATCTCAGACAGCGCGTGTTGAAAAATGTTTCGGATCTCAGCCTCGCAACGGAGTGGTTCGGTCAGCATTCAGAACTTCCGGTGATCCTGGCGCCCGTGGGGCTGAGCGGCATGTTGGCCCGTCGCGGCGAGGTTCAACTCGCCCATGCAGCGGCAAAGCGGGGCGTGCCCTATACGGTGTCGACGCTTTCGATCTGTTCGCTGGAAGAGGTCGCGTCCCAATCTCCGCGGCCCCTCTGGTTCCAGCTCTATGTGCTCAAGGATCGCGGGTTCATGCAGTCCATGCTGGAGCGCGCACAATGCGCCGGGGTGGAAGTTCTCGTCTTTACGGTGGATCTGCCGGTTCACGGATCGCGCTATCGCGACGCGCATTCGGGATTGTCGGGGCCGTTCGCCCGTCAGCGGCGAATCCTGCAGGCGTTGACGAAACCGGGCTGGGCCTTCGACGTCGGGATCAGAGGACGACCGCATGAACTCGGCAACATCTCGAAATATCTCGGCCAGGCGACGGGACTGCAGGACTACATCGGCTGGCTCGGCAGGAACATCGATCCCTCGATCGCCTGGACGGATCTGGAATGGATTCGCGATTTCTGGAAAGGTCCGCTGATCCTCAAAGGCATATTGGACCCTGAGGATGCGCGCTATGCTGTCCGGTTCGGAGCCGACGGACTCGTCGTTTCGAACCATGGCGGGCGCCAGCTCGACGGAGCGTTGTCGACGGCCAAAGCCTTGCCGCCGATCGCGGACGCCGTCGGGAACGAACTTGAAATTTTCGTCGATTCCGGCGTGCGGTCCGGCTTGGATGTCGTGCGCATGCTGGCGCTGGGCGCGAAAGGCGTCCTGCTCGGCCGGGCCGCCGCATATGCGCTGGCTGCGGCAGGGCAGGCCGGCGTCGACAATATGCTTGAGATCTTCGCGAAAGAAATGCGCGTGGCCATGACGCTGACCGGCGTCTCTTCGGTCGATCAGATCGATCGGCGGATTCTTGCTTGATCGTGCGACGCGCGCAGGCTCGAAGCCTCCATCTCACGCAAGGAGTTCGACCCGGCCGTCGCCAAGGCGGTAGATTCCACTCACGATCTTGACGCGCTTGTCGTTGGACGCTGCGCTCAGCAGAGGGGTCGCGGTTTTCAGCGTCTCGGCGCACATCCGGGCGTTTTCGGTCGTCGCGTTCTCCAACGGATCGCCCGGGCGGCCTTCGACGGCTTTGACCGCAGGGGCGATCGCGTTGACGAGCGACGGAAGATGCCCAGGCAGAGTCGTGTTGTCCTGGATCGAAGACATTGTGGATTTCACAGCGCCGCAGGCTTCGTGACACAGCACCAGAATGAGCGGCGTCTTGAGCACCTCGACGGCGTATTCCATGCTCGCGATGTTATAGGGATTTGCAACATTGCCGGCGACGCGGACCACGAACAGATCGCCGCGCGAACTGTCGAACGCGTATTCGGGGGCGATGCGCGAATCCGAGCAGCTGAGAATCGCAGCGTAGGGATTTTGTCCGCCGACGAGCGCCTCGCGTTCGGCGATGAAGTCGTGCCGTTTCGCGATGCCTCGCTGATACCGCTTATTCCCTTCCATGAGACGCGCCAACGCCTCGTCAGGCGTCATCACATTCTGCGGCCTGGGCAGCGCGCTGCTCGTTTTTGTTTCCTTCGACTTCGATTTGCGGCTCTTGGCGTTCGCGCTCGGGATCGCCGTCAGAGCGCCCGCCGCAGCCGCGCCGAAGACGAAGCTCCTGCGCCGGATTTGGCTTCCATGAACGATATCGGCGAAGCCACAAAGCTGACACATGCGCAATCTCCCCGGAAGCAGACGATGTTCCGCTGTAGGTTGCGCTAACTTAACATCTATGGTCGGCGGCGCCATCCCTATATGCGGGCCGCCCTTTTTGCGTTTCGACGGCGATCCGCAAAGGCGTCGAATGAGACTGCGCAAGAGACCTGCGCAAGAGAAAAGAGGCGGGTCTCGAAAGACCCGCCCCAAGTCGATAGCGCACGCCTGGCGAAGTGGGGAGCAGGCGTTCGCTACGCTTCCCAATGTTGAGTGGCGAGGCATCTGTAGCATGAGCGCGCCTTCGCCTTTTTTCTCCAATATGTCCAGACTGTTACGTTGCGAATGGCCATGCGCGCGGCGGGCGAATTTATCCGCGTGTTGGACGATCGCGTTACCACTGCGCAGATGTGTCAAATTTACCATAAATTTTACAAAACTCCGGTTGCAGGTCCGCGGCGCCGGTCTGTCCACATTATGGCCGCAACCTAAGTCGACGCTCTCGGCATGTTCTGTTGACGAGTGGAGATGCCAACATGCGTCGGTCCAGCGTGCACCACCAAAAAGTCGGCGACCAAGTTGGCGATTTGTTGCGACGGACCTACGATGACGTCCTTCGCGAGCCGCTTCCGGATCGGTTGCGCGATCTCATCAAGAAGCTTGAAAGCGACAGGTCGCTGTTTTTTGGGGACGCGCAGACGAACGAAAATAGCGAACCGTCATTAGCGCTCGAGGAGCGCTAATGACACTTTCGTGCGGCTGTCGATGCCGCGCATACGAAATGCAGAAGCCGCCTTTACAGGCAGTTCGGAAAATATCTGCGGTCAGTCGTCAGCAAGCGCAAAGCGATGAAGAAGACCTCCGATGACCGCGCCGAGCAGCGGGGCGACCCAGAACAGCCAAAGTTGTTCGAGCGCCCACCCGCCCACGAAGAGCGCCTGGCTCGTCGAGCGCGCCGGATTCACGGAAGCGTTGGTGATCGGGATGTCGACGAGATGAATCAGCGTGAGCGCTAGCCCGATGGCGATCGCCGCGAAGCCGATCGGCGCGCGGCCTTCGGTTGTTCCGAGAATGACCAGCAGGAAAAAGGCGGTCAGCACGATTTCCGCCAGTAGGCCGGACTGCCATGTGTAGCCGTTCGGCGAATGTTCGTCGTAGCCGTTCGCGGCGAAGCCGTTGGCGAGCGAAAAATCAATGTTGCCCTGAGCAATCATGAGCAGCACGAAAGCGGCAAATGTCGCGCCGAGAACCTGGATCGCCCAGAAGGGGATGACCTCCCGCCAGGGGAAGCGTCCCGCCGTTGCGACGCCGAGCGTCACCGCCGGATTGAAATGACCGCCGGAGATGGGGCCGAAGGCGTAGGCGCCGGTCAGCACGGTCAGTCCGAAGGCGAACGCCACCCCGAGAAATCCAATGCCGAGTTCGGGAAAGCCGGCTGAAATCACCGCGCTGCCGCAGCCTCCGAGCACGAGCCAGAAGGTCCCGAGAAATTCGGCGAGGAGCCTGCGTATCAGAGAATACTTCATGTTAGGCCTCCATTTCTTGCTGCAACGAAATCTGTGAATGGAACGGGAGCGTAGCGCAAAGCCACGGTCGGATCGAGAGGCGTATCGGCAGCCCAGAGGCGGCGCCTGGCGTAGGTCTCGCGCCAAGCGGCGCGTGGCGATGCGGATCGTCTTCGCGCATGTGCGTCGTCATTACGGCTGCTCATTTCGACTTCCGGACAGCGCTCAGGCGGCGACCAATTCGTGTACGCTGAATAGGCGCTCGTCATCCGTCCACACGCGAAGAGGGGTCCAGCCGGCGCTGCGCGCGATGTTTGAAAACTCTTCGATCGTGTATTTGTAGGCGTTTTCGGTATGGATCGTTTCTCCTGCGCGGAAGCGAAATTTTCGGCCCTTCACCCAGACGTCCTGATCGATCAGGCTGACGAGATGCATCTCGATGCGTCCTTCTCGAGGCTCGTAGATCGCTGCGTGACGGAAGGTTTGAAGATCAAAAGTCCCGCCGAGCTCGCGGTTGATGCGCACGAGGAGATTGAGGTTGAATTGGGCGGTGACGCCATTCGCGTCGTCATAGGCCTGAATGAGCCGGCGAACGTCTTTCTTCAGATCGACGCCGATGATCAGCCGGCCGTCTGGGGAAAGCGTTCCTCGCATCGCCCGCAGGAGCTCCGTCGCGTCTGCAGGGCTGAAATTGCCGATCGTCGATCCGGGAAAAAATCCGAGTTTCGGGCGACCCGCCAGATCCGGCGGCAATTCGATCGGATGCGAAAAATCCGCCAGCGTCGGACGTATCTTGAGCCCAGGAAAGCGCGTCGACAGCCGGATTGTGGCGTCTCGAAGCGCGCTCTGCGAAATATCGATCGGCGCATAGGCGTAGAGCCGCCGCGCGCGTTGAAGAAGGAGCTCCGTCTTGATGCTCGAGCCGGAGCCGAATTCGACGAGAACGGCTTCGTCAGGCGCGCCGTCGACGATCTGCTCCGCATGGGCGTGGAGAATCGCAACCTCGGTTTTCGTGGGATAGTATTCCGGCTGTTGCGTAATCTCTTCGAAGAGCGCGCTGCCTTTGGCGTCGTAGAAGAAGCGACAGGGAAGACTCTTGCGCGGGCGCGACAAGCCTTCCCACACGCAAGCGGCGAATGCGTCCGCATGCTGCGCACGCGGCGCCGAACGTTGTGTCGCCTCTGACATCAGCCGACCTCCGAAGCGAGACGCAGGCCCATGAATTGCCAACGCTGGTTGGGATAGAAAAAGTTCCTGTAGCTCGCGCGGATGTGGTCCGACGGCGTTGCGCAGGAGCCGCCGCGCAACACGTGCTGACCGACCATGAATTTGCCGTTGTATTCTCCCAGCGCGCCTTTGGCGGCGCGATAGCCGGGATAGGGCAGATAGGCGCTCTGCGTCCATTCCCAGACGTCGCCGAACATCTGGCGCGGCGCGTCGGTCGGCGCGGCTTCGGCAGACAGGGGACGCAACGCGCCGGTTTCAAGAAAATTGCCCTGTCTCGGCGCTGTCGCCGCCGCGACCTCCCATTCGAATTCGGTCGGCAGCCGCCCGCCCGACCAGCGCGCGAAGGCGTCGGCTTCGTAGTAGCTCATATGCGCAACCGGCGCGTCGGGGCTGAGCGGCCGCAGTCCTTCGAGCGACATCTCAAGCCAGTCGCCGTCCCGCCGTTCCCAGTAGAGCGGCGCGTTCCAGCCTTCGCGATTGACCGCCGCCCAGCCGTCCGAAAGCCATAGGGTCGGCGTCTCGTAACCGCCGTCGGCGATGAACTCCAACCATTCGCCGTTCGTGACCAGGCGGTCGGCGAGGCGGAAAGGTTGAATCAACGCATCGTGACAGGGTTGTTCATTGTCCCATGCAAAGCCGCCTCCTGCTTGGCCGATCCGGAAGACGCCGCCTGAAAATTCCAGCCAGCGCGCCGGCTCCCGCCGAGCGCCTGGAGATCTCGCGCCAGCGGCGCGGTACGCCGGCCTCAACGGATTGGCGGCGAACAGGGAGAGAATGTCGGTGAGGATCAGCTCCTGATGCTGCTGTTCGTGATGGATCCCGACGTCGATCCGGCGCGCCCACTCCGCAGATGGGTCAGGTCGTTCAGCGAGGAGCTGCGCCAACGCCAGATCCACATGTTCGCGATAGGCGAGAATGCGATCGAGTGCGGGTCGCGACAGAAGTCCCCGCTGTGGCCTCGGCTGCCGTGGCCCTTGATGCTCGTAGTAGGAATTGAAGCAATAATTGAACGCGCCATCGAACGGCTGATAGCCAGAGAGATAGGGCGTCAGCACGAAGGTTTCGAAAAACCACGTGGTGT
>NZ_JBFWNB010000074.1:0-11335 GCF_050251305.1 Methylocystis sp. | reverse complement strand
CTACGGCGAGCTGGCCGCAGCGAAAGCAGCCGCGCGCGTGACCGACGCCGCCTCTGTGGCGCGGGCCGCGCATTATCGGCTCACCGAACCCGCGCGCATGCGCAAGAAGGGGCGCGCCGCGGCGGAAACCGTCGAGCGGTTGGGCGGCGCCTCGCGAGGCATCATGACGGCGGTCGAGCCCTATCTCGCGCAGATGGCCGTCGCTCAGCAATGAGCGCCGCGTCCGCCACCGACGCGCGCTAGATGCATGCACCCGGCTTCTGGCGTGACGATTGCGCGACGGCGCGACTCCTCTCGCCGCTTGCGGCGCTCTATGGGCGCGCCGCCCGCAAGCGGCTTCTTCACGATGCGCCGCGCGCAGCTGCGCCGACCGTCGTTGTCGGCGGATTGACGGCGGGCGGCGACGGCAAGACGCCTCTCGCCATCGCGCTCGCGCAGCGTCTCGCGGCGGCCGGCGAAACTCCGGTCCTGCTCACGCGCGGCTATGGAAGCAAGCGCAGCGGAGCGTCCGCCGCGATCGTCGACGTCAACCGTCACAGCGCCGACGACGTCGGCGACGAAGCGCTGCTGCTCGCGCGGGCCGCGCCGACGATCGCAGGCGCCGACCGCATCGCCAGCGCAGCTCTGGCGCAGCGTCTCGGCGCGACGGTCATCGTTCTCGACGATGGTTTTCACAGCCGGCGCATCGCCCCCGACCTGACGGTCGTCGCCGTCGACGCGGACTATGGCGCGGGCAACGGCCGCTGCCTCCCTGCCGGACCTTTGCGCGCGCCGCTCGACGCGCAGCTTGCGGCGGCGGACATGCTGGTCGTCATCGGCGATGGAGATCCAGGACGCGCCATCGCCGCAGGCGCGAATACGCCCATTGTCTCAGCGTATTTCGCGCCCAACGCCGAAGCCGCCAAGGCGCTGAAGGGCGCGCGCGTCGTCGCCTTCGCGGCGATCGGCCGGCCGGAAAAATTCTTTCGGTCTTTGGAGGCGTGCGGCGCCGAAATCGCGGCGCGAGTCTCGTACGGCGACCACCATCGTTTCACGCAAAAGGATTATGCGACGCTCGCGAAGCTGCGCCAGCTTCATGGCGCCCGACTCGTCACGACGGAGAAAGACGCGGCCCGAATGGGCGATCAGCTTGCGACGCTCGGCGTCGATACGCTGCCCGTCAATTTGCAGTTCGAAGACGCCGCCATCCTCGACGAAGCGCTTCGCAGACTCCGTGAGGCGCGCAGTGACGCGCGCCGAGCCGCGGATTAGTCGGGCTTCTTGACGCCAAGACGCATCAGCTTGGCGTGCGGTCCGCTATACGCCTCCTGCAGATCGACGTTCCAGTAGCGCAGATCCTCGAGCGGAATCGGCTCTCCGGTGACGGCGCAGCGGACATAAGCGCCCGGCTTGCGCACGCGATATTCGCCGTCGAGATATTCGACGACGGCCTCATCGGCAGGCTGAGGCTGGCGATCATAGCGGTTCATGCGCGTTCTCAAACCGTAGCGCCGGGGAAACGGACGCCCGACCAGGCGTCTGAGCGTTTTCGCGAGCGTCCTCATGGGCCGAACTCGAACGCTCCCTTCAGGCGGATTGCAGTCGTCCAGGACCTTATCATCTCTGAAAGCGCAAGGAAAACGCCGTCGGCCCCGACCTCGGCCGGAGCCCCCGACGCGACCAAGCCTACCAATAGACCTTGGCGCGAACCTCAAACAGATTGGGATGCGCGCCGGTGTAATTGGCGCCGAGAAGCGTGGGGAACTGGCCGCCGTTATACAGATTCAAAGGCGCAACGATGTTCATCACGCGCGTCCAGTTCGCCTGGAACGCGAAGCCCACGTCCGGATACCAGTTTAGGCCGATCGTCAGATCCTGCTGGCGGCCGCCGTTGATCCCGGCGTTGGCGATATATGTCCGCGCGAACGGGTTCGGCGCGACGAAAGTCGTCAGCGCGAGCAGATTATAGAGATTGTTGCCGTTATAGGGTCCGTTATTGAGATCCACCGAGCTGAACCGGGCCGCCAGCCCCCACGCGCCCCACCCGCCGGCGCTGAGCGGATTTTTGATTTTGAGCTGACCAAAGGTCGCGCCGTTCTTGTCATGGACGTCATAGGACTGCGCGCGTTCCTCGCCCGTGATCCAATAGAGGCCCTGGATGTAATAGCCGTCGAAATAGGCCGACCGTCCGCCCGGATTGAAGGGAACCTGCGAGCCGTTCACCGGAATGAGGCCGGTCGCCGCCGAAGCCGCCGTCAGATAGGTCGCGCGGTTGATCGCGTTTTGATCGCGGTTGTAAAACGCGCCGAAATATTCCGCCTGAATGCTGAACGGCCCGTGTGACGCCGCCAGTTCAATCCCGAAGGACTGAACATTCTTCGTGCATTTGCCCGCGAAGGCGGAGCTGTTGAAGACGCTTTGGGGGATGGGTCCGACAATTGTGCCGCAAGACAGATCCGGCGTGCCGATCAGCCCCTGGCCGAGGATATTGGCCTCCGATCGGATGCGATTGCCCAGCGCAAGAACGCGATCGTCATTGACCGCGGTGGAGTCGTTTGGCCGGTGATAACGGCCGGACGCGCCAACATGAAGGATGTCATGTTCGTTGCGGATCGGCGCATAGGTCAATCGGCCCGTGAGGTCGAAATACTGGCCGCCGCCGGTCGCGCGCCACCAGCTGGGGTCGGACGGGAACGGCCCGCCGCCGCCCGCGTTGGGGACATAAAGCCGCGGAATCCCCCAGGTGGCCGGATAGCCGCGCGCCGGGTTCAGATTCGCATCGCCGAAACTCGTGCTGAATATGCCGCCCTTGAAGCTCCAGTCGTCGCCGTAAGCGCCCATTGCGAGTCCGATATGACGATCCGGCTGGAACGTGTCGACGGCGAGCGACCGTTCGATGAAGTCGCGATATTTCGAGGACGTGACCGCCTGCATGCTGAACGGCTCGAACATGCTGCCTACCATGATGTAGGCCGGATCCTTGGCGAAGGGCAGCGCGAACAGCGGGCTTTGGACGCCGAAATAGGCGTCGCGAATGCCGCCGTACACGTGATTGTTGCCGGTGATCTGGGAGGTTCCGGTGAAGTCGTATTGCAGTTTGTAGAAATAGATTTTCGCGGCCTTGCCTTCGACCTCGAGACGCAGCTGACGGCCGCCGACCTGATTGTCGAAACCGTTCAGCGGCAGAGCAATGCCGCCGCCGTCGAGAAAGATGCGGCCGCCGACCTTGAAGCTGTAGGCCTTGTCTTCGGTCTCGACGAAGAGGCCGTTCTTGAAGCTGACGAACACCGGCGGGCGCGGCGGCGTATCGGACGACCCCTTGGTCGCCGCGGCGTTGGCGATACTCGTCGCGCCCTGCCGCGAACGGATCATCGCGTTCGAGCTTCGCAGCTGCGATTTCGTTTCGCGCGCCTCCCGACGAAGTTTGGCGACCTCGGCTTCCAGCGGACGAAGCCGGGCGATCTCCGCCTCCAGCATGCGCAACCGCGCCTCGATCGCGCTCTCGGACGCGCCGGCGCCTGACGAGAACAACGCCCCCGCCGTCACGATGGCGAGTGCTTCCTTCCCCCGCCAAATCGCCAAGTTCCGCCCCGTGATTCCTTTTGCGCTCAGCCGACAGGGTGCGGCGTTAACCTTAATGAACTATTAGTGACAGCCCTGCCCGCTTGGCCGAGCTGATCGGGAGCCGGGCGCCGGCCGCCCGCGGGACGTCGATCAAGGGCGCCAGCTTCATCAGCAAAAGAAAGGCCCGCCGGGCTTAATGCCGGCGGGCGAAAGAAGCTTCAGAAGCGGCGCTTACCAGTAGATTTGAGCGCGAACTTCAAACAGATCCGGATGCGACTGGCTCTGATACCTGCCCTGAAGAGCCGCGAGGCCCGCCGGCAGGGCAAAGGTCGCCGCGGAGCTTGCGCCCAGCGGCGCGTTCCAGTGCAACACATGCGTCCAGTTCGCCTGGAAGTGGAAGCCGTTATCCGGATACCAGTTGAGGCCCAGGGTCGTATTTTCCTGGCGGCCGCCGGCGACGCCCGCCTGATTGGCGATCAGCCCCGTGGCCGTGTTGTTCCCCAAGATGAACTGACTATAGGTCAGCATGTTGAAGAGGCCCGACCCCGACCAGCGGCCGCTGTTGAGGTTGATCGAGCTGTAGCGGGCGACGAGACTGACGGCGCCGGTGCCGCCCTTGCTCAGGGGATTGAGAATTTTGACCTGCTCGAAGGACGCGCCATTCTTGTCTTTGACGCTGTACGCCTCGGCGCGCTCCTCGCCCGTGACATACCACTGGCCATAAGCATAAAAGCCGTTGAAGAAGGCCGAAGAGCCGCCCGGCGTGAAGTTGCCAAGGAGCGCCGACTGCATCATTTTGCCGGAGTTACGGTTCACCTGCATGCCGATATATTCGGTCTGGAACGACAGCGGCCCCCACGCGCCGGCCAGTTCGAAGCCATATTGAACTTCGTTGTTGACGCATTGTCCGGTCACGCCGCCCGTCGACAGATTGGTCCCGTTGAACGAACCCGGGATTGTGATCGTGCTGCAGGAAAGGTCTGGCGTTCCGAGCGTCTGCATGCCGAGGATATTGGCCTCGGAGCGCAGGCGGTTGCCGACGCGCAGCATACGATCGTCGCTGACTCCCGTAGCGTTGTTCGGCTGGTGATAACGGCCGGCGACGCCGAGATGCAGAAGCTCATGATCGGTCTTGATCGGCGCATAGGTCAAACGGCCGGTCACATCGAAATACTGGCCGCCGCCGCGCGCCACCGGCGCCCAGTAGGTCGCCGGCGCGCTGACTAAGCTGGGGTTGAAGGAAGCGTCCTCGAAGCTCGTCGAGAAGATGCCGCCCTTCGCCGTCCAATTGTCGCCGTGAGCGGCGACCGTCGCGCCGACATGACGGAAGGGCGCAAAGCCTTCGGCCGCCATCGGGCGTTCGATGAAGTCGGTGAATTTCGACGAATTGAGCGCCTCCAGGCTGAAGGGCTCATAGATCGAACCGACCTGGACCCAGACGGGACCGTTGGAATAGGGCGTTTCGGTGCCGGGAACCTTCAGGCCGATATAAGCGTCGCGGATGCCGCCCAGTCCCGAGCCCGTGAAGTCGTATTGGAGCTTATAGAACCAGATCTTCGCCGCCACGCCTTCAACCTCGAGACGGACGCGGCGGAAGCTCGTATAGCCCGAATAGCCGTAGTTCGTCGGCACGCCGATCGGATTGGTGATGCCGCCGCCGTCGATCTGAATGCGCCCGCCGACTTTGAAACTATAGGCCTTATCCTCGGTCTCCACGAACAAGCCGTTCCTGAAGCTGACGAAAACCGGCGGCGGCGGCGGCGGCCCGGGCGGCCCTTTTGCGACCGCGGCGGTGGCGGCGTTCGCAATGTTGGTCGCGCTTTTCGCCTGCGCTTTCGCGCCGTGCGCCTCGCGACGAAGCTTCGCGACCTCCGCCTCCAGAGGACGAAGCCTGGCGATCTCCGCCTCCAGCATACGCAGTCGCGCATCAGTTGCGCCGTCGGTCGCGCTGGCGGCGGTCGTTGAGAGCAACGCCGCCCCCACCGTCGCCAGAGCGAGTGATTGATTGGTCCGAGTAGTAGCCATGTCCCAGCCTCGCGCTTGGTTCATTTAGAAAAACAGCGCGTGACTTATGGCCTTTGGCGAATGACAGATCGGTGACAAATTAAGTAGCAACATAGTACTTCAACGCTCAGAACCACCTATTTACAAGCCTGTTGCTAACGTACAACACGCTTACTGCGCATATAAACAGTACTAAATATCATACTATCAATTATATATCTTATATTATCTCATAATACATAGTTCTGCTCGCATAACATGGACACGTCCGTTTAAACCTTTTGTGTCAGTGCGCCGCCAAGCACAAATAAGTACTAAGTCAGAAACAGCACGTAAATATTGAGTTCCAATTTATACGTACATCAATAATCTAGAAACATATTTATACTGTTTAGAAATACCGCAGCAACATATGCCTGCAACTATCCGCCCGGGTGAAGCGCGCGACGCCGCTCGTCGCCCAGCAGACGAACGCCCGCCTTCCCCCTTGGCGGGTCGAGTGCAGAGAAGGGTTCGCGAAGCGACCGAAACAGTTGCAGGCTTCTCACCTGCCGGCCGTGGATTTGCCCGCCGTCCACCGCTGTAAAACGGGCGCAAAGCCTATCGCCAAAGGGGCGTGGTGGCGGACTTGGCTGAACGGGGCTGAAACAACCCTCGTCGATCAGCCGCTCGCCGGATCGAAGCCTGCGAGCGCTCCCGTGAGCGAAAGATCGGGACCGAAGCTAAATCAGCAGCCTCGAATTGAAGGCGGATGAGAAAAGGAACGCGCCCGACGTCCGGGCCGTTCCTTTTCCGTCATTCGCCGACCTGACGCGACGACGTCTCGCCTTCGATTCTTGCGCTGCTTCACACGACCGGGTTTGCTCTTTGATATAAGGAGGCGGACCGGCTGCACACTCCGGCCATGCCGCCGCGTATAGTGACGCGTTCATCTCCCCGCATCGTTGCAACGGCGTCTCGTCGTTGGATGTCGAGGGGATGTGTCTTTAAGGCACTGCAGAAGGGCGCCAACGTGCTGCTCATCGACGACTTTCTGGACGACGACCAATGCGCGCGTTTCCGCCAGCGCATTCTCAACGCATCCTTCGTTTCTGGATCCTCGACGGCCGGCGGCATGGCCGCGACCGTCAAGAAGAATTTGCAGCTCGATGAACGCAAAGCAGGCAAAGTCCTGGACGAAATCAGGTCGCTCATCCTGGCCCATCCAGGAGTCGATCTCTTCGCCATGCCTGAGAAGCTCGCCGGCGTGATGATCAATCGCTACGATGAGGGAATGGAATACGGCAATCATTCCGATTCGCCGATCATGGAAGGCGTGCGCTGCGATCTGTCCTTCACTCTGTTTCTGGAGGACCACAGCAATTATGACGGCGGCGAACTCGTGCTCGAGCAGGAACACGGGCTGATCAAGGTCAAACCGAAGATCGGCAGCCTCTTCGTCTATTCGACCGGATTGACCCATCGCGTCGCCAAAGTGACGCGCGGCAGCCGCCTCGCCTGCGTCGGCTGGATCAAGAGTCGCATCCGCGACCAAGGCCGACGGAAAGTTCTACGCGACCTCAACGCCGTTCTCGGCGCCTATATGGAAAAGAACGGACATGACGCCGTCGCCGATCTGCAGCTCAAAGTCATCGGCGATCTGATCCGCATGTGGCACGAGTAGGCGCCAGTCGCCGAAGTCGGCCCAAGTAGGAAAATCTTTCGCATTTCGACAAAACAAATTGGCGGAAACAAAAATCCCGCCGGGAAAACCCGGCGGGAGCGCTTGGGACTCAGACAGGAGCTTGGGACTCAGACAGGAGAGAGCGTCACCACCACACTTCGGCGCGGGTGAGGAACGAGTTGGTGTTGTTGCTGGCGAGCCAGGGCTGGTTAAACGGCGCGACATTGTCCAGGACGCGGCCGTAGTTGAACAGGAAGCGGTAGCCCTTTTCCGGATACCAGTTCAGGCCCAACGTGATCTTGTTGACCCGTCCGCCGGTGACTCCGACCGAATTCGCGGCGAGAACGGCCGGGAACAGAGCCGCGGGGGTGGTGCCGGGAACGAGGCCGAGCGCGCCATAGGCCGGGAGATAACTCCAGCTGCCTTGCGAGCCGTTATCAAGATTGATCGAACTCCAACGCGCCGCGACTTCCCAGGCCCCGTAGCCGCCCTTGCTGATCGGATTGAGGATCTTGGGCTGCGTCGAGAAGGTGTAGGGCGTGTTGATGTTGTGGCTGATGTCCGTATAGGCCGTGATGCGCGTTTCGCCAGTCAGGAACAGCTGAGCCTGCACATAAAAGCCGTCGAACGCTGAGGAGCTTTGGAGCCCCTGTCCCGCAGCCAGCCGCGCCGCCTGAAGCGCGGGCACGCCCGTCAGTGCGGAGGGGGTAATCAGCAACCCGGCCGAGTTGTAGGAGTTGCGGTTGTAGTATTGCTGAGAATATTCGGCCTGAATGCTGAAGGGGCCGTGGACGCCCACGAATTCGACGTTGAACTGGGTGGAGTTTTTCAGACAGCCGTTCTGAACAAGCGAGCCGCCGAAGGCTGGGTTAGCCGCCCACACCGAGCCGAAGAGATTGAACGGACCGCCCGGGTTGCACGACATATCCGGAGTCTCGAGCAGGCGCGTGTTCAACGCATTGGCTTCGTTGCGCACGCCGCGTCCAACACGCAATTCATCATTCGTCGCGCCGCTCGCGCCATTGTTTTGATAATAACGCCCCGTGGCGCCGATATGGATCAGATCCTCTTCGGTGCGAATCGGCAGGAACACCGCGCGTCCGTCGACCTCCCAATACTGGCCGAGACGATTGTTGAACGGACGAATGGCGCTGTCTTGCGGGCTGGTGCTGTAGATGCCGGCCTTGACGCCCCAGTTGTGATCGCCGGAGGCGATCGACGCGCCAAGATGTCGCCTTGGCGTGTTGAAGGCGTCCGACATCATCGAGCGCTCGATGAAGGTGATGCCGGAGTTCGAAGTGCTCATCGCCTCGAGGCCCAGAGGCCGCAACTGGTTGGCCAGCTGGATGACGACGGGATAGTCGTAGGGAAGTCCGATGGTGGTCAGCAGCGGGTATTTGAACGCCAGCCAGGCGTCGCGAACGTTGGCGGAGCTTCCGCTGCCGCTGCTTCCGCCGAATTCGAACTGCGTCCGATAATACCAATATTTGAAGGCTTTGCCGGCGATGTCGAGACGGGCGCGGCGCAGCAGCACATTGCTCGCGTCTCCGCTGCCCGGATCGCTCTGCCAGCCGCCGTCGGCGTGCACACGGCCGCCGACATGGATCGAGAAGGCCTTGTCTTCGGTCTCGACGAACAGGCCGTTCTTGAAGCTGACGAAAACCGGCGGCGGCGGCGGCGGACCGGGCGGTCCTTTTGCAATTGCGGCGCTGGCGGCGTTGGCGATGTTGGTCGCATGCCGAGTGGCCGCCTGCTGCTTGGCGACCTGCGACTCGAGCTGCTTCAGCCGCGCCTTCAGTTCGCGGATTTCGGATGCGGTGTCGGCAGCGGCCGGAGCGGCCGAGGCTGCAGCACAAAAGCCGAACGCCGCGATGGCGAGCGCGCGTTGTCCAACTCCAAGTTTCATTGGTTTTTTCCCCTGGTTAACTTTCGGGCGCCAGTGAAGCCAAGGCTGGATGACAGGCCGGTGACAAACTTTGCCGTAGTTGAAATGTGACGCCGCAAGGGACGCGATGTGTGGCGCCAACGCCACAGTTGCGGAAGGTTGAGCATTGTTTTTTGTGGCTTTATGGCCACAGCAGATCACTTTTTTCCCGACACGTCGCCGTACGGGTCACGGCATTTGCGCCGCCGCTCAGGCCGCCGCAGCCAGCCTGGCGTTGACCGAAATTCAGGCGCAGCCGGGCGCGCGCAGCCTGACGACGCTGACGCCGCCGCCGCGGCGCTCGACGCAGATCTTCGTCGCGATCCGCTGCTGCAGCGAATCGACATGGCTGATCACGCCGACCCGCCTCCCCTGCGCCTGCAACGTCTCCAACGCGTCGATGGCGACATCGAGCGTGGCCGAATCGAGCGCCCCGAATCCTTCGTCGATGAAAAGCGTGTCGACGAAGGAGTTGCGCCCTTCGAGGCCGGAAAGCGCCAAGGCGAGCGCCAGCGACGCGAGAAAACGTTCGCCCCCGGACAGCGAACGCGTTGAACGGCGTTCATCGCCAAGGTCCCGATCCACGATCTGGAGGCCGAGCGACCCGGCCTCGCCCGAACGCTCCAACGCGTACCGCGGCGCCAGCAGCGCCAGACGCTGATTGGCGAGCGCGACCAGATGCTCCAGAGTGGCGGCCTGGGCGAAACGGCGGAATTTGTCGCCGCTCGCCGAGCCGATCGCTTCGCTGATTTCGCTCCAGAGCCTGGCGTTGGCGCGCGCCGTTTCGAGTTCCGCGCCGAGCGCCGTGGCGCGTTCCCGCGCCGCATCGTCTGTCGCGCAGCGCTCGCGCAACGCGCCGAGCCGCGCCGACAATTCATCGAGGCGGCCCGCGACATCCTTCTCCCGGGCGGCGAGCTCCTCACGCGACGTTTCCCCGGGAGCGGCGCTCCGAGCGTCATCGACGTCGACCTGCCGCGCCAAGACGGCGGCCTCGGCCATGGCGCGCCCCGCCTCCGCGGACTCGACGGAGCGCCGCAATTCCGCTTGTTCTTCGCCCGACGTCGCGAGCAGCCGCGCGACCGTCGCCTCATCGCAGGCGGCGGCGTCGAGCGCTGCGGCGAAAGCCGCACGCGCTTGTGTGACGCCGGCGGCCGCAAGCTGTTCCGCACGCGCATGGTCGGAACGCCGCGCGTCACAGGCGGCCTTCGTCTGCTGGGCGTCGCCGAGCCATTCGCGCGCTTCGTCACGCGTTTGAACCGCGATTCTGTAACGATCCTCGATACGGGCGCGATGCGCGGATGTCGCCTCTCCGTCGAGAAGCCGCGCGCGCGCATCCCGCGCCCTGGCAAGAATTCCTGCGCGCTGCGCGTGGTCAGTCTTGGCGTCGGCCTCACGGGCGGATGCGGCATCGGCTTCCGCGGCGAGACGCTCCGCCGCCAGGCCGATCGCGCCGTGCATGGCGCCAAGCGCGGCCGACCGCGCCTTCGCTTCCTCATATCGCCGGCCCGCCGCCTCAAGCAGGCTTCGGGCCGACGCGGCGTCGCGATCGAGATCATCGGCCGACAGGTCACACATCTTCAGATAAGGCGCGAGCGAACGATCGAGCGACTCCAAACGCTCGGTGAAGCCGACGCGTTCCGCGTCCAATCGCGCGCGCGCTTCGCGCCCCGCCTCCAGCGATTTAGCGAGCGCCGCACGCTCGTCCTGACGCGCGTCGAGCGCCATCCGAATCGTATCGCGCTCGCCGCGCAGCCGATCTCTCTCCTCTCGCAGCCTGCGCGCGGCGAGAAGCTTTTGCGCGAGAACGTCGCGCGCGGCCGCAATGTCTTTCGCCATTTCGTCGAGCCGCGGCGACGCTGATTTGACTGACGCCGGCGGCGTCATCTCCGGCGCCGTGCTTTGCGCAGGATCGTCGCGCCGCAATGACGCATATTCGGCCTCGGCGCGTTCGCATCCCGCTTGCGCTTCGGCCGCGCGACGCGACGCGTCTTCATGAAGCGCTTGCGCCTGAGCCTTACGCGCGCTCAGCGCGACAATCTCTTCGTCCAATCCGCTGAGCGTGCGCCGCGACTCGTCGCGCCGCGCGCGCAAGGCTTCGATCAATTCGGACGCCGCGTCGCTCGTCTCGGAAAAGGGATGTTCGCGCGCGCCGCAGACAGGACATGGCGCATCGTCGCTCAACGTCGCGCGCAGTCGCAGCG
>NZ_JBFWNB010000073.1:0-12515 GCF_050251305.1 Methylocystis sp. | reverse complement strand
CCTTGCGCCTCATCAAACAGGATTTGCAACAATGTCTCGTATCGGCAAGAAGCCTGTCGTCGTTCCCGCCGGCGTCACCGCCAAGGTGGACGGTCAGCTCGTGCAGGTGAAGGGCGCGAAGGGCCAGCTGGAGTTCCTGGTTCCCGACGACGTGTCCGTCGTCCAGCAGGATAACGCCATCAAGGTCGACCCGCGCAACGACTCAAAGCGCGCGCGCGCGCTGTGGGGCACGTCGCGCGCCCAGATCAACAATATCGTGGTGGGCGTGACGAACGGTTTCGAAAAGAAACTCGAGATCACCGGCGTCGGCTATCGCGCTTCGGTTCAGGGCAAGACGCTGCAGCTGGCGCTCGGCTATTCGCATGACGTGAATTATCCGATACCGGCCGGCATCGCGATCGCAACGCCGAAGCCGACGGAGATCACCGTCAGCGGAATCGATAAGCGCCAGGTCGGCCAGGTCGCCGCGGAAATCCGCGCCATGCGCGCGCCCGAGCCCTATAAGGGCAAGGGCGTCAAATACGCCAATGAATTCATCTTCCGCAAGGAAGGCAAGAAGAAGTAAGGACTCGCGATGGCCAGGGATGTCAAAGCCGAAGAGCGTCGCAAGGCGCGCGTGCGCCGGGCGATCCGCGAACGCGCCAACGGGCGGATGCGTCTGTCGGTGTTTCGTTCGTCAAAGCAGATTTATGCGCAGATCATCGACGACGAGAAAGGCGCGACCGTCGTCGCCGCGTCTTCGCTCGAGAAGGCGAACCGCGAGGGTCTCAAGACCGGCGCGAATATCGAGGCGGCCAAGGTCGTCGGCAAGCTCCTCGCCGAGCGCGCCGTCGCCAAGGGCGTCAAGGCAGTGGTCTTTGACCGCGGCGCATACATGTATCACGGCCGCGTCAAGGCGCTGGCCGACGGCGCCCGCGAGGGCGGCCTGGAGTTCTAAATCGCTTCTCCCGCGCGCGGGAGAGGAGCAACGCGAAGCGAGCGGCGCGAGAGCGCTGCGCAAGTGACGGAAGAGAAGATGGCGCGTGAAGGAGAAGGCGGTCGCGGCCGCGATCGGGATCGTGACGAGCGCGACAGCGAATTTGTAGACCGCCTGGTCCACATCAATCGCGTCGCCAAGGTGGTGAAAGGCGGCCGTCGTTTCGGCTTCGCCGCGCTCGTTGTCGTCGGCGACCAGAAGGGGCGCGTCGGCTTTGGACATGGCAAGGCGCGCGAAGTGCCTGAGGCGATCCGTAAGGCGACGGAAGCCGCGAAGCGCGCGCTGATCCGCGTGCCGCTGCGCGAAGGCCGCACGCTGCATCATGACGTGCATGGCCGCCACGGCGCCGGCCGCGTCATTCTGCGCGCCGCGCCCGCGGGCACCGGCATCATCGCGGGCGGCCCGATGCGCGCCGTCTTCGAGACTCTCGGCATGCATGACGTCGTGGCGAAGAGCCAAGGCTCGTCGAATCCCTACAACATGATCCGCGCGACCTTCAATGCGCTGGGACGTGAGGATTCGCCGCGTTCCGTCGCGGCGCGCCGCTCGCTGAAAGTTTCGGTGCTGCAGTCGCGCCGCCAGGGCGTCGACGCCGACGCCGTCGACGCGTAAGGAGGCGACTCATGACGAAGAGCAAGCAGATCGTCGTCGAACAGATCAGCAGTCAGATCGGTCGTCCAGAACGTCAGCGCCGCACGCTTCTCGGCCTCGGCCTGACGCGCATCGGCCGTCGCCGCGCGCTGGAAGACACGCCGGCCGTGCGCGGAATGATCGCCAAAGTGGCGCATCTCGTCAAAATCATCGACGAGAAGTGAGGACGCGGCCATGAAACTCAACGAAATTTCCGACAATCCGGGCGCAAGCAAGGATCGCATGCGCGTCGGCCGCGGCATCGGCTCCGGCAAGGGCAAGACCGGCGGCCGGGGCGTCAAGGGTCAGAAGGCGCGCGCCGGCGTCTCGATCAAGGGCTTCGAAGGCGGCCAGATGCCGCTGCATCGGCGCCTGCCCAAGCGCGGATTCTACAATCCGTTCTCGACCGATTACAACGAGGTCAATCTCGGGCGGATCCAGCAGGCGGTCGACGCCGGCAAGCTCGACGCCAATGCGCCAGTCACGCTTGATGCGCTGCTGGCGGCGGGCGTCGTCGCCAAGCCGCGCGACGGCGTGAAGATCCTCGGCCAGGGCGCGTTGAAGACGAAGCTTGCCTTCGAAGTCTCGGCCGCCTCCAAGTCGGCGGTCGCCGCCATCGAAGGCGCGGGCGGCTCGGTGAAGCTGCTCGCCGGCGAAGCGCCGGCGCAATAAACCAAAAAGGCGCCGCCGCTCTCGCATGAGCGGCTGCGCTGTTTTATATCAGGCGCTCCAACCGGAGCGGGCGAGCCTCGGGCAGATCGCTGGCGCGAGCGCCTCCA
Organism: Methylocystis sp.; assembly: GCF_050251305.1. Lineage (GTDB taxonomy): Bacteria > Pseudomonadota > Alphaproteobacteria > Rhizobiales > Beijerinckiaceae > Methylocystis. Next base: position 10,130 of record NZ_JBFWNB010000073.1, on the reverse strand, counting down.
GCCCAACAAAATGCGTCCGCCTCCAAGAGCGGCGCGACAGGGGAGTCCCTTCATGGCATCGGCAGCCGAGCAGCTCGCGGCCAACGTCAATCTCTCCGCCTTCGGCAAATCCGAGGAATTGAAGAAGCGCATCTGGTTCACGCTGGGCGCGCTGATCGTCTATCGCCTCGGCACCTATGTGCCGTTGCCCGGCATCGATCCCGAGGCCTTCGCGAAAAGCTTCTTCGGCCAGTCGAAGGGCATGCTGGAGCTCTTCAACATGTTCGCGGGCGGCGCCGTGCAGCGCCGCGCGATCTTCGCGCTCAACATCATGCCGTATATTTCGGCGTCGATCATCATTCAGCTGCTGACCTCGGTCATTCCGACGCTTGAGTCCCTAAAGAAAGAGGGCGAACAGGGCCGCAAGGTCCTCAATCAGTACACCCGCTATCTGACCGTCGCGCTGGCGACGTTTCAGGCCTATGCGATGGCGATCGGGCTTGAAGGCCAGCAGGGCGTCGTCACCGACCCGGGCATTTTCTTCCGCATCACCACGGTCGTGACGCTCGTCGGCGGCACGATGTTCCTCATGTGGCTCGGCGAACAGATCACCTCGCGCGGCATCGGCAACGGGTCATCGCTCATCATCTTCGCCGGCATCGTCGCCGCATTCCCGTCGGCGATCATATCGACGCTGGAGCTCGGGAAGCAGGGCGCGATTTCGACGGGGCTGATCATCGCCGTCATGGCCATGTCCTTGGCGGTCGTCGCCTTCATCGTGTTCATGGAGCGCGCCCAGCGCCGCCTGCTGATCACCTATCCCAAGCGGCAGCACGGCAACCGCGTGTATGAGGGCCAGACGTCCTTCCTGCCGCTGAAGCTCAATACGTCGGGCGTCATTCCGCCGATTTTCGCATCCTCGCTGTTGCTTTTGCCGACGACGGTGGCGAATTTCTATCAGTCGACCGGCAGCGAAAGCATCTTCGCGACGATCTCGGCCTATTTCGGCCACGGGCGGCCGCTGTATATGCTCGCCTATGTCGGATTGATCGTGTTCTTCGCCTTCTTCTACACGGCGATCGTGTTTAATCCGGTCGAGACCGCCGACAATCTCAAGAAGCACGGCGGCTTCCTGCCCGGGATACGGCCCGGCGAGCGGACGGCGAAATTCATCGACGACGTGCTGATGCGGATCACCGTGCTCGGCGCGGCTTATCTGGCGATCATCTGCCTCATTCCGGAGGGTTTGATCGCCTACGCCAATCTGCCGTTCTACTTCGGCGGCACGTCGCTGCTCATCGTCGTCAGCGTCACCATGGACACGGTGGCGCAGATCCACGGCCATATGCAGGCGCAGCAATATGAGGGGCTGATCCGCAAGACGAAGCTTCGCGGCGGGAAACGCGCCCGATGAGGTTGGTGCTGCTGGGTCCGCCCGGGGCCGGCAAGGGGACGCAGGCGACGCGGTTGGTCGAAAAGCACCGCGTTCCGCAGCTTTCGACCGGCGACATGCTGCGCGCCGCCGTCGCGGCGAAAACCCCCATTGGCCTGCGCGCCAAGGAGATCATGGACGCCGGCGCGCTGGTGCCCGACGAGGTCGTGATCGGCCTGATCGACGAGCGTCTCGACTCCCCGGATTGCGCCAGGGGCTTCATCCTCGACGGCTTTCCCCGCACCGTGGCGCAGGCCGAGGCGCTGCAGAAGCTTCTCGACCGCCGCGGCCTGACGCTTGACGCCGTGCTCGAGCTTGTCGTCGACGAAGCGGCGCTCGTCGACCGCATGCGCAAGCGGGTCGATGAAACCCGCGCCGCGGGCGGCCCCGTGCGCGCCGACGACAATCCGGACAGCTTCAAGACCCGGCTCGAAGCCTATCGCGCCCAGACCGCGCCGGTGTCGGCGCATTACGCGAAACGCAGCGAACTGACCAGAATCGACGGCATGGCGCCGATCGGAGAGGTGACCGACGAGATCGATCGCGCCCTTTCGAGCGCCGTGTAGCTATTTTTCGTGAAGTCGCTTGACCCCTGGGCCGTTCGCCCCTAAGTAAACTTTCTTCACGTTGTTGACAGGCGGCTCCGGCTCCCGACTTGGGGGGCGGGGCCTGTTTTCGTATGAAAACGGTTCGCAACCGTCCGCAAGGGCCGGCCTCCACCGGACGCGGACGTCATCCTGGAGCTTAGCGCTCCTTCCCAAATGGAGAGAGACACGTGGCCCGAATTGCAGGCGTCAATATCCCGACGAACAAGCGCGTCGTCATCGCGCTTCAATATATCCACGGCATTGGCGCCAAAAAGGCGGCGGAGATCTGCGAAAAGGTGAGCATCCCGGCCGAGCGTCGCGTCGCGCAGCTCACCGACGCCGAAGTCCTGCAGATTCGCGAGACGATCGACCGCGATTACATGGTCGAGGGCGATCTGCGCCGCGAGGTCGCGATCAATATCAAGCGTCTGATGGATCTCGGCTGCTATCGCGGCCTGCGCCATCGTCGTCAGCTACCGGTGCGCGGCCAGCGCACGCACACCAACGCCCGCACCCGCAAGGGCAAGGCGAAGCCGATCGCCGGCAAGAAGAAGTAATCGTTCGTTAGACGATCGTCCCCGGACCTGATCCGAGGACGGCAATCCGATGATGGCCGGGACACGCCCGGCCATGACAACCGAAATCCCTAGCGCCTGGAACTACGGGCGCGTTTGAAGGACGCAAGACAAAATGGCCAAGGACACAACGCGCGTTCGTCGTCGCGAGCGTAAAAACATCGTTTCCGGCGTCGCGCATGTGAATTCGACGTTCAACAACACCATGATCACCATTACCGACGCGCAGGGCAATACGGTGTCGTGGTCGTCTGCAGGGTCGATGGGATTCAAGGGCTCGCGCAAGTCGACGCCCTACGCCGCGCAGATGGCCGCCGAGGACGCCGCCCGCAAGGCCGGCGAGCACGGCGTGCGCACGCTCGAAGTCGAGGTCTCGGGTCCCGGCTCCGGACGCGAGTCCGCTTTGCGCGCGCTGCAGGCGGCCGGGTTCACCGTCACCTCGATCCGCGACGTGACGCCCATTCCGCATAACGGCTGTCGGCCGCGCAAGCGCCGCCGCGTCTGAGACATTTCAGATTGTCTGAATTGATTTCGCGCGGCGCGCGGCGCATGCCCCGACGCCGCATTCAGGAGCTTCAAGGAAAGGCCTCCACGTGAGCATCCAGAAGAACTGGCAGGAACTCATCAAGCCGAACAAGCTCGAAGTCACGGCCGGAGACGATCCGAAGCGCATCGCCACGGCAGTCGCCGAGCCGCTGGAGCGCGGCTTCGGCGTGACGCTCGGCAACGCCCTGCGCCGCATCCTGCTGTCGTCCCTGCAGGGTTCGGCGATCACGTCGATCCACATCGACGGCGTGCTGCATGAGTTCTCGTCGATCCCCGGCGTGCGTGAGGATGTGACCGACATCGTCCTCAACATCAAGGACATCGCCATCAAATATCAGGGCGAGGGCGTGAAGCGCCTGACGCTCAAGAAAACCGGTCCGGGCGTCGTCACCGCGGGCGACATCCAGACCTCGGGCGACGTTCAGATCCTGAACCCCGAACTGGTCATCTGCACGCTCGACGACGGCGCCGAGATCCGCATCGAATTCACCGTCGCGACCGGCAAGGGCTATGCGCCCGCCGACCGCAACCGGGCTGAAGACGCGCCGATCGGTCTCATCCCGATCGACAGCCTCTATTCGCCGGTCAAGAAGGTCAGCTATCGCGTCGAGAACACCCGCGAGGGCCAGGTTCTCGACTACGACAAGCTGACGCTGACCGTCGAGACGAACGGCGCGATCAGCCCCGAGGACGCGCTCGCCTTTTCAGCGCGCATTCTGCAGGACCAGCTCAATGTCTTCGTCAATTTCGAGGAGCCGCGCCGCGAAGAGGCCGCCCCGTCGATTCCGCAGCTCGCCTTCAACCCGGCGCTGCTGAAGAAGGTCGACGAGCTCGAGCTTTCGGTGCGTTCGGCGAACTGCCTGAAGAACGACAATATCGTCTATATCGGCGACCTCATTCAGAAGTCGGAAGCCGAAATGCTGCGCACGCCGAACTTCGGCCGCAAGTCCTTGAACGAGATCAAGGAGGTGCTGGCGCAGATGGGTCTCCATCTCGGCATGGAAGTTCCCGGCTGGCCGCCGGAGAACATCGACGATCTGGCGAAGAGGTTCGAAGAACATTACTGAGTGTCCCCTTCTCCCGCTTGCGGGAGAGGGAAATAAGAGACGGCCGTTCCTTGGCACGGCGGCCGCATAATCAACGGAGAGCCGCATGTATCACGGTCATAAGAAGCGCCGCTTCGGGCGCACGCATGAGCACCGCAAGGCGATGTTCGCCAATATGGCGCAGGCGCTCATCAAGCATGAGCAGATCGTCACGACCCTGCCCAAGGCGAAGGATCTGCGTCCCGTCGTCGAAAAGCTGGTGACCCTCGGCAAGCGCGGCGATCTTCATGCGCGCCGGCAGGCGATCGCCAAGATCAAGGACGTCAAGCTCGTCGGCAAGCTGTTCGACGTGCTCGGTCCCCGCTACAAGGACCGCAACGGCGGCTATACGCGGGTTCTGAAGGCGGGCTTCCGCTACGGCGACAACGCCCCGCTCGCGGTCATCGAATTCGTCGATCGCGACGTTGACGCCAAGGGACAGGATTCCGGTCCGGAGCAGGTCGAAGAGGCGGCGGCGTAACCGGTCACCCCCCATCCTCATTTGTCCGAAAAAGCAAAACACGGCGTCGCCGCGGCATCGACGGCGACGCCGAACGCTTTTCTTGTCTCATGCGGTGCCGGCTGACGCGTTGAACTTTGGCGTCGCTGGGAGCATTTATCGAAATTTGCCGGCGCAACGTCGCGCGACGTCCTTTCCGCGATATCGATTCTCCGCCGCGGCGAATTTCGCGCAGAATCACGCCGCGCCGCATTCTTACCGTCTCGCGCCTTTGCGTTTATATAGGCGCCGGGTATTCAGCTACGGGAGCGCTTCATGAAGATTTCGGCGCGTCACATGCTTGCCGCGGCGCTGGCCTGCGTCCTGTCGGCCTCCTTCGCTTCCACGCGCGCCCAAGTTTCGCCTGAGACGAACCAGACCGGCCAGCCGCGTCCGCCCGGCCGGGGCGAAGGGTTTACGCCGCCCGGACCGGATCGCGTGGCGCCGATGAGCCGCGGCGAGCTGATTTACTCCTTCGCGCCGATCGTCAAAAAGGCGCAGCCCGCCGTCGTCAACGTGTTCGCCTCGCGCGTCGAGCGCATGCCCGCCAATCCGCTGTTCGACGATCCGATCTTTCAGCGCTTTTTTGGCGGGGGCGGCGGCATGCCGGGCCGCAATATGGCGCAGTCGCTGGGGTCCGGCGTGATTGTCGATCAAAGCGGCCTTGTCGTCACCAATAACCACGTCATCGAAAACATGACGGACGTAAAGGTGGCGCTCGCCGACAAGCGCGAATTTCCGGCAAAGATCCTGTTGCGCGATCCGCGCACCGATCTCGCGGTGTTGAAGCTCGTCGAGGGCGCCAATTTTCCGACGATGGAGCTGGGCGATTCCGACGCCCTTGAGGTCGGCGATATGACGCTCGCGATCGGCAATCCTTTCGGCGTGGGTCAAACGGTGACCCAGGGCATCATTTCGGCGCTCGCGCGCACGCATGTCGGCATCTCCGACTATGGCTTCTTCATTCAGACGGACGCGGCGATCAATCCCGGCAACTCGGGCGGTCCGCTCGTCGATATGAACGGGCGCGTCGTCGGCATCAATTCCGCGATTTTTTCCAAGTCGGGGGGATCGGTCGGAATCGGCTTCGCGATTCCCGTCAACATGGTCAAGAGCGTGATCGCCGCCGCCAAGGGCGGCGGCAAGCAGGTGCGGCGCGCCTGGATGGGCGCGACGCTGCAATCGCTCTCGCAGGAGATCGCCGACGGACTTGGGCTGGATCGCCCCACCGGCGCGCTGCTCGCCGACGTTGACCCGCGGGGGCCGTCGGCGGAAGCGGGCCTGAAACGCGGCGACGTCATCGTTTCGGTCGATGGGCAGACGGCGGATGATCCCGAGGCGGTCGGCTATCGTCTGGCGACCAAGCCGCTCGGCGGACAGGCGACTCTGGGCGTTCTGCGCGGCGGCAAAAAGATCGCGACGCAGATCAAGCTCACGCCCGCGCCGGAAACGCCGCCGCGCGACGAGGTTCGGATAAAGGGCGCCTCGCCGTTCGCCGGCGCGACGGTGATCAATATCTCTCCCGCGGTCATCGAAGAGATGTCCGTGCAGGGAGCGACGAACGGCGTCGTCGTTTCCGACGTCGACGACGGCACCTATGCGCAGCAGCTTAACCTGCAGCGGGGCGACGTCATTCTCGCGGTCAATGATCAAAAAATCGGGACGACGCGCGACTTGGCGAGCATAACGTCCGCGCGCGCCTACTACTGGAAAATCACGCTGGCGCGCGGGGGCCAGGTGTTCACGACCGTAATCGGCGGTTGAGGGACATGGGCGCGCTCGCCATTCTCGTGACGACGATCGACGATGAGGAAAAGGCGCGCGCCCTCGCCCGCGCGGCGCTTTCCGCAAGGCTCGCCGCCTGCGTTCAGATACATCCGATCCGCAGCCATTACGTCTGGAAGGACGAGGTGCGCGAAGAGCCGGAGTTTTCGCTGCAGATGAAGACGCGCGTTGAGGATTATCCGGCGCTTGCCGAACTCGTCCGCCGTCTGCATAGCTACGAAACGCCGGAAATTCTGCGCGCCGACGTCGCCGAGGCCGATGGCGATTATCTCGCCTGGGCGATGGAGGCGACGCGCCGATAGGGACCGCGTCTTCCAAATCGCCGATCGCGGCATTACGTTCCATGCGCAGTTACGCGCGCCAAGCCAACAATCGGGATCTTCTCATTGGCAACTCCGACCGACTATTTCGTTGATCGCCGCAGGCTACGCCGCAAGCTCGGCTGGTGGCGGCTCGCCGCTCTTCTCGCGCTCGGCGTTGCGGGGCTCGTCGCCGTCATGCGCTTCGAAGGCGCCGACTCGGCCAATAAGCTCACGCCGCATATCGCCCGTCTCGAAATTCAGGGCATCATCACCGGCGACGACGACACATTGGATCTGGTCAAGAAGATCGGCGAGTCCAGTCAGGCGAAGGCGCTGCTGTTGGAGATCGAGAGCCCTGGCGGCACGACGACCGGCGCCGAGCGGCTCTATGAGGAGCTGCGGCGCGTCGCCGAGAAAAAGCCTGTCGTGGCCGTCGTCGGAACCGTCGCCGCCTCTGGCGCCTATATCGCGGCGCTCGCCGCCGATACGATCGTCGCGCGCGGCAATTCGCTGGTCGGCTCGATCGGCGTGTTGTTCCAATATCCCAATGTCTCGAAGCTGCTCAACAATTGGGGCGTCGAGGTCGAGACGATCAAGTCGTCGCCGCTCAAGGCTTCGCCGAACGGCTTCGAGCCGACGAGCCCGGCGGCGCGCGAGGCGGTGGCGAGCCTCGTCGCCGACTCCTATGCGTGGTTCAAGGGACTCGTCCAGCAGCGGCGCAATCTTGACGGCGTCGAGCTCGCCAAGGTCTCCGACGGCCGGGTGTTCACCGCGCGCCAGGGCGTGCCGCTCAAGCTCGTCGACATGATCGGCGGCCAGCGCGAGGCCATCGACTGGCTTGTCGCGAACAAGGGCGTCACGAAGGACCTTCCGGTGCGCGAATGGAAGAAGAAAACCAGTCTCGAACGGTTGGGTCTGGTTGGCGGCGCGGCTGGCCTCGCGCGGGTCGCGGGACTGGAGTCGATCGCTGGTTTTTTAGAAAAATCAATCCTTCTCGAACGAAGCGGCGAGCTTGACGGGCTATTGGCGATTTGGCAGCATTCCGCTGCGAACTGACTCGCGCGGCGCAAACCAGCCTTGCGGCGCCAAGATATTGGATCGGCTCATGATAAAGTCGGAACTCATTCAACGCATCGCGCGCCGAAACGGTCATCTTTACCAGCGTGACGTCGAGACTATCGTCAGCACGATTCTTGACGAGATCACCTCGGCGCTGGCGCGTGGCGATCGTGTTGAATTGCGGGGCTTCGGCGCCTTTTCGGTCAAGAAGCGCGATGCGCGCACCGGCCGCAACCCGCGCACCGGCGCGCAGGTTTCGGTGCAGGAAAAGAGCGTGCCGTTCTTCAAGACCGGCAAAGAGATGCGCGAACGCCTCAATGAAAATTACCAGGGCTGAGGCGATCTAAGCGGCTGCGTTCTCTCGGTGACTGGACGCGCGGCGGCGGCGTGTGGCGGCTGTAGGCGGCGGCCGCTCAGCGTGTTGCGCGGCGCCGGCAAGAGGGAGATGTTATGAAAGCCATTCTGCGCGTCATCGTTTTTGTTCCGTTGGCGCTGGTCATCCTGTTCTTCGCCATGGCCAATCGCGGGTCGGTGCGCATCGGGCTCGATCCCTTCGCGGCCAATGACGCGTCGGGCCCGTCGTTCGAGGCCCCGATCTTCCTTGTCGTTCTGGCGTCGATGGCCATCGGGGTGCTCGCGGGCGGGGTTTCCTCCTGGCTGGGGCATCTGCCCGTGCGGCGCGACGCCAAGATCGCGCGCGCCGAGGTGCGCAAGACGCGCGTGGAGATCGATAAGCTTCGCCAGCAGGCCTTGGCCAGCCTGCCGGCCGATAAGAAGCTGAAGAGCGGTTAGCGGACGTTCCGGTCGCGCGGCCTTTCAGTGGAAGTCGCGCGACTTCGGCAGGATTCGCACATTGCGCGGATGGCTGCGCGGATGCTGGGGATGGGTAAATTCGTCGGCGCGCGACAGCGCGATGTCCGGACGATGCGCCTCCGACAGTCTGCTGAGGTCCCGGCTGCGGTCGATAATGCGCTGCGCCATCAGATGCACGACATTGTCGGGACTTTTCTGCACCCGTCCTTCCACCAGCATGAGTCGTGACGCCATCGTCTCGCGGCGATAACGCTCGAAGAGCCGCGCCCAGATGACGATATTGAGGACGCCGGTTTCGTCTTCGATCGTGACGAAAATGGCGTTGCCCTGTCCCGGCCGCTGTCGCACAAGCACGACGCCGGCGCCGCGCGCAAAGGCGCCGTCGGCGCGCGCCGCGACGTCCGCGCAGGCCATGATCCGTTCGCGCGCGAACATCGGCCGCAGCACCGCCATGGGATGGGCTTTCAGCGAAAGCCGCAGCGTCTGATAATCGGCCGCGACATGTTCGCCAAGCGACATGGGCGGCAGCAGCGGATCTTCTTCCCTGGCGAGTTCGCGCGCATCCGCGGCCGCAAAGAGCGGTAGGGGCTTCGCGTCGGGCAGGCGCCGCACCGCCCAGAGCGCGTCGCGCCGGTCGCTTTGCAAGGAGCGGAAAGCGTCGGCGTCGGCGAGCGCGCGCATCGTCGCGGCGTTGAGCGCCGCCCGGCGCGCGAGGTCTTCAACGCTGTCATAGGGCTTCGTCCGGGCCTGCGCGATGCGCTTTCCATCGCTCTCATGCACGCCGTCCGCCTGTCGAAAGCCAAGCCGCAGGGCCAGTTCCCCATCATCGGCGCGCTCGAGCGTATTGTCCCATTCGCTGAAATTCACGTCGACGGCGCGCACGTCGACGCCATGCTCGCGCGCGTCGCGCACGATCTGCGCCGGCGCATAAAAGCCCATCGGCTGCGAATTGAGCAGCGCGCAGGCGAAGATCGCCGGATGATGGCATTTGATCCAGGAGGAGATGTAGACGAGCTTGGCGAAGGACGCGGCGTGGCTTTCGGGAAAGCCATAGGAGCCGAAGCCCTTGATCTGCTCGAAACAGCTTTGCGCAAAGGCGCGGTCATAGCCGCGCGCCGCCATGCGTTCGACCATCAGCGACTCGAATTGATGGATCGTGCCAAGATTGCGGAACGTCGCCATGGCGCGGCGCAGACGATTGGCTTCGACGTCGGAGAATTTTGCCGCGACCATGGCGAGCTTCATCGCCTGCTCCTGAAAGAGCGGCACGCCCTTGGTCTTTTCAAGCACATTGCGCAATTCGTCTGCGGGCCCATGCTCCGGCGCGGGCGAGGGATAGATCACCGGCTCGCTTCCAGAGCGGCGGCGCAGATAGGGATGCACCCTATTGCCCCGGATCGGTCCGGGCCGCACGATCGCCACCTGAATGACGAGATCGTAGAAAGCACGCGGCTTCAGGCGCGGCAGC
>NZ_JBFWNB010000072.1:0-13067 GCF_050251305.1 Methylocystis sp. | reverse complement strand
GGAATTCGACGATCTCCTGCAGATCCTCCTTGGCCTCGTCGACGCCGGCGACGTCCTCGAAGGTGACGCGCCCCTGCGTCTCCGTCAGCAGCTTCGCCTTCGACTTGCCGAAGCCCATCGCGCGGCCGCCCGCCCCGCCCTGCATCTGCCGCGCCATATAGATCCATACGGCGATGAACAGCAGCAGCGGCAGTCCGTTGACGAGCAGGGTCGACAGCCAGCCGGGACTGTCATTCGCCGGCTTGGCGCTGATCTGAACCTTCTTCGACTCGAGCTTCTGCACGAGACCCGGATCATTCGGGGCGTAGGTCGTGAAGGAGCGGTTGTCGTTGAAGTGCCCGGAAACCTCGTTGCCGGAGATCGTCACGTCGTGGATGCGGCCTTCATCGATCTGCACCAGCAGTTCGCTGAAGGTGATCTCGCGCGCCGGCGTGCGGGTCTGCTGGTGCTGGAAGAGACCGAAAAGCAACGCGCCGACGGCGACGAAGACGACCCAAGGCAAATATTTCTTCCAATTCGCCTTCATTTTCACCTCCATGACGAGAGCCGCGGCGGGCCGGGCGTTCTCGCCAACATGTATGCATTCTCCGCCGGAGACCAAAACGCCTCCGACTAGCGCAGGATGAGATTAGAAGTAATCTAGGTCAGGATGGCGCAATAGCCAAACAGGCTTCATAATTCGCCAAAAGCAGAGGCGGATGCGTAAAATTGTCATTGCCGGCCTAAATGACTGCTTGGGTTCGGCTTTCCTTGGACTGACCGATCTCCTGACGCTTGCGGGGCGCGCGATCGTCCGCGCCGCCGCGCCCGCAGAGCGCGCCGAGGAGCCCTTCTACGCCGTCGCCGTGAGCGCGGACGGCGAGTCGATCCGCGACCGCTCGGGCGCGCGCTTTCCCGTGGCCGCCTCCTTCGACGCCATCGCCACCTGCGACGCCATCATCGTTCCCAGCTTCGCGCCCGACGAGGACGGCAAGCCTCCGGACATGTCCCGCTTCGGGGCGGCCGCCGCATGGCTGCGGCGCCATCATTCGCGCGGCGCGCTGATCGCCGGCTGCGGCTCGGGCGTGTTTCTTCTTGGCGAGGCGGGCCTCCTCGACGGCCGCCGCTGCACGACGAGCTGGTGGCATCACGAGGAGCTGAAGCAGCGCTATGCGCGAATCGACGCCGCCTGGGGCGCGCGACTGATCGAGGACCGCCGCGTGGTTACCGCCGCGGGCCCGCTCTCGTGGATCGACGTCGCTCTGCATGTCATTCGCGCGCTATGCGGCATCGATGCGGCGCGGATCGCGGCGGATTTCACCGTCGGCGAAGCGGCGCTCGTCAAAGGCGCGCCGCGCGGCCCCGCCGCCTGTGGCGCAAGGACGGTGACCGAAGGGGCGGACGCGTTTCTCTCCGAAGCTGAGCGAGCCGTCCGGCAAGCCGATTCGTCGATGAGCGCCCAAGAGCTGGCGCGCGCTCTTTCGACGTCGGAGAGGACGCTGCATCGCAAGCTCAAGCAGGCTTCGGGAGAGTCGCCGAAAACCTTCATCGATCGGATACGGGTCGAGACGGCGCGCATGCTGCTCGAAACCAGCGCCAAGCCCGTCAAGGAGCTCGCCATGAGCGCCGGCTTCGCCGACGAAGGCAGCTTTCGCCGCGCCTTCCGGCGTTTCGCCGGGATGGCGCCGAGCGCCTATCGCGTGTGGGCGCGCGCCCGAAGCCAGAACAAGGGCGAAGTTTTTGCGCTGCGTAAAGACGCGGAAATCATTCCAAAAATGCTGACCACGATCTTCGACGCCTGCGTCAACGGCGTGACGCTCGCCGATCCGGACCTCGAAGACTTGCCCGTCGTTTACGCCAATCGTCCCTTCATGCAGATCACCGGCTATCAGTTCGACGAGATCATCGGGCGCAACTGCCGGTTTCTGCAGGCCGACGATCGCGACCAGGAGGGACGACTGCGGCTGCGCCAGGCAATCCGCGACCGTCAGCAGGTCGAAGTCACGCTGCGCAATTACCGCAAGGACGGCGCGCTCTTTCACAACAAACTCAACATCACGCCGCTTTTCGACGCGGACGGCCGACTCTTGTATTTCCTCGGCGTGCAATATGACGTCAGCAATCAGGTGCAGGCGGAAATCGAAATCGGCGAGCTCAAAGCAAAGCTTATGTCATTGACGGACTAATCGTCATTGCGGCGCAACTGCGCCTGAAGCGTGACTGACGAGTCATTGATGATGCCGGGATTTCCAACTTTTCCCGACGTTGGCCGATCAAGCCGGACCGGCGCCCAGGGTGCGCCGCAATAGCTTTTCCCACTTGGCATTTCTCAAAGTCGATGCGCTAATTTGTCGCGCCTGATGCAGGTGCGGCCAAATGGCCGCCATTGAGCAGGGACAGGAGACAACGCCATGAACGCCATCTCAGCGATTCTCTCGATTTTCGCCGCCGCCGCGGCCATCACGCTTGCGATCACCGCATTCGTCAACGCCTGACCTAACGCAGACGCGAGGAACGCGTCGCTCGCCGCCCAGCGGCGAGCCAGACGCGCGTTTTTCCCAGAGCGCAATCTGAGCTTTGACGCGCCAAGAAGAACATCGGCTTGGCGTGATGAATTTATTTCAAGTGCGAGGCGCATTCGATTTTCCGACCACGGCATGCGCGGCGCGATCGCTCCCACAACCATCACTCGCACAGCCTAAAGAATCGACCCGCTTCGCTCAGTCGGGGATACGCCGTGTCGATCAAATGCTCATCGGCGCTCGGCCGCGCGATCGGCGTTCCCTTTGAACTTTCGGCGAATGAAAGGCCGCGGGGGTTTCGGCGCCATCAAGCTGGCGGGCGGCGGCTACAATAGAAAAGCCCGGCCAGATGGCCGGGCTCTTCGAATCGGTCGAGATCAGGAGCGCTCAGTATTTGGCGACGACGGGCGCCGCGCCCCAGTTGAAATGATAGTTCACGCCGGCGCGAACGATGTTGCCGTTGAACCGAGTATTTTGCTGAAACGCCGCATAAAGCGATGGAACGGCGTTCGACGTGAGAACGCCGGTATTATAGACGTTGCCGAGGTCGTAGTAGAGATATTCGACCTTGGCGCTCCAATGCGGCATGAACATCCATTCAAGACCGCCGCCGGCGGTCCAGCCGACGCGCGTATCCGAAAAGGACGAGGAGCCAAGGCCCAGAAATCCGTTTGTGATGCCAGCCTGGAAGATGGAGGTTGACGACGTCACGCCGCCATAGGCCAGACCGCCGGTGCCATAAAGAAGCAGCGTTGGCGTGAAGAGCCAGCCGACGCGACCGCGAACGGTGCCGATGTAATCGAGGCGTCTCGTCAGCGAGAAGTTTGTAAGAACCGGCGTGACGCCAATGATCCCTCCGGTTGCAAAATTGCTGTTGTTATTGGACTGAGCGATCCCCTGGATATCCGCTTCCACGCCGGCGAGCGCCGCGCCATTGAAGAATTGCCAGTTGTAGCCGATCTGGCCGCCGCCGATGAATCCGCTGCTATTGCCGCCCGACATTGAACCGGAAGCCAGCCCCGCGAGCAAAGCCGCCGCCGGCACAGGCAGCACTGGAACAGTAGCGATCTGCGTTGAGCTATTGCTCGCCCAAGTGCCGCCAGCGTTGAGACCGATGTAGAAACCTGTCCACAGCGGCGGGGGCGGCAGCGGGGGCGGCGGAGGCGCCTTGTAGCTGGGAAGATCGGCGGCAAAAGCCGAGCCCGCGAAGATGGCGAGCAAAGCAGCGACAGAAAAAATTCTTTTCACCCAAGCCTCCTGTTAGAGGCGATAAAATCACTCACTGCGTAGACTTTTCGCCGCGATCGCCTCGTCATCAATCAACAGCCAAGACCACGCCAGGGTCAATTTGAAAGCATCGACTTTCGGCGGCGTTCGGCCGGAATCAGATCCGCTGTGGCGCTGAGGCCACACCCGCAGTTCTCAACGAAAAAGCCCGGCCGATCGGCCGGGCTTCTGATTCTCAAGAACTCAGGAGCGCTCAGTATTTCGCGACGATCGGGGGAGCGCCCCAGTTGAAGTGATAGTTCACGCCAGCGCGGACAATGTTGCCATTGAACCGGGCGCTCACTTCGGTCGCATTCGCCCACAGCAGGTTGCCGGCGAAGGTTCTCGTCGTCAGGCCGCCCGAGGTGCGCACAGAACCGAGGTCGTAATAGAGATATTCGACCTTGGCGCTCCATTGCGGCATGAACATCCATTCAAGACCGCCGCCGACGGTATAACCGACGCGCGTGTCGGAGAACGAGCCGCCGGGGAAGCCGACCGTCGCGAAGGGCGCGAAATCAGGGGTGACGCCCTGGAAGCCCGCAACGTTCAGGTTGACGCCGCCATAGGCGAGACCGCCGGTGCCGTAGACGAGCAACGTGGGCGTAAACAGCCAGCCGAGACGACCACGAACGGTGCCCAGGTAATCGAGGCTCTTACGCGCCGACATGGCGCTGACGACGCTGAACGGACCGAAGACGGGAACCGCAGAGACGTAGTTCCGGTTGTTGTTGCTGTAGGCGATGCCCTGGATGTCAGCCTCGACGCCGGCAAGCACCTTGCCGTTGTAGAACTGCCAGTTGTAGCCGACCTGACCGCCGCCGATGAAGCCGCCGGAGTTCGAGCTGAAAACGCCCGTTCCGCCAAGCGCCGCGGCGTTCGAGAAGAGAACCGGACCGAGTCCCGGCGTCCGGAAGATCGGAAACGAGGAGACGTAGATATTGTTGCTGTTGCCCCAGGTGCCGCCAGCGTTCAGACCGACGTAGAAACCGGTCCACAGCGGCGGCGGCGGCAGCGGGGGCGGCGGAGGAGCCTTGTAGCTGGGAAGATCGGCCGCCAAAGCCGAGCCCGTCAGCGCGACCGCAAGAGCGGCGACGGAAAGAGCTTTTTTCATCAGTATCCTCGTTGCTTGGAGGCGGAAAACCTTCGCCCGAACTGCCTTCTTGAAGCTTTCAGCGATTGCTCGCCATGCAGTGCACTCAACCAGTCGAGGCCATGCACAGTCAACGCAAAAGCCCCGGTTTTCGCAGACGCTCGGACGGAATCCCTGCGGGTGTTGCACGGGCGCCACAGGGGGCGAGACAACGCCGGATCAAACCGCGGGATGTGTTTCGACGCGCGCGCGACGCCGCAAGTTTTGCCGAGACGCAAGGCGCGCCAGCCCACTGCAGCGCGTCAGGCCATGCCGCGATGCGAAAAAAGCGTAAAAAGCGGTATGAGGTCCTAGGTTTAGGCGCGAACCGCCAAGGACGCCCGACCCGCCGTCCGACGGCGGCGCCAACCGTCCTTCGACGTTTTCGCGGCGTCGTTTTCATTCGCCGCCCGCGTCGCGAGCAGGTCGAGCGGCCCAACGGGACATATCCCCAGCCATGGCAGCGGCCGAACTGCGGCAAGCGACCCCAGCACGCGCGAATGGCTTTTGCCGAAATGGCGCAAAGGCAGAAGCAGCAGCTCGAATTCCGCCGCGTTCTCCTCCTCGGCCCCGGCCTGAGCATAGGCCACGATCGGAATTCCGTCGTTGATGACTTTGCGAATCGCCTCGGCGATCTCCTCCTGATGCCGGCCGGTCCACCAGCTGAGGAAATGATGTCCCTTCTGCTCCTTGAGCCAAAGCGCGTTGATTCGCGCGCCGCAAAGGCGGAGCGGAAAGGGGCGATCGGCGTCCGCTTCAATGATGAATGTGTCCGCCAGGATGTGACGAATCGCGAGCGGATCGATCTCCGCCCGATCCGGCGCTGACCGCTCCCCCTTCAAACCATCCCAATATTCGTAGAGATTTCTCGTGACTCGCAGTCTCATCAAACTCGTCCGACGCTCATGCGCCCCCGCCCAGGATTGGCACGACTCCCCTCAGAGTTGCGCCACTTCATCTCAGCGAGCAGCAGTCGTGCCATTTCCGCAGTTGCGGAAATGAGCGAAGGCGAGGAAGGCCGCGCCGATCCGAAAAGTCTGTTCCGCCAAGGAGCTATGCTTTCCGGCATCAAAGCTTTCAATTATGGCGATCGCAGGCCGGTTTTGCGGTTCGCGGCCGATCGCCTCAAATTGGGACGCTCGCCGAGACGAGTCGCGCTAGATTAGGCTTCGGCTGGCGCTTGCCCAGCGAAGCGGACAGGAGTGGACGTGCCCGCAAGGCGAGAGCCGATATTCAACCTTCCGGCGGCGACCAAGACGCTGATCGTCATATTGGCGACGATCCAGTTTGTGGTCGCTTACGGCCCCCCCGAATTCTCGAACTGGTTGTTGGTGACATTCGCCTTCATCCCCGCGCGCGTGACGCTCGAGGGCGGCGCCGAATTCGCCACGATGCTGACCTACTTTTTCTTGCACGGCGATTGGACGCATCTCATCGTGAACGTGCTGGCGCTCGCCGCATTTGGAACGCCGGTCGAGCGCCGATTCGGATCGCTGCGCTATGTGCTGTTTCTTGCCGCAAGCGCTTTCGCAGGCGCCCTCTTCTTTCTTGCGCTGCACCCTGACGAAATTGCGCCTGTCGTCGGCGCATCAGGCGCAATCTCAGGAACAATGGGGGCGATTGTGCGTTTCGCATTTACGCCAGGCGCGCGACTGGCGGACAGGAGACGCAGCTCGCCTTATGACGGGGGATCGAATTTCACTTCGCTGTCGCAGCTACGGCTGAACCGACAGGCGATGTTTTTTCTCGTCGCATGGTTAGCGGTGAACGTGCTTCTCGGCGCATTTCCGCAGGCGGTCGGCGTTTCCAGCGCGATCGCGTGGGAAGCTCATGTTGGTGGTTTTTTGTTCGGCCTGCTCTTTTTCGGCGTCTTCGATCGCGCGGGCCGGCACGCTGTGAATTCGTAATAACGTTTTTCGCTGGCGAGGGAGGTCAGACGGAAAGCGAAAAGGAGGGCCAGATGACGATCGCGAACATTCTCGCAGAAAAAGGAAGAGAGGTGGTGACTGCGAGCCCCGATACGCCGCTTCAACAGGCGGCTCAGCTGATGATGCGCGAAAGGATCGGCGCTCTCGTCATTTTGGACGACAGCGGCCGCCTGATCGGCTTGATCGCCGAGCGCGATATTGTTTCAGCGGTGGCGCTGGACGGGCCCGAGGCGATGAAACAGCCCCTATCGGCGTATATGCAGCCGGCGCCGGCGCCGGCCCGAGAGGAGGACGCCGTCGAGAACACGATGCGCGTGATGACCGTCGAGCGGCGTCGGCACATTCCCGTGGTCCGGGAAACCTGCCTCGTCGGACTGGTGTCCATCGGCGACGTCGTCAAATACCGCATCCGCGTCATCGAAGACGAGCATCGGTCCATGCGGGAATACATCGCCCAGGCGTGACGATCGCGCGCAGGCGATTGTGTGGCGGGCGGGCGCGCCGCCTTCACGGCGTCGCGTGCGACGACGCGGTCCGCTGAATGGCGACGCCAGCGCGCAGGCGCGTCGGCGACGGAGACCGAAGCGATTCGCAAATCGCTATTGAGCCGCGTCGGCCGCCAGCGGGATGTGGGCGAAAATATTCGGCAGAGCGCGCTTGGCCGCTTCCCGTCCGACATTGATCAGCTGATCCGCCCTGTGGAAGTCGAACATGCCGACTTCCTCCATGCGCGCGGTGATGGTCGCGTCAGGCGGGTCGCCCGCCAACCGCGAACGCAGAATGCGATCCTGAATGATGTTGAAAGCGTCAATCATGGCGGTGGCGACGTTCGGCGCGTCGCCAGGCTTGCGATCGAAATAGCGGGGGAGAAACCTGTCGGCGAAGGACACGTCGCCCTTATCGCCAAAAGGTCCGGCCTCCGCGGCCCGCTTCAGCGCCGCGGGATCGTCGCGGATGACGCGCGCACGATACATCGTGTCGGCGGTGACATTCACGGCGATCACATATTCGGCGCCGAGCGCTCTGCAGACGGTGACCGGCACCGGATTGACGAGCGCGCCGTCGAACAGCCAGCGGTCGCCGATCCGCACCGGCTCGAAAATGCCGGGCAGCGCGTAGGACGCGCGGATCGCCAGCGACAGATTGCCGTGTTGCAGCCAGACTTCGTGCCCGGTGCCAACCTGGGTCGCCACAGCCGCGAAGGGTATCGAAAGATCCTCGATCTCGATGTTTTCGAGTTCCTTATCCAGCGCGGACCGCAGCCGCTCGCCGGTGATCAGGCTCGCGCCGGAAAATGAGAGATCCATGAGCGTGAAGACGCGCCGCTTGGTCAGCGACCGAGCAAAGGCTTCGATCTGATCGAGCTTGCCGGCGGCGTAGCATCCGGCGATGACCGCGCCGATGGACGTTCCCGCGATCACATCGGGCTTGATGTCGTGCGCCGCGAGTTCGCGCAGCACGCCGATGTGCGACCAGCCGCGCGCCGCGCCAGCGCCGAGCGCCAAGCCGATCGTCGGCTGTCCGCGCCTCTGCAGCTTGGCCTCCGTGTCCGCCTGGCGCACGAGAGTTGTCGGAGGAGCTTGGGGTTCGTCCGTCATCGGGCTACCCGCGTCGGCGTCGTCTTGGGTCTGGAGGGTCCGTGAGCGTAGCGACAACATCGCGGCCTTTCCTGCTCGACTGTCTCCGTGGCTGAATTAGCGGGAGATACGGCGGAGAACACCCTGCGCCTCGAAAGTCGCCTCCAGGTTAACTTTTCCGCCAACCGACGCGCCTATGCGCCGTCAGCGGAGAAGACCAGGGCGCCGCGGCCGTCGAGCGCCCGGTAAAAGCAGGATTTTCTTCCCGTATGACAGGCTTTGCCGTCGCCTCCCACTTCCACTTCCAGCAGCAGCGCATCCTGGTCGCAGTCGACGCGCAGCGACAGAACCCTTTGCGTCTGGCCGGACGTTTCGCCCTTGCGCCACAGCTCGCGGCGGGATCGCGACCAATAATGGGCGAAGCCCGTTTCAATCGTCTTCTCGAGCGCGATTTCGTTCATATAGGCGACCATCAACACGTCGCGGGTCGCGGCTTCCGTGGCGATGCAGACGATCAGGCCGTTCGCGTCGAACTTCGGCGCGAAGACGACCCCCTCCTCCACATCCGCCTTGGAAGCAGGCGCTTTGGCAAGCTGCGCCATCACCGCGCTCCGCGCAGCAGCGTGTAGAAATGCGCCTGCTCGGCCGGATCGTCGCGGAACACGCCGGAAAACTGCATCGTCACCGTGGACGAGCCCTGCTTCATCACGCCGCGCATCGACATGCACATATGTTCCGCCTCGACCATCACGGCGACCCCGCGGGGCGCCAGCGCTTCGTCGATCGCCGACGCAATCTGCGACGTCATCGCCTCCTGCGTCTGCAGCCGGCGGGCGAAGACCTCGACGAGCCGCGCCAGCTTCGACAGGCCGACCACGCCGCCGTTCGGATAATAGGCGATATGCGCCTTGCCTATGAAGGGCACGACGTGGTGCTCGCAGTGGGAGGTAAACGGAATGTCGCGCACCAGGACGAGATCGTCGTAGCCTTCGACTTCCTCGAAAACCTTCGACAGAACTTCGTCGGCGCTCTCCCGATAGCCGCTGAAGAACTCTTCATAGGCCTTGACCACGCGGCGCGGCGTATCGCGCAGCCCCTCGCGGTCCGGATCGTCGCCCGCCCAGCGCAGCAAGGTGCGCACGGCCGCTTCGGCCTCGTCGCGGGAGGGGCGTTCCAGAGTTCGAACCGTCTCGAGCGAAGAAAAGGGAAAGGTCTTAACCACGTCGTCCATGTGGCGCCTCCAAAAGCGTCAGTCGCGCGCCGTTATGGGCGCAGCGCATCGAATGCCCCGCGCTCGGCGCGAGGCGGTCCCTCAAATCGTCGCTGTCTCCGGATGGTTCGAGATTACGCGAAAATTCGAGACTCATCAGGGACCGATGACGGCCCCGGCGCGTCCGGCTTTCGCGAAGGCGCGCAAAATCCTATATAGAGTTTTACCGAGGCGATGGTAAGGCCTTGGCTTGAAAAGCGCCGGCGGCGATGCTCAACAACATATACAATCAACGCATTCTGGAACTTGCCGGAAATATTCCGCGCATCGGCCGGCTACCGCAGCCGGACGCGACGGCCTCCGCCTATTCCAAGCTCTGCGGCTCGACGATCACCGTCGATCTGAAGCTGCGCGACGGGAAGGTGGCCGACTACGCGCATGAGTTGAAAGCCTGCGCGCTCGGCCAGGCGTCGGCCTCGATCATGGCGCGCAATATCGTCGGCTCGACGCCGCAGGAGCTGCGCGAGGCGCGCGACGCCTTACGAAAAATGCTGAAGGAGAACGGTCCGCCGCCGACCGGCAAATGGGCCGACCTCGCCGTGCTGGAGCCGGTGCGCGACTACAAGGCCCGCCACGGCTCGACCTTGCTGGCCTTTGACGCGGTGGCGGACGCGGTGACGAAGGCCGAGGCTTGATCCGAAGCCAAAAAGGCAGGACAAGCTCTGGTTCCATCGCCTCCGAGACACGCTCGGTAAACCAGTCCTGCGTCTAGACGAGGGTCGTTCCAGTTGACCTCACAACATGCGGAACGGACGACCAGCCTGGAGATCGTCCTCGCCTGGTGGCGCGATACGCCGCTGTATCTGCGCATCTTGGGAGCCGTGGCGCTGGGCCTCGCCGTCGGCGTCGCGCTCGGCGATCAGGCGGCGGCGCTCGAGACGCCGGCCAAACTTGTGTTGCGGATCCTCGGGGCGCTCGCGCCGCCGCTGATTCTCCTGGCGATCATGCAGGCGCTGATGCGCGCGCATCTTGGCGGCCAGCAGGCGCTGCGGCTGGTCACGCTGCTCGTCACGAACACGCTGGTGGCGATCGGCGTCGGACTCCTTGTCGCCAATGTCCTGCAACCCGGTTCCTGGTGGAAGGCGGCGCCGGCGCACCATCCCGTCGAAGCCGCGGCGGCCGCCGATCCCCTCTCCCAATTCCTGGACAATGTTCCAAAGAGCGTCGCCGGGCCCTTTTCCGACAATGGCACGGTGATGGGCGTCATCTTCATTGCGGTGGCGCTCGGCGTGGCCCTGAGAGGCGTGCGCCATCACGAGGTGCGCACCGTCGAAGACCTCGTCCATGTGGCGCTGACCAGCCTGATTGCGATTCTGCACTGGATCATCGAACTTGTGCCGCTGGCGGTGTTCGGCATCGTCGCCAGCATCGTCGGCGTGAAGGGCTTTAGCGATTTTATCGCCCTCGGGGGCTTTGTCCTCGCCGTGCTCGTGGCGCTGGCGTTGCAAGCCGCCTACTACCTCATTCGCGTGCGACTCGGTTCTTGGGCGCCGCCGCTCTACGTGCTGCGAGGAGTCCGCGATGCGCTGGTGATGGCGTTTTCGACCGGCAGCTCCACCGCCACGATGCCGGTGACCTATGCGCGCCTGCGCGACAAGGTCGGGCTGCGCGAACAGTCCGCCAGCATGGGCGCGCTTGTTGGCGCAAATTTCAACAATGACGGCACGGCGCTCTATGAAGCCATGTCGGCGTTGTTCGTTGCGCAATTGCTCGGCATGCATTTGACGCTGGGCCAGCAGTTCATCGTCGTCGTGACGTCCATCATCGCATCCGTCGGCGCGGCCGGCATCCCGGAAGCGGGTTTGGTGACCATGACCCTGGTCTTCAAAGCCGTGGCGCTGCCGACCGACTACATCGCCATGCTTTTCACCGTCGACTGGTTCCTGGATCGCTGCCGGACAGCCATCAACGTCATGGGCGACGTGACGGTCAGCTGTCTGCTGGACGGCAAGACGCGCGAGCAGCAGGAGACGCCGCCGCCCTGAGACGTCAGGACGCTGCAAAAGCTCGCCCGGAAACGCCTTTCCGCCTACGCTGGCGTCATGACCCCTGCCCCGATTCGCATCCTCGGAATCGATCCCGGCCTCCGCAATACCGGCTGGGGCGTCATCGAGGTGCAAGGCTCGCGGCTTTCCTTCGTCGCCTGCGGGCGCGTCCGCTCGGATTCGACGCTCAACATGGGCGCGCGGCTCCGCCAATTGCACGAAGGGCTGACGCGCGTCATCGCCGACCACGCGCCCCAGGAAGCGGCGATCGAAGAGACCTTCGTCAATCGTGATCCGCAATCGGCCTTGAAGCTCGGACAGGCGCGCGGCGTGGCGCTGACCGCCCCCGCGCTCGCCGGCCTCGTCATCGCCGAATACGCCGCCAATCTCGTGAAGAAGACCGTCGTGGGCGCAGGCCACGCCGACAAGGCGCAGGTGCAGATGATGGTGCGGGTGCTGCTGCCGGCGAGCGCCGCGACGAGCGCCGACGCCGCCGACGCTCTCGCGGTGGCGATCTGCCATGCGCAGCATCGCGGCGCGCGACTGCGGGCGTCGGCATGATCGGCAAGCTCAAAGGGCTCGTCGACGCCTATGGCGAGGACTTCGTGATTCTCGACGTCAACGGCGTCGGCTATGTCGTGCATTGTTCGACGCGAACGCTGCAAAAGCTGCCGCGCGTCGGCGAGGCGTCCGCGCTCGCCATCGAGACGCAGGTGCGCGAAGATTCGATCCGGCTCTTCGGCTTCGCGACCGAAAGCGAGCGCGACTGGTTCCGGCTTTTGCAGACCGTGCAGGGCGTCGGCGCCAAAGTGGCGCTGGCCATCCTGTCGATCCTTTCCGCAAGCGATCTCGCCTCCGCCATCGCCATGCAGGACAAGACCGCGGTGGCCCGCGCGCCGGGCGTCGGGCCGAAGCTCGCGGCGCGCATCGTCGCGGAGCTGAAAGACAAGGCGCCCGCCTTCGGCGCGGTCGATCCTGCCATTGCGCGACTGTCCGGCGAAGAGCCCGATGGCCCGCTGTCCGCGGCGCGCGACGCGATTTCGGCGCTCGTCAATCTCGGCTACGGCCGCCCGCAGGCGGCGGCGGCGGTGGCCGAAAGCGTCAAGCAGCTCGGCGAGAGCGCCGACGCCAGCACGCTGATCCGCCAGGGCTTGCGCGAACTCGCGCGCTGAGCGGCGGCGCTTAGAGCGCTTCCCGATCATATGGAATAATGTGATCGATAAGGATTCGCTCAAAATAAAGACGTTGGAGCAGGTTCTCATCGAAAAAGTCTGGCAACTTTTTCGGAACCTGCTTGTCTTATGACTTTCCGCGCCGCTTCGGTGAGAAGGAACCGCTGGGAGAGGGTTGCCGCCCTCTCGTCAGCGGCGAGGGACGGATCGGGAAACCGCGGACCGTTTGACGGGTC
>NZ_JBFWNB010000071.1:0-13245 GCF_050251305.1 Methylocystis sp. | reverse complement strand
GCCGGAAAGCCCGCCAAAGTCGCCATCACCGCCGTAATGCGCAAGCTCGTCGTCCTTGCCAACGCCCTCTTACGAAAAAACCGTCCCTGGGCCGAAGACGCTCCTTGCGCATAACGGATACTCTAGGAAGCGTCGCGCTCGGCGCGCAAATCCTGAAACTCCGGGCGCCGGTCCAAATAGTCGGCGACGAAGGAACAGTCGCCCCTGACCTTCAGGCCGTGGGCGCGCGCGATTTCGAGCGCGTCGCGAATGAGCGCCGACGCGACGCCCTTGCCGCGCAGCCGCGGCGGCGTCTGCGTTGAGGTGAAGACCATCACGCCATTGTCGATGCGGTAATAGGCGAGCGCTGCGTCGCCCTCGACATCGAGTTCGAAGCGATTGCGCTCGCGGTTGTCGCGGACGCTTCCCCACGCCTGTCTGGCGGCATCCTCGCCAGTCGTCTCGCCCATGCCGGCCTCCTCAAGAGTTCATGTTCCCGAAATGGGCCGTGCCGCGCAAGAAAGGAAGGGCGCCCGCCGCTTGCGTTTTCGGCCGCGCCGGGGTTCAAAAGCTCCTCCCGCGCCGTTTTCTCGGGCGGCGGACGGGCTATGCTCGCCGCTCCCCGATTCGCCTCAACTGGATTCCCCATGCGCCTTTCCCGCTATTTCCTGCCCATCCTGCGCGAGACGCCGAAAGAGGCGGAGATCGTCTCGCACCGGCTGATGCTGCGCGCGGGCATGATCCGACAGGAGTCGGCCGGCATTTACGCCTGGCTGCCGCTCGGGTTGCGCGTGCTCAACAAGATCAACGCCATCATCCGCGAGGAGCAGACCCGCGCCGGCGCCATCGAATGTCTGATGCCGACGATCCAGCCCGCCGATCTGTGGCGCGAGTCGGGGCGCTACGACGCCTATGGCAAGGAGATGCTGCGCATCGCCGACCGCCATGACCGGGAGATGCTCTACGGCCCCACCAATGAAGAGATGATCACGGAGATTTTCCGCGCCTATGTGCGCTCCTACAAGGATCTGCCGCTCAATCTCTTTCACATTCAGTGGAAATTCCGCGACGAGGTGCGGCCGCGGTTCGGCGTGATGCGCTCGCGCGAATTTCTGATGAAGGACGCCTATTCCTTCGATCTCACCGCGGAAGCGGGTCGCCATTCCTACAACAAGATGTTTGTCGCCTATCTGCGCACCTTCGCGCGGATGGGTCTGACCGCCATTCCGATGGCGGCGGAGTCCGGTCCGATCGGCGGCAACAGCCATGAGTTCATCATCCTCGCCTCGACCGGCGAGAGCGAAGTGTTCTGCCACAGGGATTTCCTGTCCTTCGCGCCGCCGCCCGCCTCGATCGATTTCGACGATTCCGCAGCGCTGCAGGCGGTTGTCGACACCTGGACCAGCCGTTACGCCGCGACGAGCGAAATGCACGACGCCGCCGCCTTCGCCGCCGTGCCCGAGGAGGCGCAGGTCGCGGCGCGCGGCATCGAGGTCGGCCATATTTTCTACTTCGGAACCAAATATTCCGAACCGATGAAGGCCGTGGTCAACGGTCCGGACGGCAAGGAGGTCGTGGTGCAAATGGGTTCCTACGGCATCGGGCCATCGCGCCTCGCCGCCGCCATCATCGAGGCGAGCCACGACGACGCCGGCGTCATCTGGCCCGAATCCGTCGCGCCTTTCCATGTCGGCGTCGCCGATCTGAAGGTCGGCGATCAAGCGACGGGCAAGGTCTGCGCCGATCTCGTCGAGCAGCTCGAAAATGCGGGGCTGGATGTCCTGCACGAGGATCGCGACGAACGTCCCGGCGCGAAATTCGCCACGCTCGATCTCATCGGCCTGCCGTGGCAGATTCTGGTCGGGCCCAAGGGCCTCGCCGAGGGCAGGGTGGAGGTCAAGCAGCGACGCACGGGAGAGCGCGAGCTTCTCTCGCCGCAGGACGCCGTCACCCGCGTCGTCGCCGCCATACGGTCGGAGCGGGCATGAGCGGAGCGGCGGAGCCGGCCAGGGGCGCCGGCGCTTTTTCGGCTTTCGAGCGGACGGTCGCGCTGCGTTATTTGCGCGCCCGTCGCGCCGACGGCTTCGTCTCGGTCATCGCCGGCTTCTCCTTTCTCGGCATCATGCTGGGGGTCGCGACGCTCATCGTCGTCACGTCGGTGATGAACGGATTCCATCGCGAACTGATGGACAAGATCATCGGCATCAACGGTCACGCCTTCCTGCAGGCGGTGGAGACTCCTTTCACCGACTGGGAGCAGGTGTCCTCCAAGACCGCGAAGCTGCCGGGCGTTCAGCTCGCGATCCCGATGGTTGAAGGCGCGGCGGGCATATCGACCCAGTTCGGCCAGTCGGGGGTGCTCGTGCGCGGCGTGCGCGAGAAGGATCTGACCCGGCTTCCCGGCGTGGCGACGAACGTCAAGAGCGGGACGCTTGCCGGATTCGACAAGGCGGGCGGCGTCGCCATCGGCCAGCGGCTGGCCGAGACGCTGGGCGTCGGCGTCGGCGACCCTGTCAGCCTGTTGATCGCCAAGGGCGTGCAGACGCCGTTCGGCGTCTCGCCGCGGATCAAGGCCTATAAGGTCGTGGCGATCTTCTCGATCGGCATGTCCGAATTCGACAATGTCTTCGTCTATATGCCGCTCTCGGAGGCGCAGCTCTTCTTCAACAAGGAAAACGAGGCGACGGTCGTCGAGGCCTTTGTCTCGGATCCCGAGCAGATGGACGATTTCCGGTTTAAGGTCGAAAAAGCGATCGAGCGTCCGCTCATCATCACCGACTGGCGTCAGCGCAACAAGACCTTCTTCGACACCTTGCAGGTCGAAAAGAACATCCTGTTCATCATTCTTGCGCTGATCGTCGTGGTTGCGGCCTTCAACATCATTTCTGGTCTGACGATGCTTGTGAAAGACAAGACTCAGGATATCGCGATACTGCGGACCATGGGCGCAACGCGCGGCGCGGTGCTGCGGGTGTTTCTGATCATCGGCGCGTCGATCGGCGTGGTCGGCACGCTGGCGGGATTTGCGCTCGGTTTGGCCCTCGCCAAAAATCTCGACACGATTCGCGTCGGGCTCAACAAGTTGTTCGACGCCAATCTCTTCCCCGCCGAGTTCTATTTTCTCTCTCGGCTTCCGGCGATCGTCGATCCGCGCGAGGTCGCGGCGATCGTCGCCATGACGCTCACGCTCGCCGTTCTCGCCTCGATCTATCCAGCCTGGAAGGCCGCCTCGCTCGATCCGATCGAAGCGCTGCGGCACGAGTAGGCGCGATGAACGAGACCGCCGTTCTGGAGCTTCGCAACATTGCGCGCCACTACCGTGAGGGCGAGGCGCGGCTCGACATTCTGGTCGACGCCAATCTGTCGATCTATCCCGGCGAGACGGTGGCGCTGCTGGCGCCTTCGGGCGCCGGCAAGTCGACGCTGCTCCATATCGCAGGGCTTCTGGAGCGCCCGGACGGCGGCGAAGTTCTGATCAAGAACAAGCCGACGTCGCGCATGTCCGACGCCGAGCGCACGCGGCTGCGGCGCGTGACCATCGGCTTCATCTATCAGTTTCATCATCTGCTGCCGGAGTTCTCGGCGCTCGAAAACGTGGCGCTGCCGCAGATGATCAATGGCCTGAACAGAGGCGAAGCCCGCCAGCGCGGGCAACAGCTGCTCGACTATCTGCGGCTTGGGCAACGCGCGTCGCACCGGCCTTCGGAACTGTCCGGTGGCGAACAGCAGCGCGTCGCCATCGCCCGCGCCGTCGCCAATGCGCCGCATCTTCTGCTCGCGGACGAACCGACCGGCAATCTCGATCCGCGCACGGCGGAGCATGTTTTCGGGACGTTGTTGGCGCTCGCGCGCAGCACCGGCCTCGCGGCGCTGATCGCGACTCACAATCTCGATCTCGCAAAACAAATGGACCGTCGCGTAACGTTACGCGACGGTCGCATCGAACTTCTCGACTGAAGCGGGCTTTAGGCCTTCGGCTTCTTCTTGTCGATGAACTGGTTCTTGTACCAGAGGCCGAAGCCGACCAGCGCCAGGCCTGCGAAGAACACGGCGATGGTGATTTCCCGCGACTGCGTCAGACCGACGGAGAAGGGGAAGCGCGCGACATATTCCTTGGTGCCGTCGTCGCTTTTCGCCTTCACGAGGCCGATATATTTGCCTTCCTGCGGAAAGACGTGCTCGAAGGTCAGCGTGCCGGTCTTGTACTTCTTTGGCGGCGCGTAATATTCCGTGTTCGCCTCGAGATTCTCACTGTCGTCCTTCTGGCCGACGTCGCGCAGGACGCGCATCTCAAGGTTCATGTCGCGCAACTCATCCTGCTGCGCGTCGAGCGTGATAATGGTGG
Source organism: Methylocystis sp. (assembly GCF_050251305.1). Classification (GTDB taxonomy): domain Bacteria; phylum Pseudomonadota; class Alphaproteobacteria; order Rhizobiales; family Beijerinckiaceae; genus Methylocystis. The sequence goes on along the minus strand of NZ_JBFWNB010000071.1, from coordinate 8,921 downwards.
GGCCGGCGTCGGGAATGTCGTCACAAAACTGTTCACGCGACTTTTGCGGCTGATAGCCCGTGAACGTCATCGTGTCCGGGCCGATTTTCATCAAGCACTGGCCCTGATCGACGCCGACGTCGCCATGGGCGTGCGCTTGCGTGACCCAGCCGGCCGCCGCCACCAGCACGGCGGCAAAAAATCGCATCATCATCTGGTTTCTCCCTTCTGGACCAGCCGCTCTCTGCGTTGAGCGGTCTTCTTGACGCGTCGGTCCGGTTCCGACGCGCCATGTGTCGCACACTTATGTGCGCGAACGCGAACTGCAACAGCTAGCCATCCCTTAGCCTCAGCAGCGCTTTAGTTAATATAAATCAAGTGCGCTCACTTGTCCCGCGACCAAGGGCCACATGCCGGCGAAAAAAGTATGCGCAGCCCGTTTATTGTACAATCTCGTCGCATGACGACAAATTTTTTACGAGGCCCCCTTGTCATAAAAGTCGCCTAAAAATCAGTCATTTGGCGCAACTTTGTCGTAATTTTCGTTCAGTCGCTGTGGTCAGGGTTGGCGAAGTTAAATTTTCATTTAACTTAATCCTACCACCACAAACCACGGCGGGGACCATGTTGAACTTTCCTTATCTGCGCGACCAAGCTGAACTTTCTGTCAATGGCGGCTCTCTTTCGACCACCTGGTTGAAAGACCACCAAGCCTTAGTATTGAGCAAGTCTCGACCAGGTTTTGACGCCGCAACGGTCAGGGCCATTACTGATATTCTGTCGACAATCGATCGCGGAGAGCTGAAGGAAATCCGTTATCTGGTCTATGATTTCGCCCATGGAGGGCGCGAAGCGCCGCCACCGGCCGAGGGTTTCGGCGAAATGGCCGCTGAAAACTCCGAGCTGATCGTCGACACGCCGGTGATTACCATCGCCTGGGCGCGGGGCCTGATGAGCGGCTGCGACTTCGATTTCGCCATGCATTGCTCCGCGATCGTGGCGGAGAAAGATGCGCATTTCTCGTTCTCGGGCGATCCCGCCGACCTTTTGGGGCTCTACGCCGCCGTCGGCCGCACGCTGGGCTACGTCAAAGCCGAACGCCTGATGGAGAGCGACACGACGCTCGCCGCCGATGAGGCTCACGACCTGCTGATCGTTCGCGACGTCGTCGCGCCGCAGTCCGGACTCGCTCCGATCGAGAAATATCTGGCGCAGTTCGGCAGGCGGTATAATGCGTCGCACGCGATTTTCCGCGCCCAGCGCATGGTGCAGCCAGGGGTCGACCGCCGCAGCCTGGCGGCGTTCGCGCGCAACTAACGCCTGTTTCCGAGCCTCAGGCCGCGCTGACCAGGCGGGGCGCGTCGCGCCAATTATCGAGGAGCGGTCTGAGCTCCTCGATGGGCCGCGGCCGCGTGTACAGATAGCCCTGAATGAGATAAATATGCTTGCTTGCCATAAAGGCGAGCTGAGCGTCCGTCTCCACGCCCTCGGCGACGAGGTCGATGGAGAGATCCTGTGCGAGCGAAGAGATCGCGGAGATGATCGCCTGCGTTTTTGGCGACTCGATCGCCTGCCGCGCGAAGGAGCGGTCGATCTTCACCTTCTTGACCGGAAAGCGGTTGAGGTAGCCGAGGCTGCTGTAGCCTGTTCCGAAATCGTCGAGCGAGAGACGCACGCCGAGCGCTTCGATCTCGCGCAGCTTGCTGTCGACGCCGTCGGATTCCATTAGCGTCGTTTCGGTGATTTCGAGCTCCAGTCGATCGGGCTCCAACCCCGACTCGTCGAGGATCTTGGCGATCCCCGCGGCGAGGTCCTTCTGTTGAAACTGTCTCGGCGCGATATTGACGGCGACGCGGACGTTCGCGGGCCAGGATTTCGCCTCCATGCAGGCCTGACGCAGCGCCCAGGCGCCGAGCTCGATGATCATTCCGGTCTCTTCGGCGATCGGTATGAATTCGCTCGGAGAAATCATGCCCCGGATCGGATGGCGCCAGCGCAGCAGCGCCTCCAGAGAGACGATGGTCGCCGTTCGGGAATCTACGACCGGCTGATAATAGACCACCAGCTCATTCGTCGTGAACGCGTGTCGCAGCTCGGTGTCGATCGCGCGTTTTCGGGTCAGCGCGTCCTGCATTTTTTTCGAATACCAGAGCGCCCTGCCGCGTCCGTCGGCTTTCGAGCGATAGAGCGCGAGATCTGCGCATTTGAGCAAGCCCTCGGACGTCTCCGAGTCCTTGGGCGCCGTGGCGATCCCGATGCTCGCGCCGATATTGATGACGTGGTTCTCGATGATGAAGGTTCGATGCATTTCGCTCAGAATATTGGCGGCGAGCTCATCGACGTCGGGCAGATCCCTTCCCGCCCGCAGCAGCACGCAAAACTCGTCGCCGCCGAGCCGCGCCACCACATGCGGGTCCGGCACGCAGGCGGCGAGGCGCGCGCCGACCGCCGACAGCAGCTGGTCGCCGATCGAGTGGCCCAGCGTGTCATTGACTTCTTTGAACCGGTCGAGATCGACGTTGAGCAGGGCGGCCTGGAATCCGCGCTCCCGGAGCTGAACCAATTCCTGCTGAAGCGTGTCCTGGAACTGATACCGATTCGGCAGATTCGTCAGATCGTCGAAATGCGCCATGCGTTCGATCTCGCGCAGCGCGCGCTTTTGAATGGTCACGTCCTCGATGACGGTGATGAAGGAGTCCGCTTCGGCGCGCTCGCAGTGGAATTCGAAGAAGCGCTCGCCAAGCTTATGCGTGAAAACATTGGCGTGCGGCGTCGCGACATGCCGCTTCCACCGCTCGATGAAGATCTGGGTTTCGCGCGGCGACAGGCCGGCGCTCTTGCCGATCGAATGTGCGAGCGCTTCGAGCCGGATCGGCGTCGTCGCCGCGACGATGCCGAAGAAATCGAACACGCGCCGATTGACGACCGTGACCGAGAGATCGGCGTCGCCCATGCACAGGCCGTGCGTCATAGAATTGAGCGCGAGGCTGAATTTCTGCCGCTGACGGGAGGCGTCCAGCCCGTTGCGCAGCGCCGACTCGAGATTGCCGTGCAGAAATTTCGTCGTCGAATGGATGGAGACGATCAGCAACACGACGATGATCGCAAGGCCGAAATAGCGCCGTTCTTCATGCATCATCGCGGCGATCGCAAGGGGAAGCGCAAGGCCGAGCGACTGTGCGAGAACAATCCACGGGCGTCCCGCGTTGCGGCCCGCGAGCCCGCTCAACCCGCTCATCATGATGACGATGCTGTAGATGCCGAGCACATCATTGTAATGATAGTAGAACAGGACCGCGACGGACGCGCCGACCGCCGTCATGAAGCCCACGGCGCCGATCGCGTAAAGTCGTTCCCATTCCTTTGAATCCCGCCGGCGCAGCGAGACGGGCGCATGCGCATGCGCGAAAAAAACGTAAAGCCGAAAGGCGCCAAGGACGGCGATCAGCCCCACGAAGTAGAGATAGATTGAATCGCCGAGGATGAGCCAGGCGAGCGCGGGCGCGATGAGTCCGCCGAGAAGGCCCGCGAAAAAGGAGCCGGCGGTGCCAAACAGGGTTTCGACCAGATCGCTGTGGATCTGAACGTCGGAACTCTCGCGGGCGCCTGACTTCCTGCGGACGATCATGACTAGTCTTCTTTGAGAGACGGAGGCGTCTCCGCCTCCTCCGATTTGCCGGCCGGCGGGTCGTCGCCCCCGGCCAGGCGCAGCTGCGCCGATACGAGCCGCTCCATGTAGCGCAGGTCGTGCCGGGAGATGGCCATCGAGCAATCCGTCCAAAGCTCGACCACCCGAAGCAATTCCTCCTTTCGGACAGGAAAGCATTGTTTCCGGAATTTGACGAGGGCTTGTCGGCGTCGCCACTTCGACCCGTCGGGGTCGAGCATCCATTCATGCGCGGTTTCGAGCGCCCGGCCTTCCGGCGCGACCACGTCGACAATGTCGAGATCGTACAGTTCGCGCGCGGAATAGACGCGGCCGGCGGAGAGAATTTGCTGCGTGCGCGCCGGCCCGACGCGCCGCGTCAGAAAGGTCACGGCGCCCATCCCGGGGAATGTGTTGAAGGCGATCTCGGGAACGCCCAAGCGCGCGCCTTCCTCGGCGATGACGAAATCGGTGGCCAGAGCGCCTTCGAAGCCGCCGCCCATGCACTGGCCGCGCACGACCGAAAGCGTGAGCACGGGCAGGTCGAAGGCCGATGTCAGCGTATACATCACTTCTATGCAAGCATAGGCATAGGTCAGCAGCGCGTCGCGGTCGTCATTCCGGATGCAGGACACGAAGGTGGCCAGATCGCCGCCGAGGCTGAACACGTGCGGTTTCTTGGAAGCCATGACGATATAGCGGATCGGCCAGTTTCTGCCTTCCATTTCCACCAAATATTTGATCGCGTCACGGAAATCGATCGCGTCCTGCAACATGCGCAAAGTATAGCAGTGCGGGGAATCCGCACGATAATTCATCCACACCGACTGGGTCAGCGCGTCATATTCGATCACAAGATGTTCGAAACGCCAGTTAGGAAAGTCTTGAGGCAGATGCCGAGGGCGCGGAGAGATCATCATATCCGACAATGCAGGGCCAAAGCCTCCTCCCTCGATCACGCAAGAATACACACGTGCCACATCGTGCCGAACGATGTGGTTGACCGGGCAGACTGGTCGGCCCAAGGCTCTAAATGAGATCACCTCAGAATTTGGCAATAGTTCACGCCCGCAGTCCAAGCTCTTTCCGCTATTAAGGTTCAGATGAAAATCTGAACGAACGGAAAAACTTTTGGATTATTATAAAGTGATAATTGTCGACGCGCCGGCGTCAGGCGACTTCGAACCAAGTCGCTAGACCGCTCGCCTCATGTTCCAGAATATCATCATGAATGGCCCAATTTCCAGGCGATTCAGCGACGAAGGCGGCGTGCTTGGTCTTTCCCGGCGGAATGATCACCCCGTTGCGCCAGTAGGGCTCCCAGCCATCGTCGAGGTCATGCAGCAGCCGCATGCATTGTCCGTGAACATGCATGGCGAGCGCGACTCCAGATTTGTTGACGAATCCCAGCGTCACCGGCGTTCCGCGGCTCACCCTGAAGAGCGGCGGCCCGGCGTAGCCCTTCGTCAGCGCGCCATTGATCGTCCATGCCGGGCCAGCGTCGCTCTGGCGCGGCGCGATGACGAGATCCGCCTTCTTGGCGTTGGCGAGCCTGATCTCGGCGGGAAGCTCGGAATTTTGTGGACGCGCCGCGATCGGCGGACGCCGTGACGCCTTTGCCCCCTTGGCGTCGGCGATGAGAAGCTCGCGGTCGGCGCCGTTCGGCCCCCGAAGGATCAGTCTGGCCCCGGAGCCCTCGGTTTCCGGCATGTCGAACATCAGTTCGAACCGCGCGCCCGGCGCGACGGGAATGCTTTGTTTGATCGGCTCAAAGGCGTCGCACGGCTGTCCGTCGATGGCGATGACGAAGGGCTGCGCGCCGACCAAGGATAGCACCATGATGCGGGCGTTGCTGAGATTGGCGAGGCGCAGCCGCACCCGTGCGCCGGGCGCCAAGGTCCGCCGCTCCGGCGCCGCCTTGCCGTTGACGCAGAGCAGCGGGCCGATTCGGCCGACGCCTTGCGCGGCCGCGCGGTCGTCGAAGCCGCCGGCGACCTGGCCCGCGTCGTCGAGCCGCCAGTCGTCGAGGACGAGAAGCAGATCGGAATCCGCAGGCAGCGGCGTCGGCTCGTCGACGAGCAGCAGACCCTTGAGGCCGCGCCCGACAAGCTCCGGCGTCGCGCCATAGACGCTCGGCCGGTAGCAGAACAGGCCGGAGTCGCCGAGCTTGCGGCGGTATTCGAAGGCGGCCCCGGGCGCCACTGCGGGCTGAGTCAGCGGCGCGACGCCCTCCATCGCATTATCGCCGCGCAGGCCGTGCCAGTGGATGGTCGTGGGGCGGTCGAGCTGATTGACCAGGCGCACGGCGAGTTCGTCGCCCTGCCGATAGCGCAGGATCGGACCCGGCGTGGTCCCGTCGAATCCGAGAATGCTCGTCTCGCCGCCCGACAGACGCGCCGCGCCGGACCGCGCCACGAGGTCCCGCAGGCCGTCTCGGGGCGGCTGCGCCATCGCCGGTAGAGTCGTGAGGCAGGCGCTGATGCCGGAAAGGACAGCGCGGCGGGAAAGAAGCATGGACATCTCCGTCTAGCTATGGCGCAGGCCGGCGGCCGGGGCAATGACCGGCGCGCGTCCGCACTTCACGGGCTGTTCAGGGAGCGCTAGAACGGCTGAAACCGAGGGAGACTCGAACATGACCGGCACGCGCATGAAACTGGCCGCCGCCTTGGCCCTCTGCGGCGCAGGATGTTTTTTGCCCGTCGCCGCGTCTGGGCAGGGCGCTGAAGGCTATTCGGCCTATCGCCAGTCGCTGATGGCCGAGGGCTGGAAGCCGAATGTCGCCTACGGACTGAAAACCGCGAAGGGAAGCCCTCTCTACAAATTTCCCGAAGTCGTCTGCGGCCCGACGCTCTGCAACGCGAAATGGCGCGACCCGCAGGGACGGGAAAAGCTCATTCGGCTGATCCGCGGCCTCAACGGGGCCGACCACCGCGTCGCGCCATAATTGTGGCCGGCGTTATGGCCGGCGGCTGGCATCCTGCCGCGACCATGCTATAGAGCGACGCCCGGCGAGTCGCATGCGCGCTTGGGAGCGCCTTGGCGCGCCCCGAAACGTGCGGCGACGGCCATCTTTCGGGTTTTCAGGATCGTTTGAGAGGACGCCGACGCTCGGCTTCGTCTCACGCGATCCCGTTTCGAGGGGTGGGGCGTTCCGGCGGACCGATCCGCCGATCGCGGGCGTGGCGGAACTGGTAGACGCGCCGGATTTAGGTTCCGGTGACGAAAGTCGTGGGGGTTCGACTCCCTCCGCCCGCACCAGAACCGCTTGCCGTGGCAGTCGCATACTTGACGTCGCAGGCCGGCGACGCCGCAGTCTTTAAGAAGGTTATCGAAATGCAAGTGACGCAGACCTCCGCGCAGGGTTTGAAACAGGAATACAAGGTGGTTCTGCCGGCCGGCGAACTCGCGGCCAAGCTCGCTGCGCAGCTGACGGAGCTCCAGGCGAAAAGCCAGATCAAAGGGTTCCGGCCCGGAAAGGCGCCGATCGCCCACCTCAAGAAGCTCTATGGAAAGAGCATCATGACCGACGTCCTGCAGGAGGCGGTCAACGACGCCAACCGCAAGATCGTCGACGACAATGCGCTGCGCATCGCGCTCGAGCCGAAGATCGACTTTCCTGGCGGGCAGGAGGAAGTCGAGCGGGCGCTGCTGGCGGAGGGCGATTTTTCCTATGTCGTCACGTTCGAAACGCTGCCGAACTTCGAAATCGGCGCTTTCGACGACATTTCGCTGGAGCGCCCCGTCGCCGAAGTGGCCGAGGACGACATCGAGAAGGCGCTGCAGTCGCTCGCCGAGCGGGCCCAGGAATTCGAGGCCAGGGCGGACGGCGCCAAGGCGGAGAAGGGCGACAAGCTGACGATCGATTTCACCGGCAAGCTCGACGGCGAGCCTTTCGAAGGCGGCACGGGCGGCGACGTCGATCTGGTGCTGGGCGCGGGAACCTTCATCCCCGGTTTCGAGGAGCAGCTCGAAGGCGCCGCCGCTGGCGAGCAGCGCGTCGTCAAGGTCCGCTTCCCGGAAGACTATGCGGCCAAGGCGCTCGCGGGGAAGGACGCCGAATTCGATGTGACGGTCAAGTCGGTTTCGGCGCCCAAGACCTTGGGGCTCGATGAGGAACTCGCCAAGAAATACGGCTTCGAGTCGCTCGAGGCGATGAAGACCGCCGTTCGCGGCAATCTCGAAGCCGATTTCGAGAAAGCGTCGCGCGACAAGCTGAAGCGCGCGCTGCTCGACGCCCTCGACACCCGCTATTCCTTCGAGCTGCCCGAGAGCCTCGTCGACCAGGAATTCGCCAACATCTGGGGGCAGCACGAGCAGGAAAGCAAACGCGCCGGCATGCCTGTCGCCGAAGAGGGCAAGTCCGAGGAAGAGACAAAGGACGAGTTCCGCAAGATCGCCGAGCGCCGCGTGCGGCTGGGGCTGGTTCTGGCGGAGATCGGAAAAGACGCCGGCGTGAAAGTGGACGAGAAGGATCTGACGGACGCTCTGGTCGAGCGCGCGCGCATGTTCCCCGGCCAGGAAAAGGCGGTCTGGGACTATTACCGCAACAATGAGCAGGCGCTCGCCCAGCTCCGCGCCCCGATTTACGAGGAGCGCGTCGTCGACCATCTCGCCAAGCTGATCAAGATCGCCGACAAGACCGTCTCCCGCGAAGAGCTGTTCAAAGAAGACGAAGAATAGCCGGCTTCTGGCCGTTCCCTCGCCTGCCGCTTCGGCGGCGGGGGAATGCGTCAGGGCGGGCGGACGCGCGCCCCCGGGCGCCGCAGCGCGTGCGACGTGGCGGCCGCAACGGAGCCTTTGCGTCTGGCGCAGTCGCGGATATATGACGGGTCAACGAGTTCCCGGCGTAGGCGTATCCGCCCCGCTGGACCACAGAGGCGATACGCGATGCGCGACCCAATCGAAAGCTACAGCCAATATCTCATCCCCCAGGTGATCGAGAACACCTCCCGCGGAGAACGCGGGTTCGACATCTACTCGCGCCTTTTGCGCGAACGCATCATCTTCGTCACCGGGCCGATCGAAGATCACATGGCGTCGGTCATCATCGCGCAGCTGCTGTTTCTGGAGTCTGAGAATCCCAAGAAGGAAATCTCGCTCTACATCAATTCGCCGGGCGGCGTGGTGACGTCCGGCCTCGCCATCTACGACACGATGCAGTTCATCAAGCCGAAAGTGTCGACGCTGTGCGTCGGGCAGGCGGCGTCGATGGGCTCGCTTCTGCTTGCCGCCGGCGCCGACGGTCTGCGTTACGCGCTGCCGAATGCGCGCGTCATGCTGCATCAGCCGTCCGGCG
>NZ_JBFWNB010000070.1:0-13461 GCF_050251305.1 Methylocystis sp. | reverse complement strand
AAGGGGGATCCATCGAAAGATGAAAGCCCGTAATCATTCGCGTAAACACATCGATCGCCAGCGTCAGCCAAGGGCGTGCGAGCGGTTCGCGCGTCTCTTCGTGAACGACGATGAGATCGACGAGCGTGTGATCGATCTGAACCACCTCGAGCGGCCGGGAGGCTTTGTATTCGCCCGGAACTGGCGTTGTCGCTTTGATCGCGCGTTTGTCCTTCCGTTTACGCGCGACCAATCGCCTCTCGATGTCATCGACGCGCGTCTTGATCGTTCGACGATCTGGCAATGGCCATCCGTGCTGGACGAAACGCAAATGGATTTGTTCGACGAGGTGGGTCAGCGTTGGACGCTGCGGCTTCAGATAGACTTCCCGGATCGTCTGGCGGATCAACTTATGACGCGATTTGTCGAGAGCGAGCGCCCCTTTCGATCGGCCTCGCGGCTTCGGCTGAAGCGCCTCAACGGTGGGCGTTTCGCGATAGATCGCGACGAGGCGATAAAGTGTCGCGCGACTGATCCCGAGGTCCAAAGCAACATCTTCGACGTCGCTTGTTCGTAGCCGGTCGCCCGCGGAGCGGCCTAACAATTCTCTGATGGCCTCCTCGCGTCGACATGCCTCTAACCACTGCGGGTCGTCGGACCCCGTCGTGTCGGCGTCATCAGGGCAGGGCGCGTTCTCATTATTGCTGTTCATTTTTCGGCCGCGTCCATGAGAAATGGTTGAGCCGCAAATTCTCAATTCAACTGTACATCATTCGGGCGTTTTCTCAATTCAAATGTATACGCGTAAATCAGCAGCGTTTCGTAACGCATTGAAATTCAACAGGCCGATTTCTCAATTTCTGATGTGTCCTGACACGCAGTGGGCGAAGGTCGGCGGCGTTCAACACGACGCGGCCAGCGCGCACTTCTTCGCCGCCGGCGCCAGTCTTGCCCGCCTCGACCAGCTTTTGCGTTGCCCCGGAGGCGATATTTCGCGCGCCGGAATCGGCTCCGCCGATGTTTCGCGCGCCGACGGAAGAGCCGCCGATGCTTCGAGCCCCGGCAAAAACTTCGGGGAAGGAGGCCTCGAACCCGTTTTTGCCGGCGCCCTGCGGCAGCGCCTCGCCTTGCGCGCCGCAACCGCCTGCGCCGCGATAGCGCGTCTGCGCGAAGACGAAGGCGCCCTGCGCGACGCCGAACATCTCGCCGGCTTCGACGCGGCGCCGACGCCCGGCGGCCGCCTGCATCGGCTGTGGCGCCTGTTCACAACGCCTTCTGTGCGGCTCGATGCGCGCGTCGTGAGAGTCGCGGCCGATTGTCTCGATTTACCGCCGGCCATCGATTGCGAAGCGCTCGCCGCCCTTGTGGATGAGCGGTCGACAGCTGAGAATCCGCTCAATGCTGCGGCCCGCGTGAGCGCGCTAGCGCTGGGCGTCATCGGTGACGCGGCGCAATTCGACGCCGAAATTTTTGCGCTGTGGTTCGCCGATCTTGTGTTGGCGCGGCGCCTCGCGTGGCAGGCGCCGCTGCCGCTGTTGGCGACGACGATCACGCATCCATCGATGCGCACGGCGACCGGACGCCGACCACGGCCGAGCGATGCCGATTGGGATTTGAGCGCCGCGCGCGCCATGGCGCGCGCGGCGCAAGAGTCTTACGCGCTGGCGACAGAACTGTCGCGGCGTTCCAATATACTGTTGAGCGTTGCGCCAAAATTGCGCGCCAAAAAGGCGGCGCGCGTCGTCGATTTGTTGCTCGCCGACGATTGCGTTTCGCCGACGCGGGCGGCGACGTCGGCCGGCCTTTCCGATCGCGCCACGCGGCGTTTGTTCGATCGGTTGATGGCGCTTGGCGCCGTGCGCGAACTCTCCGGTCGCGCCAATTTTCGACTTTACGGACTGTGACATGAAAAGGATGCCGACATGCCGTCGATGAAGGCGCATCGACAGGACAGTGCGCCGCCGCCAAACCGTCGTGTGCCGCGGCGCGATGGGGATTTGCTGTTCGACGCCGATCTTTCCGATCTGCCACAGGCGATGCGCTGGCGCGAATGGATGGGGCGCGTCGAAGCGGCGATCTTCGCCGCGCCGTCGCCGGTCACGCGCGACGCGCTCACCAAACTGGTCGGGCGCGATTGCAATTTTGATGATTTGATTTGCGACATTCGCGAAGATTTGCGGGCAAGGCCCTATGACCTCGTTCTCGTCGCCGGCGGCTATCAACTGCGCACCAAACCGCGCTACGCCGACGCCATTCGCGTCCTGAACAACGGCGCCCACGCCGCCGGACCGCCAGCGCTGACGCCGACCGAACTCCTCACCGTGACGGCGATCGCCTATCTGCAGCCAGCGACGCGCGCGGAGCTGTCGCAGTTTGCAGGGCGAGAAATCAGCCGCGACGTCATTGGAGCGCTCAAGCGCCATCGGCTGATCGACGCCGCATTGCGCGCGCCGGAGCCCGGCGCGCCGTTCGCCTACGTGACGACGAGGAAGTTCCTAGAGGTCTTCGGACTCGCGTCGCTGCGCGATCTCCCCGACATCGAACGGCTCGAAGACGAGGGACTTTTGGAGAGGCCGCAGCCGGAGGCCGATCTTGACGCCCTTCTTTTCGCGGAAGAGGAGGATCTCGAAGAGCATTGGGAATGACCGGTGATAGGGTTCGCAACTCCCTGCCTGCTCGTCGTCCTTTCACGGCGAAAACAGGGGTTCGAATCCCCTTTGGCGCGCCATTTGCGTATAAAACTGCGAACACCCTTGCCGATTTGTTCTCCGGCAACGACAGCCTGTTCGAGGCTGGCTTTCGAGCCGTGGATGCGGATGACCTTGTCGTCCACCTCAATGGCGTCGACGATCGAACGCAGATAGGCCTTTCGGAATGTAGTCTCGCCGGTGGTTATGCGCTCTCTCATGAAGGCGCCGAAGCGCTCGACCTGATCCGCGTCCAACGTGAGCTGAGGCGCAAGCTGAACCTTGATGCGCTCCAAGGCCGCTTTGGCGCGGTCGCGATCGGATTTGAGCGCGGCGAGCCGGTCCGCCAGCGTCTCGTCGATGTCGGTGACGCCCTCTTCGACCATTTTGTAAAGACGGCGCAACTTATCGTCGGCCTGGGCGATCTCCTGTTGCAGGACGCGCGCCCGCTCCTGGACTTCGGCGTCGCTCGATGCCCGCTTCTCAGCTAGCGACGTCAAGAGGCCCGCCAAACGGTTTGGGCCAAGCAGCCTATCGGCGAGATGGGTTGTCACCAGCCCGTCGAGCCGGTCCATGGCGATGGAACGGCCTTTACAGCCCGTCTTGCCGATCCGCGCGGCCGTCGAGCACGAGTAATAGCGATGCACCTTGCCGGATTTTGACGTGCCTGTGCGTAGCGTCATCGCCCCGCCGCATGTCGCGCAATGCGCCAGGCCCGTGAGGAGGATCGGTCCCGTGACGCGCGGCGGCAGGATGCGCGGATCGCGCGCTTTCAGGCTCGCCTGAGCCTTGTCGAAAACCAGCTGCTCGATGATCGCCGGAACCGCAACTTCGATGATCTCGCCAGCAGGCTTGGGCCTCCCGGTCTTGGCTTCCCGCTGATTAAATCGCCAGCGTCCGGCGTAGACGGGGTTCGTCAGTATCTTGTGGACCGAAGCGACGCCGAAACGGGCGCCAAGCCGTGTCCGTAGCCCTCTAGCATTCAACGCCTTGGTCACCTCCTTGACGCCCATCGGCCCCTTGCCGCCATCCCCTTCGAGATAGAGGCGGTAGATCAACCGCACCGTCTCGGCCTCAACAGGATCGATGACGAGTTTCTTCTTGGTGCGGTGGCCGCGCTTGTCGACTTCGCTCAGCGCATAGCCAAGCGGCAAGCGCGAGCCATTGTAGAAGCCTTGGCGGGCGTTCTCCTTCATGGCGCGGAGCACATGCTTGCCGTTCTCGCGGCTTTGATATTCATCGAAGAGCGCGATGACCTGCCGCATCATCACCTGAGCGGGATCGTCGCCAAGCTCCTGGGTGATCGAAACCAGTCGCACGCCATGTTTGGCGAGCTTGCGGACATACATTTCGAGGCCAAACGCGTCGCGAAAGAACCGAGAGAAAGAATGAACGACGATCGTATCAATTGGGTGATCGTCGTCGCAAGCGCGCTCGATCATGCGCTGAAACTCTGGCCGGTTGTCGTCCATAGCGGAGGCGCCCGGTTCGACATATTCGGCCACCACTCGCCAGCCATGGCGGCCGCAATAGGCGCTGGTCTGCGCCTGCTGGTCAGGAATGGAGAGATCGACCTCCGCCTGCCGCGTGGTTGAAACGCGCAGATAGAGAGCGGCGCGGAGAGGGTCGGTCATGTGGAGCTCCCAGGCTCAATCGAAAGCTCAATGACGCGGTCGAAGAAAGGCGTCGAGCATGTCGCCGAGATACATTTCCAACACATCGACTTCGGCCGCGGAAACGGGAATATCTTCGGGCCAATCGTCGGTGACAGCGATTTCGTCAGCCGCGTCGATCGTTCTCGAAACCGAATCATACCGCCTCAGTCCGCAAACGCCATCGCCATTTGCGTTGCGGCGGGCGGAAATTTGTTGATGCGCGCGACGAGGACGAGCCATGCCGAAACCATGGCGGCGGATCGTCGCCAGTTGAACGGCCCAATTCTTCGACACAGCGCGAAGCGCAGTTTTGAGGAGAATTGGACATGCCCGCGAGCGACAGCGGGGCTTCGATCCTTCGCGGCGGCGTCATGGCGGCTGGAAACGCGCGCGTTGAAGGCCGCAGGGATCGGATTCTCGCAAGTTGCGGGACCGAAAAAGAGCGAATAATCATCAGTTTTTCGGCAAAATCATCACAGTGGAGCGTGGCCATGAGCGTTTTTGGAGGCGAGCGTGCAAGGTTTGGATCAACAGCCGGCGTTCGCATTTTGAAGAAAAGCGACGGCCTGCGCACTTTCACAAGACACGACTTGCGGGCGGCGATTTATAATTGTTGCCCGAGGCTATCCCGCGCCGAGGCTTGCAAGATTTTCGATGAGACCTTCGATGAACTGGCCGACGCGCTTGTTCGCGGCGAACCGGTCAAGCTGCGCAATTTTGGAACGTTCAACCTCCGCGCCAAGCGACAGCGCACCGGACGCAACCCCAAGACCGGGGCGGAGGCGGTGATAAGCGCTCGCAGGGTCGTGACCTTTCACCCGTCGCCGGCGCTTCTCACGCGAATGAATCAAGAATCCGCCGACTGCCTTCCCAATTGAGCAACGATGGCTCAAATTCCAATCCCGCGTGTCCGGGTAAAGTCCCAAGAGATTCCGGAATCGCGCACGACGCCGCTGATCTGGCGACCGAGCCGCTCGTCCATAATCGGCCGCCAGGGGACCAGCGTGAACTCGTAGGCGTTCTCAATAATCGCGTATTTGCCGGAGACGAGATTGGTCGTGCCGGTGAAGACGCCCGAGACGCGCTCGCCTTCCGCCTTCATTTTGAACGGCGTGAGCTTATCCGCGGCCATGGATTTGCCGACGCGTTCGATCTCGCTCCTCTCCAGTCGAGCGACCAGGTCTCCCGGCGCGCGGATGACGTTATCCGGCGTACGCCGGGCGTAGCCCATTTCGACCAGCATCTCTCTGCGTTGTTTCATCGCCTGGTCGACCTCGGCCCCAAATCCGGCGCGCACGATTGGCGCGCGATTGGACGACGTCATTTCCCGGTCGAGCCAGGTGGCGCCTTTGGCGTCGATCTGGGATTCGAGGTCGAGAGTGGAAAGCACACGTAGCGTCACCCGTCCGCGCCGCGGGGCGTCATAGTCTGCGGCCCGCGCCTCGAAGTCGGCCGGGAGACGCCAATGGTCGGCGTCGATCCGCTCCACGATCCCCGCCCGGCGCAGCGTCTCCAGCCTTCGGACATGGCTTTCGACATAGGAGTCATAGTCGGCGCCCGGAACACGGACGCGGCTCGCCTCCGCAATGATGCGGTGGACGCTGGGGCGATACTCGCCTGAGATGTCGGCGAGCTGCGCGATGTTGCGGTCGGCCGGTCGCGGCCCGACGGGCGCAGGGGCGATCTCCACGATCGACCCAATGGATGCTTCCTCGGCGGCATTGGCCATCGCCTCGGAGCCGAGCACAATATGGTGGACGCGCCCGTCAAGGCCATCGACGACGAGGCCAAGTCGCTCGCCGAGCTCGTCGGTCAGCCGCTTGTCGATCACGCGACCAGTGATGCGGGCTTTGGCCTCTTCGCCGTGAAGGGAATAGCTTTCCAGCGCGCGCTCTTCTCCCCGAGCCTTCAGCGCCCGGTTGATCGCCTTGACGATGTCGCCGCGCTCCCCAAGTTCGCGCAGCGTCGGCTCCAACGTGTCGGACAGTTTCCACACGCCCGGCTCGCTCTCCGCGGCGAGGCCATAGCGGGCCAAAGTCTGCAATCTGCCGATGCGTAGCGTCCGATCAAAATCTGCGCGGACTTGACCCGTCTCGGGTCGCAGGTCGAGCGTTCCCTCGCCGGCTTCGGCGAGCATCGCCCGGTCGATCCGGGTGAAGCGCTCGGCAGCGATTTCCGCTGTGAGTTTCGATCTGAGTTCGAGGTCCGTCTCTGGACCCAATTCCAGCGTCGCCACCTCCTGCGCGCGCAGCCGGACGCCATCGGTGATGTAGTCTTGGGCGATGATCAAATCCTTGCCCGTCTCATCCTTGCCCCGGATGACGACATGGCTATGCGGATGGCCGGTGTTGAAATGGTCGACCGCGACCCAGTCGAGCCTCGTTCCGAGGTCCTCCTCTATTTGCTTCATCACATCGCGGGTGAAGGCGCGAAGGTCGGAAAGCTGATCGCCGTCTTCGGGCGCGACGATGAATCGGAACTGATGCCGATCCTCGCGCGCCTGCTCAAGAAACGAGCGGCCATCCGCCACGTCAGTCTCCGCTCCGTAGAGTCTGCCTTTCTCTCCTTCCCGGTCGGTCCCGTCCCGCTGCAGATAACGCAGATGCGCGTCGGCTCCTTTGCTCCCAAGTTTCAACCTCACGATCCGCGCCTTCACGACGACGCGGCGCATCCGCTCGCCAGGTCCGCGCACGTCGGCCGCAAGCTTCAATCGATCGGCTACCGCCTGGCCCCGGCCGATGCGGCAGCATCTCCCTTTCCTGAGTCGATCCGGCGCGCCATCGCGTCGCCGATCGGAGTGACGGCCGCGCGTCGGCGCAGACCCGATCCCGGCGCCCTTCGCCTTCGTCACGGCCTTCATCACTTGCGCAACGAACGAGCGTGGCCGCGGCGACGCCGCGCTGCCTCGATCACGAATTTTTCCAGCTCGGAGTCGAAGGTCGGAAGAGTCGTTGCTGCTCATGTGAAAGAGCATGCGCCAGCGACTCGGCGTAACAAGACCAAATCCGCGCAGCTCGCATCATGGCGTTGAAAAAGAAACAAAATGCGAAAGCGCCCACACTGCAAAAAGTCTCATGGCCGGCAAATAACAATGTGCAGACAAAAGCATACGCGCAAGCGGCACGATTGCTTTAATCTTGCCCTCTTAATCGGATGCATTTTCGTCGACTGCTTCGACATCGTCGTCTCTCCGATCTTGCGCGATAGTCTACTCTGAACTTTTCAGCAGCAAGCAGCTCTTTGACAGGCGAGAGTTCTGGCGCGCCGCGCACTCTCCCGCGCTCATCGACAGCGTGTTTTTCGTAGCTCGGCTGCAACAGCCAAATGGCATCGGATCCGTCGCGGCGCACATTGCCATCGGATTCACGGGGCAGCGTCACAGGCGTTCCGGCGTGGTCCGAGTGAACGCCCTCAGGCAACGAATGGCCTGCCCCATCTGCAAGCGTTGTGATCATAATGGACCTCACAATCTGCCTCAAAATGTCCGGCCAAGATGGAGAGTCGCGCGCCCGGTTCCTGATAAGATATCCGCCTCGGATTGGCCCTTGCCTGATGACAGGTTTACCGAACGCCGATCGATTGTTGGGCCATCTTTGTTCACGGCAGGGGCAGACTTCTTGCAGTCGGAGTACAGCTTCGCGGCATTTCCGCTGTCATTCGTTCAGCCGTCACGCCCCTACCACACGGGCGTCGAAAGCGTTCCCAGACCGCGCCAATGGCTCATACGATTCGCGCCAGTTTGTTCGCGATAAAGCGACAACAACGACGTTACGTTTCGACTGTTCGAGGAGCGCGGAGGTTAATGACGCTGGTCCTGGGAATCGACAGTTGGAGTGCATCGTTTCGTCGGCTCGACTCAATTCGGCGAACACTCGGTCGAACGCTGCAATCCGCGTGCCGAGTTCCCGAAGTTCGAGCATCAGATCGCTTACCAGCTTCTGCATACGGGGCTCAAACCGCTCGCATTCGTCAGTTCTACCCGCAACCATCGATCCAGCTTTGTCCGGCCTTTGCGGCTAACCAGGGCCGCGCACGAAAAGAACAGCCCGAAGCTGATTGATGAGCGCGGTTCGTTGGCCGACGAGTCGATCTCTCGTCCGGTGGTGACGAAGCGCATCGTCGGCCGGGTCGCAGTTTCCGCATATGGCTCGGCGTCCCGGTCATCTGATGTGACGCTGATGACTGAGGACGCGTCGCAACGGCAGCGCGCGCCGCGTAAAGTCTTCAGCGGCCTTCGCTACGTGATCCGCTACGGCATCGCGTGGCGGGCGATTTGCCGCCCTGGTTTGCTGGGTGTCAGCGGTCGCAACGATGGGCGCTCGCCCAGAAACTTTGGGTCGTTTTGCGGCTAAGCCGCCGCGCGGAGCGCGGACCCGACGAAGGCCATCATCGATAGCCGCCCTTGCGCTCGACTCCCAAGAGCGGCTCGCGTGCGGGATATGACGGCGTCAAGCGTAAGCGCGGTACGATCGGCGCTGTCGGAATTCGCGTGTAGAACTATGTTGAGGCGACGTAGAGAGGGTGACTCAACGCCGCGCCGTCGGTCAACGCCCGCGCGATCGTCAGAGCGAAGGCACCCGGCCAGCCTTCCCTGCGAACGGCAAGTCACACTGTTAGGCGAGACGCGAATGCAATTTCGCCGGTCGGCGCCGTAAGGGATAGTCGGGGCTGTCGTAAAGCGGGCGAATCTCGCGGCCGAAAAAGTGCTGTTCATCCACTTCCAGTGAACAACTGGCCAAGGCCCTTGGCGCAAGCTCCTCTACCGCAAAGCGGATGGCCTCTGACGCGCGCGCGAACCGCTGGAAACTAAGCGATCTGCAATTCGCATTTGTCGCCTTGCAAAAAAAGAGGGCGGCTTCGGCTCTGTAGTCCTTCACGTCCACATTCGCCTCCAGAAGCTTTTAGATTAAATTGTCCTCCCTCCGGACGAGTTCGAGAGAGGATTCGATAGCGACCCTTTCCTGCCCATCGCGATCTCTCTTCATCCGATATTGCAACCCCGCGTCATCATCGGGAAGATGACGAGTGACTTGAAATGAATCCATGTTAATCGGCGCCCTGAACCTTTGGATCACCCGGACGCCAATCGGAAACTTATGCGATGGGCGGGAGATGATGCGATGTGCTCGATGGCGCGCGCACGCGTCATTTTCGTTGTCATTCGACATCTAAAAGCGCTCCTAGATTATATGCGACGTAATGGGAAGGCTGCCGCTCGCGCGCTCTGTTCAGCGTCGGCGTTTTGCTTCGGCTTCGCGCGCTTGGAGCTTCTCAACGGTCAGCCAAGACGATTCCTTGCCCGCAACCGCGCTCCCATCACGAGGTTTATCTTTCTTGGGCTTTTTCACTTCGCGATTCCCGCGTCGTTGACCTTTAGCCATGTCTTGCCCCTCGTATCGATGACCTCATGGTCGCTCGGGCAGAGACGCTCAAGCGTCTGAATGACTTCATGGTCGCTCGGGCAGCGATGCCCGAGCTTTGGCAGGAGTAGAATTCGCGCCCTGACGGGGGAACGCTATGCGGGATCAACCGCCAGGGGCGAAGCTCTGCTAGGCCGCGATTTGCAACTGGTCCGCCGAAGATTTGCCGCTACGTCCGTCGACGGCAATTTCGTAGGTGACCTTCTGGCCTTCTGCGAGGCCGAACAGCCCCGCGCGCTCAACCGCGCTGATGTGGACGAAGACGTCCGGGCCGCCGGACTCAGGCTGAATGAAGCCAAATCCTTTTTGGCCGTTGAACCATTTTACTGTGCCGGTCTGCATGACATGTCCTTTCAAGAACAAGCTGACTGCGCTTTGCCCATTGCAAAGCGCCTGCGGATCGAAGTTCTGGAGAGGAAGTCAGGAGCCGACGCGCAAGAGAGAGCGGAAGCAAGATCGTTCGGCCAAATTTCGATAATGTATTAGTTAGCGCATATTTGCGAAATTACAATTCGCATTGCAGCGCTAAAACCGAACAACTGCGCCGAATAACAATATGCAACCAAATTCTGACGCTTGACCCGCAAAAGATTACAGCTGAAACTCCGATTGTTATGATTCAAAAGTACGACTGAACGCAGTTTCGAGAAAAATTTTCGGAAATAATTTGCTTTGGAACGCGATCTGCCAAACAAGCCCACTTCGCGACAAAACGCCGCCAAAGGCGACGGAGCAAGGGTGATAGAAAAAAGAGAATATCCTCGCTTCGCATCGCCGCAGACTACGCAGACGATGATTTCATGTTGACCGGCAGTCAGATCTCTTGGCGCATCCTGTCGAGAACATTTCGAGGAGATGCCCCGCCTTTGTCGGTTTGAGGTGCAGGGCTGTTCAACGCTCTGTGCTTTGGTTTGACCGAGACGGGTAAATTTTCGCTTTTCAGGTCGGGAAGTGTCTGAATCTATGGGGAGCAACCCGAATCAGAGGTTGCCCCATGACGACGATTGATCTTGCATCCTGCCTTGCAGCCATCCCGGATCGGCGGCGCGCCGAAGGAAAGATTTACAGCCAAGTCGGCGTCATCCTGTTTTCGATTATCGCCATGCTGAGCGGCGCTCGGTCGTATCGGCAAATCCACGCCCTGATCCGCGCGAGGCTTTCCGTGCTCAATTCCGCTTTTCCAAACGCTGCGCTGCGACGGGCGCCAGCTTATACCTGATCGTGTCCCTTGGCGTGGTGTAGCTGGTTGGCGTGATCGCCACGTTCGCCGGGAAGCCGGGTTGATCAGGCGGCTACAACGGGCAGCCCGACGATGGGATCATCGCTCAAGGGCGCGATTGTTTCCAGTGTCATGTATCGGCTGCGCTGGACGGCCCATTCGTCATTCTGTTCGAGCAGGATCGCGCCGACGAGGCGGATGATGGCGGCCTCGTTGGGGAAGATGCCGACGACCTCGGTGCGCCGCTTGATTTCGCCGTTCAGCCGTTCGATCGGATTTGTGCTGTGCAGCTTGGCCCGGTGCGCGGCCGGGAAGCTCATATAGGCGAGCACGTCGGTCTCGGCGTCGTCCATGAGGTTCGCAAGTTTCGGCAGCTTGGGCCGCAACTGGTCGGCGACCTTGCGCCATTGGCCTTTCGCCGCTTCGGCGTCGTCCTGCGCGAAGGCGGTGGCGATGAAGGCGGAGACGACGCGCCGTCCGCTCTTTCCGGCATGAGCGAGCGCATTGCGCATGAAGTGGACGCGGCAGCGCTGCCATGTCGATTGCAGAACCTTGGCGACTGCGGCCTTCAGCCCTTCATGCGCATCGGACACCACGAGCTTGACGCCACGCAGCCCTCTCCAGCGCAGTTTGCGCAAAAACTCGGTCCAGAAGGTCTCGGCCTCCGAAGGGCCGATATCCATGCCGAGCACTTCGCGCCTGCCGTCGTCGTTGACGCCCACCGCGATGATCGTCGCCAGCGAGACGACGCGGCCGTTCTGGCGCGCCTTCACATAGGTCGCGTCGATCCAAAGATAGGGCCAGTCGCCTTCGATCGGCCGCTCGAGGAAGGCCGTCACCCGCTCGTCGATCTCCTCGCACAGCCGGCTCACCTGGCTCTTGGAGACGCCGCTCATGCCCATGGCCTTGACGAGATCGTCGACCGAGCGCGTCGAGACGCCCTGGATATAGGCCTCCTGAATGACGGCGGTCAGCGCCTTCTCGGCCATCCGCCGCGGCTCCAGAAAACCGGGAAAGTAACTGCCCTTGCGCAGCTTGGGGATACGCAGCTCCACGGCGCCGGCGCGCGTTTCCCAGGTCCGCTCGCGATAGCCGTTGCGCTGGGCGAGGCGCTCCGCGCTTTTCTCGCCATAGGCGACGCCGGTCAGAGCGCCGACCTCGATCTCCATCAGCCGCTCGGCGGCAAAGCCGATCATCTCGCGCAAAATATCCGCGTCGGGGGCCTTCTCCACAAGCGCGCGCAGGGTCATCATCTCGTCGGTCATCGGCAGTTCCTCGGTTGCGTTGGATGTTTCGCAACCCGATCCTACCGGCGAATCGTCGATGACCACCGCAAGCCGATCGCTCGCTACGGCGCTAGCAAAAGCGCGCGTCGCGAGCGGCTTGCTCCCACTGAGCTACACCATCACTGGGGGCACGACCTTATACCTCCGTGCGCGGAATTCTGCGCCAACTCGATCCGGACAAACTTGAGCGGGCGTTTCGTCGTCATGCGGAAAGTCTCGACGGTTCCTGCGCCGCCGCGCCGTCCCGCTTCATCGCCATCGACGGAAAGACGTTGCGGCAAAGCTTCGACGCTTTCGCCGACCGCAAGGCCGCGCATGTGCT
Source organism: Methylocystis sp. (assembly GCF_050251305.1). GTDB lineage: Bacteria > Pseudomonadota > Alphaproteobacteria > Rhizobiales > Beijerinckiaceae > Methylocystis. Next base: position 893 of record NZ_JBFWNB010000070.1, on the reverse strand, counting down.
CAGCGCCTTCGCCGTCGACCATCGGATCATTCTCGCGCATGAAGTGATCGACGAGAAATCGAACGAGATCCCCGCCGCGCAGGCGCTGATTGCCGCCATGGGCCTGAGCGACCGCATCTTCACGCTCGACGCCATGCACTGCCAAAAAAACCTTCGAGATCGCCCGCGAGACGGGCAATGATCTAATCGTTCAAGTCAAAGGTAATCAGCCGGGTTTGTTGCAACGTTGCGAGCATATCGCCGCGACGGCGGCTCCCATCGCCGTCAACGACAGCCGCAATCTGGCGCGAAATCGCCAGGAAGATCGGCGCGTCGAAGTCTATGCTCCCGGGACCGCCCTCGATGACGACCAATGGGTGCCGCTGATTACCGCAATCGTGCGGGTCACGCGATTTACATTGATCCGTTCCGCGGCCACAGGGCTCTGGAAACGGCGAGAAGAGACCGCGTTCTATGCGTCGTCCATCATGTTGCCCGCAGAACTCTTCGCAAGCGCCGTCCGCGGTCATTGGGCTGTAGAGAACAAAAATCATTGGGTGCGCGACGTGACCCTTGCTGAGGACGCCAGCCGCATTCGGGTCAATCCAGGCATCATGGCGCGCCTGCGTTCGCAAGCCCTGAACATCGCAAGGGCAAACGGCGTCGCCAACATCGCCCTAGCACTTTGGAGCGGCGCACTCGATCCCGCCGTCACCCTCTCATACCGCGGCCTGTAAAGAGCGTTGAACAGCCCTGGTTTGAGGTGGTTGCAATCGCGACTTGCGCCGAGTCCGCGCCGATCCGATCGCCCCGCCACACAATCTCTGCCCGCTTTACAAATTCGCGCCGAGCGATCAGATCGGCGCCATTCGTTACGGCGCTGACGACGGTGAATTGATGCCGATGGACATCGT
>NZ_JBFWNB010000069.1:0-13928 GCF_050251305.1 Methylocystis sp. | reverse complement strand
ATGGCGTGTATCCGTTGGTCGGCGAGAAATTTGCGCACGCCAAGGTGAAGGGCTACCAGGGCGACGACGTCTCGCGATACTATCCGCTGGCGGCGACCGCCAAGAATTTCTGCGCGGGCGGCGCCGCGACCGCCGGACGCGATTACGCCGCCGTTGACGTCTCCGAACGCGCGCTGCACGAAGTCTATCTGCCGCCGTTTCGCGCCGCCGTCGCAGCGGGCTGCGCGACGATCATGACGGCGTTCAACAATGTCAATGGCGCGCCGATGACGGCGCAGAGCCGCTTGTTGAACGGCTATCTGCGGGGCCGGCTCAATTTCGACGGCGTCATTATGAGCGATTACGCGGCGGTCGCCGAGCTTGTGGAACATGGCGTCGCCGCCGATCAGACCGAGGCGGCGGCGATCGCGCTCAACGCCGGCGTCGACATGGATATGGTGAGCGGCGTCTATCTCGCGCATATGCCGGAAGCGCTTGCCCGCGGCCTGGTCGACCCGCGCGCCATCGACGCCGCGGTCGCGCGCGTGCTGCGGTTGAAGGAGCGGCTGGGCCTGTTCGACGATCCCTATCGCGTGGTTCGGCTCGACGACGACGTCAAGGACACGCATCGGGCGCTCGCTCGCGACGCCGGGCGGCGGTCTGCGACTCTCCTCGTCAATCGCGGGATCCTGCCGTTTGCCGCCGACATACGCCGGATCGCGGTCATCGGCCCTCTGGCGGACGCCGGCGCCGAGATGCTCGGTCCGTGGTTCGCGGCGGGCGCCGCCGAGAATTGCGTCACGATTTTCGAAGGGCTGCGTCGCGCTTTGCCGAATTGCGAGATCGCGCATCACAGCGGCGTGGCGATCGAGGGCGACGACGAGAGCGGTGTCGTCCCCGCCGTGGCGCTGGCGGAAGGCGCCGACGCCGTCGTGCTTTGTCTGGGCGAGTCGGCGGGCATGAGCGGCGAGGCCGCCTGCCGCGCCGCTCTCGGTCTTCCCGGGGAGCAGCGCCGGCTCGCGGAGCGCGTCATGAGCGCCGGCGCGCCGACGATCGCGCTCCTGTCCAGCGGGCGGCCGTTGACCGTCCCCTGGCTGTTCGAACGCGCGCAGGCGGTCGTCGCCACATGGTTTCTCGGCGACAGGGCGGGCGAAGCGATCGCCGACATTCTGACGGGCCGCTTCAATCCTTGTGCGCGGCTCGCCGTCAGTTGGCCGCGCGCGGTCGGGCAAATCCCGATCTTCTATGCGGCGGGTTCGACGGGGCGGCCTTTCGACGCCGCCAATTCCTACACGAGCCGATATCTCGACTGTTCGAATGAACCACAGTTTCCCTTCGGCCACGGTCTCTCTTTTGCGCGCACAACCTTGTCGAACCTGCGCGCCGACGGTCGCGAACTGACGACGAGTCGATCGACGAGGATCAGCGTCGATGTGCAGAACGAAAGCGACGTCGCGACGGAGGAAACGATCTTTCTCTTTGCGCGCGACAGAGACGCGCGCGTGGCGCGCCCGCTGATGGAGCTGAAGGATTGGAGGAAGGTCGTTCTGGCGCCCCAACAACCCGCAACCGTCGAGTTCGCGCTGAGCGCGGCGGCGTTCGCGTTTCCTGGCGAGGATATGGAGCCTGTCGTTGAGCCGGGCGACGTCGATATCTTCGTTGGACTGAGCGCGGATGCGGCGACGCTGCTTTCAGCGCGTCTGCGCATTGTTTCCGCTTAGCGCGGCGAACACGCGACGTCAGCGCGCGTCTCGTCCGACAGGCCGGACCTTGGCTGATGGTCGGATTCTCGTGACAGCGCGGAAGATGTCCCGAATTCAGCCATAATCGCCCAAAAAGCTCTCGGCGCGGCTTTGGGGAGATCAGTTATGCGTCGAACATGCGGATCGATCGGTCTTGCCGCCTTTCTCGTCGCGGCGGCGCCGGCGCTCGCCTTTGACAGTCCGATCAGTCGCGGCCCGCTCGCCGACTTCCTCAATGTGTTTCGCCAGCAGGCGATACCGCGGCAGGTGGTCGAATGGCGTCATCCTCAATATAAGCGCGGCACGGTCGTCATCTCGACCAAGGAGCGCCGGCTCTATTATGTGCTCGGCGACAAACGCGCCATCGAATATGGCGTCGGCGTCGGCCGGATGGGCTTCACCTGGTCCGGCGTGAAAACGATTTCGCGCAAACGCGAGTGGCCGGACTGGAGCCCGCCGCCGCAGATGCTCAAGCGCAGGCCGGACCTGCCGCGCCATATGGCCGGCGGCATGGACAATCCGCTGGGCGCGCGTGCGCTGTATCTCGGCTCGAGCCAATACCGCATTCATGGCTCCAACGAGCCGGATACGATCGGCGCCGCCGTATCCTCGGGCTGCATCCGCATGACCAACAGGGATGTCGTCGATCTCTACGGCCGCGTTAAAGTCGGGACCAAAGTCGTCGTGCTCAATTAAGGGCGGCCGGCGCCCGTCCTGTCCCGGGGCTCGACGGCTTCGCAGATCGGGCGCTGCCGCCAGACGCCGTAGCGCCAGGGCGTGAGCGGGCTCGCATCGGCGCGCAGCCGCTCGGGCACGGGATCGAATCCGGCGCCGCCGCCTGGCCGGCAGCGGCAGATGCGCGCGAAGCCCATCCAGCCGCCGGCCCATAGGCCATATTTCGCGATCGCCTCGTCGGCGTATTCGGAGCAGGTCGGCGCATAGCGGCAGAAACGCCCCGCGACCATCGAGAAGGTCACGCGGTAGAACAGGATCAGCGCGCGCGCCGCGCGGGCGGGGAGGGATCGCAGCAGAGAAAGCAGGTTCGGCACAACCGCAATCTATTTCCGCCGGACGCGAATCTGAAGGGCGCGCGCGTCATTTGCCGAGCCTGAGCGAGACGGCTCTATCGCATCAAGAGCGGCACGCAATGTTCGGCGCGCAGGAGGCATTGGGCGGGGATGCATCAGTCCGATTCTCGATAGACAATGGTATTGAAACCCTCAGCCGGCGCCGGGGGCGTAAAATAGCTCGTGATCAAATCGAACTGATTGTCTGTTACCAGGAACTCATGCTCGCCGCGAGCATAGCGCGCATGCATGCGCGCTCTACAAAGAGCGTCTGAAGCCTTGAGATAGTGAAGCTCATGCGCGACGCCGGCGTTCTCGAAAATGCCGTGCATCCATTGCCGTGTCGCGACGGTGTTCGCCGGAAAATCCAGCACGACCGACAGTCCCGCGCGCAGCACATCCTCAATATGCGGGCCCATCACATCGCGGATGCGCGCCGAGTAACGCGCATAATCTTCTATCGACTGTAGCTCGGGGCCGTAGAGGCGCTTAATCCATCTGTCCTCGCTGACCAGCAAGGTCGCCGGCGCCGCGGCGAGCCGATTGCAGAGCGTCGATTTTCCGGCCGCGATCTTGCCGCAGACCAAATGGAGGGTGGGTTGATCAGTGATCATGGTCGTCATCCGCCACGTCGGAATTTCGAAAACGAAACGCGGCGCTCTATCGAAAAAGGCCGCCCGGTGCCGGGCGGCCTTTTCGATGTTCAGCGCTTTGCGTCGGTTCACTCCGCCGGCGGCAGCGCCGGGGCGGGTTCGGCCGTTTCGGCGCGCTGCTCGATGATGAGCTCGTCGCGTCCGCCGGCGATGGAGCGGAACTTCGCCATCGCCGCGCCGGTGCCGGCCGGGATCAGACGGCCGACGATGACGTTCTCCTTGAGCCCGACGAGCGGATCGATCTTGCCGTTGACGGCGGCTTCGGTGAGCACGCGCGTCGTCTCCTGGAAGGAGGCCGCCGAGAAGAAGGAGCGCGTCTGCAGCGAGGCCTTGGTGATGCCGAGCAGCACCGGCGTGCCGCTCGCGGGCTTGCCGCCGTTCTCGATCGCCTTGGCGTTCGCCTCTTCGAGCTCCAGCTTGTCGACCTGCTCGCCTTCGAGGAAGCCGGTGTCGCCGGGATCGACGATGTCGATCTTCTGCAACATCTGACGCACGATCACTTCGATGTGCTTGTCGTTGATGTTGACGCCCTGCAGCCGGTAGACCTCCTGGATCTCGTTGACGAGGTAAGCCGCAAGCTCCTCCACGCCCTTGATCGCCAGAATGTCGTGCGGCGCCGGATTGCCGTCAACGATGTAGTCGCCTTTTTCGACGACGTCGCCGTCCTGAAGGTGAATGTGCTTGCCCTTCGGGATCAGATATTCGACGGGCTCCGCGCCTTCTTCCTGCGGGACGATCGAGAGCCGCTGCTTGTTCTTATAGTCCTTGCCGAACTGCACGACGCCGGAGATTTCCGCGATGATCGCGTGATCCTTCGGACGGCGCGCTTCGAACAGCTCCGCGACGCGCGGCAGACCGCCGGTGATGTCGCGCGTCTTGGCGCTCTCCACCGAAATACGCGCGACAATGTCGCCCGCCTTCACCGTGCCGCCGGGCTCGACCGCGATGATCGAGTCGACAGGCAGGAGATAGCGGGCGTCGCCGCCGCGGGCGAGTTTCGCGATCTTGCCATCCTCGCTCTTGATGACGATCGCCGGCTTGAGGCTCGCGGAACGCATGTTCAGGCGCCAGTCCATGACCATGCGCTTGGCGATGCCGGTCGATTCGTCGGCGGTTTCCGACATCGACTGGCCTTCGACGAGATCCTCGAAGCCGATCGTGCCGTCGACTTCGCTGATGATCGGCCGCGTATAGGGGTCCCACTCGGCGATTCGCTGGCCGCGCTTTACCTTGTCGCCTTCGTCGACCTTCAGCTTGGCGCCGTATTGGATGCGGTTGACCGCGCGCTCCTCGCCGTTCGGGCCGAGGACCACCACGGCGACGTTGCGCGCCATGACGATCAGGTCGCCGTCCGAGTTGCGGGCGACATGGCGGTTACGCACATGCACCGTTCCCTCGAAGTTCGACTCGAAGAAGGACTGGTCGGCCAGCTGCGCCGCGCCGCCGATGTGGAAGGTGCGCATGGTGAGCTGCGTGCCCGGCTCGCCGATCGACTGCGCCGCGATGACGCCGACGGCCTCGCCCATGTTGACGGGGGTGCCGCGCGCGAGATCGCGTCCGTAGCACTTGGCGCAAACGCCGTTCTTGGCCTCGCAGGTCAGCACCGAGCGGATCTTCACCTCCTGAATGCCGGCGGCGTTGATCGCGTCGATATGCTGCTCCTGGATCATCTCGCCGGCGGGCACGATGACGGTCTTGCCGTCCTGCGACATCAGATCCTCGGCCGCGGTGCGTCCGAGAATGCGCGAGGCCAGCGAGGCGACCACCTGGCCTGCGTCGATGATCGCGCGCATGCGGATGCCGCTTTCGCTGCCGCAGTCGACCGACGAGATGATCGAATCCTGCGCGACGTCGACGAGGCGGCGCGTCAGATAGCCCGAGTTCGCCGTCTTCAACGCCGTGTCGGCGAGGCCCTTGCGGGCGCCGTGCGTGGAGTTGAAGTATTCAAGGACGGTGAGGCCCTCCTTGAAGTTCGAGATGATCGGGCTCTCGATGATCTCGCCTGAAGGCTTGGCCATCAGGCCGCGCATCGCCGCGAGCTGCTTCATCTGCTGCGGCGAGCCGCGCGCGCCGGAATGCGACATCATGTAGATCGAGTTGATCGGCATGTCGCGGCCGTGCTCGTCTTTGCGCACCGCGGAGATGCGTATCATCATCTCCTCGGCGAGCTTGTCCGTGCACTTCATCCAGGCATCGACAACCTTGTTGTATTTCTCGCCCTGGGTGATGAGGCCGTCGTTGTACTGCTGCTCATATTCCTTGGCGGCGGCGCGCGTCTCGGAGACGATCTTCTCCTTGGTCTCCGGCACGACCATGTCGTCCTTGCCGAAGGAGATGCCCGCCTTGAAGGCTTCGCGGAAGCCGAGCGCCATGATGCGGTCGCAGAAGATGACCGTCTCCTTCTGACCGCAGTTGCGGTAGACGGTGTCGATCATGTTCGAGATTTCCTTCTTGGTCATCAGCTTGTTGACGACGTCGAAGGGGATCTTGATGTGTTTGGGCAGCAGCTGGCCAAGCATCATCCGGCCCGGAGTCGTGTCGAAAATCTTCGACACGCGCTTGCCTTTCTCGTCCCAGGTCCAGGCGCGGCCCTTGATCTTGCTGTGCAGCGTGATCGCCTTGGCGGCGAGCGCATGCTCGATCTCGCCCTGGCTCGAGAAGGCCATGCCCTGTCCGGGCTCGCCATCGCGGTCAAGCGTCAGATAATAGAGGCCGAGAACGATGTCCTGCGACGGCACGATGATCGGCTGACCATTGGCCGGATGCAGAATGTTGTTCGTCGACATCATCAGGACGCGCGCTTCGAGCTGCGCTTCAAGCGACAGCGGCACGTGCACGGCCATCTGGTCGCCGTCGAAGTCGGCGTTGAAGGCGGCGCAGACGAGCGGATGCAGCTGGATCGCCTTGCCCTCGATCAGCACCGGCTCGAAGGCCTGAATGCCGAGGCGGTGCAGCGTCGGCGCGCGGTTCAGCAGCACCGGATGCTCGCGAATGACCTCGTCGAGGATGTCCCAGACTTCGGGCTTCTCCTTTTCGACGAGCTTCTTCGCCTGCTTCACGGTCGCCGAATAGCCCTTGGCGTCGAGGCGCGAATAGATGAAGGGTTTGAACAGCTCCAGCGCCATCTTCTTCGGCAGGCCGCACTGATGCAGCTTCAGCTCGGGACCGACGACGATCACCGAGCGGCCGGAATAGTCGACGCGTTTGCCGAGCAGGTTCTGGCGGAAGCGGCCCTGCTTGCCCTTCAGCATGTCGGCGAGCGACTTCAGCGGACGCTTGTTGGCGCCCGTGATCACGCGGCCGCGGCGGCCGTTGTCGAACAGCGCGTCGACGGCCTCCTGCAGCATGCGCTTCTCGTTGCGGATGATGATGTCCGGCGCGCGCAGTTCGATCAGCCGCTTCAGACGATTGTTGCGGTTGATGACGCGGCGGTAGAGATCGTTCAGATCAGAGGTCGCGAAGCGGCCGCCGTCGAGCGGCACGAGCGGGCGCAGATCCGGCGGGATGACCGGGATCTCTTTCAGGATCATCCACTCCGGGCGGTTGCCCGACTGAATGAACGCCTCAATGATCTTCAGGCGCTTGGCGAGCTTCTTCGGCTTGAGCTCCGTCTTCGCCTCGGCGATCTCCTGACGCAGCGACGCGGCGATCGCCTCCAGGTCCATCGACTCGAGGAGCTTGCGGATCGCCTCGGCGCCGATCATGGCCGTGAACGTGTCCTGGCCATATTCATCCTGCGCGCGCAGATACTCCTCTTCCGACAGCAGCTGACGCTCCTTGAGCGGCGTCAGGCCCGGATCGATGACGATGTAGGACTCGAAATAGAGGATGCGCTCGAGATCCTTGAGCGTCATGTCGAGCAGCAGACCGATGCGCGACGGCAGCGACTTCAGGAACCAGATGTGGGCGACGGGCGCGGCCAGCGAGATGTGGCCCATGCGGTCGCGCCGCACGCGCGCGAGGGTGACCTCGACGCCGCACTTCTCGCAGATCACGCCCTTGTATTTCATTCGCTTATATTTGCCGCACAGGCACTCATAGTCCTTGATCGGACCAAAGATGCGCGCGCAGAACAGGCCGTCGCGTTCGGGCTTGAACGTGCGGTAGTTGATCGTCTCGGGCTTTTTGATTTCGCCGAACGACCAGGAGAGAATCTTCTCCGGGCTCGCGATCGAAATCTGAATCTGGTCGAAGGCCTGCGTCGCCACGACCGGATTGAAGAGATTCATCACCTCTTGCTGATTCATGGTCTTCTCCTAAGGCGCCGCGGGCCGGCTACTGGCCGTGATCCGCGCGCCGCAAATCTCAATTCGGGCCGTCATGACGCAACGCGAAGCGACGGAAGCGCGCCAGTCCTTGGATGGCTTCGCTTCGCGCGCGATGACGTCTATTCCGCCGCCTCTGCCGGCGCAGTCTCCTGCTCTTCCTCTTCCGGCTCCGCGTTGGTCAGCTCGACGTTCAACGCCAGCGAGCGCATTTCCTTGATGAGCACGTTGAAGCTCTCCGGAATGCCCGACTCGAAGGTGTCGTCGCCGCGCACGATCGACTCATAGACCTTGGTGCGGCCGGCGACGTCGTCCGACTTCACGGTCAGCATCTCCTGCAGCGTGTAGGCGGCGCCATAGGCTTCGAGCGCCCAGACCTCCATTTCGCCGAAACGCTGGCCGCCGAACTGCGCCTTGCCGCCCAGCGGCTGCTGGGTGACGAGCGAGTAGGGGCCGATGGAGCGCGCGTGAATCTTGTCGTCGACGAGGTGATGCAGCTTCAGCATATAGATGTAGCCGACGGTCACCTTACGGTCGAAGGTCTCGCCGGTGCGGCCGTCGAACAGCGTCACCTGGCCGGAGGACGCCAGTCCCGCCTTCTCCAGCATGTCGACGATGTCCTTTTCGCGCGCGCCGTCGAAGACCGGCGTCGCAATCGGAACGCCGCGCTTCAGATCCCTGCCGACGTCGACAAGGCTCTTGTCGTCGAGCGAGGCGAGTTCGGGATCTTCGCCATAGACTTCGGTCAGCTTCTTGCGCAGAGGCTTGATGTCCTTGTCGCGATAATAGGCGTCGACCGCCTGGGCGACCTGCCGGCCGAGACCGGCGCAGGCCCAGCCGAGATGCGTCTCGAGAATCTGTCCGACGTTCATGCGGCTCGGCACGCCGAGCGGATTGAGCACGATGTCGACCGGCGTGCCGTCCTCGAGGAAGGGCATGTCTTCCTGTGGCACGATGCGCGAGACGACGCCCTTGTTGCCGTGACGGCCGGCCATCTTGTCGCCGGGCTGGATCTTGCGCTTCACCGCGACGAAGACCTTGACCATCTTCATCACGCCGGGCGGCAGTTCGTCGCCGCGCTGCAGCTTCTCGACCTTATCGAGGAAGCGGTTCTCGAGCCCCTTCTTCGACTCGTCATATTGCTTGCGCACGGCTTCGATCGACGTCATCAGCGCATCGTCTTCGATGACGAAGGTCCACCACTGCGAGCGGGGATATTCGTCGAGGGTCGCCTGCGTCAGCGCCTCGCCCTTCCTGAAGGACTTCGGGCCGGCGATGGCGACCTTGCCGATCAGCGTCTCGGCGAGACGCGCATAGACGTTGCGGTCCAGAATCGCGAGCTCGTCGTCGCGGTCCTTGGCGAGACGCTCGATCTCCTCGCGCTCGATCGCCTGGGCGCGCTCGTCCTTCTCGACGCCGTGGCGATTGAAGACGCGCACTTCGACGATCGTTCCCTGAACGCCCGGCGGCACGCGCAGCGACGTGTCGCGCACGTCCGAGGCCTTTTCGCCGAAGATGGCGCGCAGAAGCTTTTCTTCCGGCGTCATCGGGCTTTCGCCCTTGGGCGTGATCTTGCCGACGAGAATGTCGCCCGCCTGCACCTCGGCGCCGATGTAGACGATGCCCGCCTCGTCGAGATTCTTCAGCGTCTCTTCGGAGACGTTCGGAATGTCGCGCGTGATCTCTTCCGGACCGAGCTTGGTGTCGCGCGCCATCACCTCGAATTCATCGATGTGAATCGAGGTGAACACGTCGTCCTTGACGATGCGTTCGTTGAGAAGGATCGAGTCCTCGAAGTTGTAGCCGTTCCACGGCATGAAGGCGACGAGCACATTGCGTCCGAGCGCCAGATCGCCAAGGTCGGTCGACGGACCGTCGGCGATGATGTCGCCCTTCTGCACCAGATCGCCGACGCGAACGAGCGGCTTCTGGTTGATGCAGGTCGACTGGTTCGAGCGCTGGAACTTCATCAGCCGATAGATGTCGACGCCGGGCTTGCCCGGATCGAGTTCTTCGGTCGCGCGGATGACGATGCGGGTTGCGTCGATCTGGTCGACCACGCCGGTGCGGCGCGCCGAAATGGCGGCGCCCGAGTCGCGCGCGACGATCGGCTCCATGCCGGTGCCGACGAGCGGCGCGTCGGCCTTCACCAGCGGCACCGCCTGGCGCTGCATGTTCGAACCCATCAGCGCGCGGTTGGCGTCGTCGTTCTCGAGGAACGGAATCAGCGCCGCGGCCACCGAGACGAGCTGCTTGGGCGACACGTCCATCGCGTCGACCTTCTCGCGCGGCACGAGCATCACGTCGCCGGCGTGACGGCAGAGCACGAGGTCTTCCGTCAGATTGCCGTCCTTGTCGACGGGCGCATTCGCCTGCGCGACATGATATTTCGCCTCCTCCATCGCCGACAGATAGGCGACTTCGCCCGTCACCTTGCTGTCGCGCACGCGGCGGTAAGGCGCTTCGATGAAGCCGTATTTGTTGACGCGGGCGAAGGTCGCGAGCGAATTGATCAGGCCGATGTTCGGACCTTCCGGCGTTTCGATCGGGCAGATGCGGCCGTAATGCGTCGGGTGCACGTCGCGCACCTCGAAGCCGGCGCGCTCGCGCGTCAGGCCGCCCGGACCAAGCGCCGAGAGACGACGCTTATGCGTGATCTCCGACAGCGGATTGGTCTGGTCCATGAACTGCGACAGCTGCGACGAGCCGAAGAACTCGCGCACCGCGGCGGCCGCCGGCTTGGCGTTGATCAGGTCCTGCGGCATGACCGTGTCGATATCGACCGACGACATGCGCTCCTTGATGGCGCGCTCCATGCGCAACAGGCCGAGGCGATACTGATTCTCCATCAGTTCGCCGACCGAACGCACGCGGCGGTTGCCGAGATGATCGATGTCGTCGATCTCGCCGCGGCCGTCGCGCAGGTCGACGAGCGCCCTGACCACCGCGACGATGTCTTCGCGACGCAGAGTCCGCATCGTGTCGGGCGCGTCGAGATCGAGGCGCATGTTCATCTTCACGCGACCGACGGCCGAGAGGTCGTAGCGTTCCGCGTCGAAGAACAGCGAATGGAACATGGCTTCCGCCGTGTCCATCGTCGGCGGCTCGCCCGGACGCATGACGCGATAGATGTCGAACAGCGCTTCCTCGCGGCTCGAATTCTTGTCGACGGCGAGCGTGTTGCGGATGTAGGGGCCGACATTGATATGGTCGATGTCGAGCACCGGCAGTTCGTCGAAGCCTTTTTCGATCAGCGTCGGCAGCGTCTTGACGGTGATCTCGTCGCCCGCTTCCGCGAAAATTTCGCCGGTGCTGGGGTCGAAGAGGTCCTGCGCGAGATATTGGCCGTAGAGGTCCTCGGGCGCGACGCGGACCGCCTTCACGCCCTTTTCGGCGAGTTGACGGGCGGCGCGCACGGCGAGCTTCTTGCCGGCTTCGAGAATGACCTGGCCGGTGTCGGCGTCGATCATGTCGGTGGTCGCCTTGACGCCCTTCATCCGTTCGGCGTCGAACGGCATGCGCCAGTTTTCGCCGTCCTGCGTGTAGAGGATGGTCTTGTAGAAGGTCGACAGGATTTCTTCGCCGTCGAGGCCGAGCGCGAACAGCAGGGACGTCACCGGAATCTTGCGGCGACGGTCGATGCGCGCATAGACGATGTCCTTGGCGTCGAACTCGATATCGAGCCAGGACCCGCGATAGGGGATGATGCGCGCGGCGAACAGCAGCTTGCCCGACGAATGGCTCTTGCCCTTGTCGTGGTCGAAGAACACGCCCGGCGAGCGATGCATCTGCGAAACGATGACGCGTTCGGTGCCGTTGACGATGAAGGTGCCGTTCGACGTCATGAAGGGCATGTCGCCCATGTAGACGTCCTGCTCCTTGATGTCCTTGACCGACTTCGCCTGCGTGTCGGGGTCGACGTCGAACACGATGAGCCGCAGCGTCACTTTGAGCGGCGCGGCGTAGGTCATGCCGCGCTGGCGGCATTCGTCGACGTCGTATTTCGGCTGCTCGAACTCGTAGCGCACGAATTCGAGAAGGGAGACTTGCGAGAAGTCGGAGATCGGAAAGACGGACTTGAAGACAGCCTGCAGCCCCTCGTCAGGACGGCCGCCTTTCGGCTCGTCGACAAGGAGGAACTGATCGTAGGAGGCCTTCTGGACCTCGATCAGATTGGGCATCTCCGCGGCTTCGCGGATATGACCGAAGAATTTGCGGATGCGCTTGCGACCGGTGAACTTTCTCGCCGACGTCTGAGCCATGTCGCCTTTCGAGCCTCTTTCTTCTGAGGGCCGACCGTCCCGCTGCGAGAGGTCCTTTGCCCGTCAGGCGCTCTTCTATGCGGCGTGGGTCCGCGTCTGTGAGCGCCTTCTTGTTTGTTGGCCGCAGCCCCGGAGTCCGGGACTGCGGCGATCGCGGCGCCGCCGGAACATGGCGGCGAAGGGAATTACTTGAGTTCGATCTTGGCGCCGACCTTCTCGAGGGCGGCCTTGATCTTCTCGGCTTCTTCCTTGCTCGCGCCTTCCTTGAGCGGCTTGGGCGCGCCTTCGACCAGATCCTTGGCCTCCTTCAGGCCGAGGCCGGTGATCGCGCGGACCTCCTTGATGACCTCGATCTTCTTGTCGCCGGCCGCGGCCAGGATCACGTTGAACTCGGTCTTCTCCTCGGCGGCCGGGGCGGCGGCTCCGCCGCCCGCGCCAGGCGCGGCGGCGACGGCGACGGCCGCGGCGGCCGAGACGCCCCACTTCTCTTCGAGCATCTTGGCGAGTTCAGCCGCCTCGAGAACGGTGAGGGCCGAGAGGTCTTCGACGATCTTTTCCAGATTTGCCATGATTGACGTCCTTTGAATTTGGTTCTGCGTGATGGCCTCTTAGGCCGCGTCTCGGTTGGCGTAGGCTCCGAACACGCGCGCCAGCTTGGCGGCCGGCGCGGTGGAGAGCTGAGCGATCTTCGTCGCGGGCGCCTGGATGAGGCCCACGAGCTTGCCGCGCAGTTCGTCGAGGGACGGCATCGTCGCGAGCGACTTGACGCTGTCCGGATTCAGAGCAGTCTTGCCCATGGCGCCGCCGAGGATGACAAACTTGTTGTGATCCTTAGCGAAGGCCACGGCGACTTTCGGCGCCGCCACCGGATCGTCCGAATAGGCGATCAGGGTCGGCCCCTTGAGCAGGGGCGCGATGGAGGCGACGTCGGCGCCATCGAGAGCGATCTTGGCGAGGCGGTTCTTTGCGACCTGGACCGTCGTCCCAGCTTCGCGCGCCTGCTTGCGCAGGGTTTGCAACTGGGCCACGGTCAGGCCGGAGTAGTGAGCGACGACGACGACGCCGGTCTTCGAAAAGACTTCGCGCAACGCCGCGACCGCTTCCTTTTTCTCCGCTCTGTCCACGGTTGCTCTCTCTAACGGGCGGGGAAATCCCGCCGGTTGCGACATGCCGCTTGCTTGAGGCAAGCGGCGCCGTAGATCCTGTCCCCGTCACGGCGAGCCGCGGCGGTTGAAGGGGCGCGAACCAAATTCGAAGGACGCTGGCGGGACGAGCCGTTTGCGCCTTTAAAATTCCGGTTTCCCCGTCTATGCAGGCCGCCATCCGGGAACGGATCGCTCCGTCCCCATCCGGCCGATTGAGCCGCTGCAGGGCCAAAAGCCCCTTGCGTGCGCCGGCAGTCTCGGACAGGACATGGCCGGACAGGACACGAGGGCTACCCCCGGGTCCGCCGGCCTATCCACCGCCTTTTCCTAAGTCCTTGTAGCGACTTGGGTCGAGGCGGAAGCTCAAATCTGAAAACGGGGCCGCAGGTCGATTGGCCAGCCCCGGAGGGCCTTATTTAAGGGGGCCGGAGCGGTTTGCCAAGGGGTATTTACGATTCCGTGCAATTTAAGACGCGCGTTATGCTACCGGTGATTCTTCGTGCCCGGGGTTGCCTACTTTGGAAGTCCAATCTGCATTGTCGTCAGAGCATTACGGGGATCGATCACTCAGATCGAATGCCGCAAGCAGAGTACGTGTCGTCAGTCAAACGAACTTGATCATTAAGGGGAACGTGGAGGAGTTACAGCCAGAACTCATGCGGCAGAGCTTGAGCTGGCTCGAACGGAGGGCTAGGTCGTGTGGACAGTTATCGCATCCACAGGACGATTGCGGCGATTGTTATGACTGCCCGATAATTTTGGGCGGTCTTCTCGAAACGGGTTGCGACGCGGCGGAACTGCTTGAGTTTTGAGAA
>NZ_JBFWNB010000068.1:0-15313 GCF_050251305.1 Methylocystis sp. | reverse complement strand
GCCTGCAAACCAGACTTCCTTGACGCGGCTGATCTTCGGACCGTCCGCGCTCAAATCCTTGTCGCCGAGATCTTTCTTGAGCGCGACGCGGATCGGATGGAACGTGCGGCGCTCGTCGTCGAGACTTAACGCCTGACGAACGCATTTCACATTTTCCCAGATCGAATGATCGCCGCCGAAATTGATCGGCCAGATCAGCCGATGCACGCCTTCGCGCATTTCTTCGACGGGCACCCCATAGGCCTCGACCGTATCGAACAGGCCCATGAAGTCGATGGCGATCTCCTGCGCGCAGCGGGAAGGATCGGCCGCTTGAATCGTTTCGTAACTGGATTCGCCGCTGAGCTTCCGTCCGACCCACAGAACGGCGTCGCGCAGCTTTCGAAACCCGAGCTTCACCCAGATGTTCGTTCGGCGCGCAGGGTCTTTGGCGCAGTAGGCGCGCCATGCGGCCTCGGAATTGCGCACCATTTCTCTGTGCGAAACGCGTCTTCCGTCGACATATGTCGGCAGCAAGCCCTGATTGGCGACAAAGTCGACCAGCGTGCGAATCGTAAAAGCGCCTCGACTGAAGCCGAACAGGTAGATCGCCGCGCCGGGCTCCCAGTTCCAGGACAGGAAGCGGTAGAGCTTGCGCACGTTGGAGGGAACGCCGAGACCGGTGGCGCCGTCGAGCATTGCGAGCGGCTTGAACCCCTGCGTGCCGACGCCGGGAATGTAGTAGACGAGCTGATCGTCCCGGGAGAAGTCCAGCGCCTTCGAGAGATGGCAGATATTCGAGACCTGGACGAGGAGTCCGTTTCCCGTGCCATCGGCGAGAAGAATGATTTTTTTGGCCATAGCGACGACCTCGAAATGAAAAAAAAATTCAACAGCGACTTCAATCTTACGAGTGCTTCACAGGCTCTGCAAGCATAAGTTGAATCTCTCGTTCAAGCCCCAATTGGCGCGGCGCGGATTTTCGCTTATGCCAAGGCCGTTACGCCCAGCCGGCCAAGACGACGCTCGTCAAGCTAAGGACCGTCGATGTTTCCCAAGCCCGTTGCAAGATTAACGCCTAACACCTTCGAATATGAAGAGGCGCCGCTCATCAAATCGACCGGCTTTCGCGAATATGACGCGCGCTGGCTGTTCGGCGCCGAACTCAATCTGATGGGCGTGCAGGCGCTCGGCATGGGGCTTGGCGCGCTGCTGCGCGACATGGGCGTCGCGCCGGAAATCGTCGTCGGCCACGATTACCGCAGCTATTCGTCATCGATCAAGCTGGCGCTGGTGAGCGGCCTCATGGCCGCCGGCGTGCGCGTGCGCGACATCGGCCTCGCCCTGTCGCCGATGGCCTATTTCGCGCAGTTCGATCTCGACGTCGCCGCCGTGGCGATGGTGACGGCGTCGCACAACGACAATGGCTGGACAGGCGTCAAGATGGGCGCGCGTCGGCCGGTGACCTTCGGCCCCGAGGAAATGAGCCGACTGAAGGAGATCGTTCTCGCCGGCGAATTTCACGAGGCCGAGGGCGGCTCCTATCGCTACATTGAAAATTTCGGCGCGCGCTACATCGACGACCTCACGCGCCGGCCGCCGTTCACGCGCAAGATGAAGGTCGTCGCCGCCTGCGGCAACGGCACCGCCGGCGCATTCGCGCCGCAGATGCTGGAGCGTCTTGGCTGCGAGGTCATCCCGCTCGACGTGACGCCCGACTACACCTTCCCGCGCTACAATCCAAATCCTGAAGATCTGAACATGCTGCACGCCATCGCCGACAAGGTGCGGGAGACCGGCGCCTGCGTTGGCCTCGGCTTCGACGGGGACGGGGATCGCTGCGGCGTCGTCGACAATAATGGCGACGAGATCTTCGCCGACAAGATCGGCGTCATGCTCGCGCGCGATCTCTCCAAGGTTCATCCGAACGCGTCGTTCGTCGTCGACGTGAAGTCGACCGGCCTCTTCGCGACCGACCCCGAGCTTGTCGCGCGCGGCGTCGTCACCGAATATTGGAAGACCGGGCATTCCTACATCAAACGCCGCGTCAGCGAGAGCAGGGCGCTTGCCGGGTTCGAGAAGTCGGGTCATTTCTTCTTCAACGAGCCGATCGGACGCGGCTATGACGACGGGCTGCTGACCGCCGTTCACGTTCTCGAAATGCTCGACCGCAATCCGACGAAGTCGATGGCCGAACTCTACGCGGAACTGCCGAAGACCTGGGGTTCGCCGACGATGTCGCCGCATTGCGACGATGAGAAAAAATATGGCGTGATCGAAAAGGTGACGGCGCGCATCGAGGCGATGCGCGCGCAGGGCGATCAGATCATCGGCCAGCCGATCCGCGACGTCGTCACCATCAATGGCGTGCGCGTCACCGTCGCCGACGGCACCTGGGGACTCGTGCGCGCGTCGTCCAACAAGCCGGAACTCGTCGTCGTCGTCGAAAGTCCCGTGTCGCAGTCGCGCATGAAGGAGATGTTCACGGCGATCGACGCGGTGCTGCGCGAACATCCAGAGGTCGGCGCCTACAATCAGATGATTTAGGGCGCCGCCTCCTCAAGCGGCGTTCGGCTTCTCGACACGCCGGCGGAGCGGCCGAACATGGGACCGATGCAGCGCGCGCTTGTCGCCGACGTCCTGACCTATTTGCGCTTCTATTCGCGTCTGCCGATCGGCGAGGGCGCGCATGCGCCGCTCGATTTTGCGCGTATGGCGCCGGCGCTGCCGATCGCCGGCGCCCTGATCGGCGCGACGGGCGCCGCGGCTCTGATCGTCGCGCGCGTCTGTCATCTTCCTGCGCTTGTCGGCGCGCTCGTCGCGATCTCGGTCGCCGCGCTCGCCACCGGCGCGCTGCATGAGGACGGGCTCGCCGATGTCGCCGACGGCTTCGGCGGCGGCGTGACGCGCGAGTCGAAACTCGCGATCATGCGCGACAGCCGGATCGGCGCCTATGGCGTTTTGGCGCTGTGCTTCTCTGTCCTGATGCGCGTCGCCGCGCTCGCGTCAATCTCGGAGCGAAGCGTCGCGCTCGCCGCATGCGCGCTTGTCTTCGCGGGCGCCGCGTCGCGCGTCGCCGGAATGGCGCCGCTGATATCGCTGCCGCCGGCGCGGCCGGACGGGCTCGGCGCGACCGTCGCGGCGCCCTCGCGCGAGATCTGGATCCGCGCCGGGTTCGCCGCCGCCGCCTTCGGCGTTGCGCCCTGGCTTGCGGGGGCTGGCGCGGGCCACATCGTTATCGCGATCATCGCCGCCTTCGCTGTCGCCGCTCTGGTCGGGAGGGTTGCGGAACGACAGATCGGCGGCTTTACCGGGGATGTGCTCGGCGCCGCGCAGCAGCTTGCGGAGATCGCCGTTCTGGCGACGCTTTCCGCCGTCTGACCGTCACGCGGTAGCGGCCGGCGCGGGTTCGGCGGCGTTCGCCGGTTCATCGAAGCGCGCCATCGCGGCGCGCACCTCGCCGACGGCTCCAAGCAGCGTTTCGACTCCCGCGCCCGGCCTGACGGCTTCCAGCGCCAGCCGGCGACGGAAGGCGCGCGCGCCGGGCATTCCGGCGAAGAGGCCGAGAAGATGGCGCGTCATGGCGGCGAGCCGCTCGCCGTTTGCGAGTTCGCGCTCGACGTAGGGAAGAAAGGCGTCGACGGCGTCGAACAGATCGGCCATCGGCGCAGGCGAGCCGAACAATTGCGGATCGACGTCAAGCAGCAGCGCGGGGTCGTGGTAGGCCGCGCGTCCGATCATCACGCCGTCGACGAAGTTGAGCTGCTCGCGCATCTGCGTCAGGCGCGTCAGTCCGCCGTTGATCGCAATCGGAACCTCCGGCAGCGCCTGCTTGAGACGATGCACGAGCGCATAGTCCAGGGGCGGAACGTCACGATTTTCCTTGGGAGAAAGCCCCTTGAGCCAGGCCTTTCGCGCATGGACGAACAGCGCGTCGGCGCCGCTCGTAACGCAGGCCTCTGCGAGCGCGAACAGCGCCTGCTGCGGGTCCTGATCGTCGACGCCGATGCGGCATTTCACTGTGACGGGAATCGCGACGGCGTCCTTCATCGCCTTGACGCAGTCTCCCACGAGCGCGGGCTCGCGCATCAGACAGGCGCCGAACGCGCCGTTCTGCACGCGATCCGACGGGCAGCCGACGTTGAGATTGATCTCCGCATAGCCGAAGCTTTCGACGATGCGCGCCGCCTGCGCGAGCGCAGCGGGTTCGGCGCCGCCGAGCTGAAGGGCGACGGGCTGCTCGAACGGGTCGAACGCCATCAGCCGCGCCCGATCGCCGTGAATCACGGCTCCCGTCGTCAGCATCTCCGTGTAAAGCCGCGCGCGGCGCGACAGCAGACGATGGAAGTATCGGCAGTGCCGATCCGTCCAGTCCATCATCGGCGCAACGGAAAATCTGATATCGGAGGCGCGAAGCGTCATTGGCCGGCGAGCCTTGTCATGGGCGCCAACCTGCCGTACGAACGCTTCGAAACGCAAGAAAAACGTGGCGGCGCGGGGCGCGCCCGGAGAGCGCAATGAAGGAGAAGATTGACGCCTATCTGCTTAAGGAGCTGCATCGCGAGCTGAGCGATATCGAGCAGTATGACGTCGATCCGCGCGTCCGCTTAATCTACGGCAAGGCGCTGGAGCTCTACTGGACTCTCTCTCGCCTGTTCGGCCTCGGGCGGCTTCACGACGGACGCTGGCGCACGCCGGACGCCGCTAAGGCGCAGGCGCTGCGCACGCGCATCGACGGCGACATTCCGCCGCCGGCCGAGCGCGATCGTCTGCTCA
This sequence comes from Methylocystis sp., assembly GCF_050251305.1. Taxonomy (GTDB): domain Bacteria; phylum Pseudomonadota; class Alphaproteobacteria; order Rhizobiales; family Beijerinckiaceae; genus Methylocystis. Next base: position 10,558 of record NZ_JBFWNB010000068.1, on the reverse strand, counting down.
TCGACATGACGGCCACGCATCGCTTTCGCGGCCATACGGGCGTCCAGCGCGTGGTGCGCGAAATCGCGCGCGCCTGCGTCGAAAGCGGTCAGGCGCTGCCGGTCTATCTGGAGGCCGGCCGGCTCTATGGCCATTTCCAGCACGATCGCTTGCCGGACGCCGTCGACCTGCAATCGGGCGACAAGCTCCTCCTGCTCGATTCCGGGTGGGGCTTCGTCGAGGAATATCCGCCGCTCCTGAACGCGGCGCGCGCGGCCGGCGTCGAAGTCATCGGCTGCCTCTACGATCTCATCCCCTTGCGGTATCCCGCCGCCACGGCCCTGAAGAACAGCGCGCCTTTCACCCCCTGGTTTGAAGACGTGCTGCTCAAATGCGACGCCATCGTCTGCATCTCGCAAAGCGTCGCGCAGGACCTGGTCGCCTATCTGCGAGAGAAACGTCTCGCGACGCCGGCGCAAATGCGCATCGGCTGGTGGCCGCTTGGCGCCGATTTTCGCGCCGCCGCTCAGGAAACGCCGTCAGAATTTGCCGAACGCATCGCTTCGGCGCCGACGCCGTTCTTCATGAGCGTCGGCACGCTGGAGCCGCGCAAGGCCTATCCGATCGCGTTGGACGCCTTCGAACGTCTTTGGTCGGAAGGCTGCGACGCGCGTTACGTCATCGTCGGGCGGCCGGGCTGGAACACGCGCGCGCTGCAACGCCGCATCCGGCGGCACAGCGAATATGGACGCCGGCTGTTTTGGCTCGACAATGCGAGCGACGCCGATCTCTCGCATCTCTATCCGCGGGCGCATGGCCTGATCTTTCCGTCCTTCGTCGAGGGTTTCGGCATGCCGCTGATCGAAGCGGCGCATCATGGCGCAAGGGTCATCGCAAGCGATATTCCGGTCTTTCGCGAGGTCGGCGGCGACGACGCCGTTTACTTCGACGTTCTCGATCCGCAAGCGCTCGCGATGCGCGTGCGGGACGCGATGGTCGAAAGGAGAGAGGCCACGCCGCCGACGGTCACGACCTGGCGGCAATCCGCCGACAAGCTCGTCGCGATGGCGCAGGGCGATCGATATCAAATCGACGCCGTCCGGCTGGCGGACGCCTTAAAGACGGCGGCATGAGCAAACTGGCGCGCCGCGTTGCTTCAACTGCCGCTTCCGCCTATCTTCCGCGCGACTGAAGTTCGGCGAGGGCTTGTTCTTTGCTCTCGCGAAGGGACCCCGCGTCGATGACCGCTCGCCTCTCCGTCTGCATTCCCATCTACAATTTCGCGAAATTCATTCCGGAGACTTTGGATTCGATCCTTGGCCAGGACGGCGGAGACGAGGTGGAGATCATTGTTCTCGACGGGGCTTCGACCGACAACACCGCCGAAATCCTGGCGGAGTACCAGCGTAAACACCGCAACATCATCTATGTTCGGCAGCCTCAGAAAGGCGGCATCGATCGCGACATGGCGAAGTCGGTCGAGCCGGCGACCGGCGATTATTGCTGGCTCTTCAGCGGCGACGACATCATGCGGCCGGGCGCGCTGCGCCGCGTGCTGAATGAAATTCAAAGCGGTTGCGATCTCTATTTGTGCAAGCACATGGAATATTATTTCTATGACGACCGCTGGACGGAATACCCGACCGTCGCCTGCGATGACGACGCGGTTTTCGAACTCTCGGATCCGCGCAGCCGCCGCGACTATTTCAGCAAGGCGGTCAACACGGAAGCCTTCTTCAGCTTCATCGGCGGTATCATCGTCAAGCGCGCGACCTGGAATCGCGTGCCGCTGAACGAAGAATTCGTCGGCACCTGCTGGGGGCATGTGGCGCGCCTATTCGAACTGATGCAAGGCGGCTTGCGCATCAAAGTTCTCTCCGGCGCGCTGCTCGACCGGCGTCCCGACAACGACTCCTTCGCCGGCGGCGGCATGGTCAATCGCTATCGCATCGCCATCGACGGATTTTACAACATCGTCAATCGCTTCTTCGGTCACGGCAGCGTCGAAGCCTATCACGTGCGGCGCGTCATCAGACACGAGTTCCATCCGCTCGCGATGCAGCTTGGCAAGTTCATGTGCCTCGTGAATCCGAACGGCGAAGACCGCGCGCTGATGGATAGTCTGATGAAGAAGGTCTATTGCGACCTGTCATTCGCCAATCTGCGCGCGAAACTCGCCTATGCGATGACGTCGGCGGCGAGTTTCAGACGCCGGCAGCCGGAGCTCAGCGCGCATCATGAAGCGAGAGTCAAGGACGGCCAACAGACATAGGCCGGCCGTCGAAAACATTCGCCGGCGACGCGGTCTGCGTCAAAAGCGTCAGACGATCTCGATCTCCGGGAAGGGGAAGATCATCTTGCCGCCGCCTGCGAGATATTCCTGCTCGCGCGCCAGGATGCCGTCCTTGAAGTGCCAGGGCAGCACGAGGAAGTAATCGGGCTTCATGGCGCGCGCATCCGCCTCCGAGACGATGGGGATGTGGGTGCCGGGCGTGAAGCAGCCGAATTTGTCGGGATTGACCTCGGCGATCGCCTCGACGAGATCGGGGCCGATGTCGCAGAACTGCAGCACCACGTTGCCTTTAGTCGAGGCGCCGTAGCCCAGGATGCGCTTGTTGTCGTCCTTGAGCGCGCGCAGCAGCCGCCGCAAATCCTCGCGATGGCGGAACACGCGTTCTTCGAAATCGCGATAGGGGCGCGGCGTGTTCAGCCCCATGCGCTCTTCTTGGGCCAGCAGCCAGTCGATGACGGCGAGATTGCGTTTGCGATGCGCGCTCTTGTGGCCGGCGGTGACGGCGAAACTGCCGCCGTTGACCGCGTTCATCTGCACGTCGAGAATTTCGAGATCGGCGGCGTCGAGAATCTTCTCGATGACCGCCAGCGAGTAATATTCGATGTGCTCGTGGCAGATCGTGTCATAGGAGGTGAGCCGCAGCATTGACGGCATGTAGCTCTGCTCGAAATGCCACACCCCATCGGGCGCAAGCGCCTTGGCGACTTCGCGCGCAAACCAGACGGGGTCGTCGAGATCGTAGAACATCGCGATCGAGGTGACGATCTTCGCCCGCTTCGGCGACAGCTTTTCGAACGCCTGCGATGAAAAGAACTCCGGCGCGAGCTTGATGTCGTCCGGATAATATTGCCGGAACTTGGCGCCTGTCGGATCGATGCCGATGCGAGTCAGGCCGGATGTCGCATAGGCCTTGAGGGACGTCGCGTCGTTCGAGCCGATGTCGAGCACCGCGTCGCCGGGCTTGAGATCGGCGAAACGCTCGAGATGGCCGATCTTCTGGGTCAGATGACGCACCATCGACTGGTTGAGGCCCGAGCGATAACCGTAGTTCTCGCCGTACATCTCGTCCGCCTCGTAGCTGTGCGCGAGCTGCAGCAGGCCCGAGTCGGGACACCAGACGAGTTCCAGCGGGCCGACCGTGACGGGCGTTTCGCGAGAACTCGGAAAGACGCCGGTGAGCGCCTGGTCGCCGAGCGACAGAACCGAGACGAGATTGGTGGAGCCGCTAACGCGACACTTCGTGATTCTCTTCGTCATTGTCTAATTTCCCGGCGCATACGCGAATGAACGTCGGCCCCTAGAGGCTTCGCGAGCGAGGCCGGAAAGCCCTTCCATGGATGACCTGTCTGCAACTTACCGAAGTCTTGGCCCTAAGACGGCGAAAGTGTCAATCGTCCGCGGCTTAGAACGGGTGATATTGATAGAGCCAGTTCTCCGAAAGCGTTTCATCGCCGTTCTTCAGAAACAGGCGCATCTCCACGGGGTCGGCGCTCTCGACGGTCAGGTCGAATTGCGCCCGCCAATGCCCCGGGACATTGTCGAAGACCGCTTCGGTGAACACGTAGGAGAAGGTTCCGCGCGAGGCCCATAGGACGGGCTCCGGCTTCACGCCGAAGGGGAGCTTGGCGAGAGGCTCGCCGAGGAACTCCACCATGAATTTGCGCACGCCTTTGGGGCGCGGCTTGCCGGGCTGGCCGCCGTTTCCGAGCCTGGTCGCGACGCAGCGCGCGAGCTTGGTCGGATAGGGCTCGTCGGCCAGCCAGTGCAGCCGGTAGGAATATTCGAAGGACGCCCCGGGAACGGCGGGCTTCTCGGGCGCCCAGATGACCACGATGTTGTCGTGGATCTCGTCGTCCGTCGGGATTTCGATGAGTTGAATCGCGCCCTTGCCCCAGTCGCCCTTGGGCTCGATCCATACGCTTGGACGGCGGTCGTAGAAGACGTTGTCGAGATAGTGGTCGTAGTTGCGGTCGCGCTGCATCAGGCCGAAGCCTTTGGGATTGTCGTCGCCAAAGGCGGACGCCATGACCCGGTTCGGATTGTTCAGCGGCCGCCACAGGCGCTCGCCGGCGCCTGTCCACATGCTTAAGCCGTCGGAATCATGCACTTCCGGCCGCCAGTCGATCGCCGTCGGCTTCGCGGTCTCGGAGAACCAGAACATCGACGTCAGCGGCGCGACGCCGAAGCGCGTGAAGGCGCCGCGCAAATACAGCGCGCAGTCGATGTCCATGACGACGCCCTTGCCGCGCGTCATCAGGAAACGGTACGCGCCGACGATCGAGGGGCCTTCGAGCAGCGCGTGTAGGATGACGCCGTCGGCCGTCTCCGGACCGATGTAGATTTCAGTGAAATCCGGAAATTCTTCGTTCGATCCGGACTGCCAGGTGTCGAGCGCGACGCCGCGCGCCGACATGCCATATTGGCGCAATTCGCCGATCGCCCGGAAATATGACGCGCCGAGAAACGCCACCCAGTCGTTCTTCTTCCAGTCGAGCGCGCCGTCCTTCGCCTCCTGAATGCGAAATCCCGCGAAACCGGCGCCCGGCGGCAGCTGACGCGCGATCGAGTCCGCCGGCATGTTGAAGTAGCTCGTATCGTAAAGAACCTCGCGCGCTTCGCCGTTCTCGACGACATTCATGCGCACGGCCTTCTTGAAGAACATGCCGAGATGGAAGAACTCGACCGGAAAGCGCTCCTTGGTGTCGGCGAAGAGCGCATGGTCGGTGTTGTAAGTGATCTGTCCCCACTTTTCGTAGTCGATCTGCGAGGTGATTTCGGGCGCGGGAATATTGGGCTTGCGGTAGGGCTCCTTGACCAGCCGCTGCGCCGTCTGCTTCAGCGCCTCGAAGGAGAAAGGCCGCGGCTCGCCGAGGCGGAGATTGGCGACGCTCGTCGCCGCCTCGCTGTGGGGCGCGCCGACGGCGCTGAAAGCGCTCGTTGCGGCCGCCGCCTTCAGAAACGAGCGACGATCCTGCTTCTCGGCCATCTCGGCGTCCTTGTTGCGAGGTTTGGGAGAGGCGCGCCTGGAGCCGCGTCCGCCGCGAGCCTGTCGTGGGGCGCGGGACATTGCGGCGCGCGCCCGTGATCAGCCGCGAATCGGCTCGTTGCGGATCGCGGTCCGCATGAAAAAGTAGAGTCCGATGAGGCCGGCAAGCGAGAAGATAATTTCCAGCGCGCGGCTGACGAGCGGATCGAGCTGGAACAGGCCGCCCAGCGCCCAGCCCGCCGCCCAGGAGGCGCCGACAAGCTCGGTGCCGACGAGGATCGCCACGGCGACGAGCGTCGACAGATGCAGATAGTTGATGGGCTTCTGGCTCATGACGCCATTCTCGGGCTCAACCCCTGAACCGGCGGCCGACGCCGCGCTTGAAAGACGGCTGGCGCCGCGCTTGCGCCGTGCTATCGCAAAGGCCGCCGCAAGGCAAGCCGACCCGAGGCATGCGGACTGTATGGTTCGCGAAAAGTCACGGATCCGGAAGGCGAATCCGGCCGCGCGCCGCCTGCCGGACCGCGCCGCCTGTGCGGGCTTTTCCGCTTGTATGTTCGAGCGCCGCAGTGATAATCCGCGCAACCGAAGGCGCGGCGCAGTCCAACGTCGCGAGCGCGAAAGGGCGACGCTTGTCCCAACCCGTCAGCAAGGCCTATCTCACCCGCAAATCCGTCCATCAGATCATTGCCGAACATGACGCCGCGGAGGGCGACGGCCTGAAACGCGCGCTCGGATGGGCGTCGTTGATGTCGCTCGGGGTGGGCGGCATCATCGGCGCTGGCATTTTCGTCCTGACCGGCACGGCGGCGGCGAATTACGCAGGGCCGGGCGTGATGATCTCCTTCCTGCTGTCGGGGCTCGCCTGCGCCTTCGTCGCCCTCTGTTATGCGGAGCTCGCCGCGCTCATCCCCGTCGCGGGAAGCACATACACCTACACTTACGTGACTCTCGGCGAGATTTTCGCCTGGATCATCGGCTGGAATCTCGTGCTCGAATACGCCGCCGGCGCGGCCACGGTCGCCGTCGGCTGGGCCGGCTATTTCAATCGCGTCATGCAAGGGTTCGGCATACATCTGCCGCCCGAATGGACCACCGCCTACTTCGCTGATCCGACCGCATATGGCGCGCCGCCCGGCGCCGTGCACGGGCTGTTCAACGTTCCGGCTGCCGGAATCATTCTGCTGCTGACCGCGCTGCTTGTGCGCGGCACGACGGAGTCGACGCTTTTCAACAATATCATCGTCGCCATCAAGGTGATGGTCGTGCTGATGGTGATCGTGTTCGGCGCCGCCCATGTCAATCACGCCAACTGGTCGCCGCTCATTCCGGACAATACCGGCGAGTTTGGCATTTTCGGGTGGAGCGGCGTCGTGCGCGGCGCGTCGGTCGTCTTCTTCGCCTATATCGGATTCGACTCGGTCTCGACGGCGGCGCAGGAGGCGCATAATCCGCAGCGGGACGTCCCGATCGGCATCATCGGCTCGCTGATCATCTGCACGATTCTCTATATCGCGGTGGCGGCGGTCGCGACCGGCGTCGTCAATTACAAGGAGCTCGGCGTCCCCGACCCGATGGCGTTGGTGATGGATCGCACCGGCGTGTCGTGGCTGGCGTGGGCCGTGAAGCTCGGCGCGCTCGCCGGACTGACGACCGCGATACTGGTGCTGCTCTACGGTCAGACGCGCATCTTCTTCGCGATGGCGCATGACGGCCTGCTGCCGTCGATCTTCGCGCGGCTGCATGCGGAATGGCGCACGCCCGCCGTGAGCCAGATCCTCGTCGGAGTGATCGTGGCGCTGGCGGCGGGTCTGCTGCCGCTCGATATCCTTGGCGAGATGGTGAGCATCGGGACGCTGGCGGCGTTCGCGCTGGTTTGCCTGGCGGTGATGCGCCTGCGCAACATGCACCCTGAAATCAGGCGCCCGTTCCGCGCGCCGGGCATTCCCTGGCTGCCGATCGCGGGCATTTTGTCCTGTTTTGCGCTGATGGTCGCGCTTCCGCTCGACACCTGGCTGCGGTTGCTGATCTGGACGGCCATCGGCGTCGCCATCTACCTGGTCTATGGGATCAAGCACGCCAAACGCCTCAATTAGGCCCGGCGGGACCGGATCGAACGACTGAAACCGCAGACGGGGGAACCCTGGGCTCCCGGCGCGGTTACGACTTAAGTCAAGGATCGTTCGCCGAGACGGAACGTTCGACCTTGACCTGTCGGAAAAGTCGAACGGGGTTCTGCGACGATGAATGCGCCGGCGATTGTCTGGTTCCGCAATGATTTGCGCATCGCGGACAATCCGGCTCTCTTAGCGGCCGCGCGAACGGGCGCGCCGCTCGTCGCGCTCTACATCCTCGACGAGGAAAGCGCCGGCGAATGGCGCGCCGGCGCAGCGTCGCGCTGGTGGCTGCACCATTCCCTCGCCGCGCTCTCGCAGAGCCTCGCCGAGCGCGGCGTTCCGCTCACGCTGCGGCGGGGGCGCGCCCAATATGTCTTCGAACAGATCATCGCCGAAACGGGCGCCGATGCGGTCTTCTGGAACAGGCTCTACGAGCCCTGGGCGATGCGGCGGGACGAGGAGATCGACTCGCAATTGCGCGAGGATGGGGTTCAATGCCACCGGTTCCATGAAGCTTTGCTGTTCGAGCCCGAAAAGCTGCGCACCCGGCAGGGCGAAAGTTTCCGCGTCTTCACGCCATTCTGGCGGGCGTGTCTTGCCGCGACGCCGCCAAAACGGCCCTTGCCAGCGCCGCAGGAGTTGCGCGCCGCGCCGCTTCCGCCCGACAGCGACGACCTTGAGGCATGGCGGCTGCTGCCGCAAAACCCGGACTGGGCGGTCGGGATGCGCAATGTCTGGCTTGTCGGCGAGACGGCGGCGCGCGCCGAGCTAGCGGATTTCGCGCGCCATCACGTCGCCGACTACAAATCGGAGCGCGACTTCATGGGTCGCGTGGGCGTCTCCCGGCTCTCGCCGCATCTGCATTTCGGCGAAATTTCGCCTCGTGAAGTCTGGCGCGCGATCAGCGACCCGGGGAGCATCGGCGGCGAGGCCTATCTGCGCGAACTCGGATGGCGCGAATTCTGCCACCATCTGCTGATCGCGCATTGGGAGTTGCCCGATCGCCCGCTGGACCGAGCCTTCGAGCGCTTTCCCTATCGCGACGACGAGATCGCGCTCGACGCCTGGCGCAGGGGGCAGACCGGATATCCGCTCGTCGACGCGGCGATGCGCGAATTGTGGATCACGGGCTGGATGCACAATCGCGCGCGTCTCGTCGCGGCGAGCTTCCTGATCAAACATCTGCTCATCGACTGGCGCGAAGGCGAGCGCTGGTTCTGGGTCACGCTGGTCGACGCCGATCTCGCCAACAACAGCGCCAACTGGCAGTGGGTGGCGGGCTGCGGGGCCGACGCCGCGCCTTACTTCCGGATCTTCAATCCGGCGCTTCAGGGCGAGAAATTCGATCCCGACGGCGATTATGTGCGCCGTTATGTGCCCGAGCTCGCGAGGCTCGACGCGCGCTATATCCACAGTCCCTGGGCGGCGCCTGAGCCTGCCCTGCGCGAAGCGGGCGTTCGGCTCGGCGGCACCTATCCCCATCCGATCGTCGATCACGCGAAGGCTCGGGAGCGCGCGCTGGCGGCCTTCGAGTCGATGCGGGGGCGCGCGTCGGCGCGACCGGCGTAGCGCGCGCCGTAAGGCGCCGCCGCGATGGGGCGACGCCGACGACCGCTCGCCAATTGCCCCGCAAGCCGGTAAAGCCGGCGGCATGTCCGAAGCCGTCCGCCCCTTCGAAGAAATCCGCATGCTGCTGGCCGCCGCGCCGGGTCCCGACCTGCAGGCCCTGGCGGCGGCGCGCGCCCGCGACCGTCTGCTCACCAAGCCCCCCGGCGCGCTTGGGCGTCTTGAACACATCGTTGAATGGCTCGCCGCCTGGCAGGGCAGGGCGGCGCCTGCGATCGAGCGGCCGCTGGTCGCGGTGTTCGCCGCCAATCATGGCGTCGTCGCGCAGGGCGTCTCTGCTTTTCCGGCGAGCGTCACCCAGCAGATGGTGGCGAATTTTCTCTCCGGCGGCGCGGCGATCAACCAGATCTGCAAATCGCAAGGCGTCGGCCTGAAGGTCTTTGAACTCGCGCTCGAGCGCCCGACGGAGGATTTTACCCAGGCGCCGGCCATGGACGAGCGGGAGGCGGCGGCGACCTTCGCCTATGGGATGGAGGCGATCCAGGGCGACATCGATCTTCTCGCCCCGGGCGAGATGGGAATCGGCAACACCACAAGCGCGGCGGCGATCTATGCGGCGCTCTACGGGGGCCCCGGCGCGCGCTGGACAGGCCGCGGCACGGGACTCGACGACGCCGGGCTTTCGCGCAAGAACGCCGCGATCGACGCCGCCCTGGCGCTGCATGCGGCGCATCTTTCCGATCCGCTGGAAATCCTGCGCCGGCTCGGCGGCAGGGAGATCGCGGCCATGATGGGCGCCATCGCCGCCGCCCGAATGAACCGCATTCCCGTGGTGCTCGACGGCTATGTGGCTTGCGCCGCCGCCGCCCTGCTGCATGCGATCGCGCCGGATATGATCGCGCATTGCGTCGCCGGCCATGTCTCGGCGGAGGGCGCCCACCGGGAGGTTCTGACGCGGCTCGGCATGCGTCCGCTGCTTGATCTCGACATGCGCCTTGGCGAAGGTTCGGGCGCGGCGCTCGCCATCGGCGTGATCAAAGCGGCGCTCGCCTGTCACCGCGACATGGCGACGTTTGAAAGCGCGGGCGTTTCTGAAAAATTGGAGTGATTGCGTCTGCGGGCGGCGCGCTCTCAAGAAACTGTCACATCCGCATGCGCATTGAAGGCGAGCCGATGGCGCGCCGCCGATCGCCCAAGGAGCGCGGTTGAATGAGTCTGAACGCTATATCCGTTTACGCGGCCGTGATCCTGATGGCGGCGCTCGCGGCGGCTCTTGCCCTTCATGTCAGCCGGATGCTCGGCCCACAGCGGCTGCTGCATGCGGCCTACGCCGCCGCGGCGCTGGGGCTGGTTTACCTGCTGGGCGCAGCCGCCTTTGGCTGGGCGTTCGAGGCCCAGAGCGCGCTGTTCTGGGTCTATCTCGCGCTCTTCATCCTCGCGGCCGCTCAGGCCGCGCGCCGGCGCGTGACGCTCGGCGCAATCGGCCTGCCCTGGGTTTCGGCGCTGATCCAGCTCGGCGTCGTCGCTTACATGTTTGCGCCGGAGCCCTACAGAAAGCCGCCCGTGACCGCGGCGCTGTTCCTGTATTTCATATTGGAGGCGCTCGTCAGGCTGCGC
>NZ_JBFWNB010000067.1:0-15765 GCF_050251305.1 Methylocystis sp. | reverse complement strand
GCGTCCTGCTCTTTGATATCGGCGGCGGGTCCACCGAACTGGTTTGGCTGACGCGCGAGCGGCGCGGCGACCACAGCGCCTACGCCTTCCGCGACTGGACCTCGCTCGAATTGGGCGTCGTGACCCTCGCTGAGCATTTTGGCGGCCGCTGCGTCTCGGCCGAGACCTTCGCGGCCATGGCGCAGGAGGCGCAAGAGAATTTCGCGCCCTTCGCACGTCGGATGGCGTCGGAGCGGCGCTGTCCGCGTTTCCATCTGCTCGGCACGTCGGGCACCGTCACCACGCTGGCCGGCGTTCATCTCGGCCTCGAACGTTATGATCGCTGGCGCGTCGACGGCCTGTGGATGAGCGACGACGACGCCACCCGGGCGATCATGCGGCTGCGCGGCATGGATTTCGAGGCGCGCGTCGCCAATGGCTGCATCGGTCCGCAGCGGGCCGATCTCGTCCTCGCCGGATGCGCCATTTTCGAAGCGATTCGCGCGCTTTTCCCCGCGCAGCGGACGCGCATCGCCGATAGGGGGTTGCGCGAGGGAATGCTGCTGGAGCTAATGGAGGCCGACGGCGCGCTGACGCGCCGCATATGACCGCCCGACGCGGATCGCGTGGGCGACCGGCTGAAGGCTGGCGACGGGGGGAGCGGCGATGACCGACGCATTCGACAGGGCGCGCCGACGCGGCCCATCCCTTGGGGCATGCCTTGGAACATGCCTTGGGACGTCTCGATGAGCCCGCACGGGTTGTATCGGCCTTGCGTCGGCGTCCTGCTGCTGAACGCCCAGGGCCTCGTCTTCATCGGCCAGCGGCGCGCCAAGAGCGCCCATGACCACACCCAGCCGCCCTATCTCTGGCAGATGCCGCAGGGCGGCATCGACGAGGGCGAAACGCCCTATGAGGCGGCGCTGCGCGAGCTTTATGAAGAAACCAATGTGTCGAGCGTCGCCCTCCTGGGCGAGGCTCCGGACTGGCTGCGCTACGACCTGCCCAAAGGCTCCAACAACCGCTGGAACGGCAAATATATCGGCCAGACGCAGCGCTGGTTCGCGCTGCGCTTCACCGGCGACGACGGCGAGATCGACATTCACGCCCCGGGCGGCGGCGCGCATAAGCCGGAATTCGACGCCTGGCGCTGGGAGAAGCTCTCAGCGCTTCCGGAACTCATCGTTCCGTTCAAGCGGACCGTCTATGAGCAGGTCGTGAAGGCGTTTGCGCCGCTCGCCGAGGCGCAAGTCTAGGCCGATCGCAGCAGCCGCGCGGCGAAGAACCCGTCGATCCCCGCGAGGCGCGGATCCTCGTTCGGCCAGTAATGCGGCAGCGTGCGCAGATCGCCGTCGCTATTGATGAACTCCTTGGGGATTCCCTCTTCCGGATCGACCGGCATGCGGCGGAAATCCGGATTGCGGCGCAAAAACGCGGCGATCTGCTGCTCGCCCTCTTCAGGCTCCAACGAGCAGGTGCAATAGACGATGCGCCCGCCGGCCCGCGTCAGGAGCGCTGCGCGGTTGAGCAGCTTCGTTTGCAGGCCCGCGAGCGTTTCGATGTCGCCCGGCTTCTTGGTCCAGGGGACGTCGGGATGGCGACGGATGGTCCCCGTCGCCGAACAGGGCGCATCGATCAGAATCGCGTCGAACGGCTGGGCCTGATACGCGGCCGCGTCGCCGACCGCGACATCGGCGTGCAAATTCAGCCGCGCGAGATTGGCGGCGAGCAGTTTCAACCGCTCCGCCGAGCGATCGAGCGCCACCACATGGGCGCGCGCAAGCGCCAGTTGCGCCGTCTTGCCGCCCGGCGCGGCGCACATGTCGAGCACGCGCTCGTCGGAGCGCGCCGCCAGCAGGCGCGCCGGCAGGGCGGCGGCCGCATCCTGCACCCACCATTCGCCTTCTTCATAGCCGGCAAGTTCAGCGATCGGCGTCCGCGCGCGCAGCCGCACGGATCCCGTCGGCAGAACGACGCCATCGAGCCGCTCCGCCCATCCCCTTGGATCGTCCTTTAACGAGAGGTCGAGCGGCGGCTCCAGCATGTGCATCGCGGCGATGGCGCGCGCCGTTGCTTCGCCGTAGTGCTTACGCCAGCGCTGCGAAAGCCATGTCGGCGCGTCGTGCTCGCCGCCCGCGGCGATGTCCACGAATTCGTCGCGCCGACGCGCGAGATTGCGCAGCACGCCATTGACGACGCCGCTCAGGCCGGCGGTCTTGGGTTCAAGGCGCGTGGCGCGCACGGCGAGATCGACGGCGGCGTGGTCGGCGGCGTCAAGGAAGAGGATTTGCGCGGCGGCGGCGATGAGAGAATATTCAAGCCGCGCGGCCTGGCGCGGCAGCCCCTTCTCCAGAAGTTCGCCGAGCGCATAGCGAATGACGCCGAGCCGCCGCAATGCGACCGTGACGATCGAGCGCGTCAGCGCCACGTCTCGCGCATCCAGTCCGGACACGCGGGAGGGCACGGCGTTTGGCGCGAAGCAATCGTCGAGACGATGCCCGCCCTGCACGATGTCGCCAATGATATTGGCGGCGGCGAGACGCGCCGGCAGCCCGGGGATCTTCGCCGCTTCGGCCTCCCGCACCGCTTCGGCGGGCACGAAGCCCTGCCGCGACCCCTGGCGTCCCGGCGCACGCGCTGATTTGGTCCGAGCGGAAAATGATCTACTGTCGCTATTCGCCAAACGGCTTCTCCCTCCGCGACCGAGCCGAATCATAGCACAATAGCCCGCGCGGCGGGCGACGAATGCACGGAGGAACGGCGGTGTCCGAGCCAGATCAGCCGACGAACCAGAGCGCGCGGCGCGCGCAGTTGCCGCCGGCCGCGCAACGCGCATTGGCGGAAGCCGAGGCGCGCCGCCGCGAGGCCGCGCGATCGCAGATCCAGCCCCAGGAGCGCGGCGGCCGCGGCGGTCTCGACCCGGCGCGCTACGGCGACTGGGAAGTCAAAGGAATCGCTAGCGATTTTTGAACCGCAGCGCGCGAGCGCCTTGCTGGAGATCGTCTCATATGAAGATGCGCGTTACGTTCTGCTGCCTGTCGTTTTGTCTGATGTTCGCCGCCGCCCGCGAACCGGCGCAGGCGCAAAGCCTCGACCTTGCATCGAGCAAAGTCGTCGACCTCAGCCACGCCTTCAACGCCGAGACCATCTATTGGCCGACCTCGCCCTCCGGATTCGAGCTGAAGGTTCTCCACAAGGGGCCGACAAAGGCGGGCTTCTTCTATTTCGCGCAGGCCTTTTGTTCGCCCGAGCACGGCGGCACGCATCTCGACGCGCCGATGCATTTCGCCGAAAGGGGATGGACGAGCTCCGACATTCCCGCCGAACGCTTCGTGCGCCCGGCGGTCGTCATCGACGTCGCCGCCAAGGCCGAAGCGAACCCGGATTATCTGCTCAGCGTCGCCGACATTGCCGCCTGGGAGGCGGCGCACGGCCGCATTCCGGACAAAGCCATCGTGCTGCTGCGCACCGGATGGAGCTCGCGCTGGCCGGACAAGAAGGCCTATCTCGGCGACGACACGCCGGGGGACGCCAGCCATCTGCATTTCCCGTCATTCGGCCCCGAAGCCGCCGCATGGCTGGCGAAAGAGCGCCGCCCGGATTTTATCGGCGTGGACACGGCGAGCGTGGACAACGGACCATCGCAGGACTTCCAGGTTCACAGAATCATCGGCGCCGCCAATATCGGCGGGCTGGAGAATCTGACCAACCTCGATCAGCTGCCGCCGACAGGCGCGATCGTCGTCGCTTTGCCGATGAAGATCGAAAAGGGCTCGGGCGGTCCGGCGCGCATCATCGCGCTGGTCCCGCAATGACCGCCGATCAGCCCAGGCCTTTCGCGCGCAGGAAGGCCAGCGCCCTCGCCCAGGCGTCCTGAGCGGCTTCGGCTCGATAGCTTTCGCGATAGTCGGCGAAGAACGCATGCGGCGCGTCGTCATAGACGATGATTTCGGCGGGCGCCTGCGCCTGCTTGAGCCGTTCGCGCATCTCCGTGACGAGTTCGGCCGGAATGCTCGGATCCGCGCCGCCGTAGAGTCCCAGCGTCGGCGTTTTCACCGCCGCCGCGACGTCGATCGGCCAGCGCGGCTGCTCCGGCGTATGCGGCCCGTCCAGCCGTCCATACCAGGGAACGCAGGCGAGGAGCTGCGGATTGTGGACGGCGTAGAGCCAGGCGATTCGCGCGCCCCAGCAAAAACCGGTTATCGCGGCGCGCCGGGCGTCGCCGCCGCGCGCGACGGCGCAGGCAAGCGCCTGATCGAACGTCGCCATCGTCTCGGCGTCGGGAACCTTGGCGACAATGGCGCGAATCGCGTCGATGTCCGGCGCTTTTTGCGGGTCGCCGTAGCGAATGAGAAAGTCGGGAGCGATGGCGACAAACCCGAGTTTTGCGAACCGCCGCACGACGTCGCGGATATGCTCATGCAGGCCGAAAATCTCCTGCGCCACGAGAATGATCGGGAAGTCCTCGCCAGCCTGAGGGCGGGCGACATAGGCCGGCGCCCCGTTTGGCAGCGTCGTCATGCCCGCTTCGAGACCCTGTGTGTCGGTGACGACCGTATTTGGCGAGGCGGCGCCCGCCGCCGGGGCGAATCGCGCCGAACTGTTCAAGGATGAGAACACAATGCCTCCTGAGAACTGTCGTCCCAGGGATTAGCTACAGAACCGGCCGGCTTTGTCCAGATCGCCGACAGCCGTCAGTTTCCGATCTCAGAGGCGCCCGAGCGGCGAAACCGTCGCGAGTCCGCCAACGTCCGGCGCCCAAACGATACAGCGCATTCCCCGCTTCTCATCGCGCGGAAAAGCGCGTATATCGCCGCACCGTGATCGGCGGACCCGCGCCGAAGGAGAGGAAGCCTTGCTCGCCCCCGTTCTCGCTCTGGGCGAACGCCCGCTTCCGAGAACGTCGATAAGCGGCGCGGCGGGTCCTATCGAAGGAAACGTCCCATGACGCAGCGATCCGACGCCGGTCCCGCCTCCGGCGGCGATGGGACGCAAGCTCATGCGCATCACGCGGACGAGCACGCAAAGGGCGGGCTCATCGGCCTGATCATCGGTTCGATCGGCGTCGTATACGGCGACATCGGGACGAGCCCGCTCTATGCCCTGCGCGAGTCGCTCGCGCATCAGGTGGAATATGACGCGCTAACCGAGGAATCCGTCATCGGCGCGATCTCGCTGCTCATCTTCGCGCTGATTTTCACCGTCACCATCAAATACGTCATCTTTGTCATGCGTGCGGACAACCGCGGCGAAGGCGGCATTCTGTCGCTCATGGCGCTCGCGCAGACCGCGATGGGCCGACGCACGCGGGTCGCCTTCATGCTCGGCGTTGGCGGCGCGGCGCTCTTCGCCGGCGAAGCGATCATCACGCCGGCGATTTCGGTGATGTCGGCGATCGAGGGGTTGGAGCTCGTCACCGACCGCTTCAACGAATTCGTCCTGCCGATCACCATCTTTATTCTGGTCGCGCTGTTTTGGGCGCAAAGTCACGGAACGGCGCGCGTGGCGGCCTTGTTCGGGCCGATCATGATCGTCTTCTTTCTGAGCATCGGCGTCTTGGGCGCGATGCATATTCCGGAAGCGCCGCAGGTCCTGCGCAGTTTTGATCCGCGCGAGGGCATCTCCTTCCTTCTGACGCACGGGTGGCTCGGCTTCGTCGTCCTCGGTTCGGTTTTTCTCGCCGTCACGGGCGTCGAGGCGCTTTACGCCGACATGGGCCATTTCGGCCGTGGACCGATCCGGACCGCCTGGCTCGGATTTGTGCTGCCGGCGCTGCTGCTCAACTATCTCGGCCAAGGCGCGCTGGTGCTGTCGCGCCCTGAAGCCGTCGGCAATCCCTTCTTCCTGCTTGCGCCGGATTGGGCGCTTCTGCCGCTGGTGCTGCTTTCAACTCTGGCCACGACGATTGCGGCGCAGGCGGTCATCACCGGAGCGTTCTCGCTCTCGCGGCAAGCCATTCAGCTCGGACTCATTCCTCGCCTGGAGATCACCCACACTTCGGCGTCGCAGGAGGGTCAAATCTATATCGGCCGCATCAACCGGCTGATGCTGATCGGCGTGCTGCTGCTCGTCATCGCGTTCAGGAGCTCGTCGGCGCTCGCGTCCGCCTATGGCATAGCGGTGACCGGCACCATGGTGCTTTCGACGTCTCTCCTGTTCATCGTCGCCTGGCGCAAATGGGGCTGGCCCCTGCTCGTGGCGATCCTTTTCGCCGCATCGTTCCTCATCGTCGAATTCGCCTTTCTCGCCGCCAATCTGATGAAGGTCAAAGACGGCGGCTGGGTGCCGCTCGCGCTCGGCGGCTGCGTCATGATCATCATGTGGACCTGGACGCGCGGCACGCGGCTTCTCGCCGAGAAAACCCATCGCGATTCGATCCCGATGATGGAGCTCATCGAGATGCTGGAGAAATCGAAGCCGACGCGCGTGCCGGGCACGGCGGTTTTTCTGACGAGCGATCCGGACGTCGCGCCGACCGCGTTGATGCACAATCTCAAGCACAACAAGGTTCTGCATGAGCGGGTGCTGGTGATCTGCGTCAAGACCGAGGACCGGCCGCGCGTTGCGCCGGAAAACCGCTTCGAAATCCAAAAGCTCGCCGACGATTTCTATCGGGCGACGCTCCACTACGGCTTCATGGAGAGTCCCCGCGTCCCCGCGGCGCTCGCCGCCCTGCGCAAGGCCGGCTTCAAATACGACATCATGACGACGAGCTTCTTTCTCGGGCGCCGCTCGATCAAGGAGAGCGCCTCGTCGGAAATGCCGACCTGGCAGGACAAGCTCTATGTCGCGCTCACCCATCAGGCCGCCAACGCGACGGACTTCTTCTCGATTCCCTCCGACCGCGTCGTGGAATTGGGCGCGCAAGTGACGATTTAGCGCGCGCGAAAACAGTGGACGGAACGGCGCCCAGGCACTAAGCAACGGCGGCCTGTTGAGCCTCCATGAGCGCCCGAAGCCGTCCGGCGCGGCCGGGCCGAAGCGGGCTTTCGGCGAATTTGCGCGCCTCACCAAGGACCTCTGTCGCTTATGCCAACCCGCATCGACGATCGTTTTGCCGCCCTCAGGAAAGAACGGCGCGCGGCTCTCGTGACCTTCGTGATGGCGGGCGACCCCGATCTCGCGACGTCGCTCGAAATTCTGCAGCAGCTTCCAGGCGCGGGAGCCGACGTCATCGAGGTCGGCATGCCCTTCACCGATCCCATGGCGGACGGACCGGCGATTCAGGCGGCCGGCCTGCGCGCGCTCAGGGCGGGGACCACGCTCAGGAAGACCTTGAAGCTCGTCGCCGACTTCCGCGCCGGCGACGACGCCACCCCCATCGTGCTTATGGGCTACTACAATCCGATCTACGTCTATGGCGTCGACGGCTTCCTGCGCGACGCCCGCGACGCCGGCGTTGACGGCCTCATCGTGGTGGATCTGCCGCCGGAAGAAGACGCCGAACTCTGCGTCCCCGCCCGCAACGCCGGGCTGAACTTCATTCGCCTCGCAACGCCGACGACCGACGACAAGCGCCTCCCCAAGGTGCTCGAAAACACAAGCGGTTTCGTCTACTATGTGTCGCTCACCGGCATCACCGGCGCGGCGCTCGCCGACTATACGGGCGTGAGCCAGGCGGTTGCGCGCATCAAACGGCATACCGGGCTGCCGATCGCCGTTGGCTTCGGCGTCAAGAATGCGGAGAACGCCGCCGAGATCGCCCGCAACGCCGATGGCGTGGTCGTCGGCTCGGCGCTCGTCGAAGCGCTTAAGGGCTCGCTTGACGCCGAAGGCCGGGCCGGTCCCTCGAGCGTCAGCGCCGTGACGGGGCTCGTCGCGTCGATCGCCCAAGGCGTGAGAGACGCCCGGCCAAAAGGCGGCGTCATGAGTTGGTTGACGAGGCTCGTGTCATGAACTGGTATTCGAACGTCGTCCCGCCGAAGATCAAGGCGCTGATCAAACGCGAAGCGCCCGAAAATCTTTGGGTGAAATGTCCCGAAAGCGGGCAGCTCGTCTTTCACAAGGATATCGAGGCGAACCTCTATGTCGTGCCCGGATCGGGCTACCACATGCGCTGTCCGGTCGAGACGCGGCTCACGAATCTGTTCGATGGCGGCGAATGTGAGCTGCTCGCGACGCCAGAGGCGCCGCTGGATCCGCTCAAATTCCGCGACATCAAGCGTTACGTCGACAAGCTCAAGGAATATCGGACGCGGACCGGCATGGCGGACGCCGTGACGCTCGCCTTCGGCAATCTCGAGGGATCGCCGGTGACCGTCGCCGTGCAGGACTTCGAGTTTCTCGGCGGCTCGTTGGGCATGGCGGCCGGCGAGGCGATCATCGCCGGCTGCGAACATGCGCTCGTCAAGCGCTCGCCATTCGTCATCTTCACGGCGTCCGGCGGCGCGCGCATGCAGGAGGGCATGTTCTCGCTCATGCAGATGCCGCGCACGACCATCGCCGTGCAGCGCCTGCGGGAGGCGCGCCTGCCCTATATCGTCGTGCTGACCAATCCGACGACCGGCGGCGTCACCGCCTCCTACGCCATGCTCGGCGACGTGCAGATCGCCGAGCCCGGCGCGATCATCGGCTTCGCCGGCGCACGCGTCATCGAACAAACGATTCGCGAAAAGCTTCCCGAAGGCTTTCAACGCGCCGAATATTTGCGCGACCACGGCATGGTCGACATGGTGGTGCCGCGCAATGAAATGCGCGAGACTCTGGCGCGGCTGTGCGGCTTGCTGACCAAGTCGCCGCCACGACACGCCGCCGCCTGACGGTACGGGGCGCAGCCGCAAATGGATCAGCACGACGCGATCCTGTCGCGACTGCTCACGCTCCATCCCAAGAAGATCGACCTGTCGCTTGGGCGCACCGAGCGGCTGCTCGCCGCGCTTGGCCGCCCCGATCTCAGGCTGCCGCCGATCATTCACGTCGCCGGCACCAACGGAAAAGGGTCGACCATCGCATTCCTGCGCGCGATGCTCGAAGCCGCCGGCAAGCGCGTGCATGTCTATACGTCGCCACACCTGCTGCGCTTCAACGAGCGAATTCGTCTTGGCGCCGTCGGCGGCGGAAAGCTCGTCGACGACGAACGGCTGAACGCGGCCCTCGAACGCTGCGAACAGGCGAATGCGGGCCAGCCGATCACCTTTTTCGAGATCACGACGGCGGCGGCGTTTTCGCTCTTCGCCGAAGATCCGGCCGACTGGCTGCTGCTCGAAACGGGCCTCGGCGGACGCTATGACGCGACCAACGTCATCCCCCAGCCCAAATGCGCCATCATCACGTCGATCTCGCTCGACCACCTCGAATTCCTCGGCGATACGGTCGAAAAGATCGCTCATGAAAAAGCCGGCATATTGAAGAAGGGCGCGGCGGCGGTGATCGGCTTCCAGTCGGAGGCGGTCGCCAGGGCGCTGGACCGCGAGGCGCGGCGGGTCGGCGTGACGCTCACGGTCGCCGGACGGGATTTTCACATCAGCAACGAGAACGGGCGTCTCGTTTATGAAGACGAGCGCGGGCTTCTCGATTTGCCGCTGCCGCGCCTCGCCGGACGCCACCAGCATGAAAACGCCGCCGGCGCCATCGCGGCGCTGCGCGCCGTCGCGCCCGAGATTCCCACGACCGCGATCGAGACGGGGCTGACGCGCGCGGACTGGCCGGCGCGGCTGCAGCGGCTCACCCGCGGCGCCATCGTCGATCTCGCGCCGGCCGGCGCCGAGGTGTGGCTGGACGGCGGCCATAATGAGGACGGCGGCCGCGTTCTGGCCGAAGCCATGGCCGAGTTTCACGACAAGGCGCCCCGCCCGCTGGCGCTGATCTGCGGCGCGCAGACGACCAAAGACATTCGCGCCCTGCTGAAGCATTTCGTGGGGCTCGCGCGCGAAGTCGTCGCCGTCCCGGTCGAGGGGGAACATAAGAGCTGGCCCCCCGAGGAGGTTGCGGCGCTCGCCAAGGCGGAAGGGATCAGCGGCGCCGCGGCGGGCGGCGTCGAGGAGGCTTTGACGCTCCTGTCGACGCGCAGCTTCGATGCGCCGCCGCGCGTGCTTATCGCCGGGTCGCTCTATCTCGCCGCCTCGGTGCTGGCCGCCAACGGCTCGGTCGTCGAATAGGCGGATCCGCACGGCCAGGATTCGCGGCGTCCGTTATAGTGTATATGAATGCGGGCGGCGCGACGCGCGCCAGCCGCCGCAACGGCGGCGGACGGTTTTCATCCCCTTCGGAGCTTGAGTTCATGACCCTGATGTTGGCGAGCGTCCTCTCCCGCGAAGAGGCGGAGATCGCCCTGTCGCGCGGCGCCGACATCATCGACTGCAAGGCGCCCTCGCGCGGCGCGCTGGGCGCGCTGCCGCTCGACATGATCGCCGAGATCGTCGCCTTCGTCGACGGCCGCCGGCCGGTGAGCGCCGTCGTCGAACTGCCGCACGATGTCTCGCATGCGCTGCGCGCCTTCGAAGAGGTCCTCGACGCAGGCGTCGACTATGTGAAATTCGCCCTGCCGGCGACGCCTGACGCGGTGGAGATCATCGACGCGCTGGCGCCGCTCACCGTGAAAACGCGGCTCGTCGCCGTATTCTTCGCCGATCTCGGCCCCGAGTTCGATATTCTCGAACCGCTGGCCGGCGCGGGCTTTCATGGCGCGATGCTCGACACCGCGCATAAGGGGAAGGGCCGACTGGTCGATTATATGAGCGTCAGCGCGCTCTCCGAATTCGCCGCGCGCTGCCGAACGCTCGGACTCGCCTCTGGGCTCGCCGGCGCCTTGGAGCCGCCCGACGTGCCGCGCCTGCTGGTCACCGGGGCCGACGTGCTCGGCTTTCGCGGCGCGCTCTGCGCGCATGGCGATCGGCGCGCCGCCATCGACGGCCGCGCCACGGCGCTGATCCGCGATCTGATCCCCTCGGCGCGCGACGCGCAGATCGCGTTTCACGCCGACTGGTCCTTTCTCGGCCGCGGCTATATCGAACCGCCGGGCGCGAACGACACCGATTGCGTGTTCCTGAAGGACTATATCGCGCCCGTCGAAATCGGCGCCTATGCCCATGAACATGGCCATACGCAGCGCGTGCGTTTCAACGTCGAAGCGGAAGTCAGCCGCCTCAACGGCTCCGACGACATGCGCTCGATCTTTTCCTACGACGTGATCATGGACGCGATCAAAATGATTCTCGCCGGCGGCCATATCGAGCTTGTCGAAACGATCGCCGAACGACTCGCCGAAAGCGTGCTGCTGCATGAGCGCGTGCGCGCCGTCACCGTTCAGGTGGAAAAGCTCGACGTGGCGCCCGGCGCGGTCGGCGTGAAAATCCGGCGCGTGCGCGCTCATGAGGAGGCGCGACGTTTGCCGCCCGTTCCGATGCGCATCGATGCCGTCAAATAGCGCGCCGCTCGTCGTCAAGCTCGGCGGAAGCCTGCATGGCGCGCCGGCGCTCGCCGATTGGATCGCGGCGCTGAAACGCTACCCCCGCGCGATGGCGATCACGCCCGGCGGCGGGCCGTTCGCCGACGCGGTGCGCGCCGCGCAGCCGCTGATCGGCTATGACGAAAGGACGGCGCACGCCATGGCGGTTCTGGCGATGGAGCAATATGCGCTGGCGCTCGCGAACCGCGACGACGCGCTGCAACTCGCGGCCTCTCCAGGCGCGATCGAAGAGGCGCAGACGAACGGGCGCATCGCCCTTTGGCGGCCAAGCGGAATGGTCGCCGCCGCCGAAGACATCAGGCCGTCCTGGGACGTCACCTCCGACAGTCTCGCCGCCTGGCTTGCCAAGAAAACAGGCGCCCGCGCGCTGCTGCTGATCAAGAGCGTCGACGTCCCCGACGGCGCGTCGATGAGCGAGATTGTGCGCAAAAACATTGTCGATCCGGCGCTTCCGGATTATCTCGACGGGACGCCGCTCTTCGTCGCCGGCCCCTCGTCTCTCCCGCGCGCCGGCGCGCGTCTTGCCGAAGGCGCCCTGCCGGGCGCAGCCATCGCAATTTTTCCAACGCGGAAGTCCGCCTAATGACAAAAAAGAAAGTCGTCACCCCACGCTGGGGTTGGGCGCTCACCGGATCAGGACATTTCTTCACCGAATGTCTCGACATGATCCGCTCGCTCGATCACGTCGATCTCTTCGTCAGCAAAGCGGCGGCTGAAGTCGTGCGCATGTATAAGCACGATCTCGACCTCCCCGAGACGGTGCGGATCTTCAAGGACACGACGGCGAGCGCCGCGCCGGTCGGCAATTTCTATTACAACTTCTACCACACGCTGGTTCTCGCGCCTGCGACGTCGAACACCGTGGCGAAATGCGTCGTCGGCATTTCCGACAATCTCGCGACCAATGTCTTCGCGCAGGCTGGCAAATGCCGCGTGCCGACGATCGTCTTCGCCTGCGACACCGCGCCCGAACTCGAAACGCGGGCGCCCAAGGGCATGGTGATGGTCTATCCGCGCCGTATCGATCTGCAGAACACGGACGCGCTCAAATCCTTCGAAGCGACGCAGGTGGTCGAGAGCCTCGCGGCGCTGCAGGAGGCGGTCGAGCGCCGCCGACGCGAAGTCGAGCCGCAACCCTAGCGAAGGCTCCGCATGAGCGAGCGCCTGCTGTTCCTCACCGGCCATCTCGCTTTGCCGCGGTTGGAGCGGATGGTCGCGAGCTTCGGCGAAGCGGCGCAAGACTGGCGCATCCACGACATCGGCGTCAAGGTCGCGGCGCTGATGACGCAGGAGATCATCCATCGGCGGCTGCCGCGGCCCGTGCGCGCCGACCGCGTGATCCTGCCCGGACGCTGTCGCGCCGATCTCGCAGCGCTGACCGAGGATTTCGGCGTCGCCTTCGAACGCGGGCCTGAGGAAATCGCCGATCTTCCCGCCTATCTCGGACGCGGCGGCGCGCCCCCCGATCTGTCGCGCTACGACATGCAGATCTTCGCCGAGATCGTCGACGCGTCAAAAATGAGCGTCGCCGAGATTGCGGTCAAGGCGCGCGAACTCGTCGCCGGCGGCGCCGACGTCATCGATCTCGGCTGCCTGCCAGACACGCCCTTCGACCATCTCGAAGAAACGATCGCCGCGCTCAAGAACGCCGGCCTGAAGGTGAGCGTCGACTCGGCCAATGTCGCCGAGCTCGAACGCGCAGCGAAAGCTGGCGTGGATCACCTCTTGAGTCTGGACGAAGAAACGCTGTCGATCCTTCCCGACAACTCGCCCATCGTCCCGATCCTGACGCCGCGGCCGCATGGCGATCTCGACTCGCTGCAGCGCGCCGCGCGCCGCGCGCGCGCGCGCGGCGTCAGCGCCATTCTCGATCCGATTCTCGATCCGATCCATTTCGGCTTCGCCGCCTCGATCGCCCGCTATGTCGAACTGCGCGCCCGCGAGCCGGACGCCGAGATCATGATGGGCACCGGCAATCTCACGGAGCTCACCGACGCCGACTCCGCCGGCGTAACGGCGGCCATGCTCGGCATGTGTTCGGAGCTCGATATCCGCCATCTTCTCACTGTGCAGGTTTCGCCGCATACGCGGCGGACTCTGCAGGAGCACGACGCCGCAAGACGGTTAATGTTTGCGGCGCGCGCCGACCGCGCTCTGCCGAAAGGCTATAGCGACGCGCTGCTGCAGATCCATGATCGCAAACCCTATGCTGCAACGCCGCAAGAGATCGCCGAACTTGCGCGCGAACTGCGGGACGCTAATTTCCGCATAGAGACGACCCAGGACGGCGTGCACATCTACGCCAAGGGGTTTCATCACGTCGCGGCCGATGCGATGGCGCTTTTCCCGCATCTTTCCGTTGAACATGACGGCGCGCACGCCTTTTACCTTGGCGCGGAATTGATGAAGGCCGAGATCGCCTACAGGCTCGGGAAGCGCTATCGTCAGGACGAGCCGCTCGACTTCGGCGTCGCGACGGATCGTAACGAAGAGGATGCGACCCGCTTCAAGGAGATGGGCCACACCTTGCGCAAAGCGGGCCAGGGACCTGTTAAAGATGGCTCTGATACATGAATGCGTCGTCACGACGCTATCGCCGGAAGGTCGGCCACATATTGCGCCGCTCGGATTGATCGAGGAAAACGGCTACTGGATCGCGGCGCCGTTTCGTCCCTCCTCGACTCTGTTCAACCTCGCGCAAAATCCGAAACTGACGGCGAGCTTCACCGACGACGCCCGCATCTTTGCGGGGCTTGTCACGGGCCACCGAAGCTGGCCGCTCACCGACATTGACGAATGGCCTGCGCCGCGCCTTTCCGCCGCGCTCGCGCATGCCGAACTCATCGTCGCGCGCGTCGAAGAGCACGATACGCGGCCGCGTTTCTTCTGCAGGGTGCGGCGAATTCAATCGCATCGCGCCTTTCTCGGCATGAATCGGGCGCGCGCCGCCGTGCTCGAAGCAGCGATTCTCGCCACCCGTCTCGACATGCTGCCGCGCGAGAAGATCG
Organism: Methylocystis sp.; assembly: GCF_050251305.1. GTDB lineage: Bacteria > Pseudomonadota > Alphaproteobacteria > Rhizobiales > Beijerinckiaceae > Methylocystis. The sequence continues at coordinate 1,371 of NZ_JBFWNB010000067.1, read as the reverse complement.
AGAATGAACTCGCCTATCTGCAGATCGCCATCGACAAGACGGCGGGCGACGCGGAGCGCGAAGCCTGGGAGATGGTGAGGGCGAAAATCGACGCGCATCAGCGCGCCAAGGCGGACGCGGCGCAATAGTCGACGGGAATTTTCGGATTAAGCGCGCCGCGGCTCGGGAAGCAACGCAAGGGCTGCGGCCGGCGCGCAAACGGCCGCCTTGTCGCGCAAAGCCGGAGGCGCCGCGATCAGATCGCCGAAATCGACGAAGGCGCGGCCGAGCGCTTGAGCAAGCCGCGCCGCAAGCTTTCGGCCGGCGCCGGCGCCGACGATCGGCGCGTCGAAGGCGCGCGCGTCGCGCGACTCGCATAACGCAATCTGATCTTCGATGACGCGCAATTGGGCGCGCGCGAAAAATTCGGCAAGGGCGCGATGCTGCGCGTCGGCGAGTTCAGCGGCGTCGCGGCCGATGAGGCGCGCGAGCCGCGCGCGCGACGCCGCAATCGTCTTGGGGCGCCCGTCCGCCGTCGGCGAAAGGTCGGCCTCGGTTTCGCCTTCGGCGAGATCGCCGAGCACGCGCCGCACGTCGGCCATCGACGCGAAGGCTTCATTGACGAGCGGCGTCCAGGATCCGGCGACCGGCGCGCGCCGCGCATAGGCTTGCGGCGCGCCGCGCGAAAAGCCCGCATAGGCGAGTTCGCCACAAGCAAGGCGCGCGGTGTCGCTCGCGCCGAGCGCGACGACGCGGCCGGCGCAGATCGGCGCGAGATCCGTGGTTGTCGAACCGATGTCGATGAACAGCGCATCGGCGCAACGACGCGCGACCAGTTCGGCGGAGGCGCGCCAATTCGCCGACGCCACAGCGTCGACGTTGGCGCCGATCTCGTCACGCGTGATGAGGCCGCGGTCGCCCGCATAGAAAACAATGTCGGGAACGCCCATCTCGCGCATGGCGATCGAAGCGACCGTCGCGACTCCGCGCGCCCTGCTTTCGAAGGCGTCGGACAGTTCGGCGGTCATGGTGACGCGATGGCGGTCGGCGACGCCAAGCGCAGCGCGCCCGTCACGAAGCGCCTGCTCGAGGCTCGCGACGCCTTCATGCGGGGCGCAGGCGATCTGAACGACCGCCGTCAGCCGGCCGTCGTCCGCGCGCGCCGCTTTGATATGCGCGCCGCCAATGTCCCAGCCGATGATCGCCGTCACGCCGTCCCCCAAAAGAAAAAGGGGAGCCGTGCGGCCCCCCTTCGATCTCGAAAATCTACGCGGCTCAGTTGGGCGCGAAGGGGTGCTTGGCTTCGTTGCGCTTGGCGACGACTTCCGAGGCCTTCGGCTCGCCCTTGACGGCGCGCGCGATCGCTTCCTTCGTCGCGGTGTAGTTGTAGTC
>NZ_JBFWNB010000066.1:0-15858 GCF_050251305.1 Methylocystis sp. | reverse complement strand
GAATGCACGCGGCTTCAGGCGCGGCAGCATGTTCATCTGCGCGCGGCTCTCGACCTGAAAGACGCCGATGGAGTCGCCTCTGCACAGCATGTCATAGGTCGCCGCGTCGTCGGCCGGGACGTCGGCCAGTCCCATGTCTTTTCCGTCATGGGCGCGCAAATAATCAAAACATTTTCGGATGCAGGTGAGCATGCCGAGCGCCAGCACATCGACCTTCATCAGACCGAGCGCGTCGATGTCGTCCTTGTCCCATTCGATAAACGTGCGTTCCGGCATCGCGGCGTTGGCGATGGGCGTCAGCTCGTCGAGCCGTCCGCGCGCGAGAACGAAGCCGCCGACGTGCTGCGAGAGATGGCGCGGAAAGCCGAGCAGCCGCGTCGCGAAATGAATGGCGCGGCGGATGACCGGATTTTCGGGATCAAGCCCGGTCTGGCGGATGTAAGCCTGCGGAATGTTGGAGCCCCAACTGCCCCATTGCGTGCTGGCGAGAGCGGCGGTCACGTCCTCGGTCAGTCCGAAGACCTTGCCGGCCTCGCGAATGGCGCTGCGCGGCCGATAGCTGATGACGGTCGCGACGAGGCCCGCGCGTTCGCGGCCGTATTTCGCGTAAATATGCTGGATGATCTCCTCGCGCCGCTCATGTTCGAAATCGACGTCGATGTCGGGCGGCTCCTTGCGCTCCTGCGAAATGAATCTGGCGAAGAGCAGATCATTCTCCGCCGGATCGACGCAGGTGACGCCGAGCACATAGCAGACGGCGGAATTGGCGGCGGAGCCGCGCCCCTGGCAGAGAATCCCCTTGTCTTCGGCGATCCGCACGATGTCGTGAATGGTGAGGAAATAGCGCGCATAGTCGAGCGTCCCGATGAGCGCCAGCTCCTCGCGCAGGAGCTTCTCGACCTTCTCCGGCACCCCATCGGGATAGCGCATCCCGGCGTGGCGCCAGGTCAGCTCCTCCAGCCATTCCTGGGGATTGCGCCCGGGCGGAACAGGCTCGTCCGGATATTCATATTTCAGCTGATCGAGCGAGAAATCGACGCGCGCCAGAAAACATTGCGTTTCCTCGATCGCCTCTGGCGCCTCAGTGAAGAGCCGCGCCATTTCTTGGGGCGTCTTCAAATGGCGTTCGGCGTTGGCCTCCAGCCGGCGTCCGGCTTGCATGAGCGTCACGCCTTCGCGAATGCAGGTCACGACGTCTTGCAGATCGCGCTGGCCGGGATCGGCGTAAAGCGCGTCATTCGTCGCGAGCAAGGACGTCTGCGTTCGCGCGGCGATCTCTTTCAGTCTCGCGAGACGCCGCCTGTCGTCGCCGCGCCGCGGCATGGTCGCGCCGAGCCAGACGTCGCCCGGCGCGAGATCGTTGAGACGCGCAAGCGTCGACGGCAGGCGCGAGAGATTGCGGGGCGGCATGACGATCAGCAGCAGATCGCGCGCGGCCTGCGCGAGATCGTCGAAATAAAGGCGGCATTCGCCCTTCCTGGCGCGCAGATTCCCTGTCGTGAGCAGCCGCGTGAGCCTTCCCCAGCCGTCGCGGTTTTGCGGATGAACGACGATGTCGGGCGTCTCGTCGGCGAAGACGAGCCGCGCGCCGACGGCGAGCTTGAAGGATTCGGCGCGCTCTGCGGTAAGTTGCGCGAGAAGCGCTCCGTCGTCGCCGGCCGGCGGATCGCGCAATTTGTCGCGGAGTTCCCTCAGCGCCGCATAGGCGCGCACGACGCCGGCGACGCTGTTGCGGTCGGCGACGCCAATGCCGCTCTGGCCGAGCAGCAGCGCCGTCAGCGCCATGTCTCCAGGATGCGACGCGCCGCGCAGGAAGGAGAAATTCGTCGCCGCGACGAGTTCGGCGAAAGGCGCGCTCATGCGAAGAGCCCATGCAGGAACCAGCGCGGCGCGGCGGTTTCGCTTTCATAGAGGCCTTCGCGAAACACCCAGAAGCGACGGCCGTCGCGATCCTCGAGCCGATAATAGTCGCGCGTTCGTCTTTCGCGGCCGATCGCCTGACGCCACCATTCCGGCGCGATGCGCTCCGGCCCTTCCGCGCGGGCGATCATGTGGCGCACGCGGCGCCATTTGAAATGCATCGGCGGCCCGTCCGGCGTCTGCGCCATGGTTTCGATGGGCTGCGGCGGATCGAACAGAAACAGCGGCCGCAAGGGCGGCTCGCCCGGCTCCGGCTTCACCCAGGAATTCTGCGAGGAAGAAGGAGACGCGGCGTAAACATAGGAGGCGGCGCGCACGGGATCATGCGTCTCCTGCGCCGCAAAGCGCAGCACGCGTTCGCGGCCAAAACGCGCGGCGAGGCGGTCGACGAGATCGGCGACGTCGCTGTCCTGCGCGCCCTGCCGCTCGAAGCCGATCTGGCTTTGCGCCAGAGCTTCGGCGCGCAGGACGTAAAAGCGGATGACGTCGAAGCCGTATCCCGGATCGAGCGGATCGGCGAGCGCGTCGGCCTTGAGCCTGAAGAGCCGCAGAAGCGCCTCGACATTGCGCGAGGGCGCGCCGGTTTCGAAATTGAGGGCCGCGACGGCGCCGTCGGTGCGAAAGAAGCGCGCTTCAAACGCGCGGCCGCCTTCGCCGCGCTTTTCGAGAATGCCGGCCGCTTCCGCGATCAGCGGGCGCAGAACATTTTCTATCGCAGCGAGATCGAGGAAGGGCTCGGCGAAGCGTCGCTCGACCATGCATTCCGGCAAGGGCCGCAAGGGCGTGATGCGCGCGTCTTCGCGCCCCAGAATGCGCGTCAGCCGCCGCATCGTTGCGTCGCCGAAACGCGCCGTCAGCGCGGCCGAGGAACGATCGGCAAGATCGCCCAGCGTCGTGAGTCCGGCGCGCGTCAGCGCGACGCTTGTTTCCCTTGGCGCTTCGAGCGCGGCGATGGGCAGCGGGCGGGTGAACATGTCGTCTTCGCCCGGCGGCGTGACGACCTCTTGGCCAAAACGCGCCAGCGCGCGCGCGGCGTCGGGGGTTCCGGCGACGGCGGCGCGGCCGGTGAAGGAGAGCCGCGCCATCGCCTGCAGGACGCAGGTCCGCATCGCCGCATCGCCGCCGAAAAGATGCGCGCAGCCCGTCGCGTCGAGCATCAGGCCGCAGGGCGGGTCGAGCGCCACGAGCGGCGTAAACTGTTCGCAAAAGGCCGCAAGCCGCAGCATCAGCCGCTGGTCAGCTTCTGCATCGGCTTGCGTGACGGCGAGATGGGGGGCGCGCGCCTTGGCGTCGGCGAGCGTCATGCCGGGCGTCAGGCCGAGCGCGATCGCCTTTCGGTCAAGCGCGTCGATGCGCAGCGCGCCGCGTTCCTTTTTGACGAAGATGAGCGGCGCGTCATCCGAATCTGCGTTCGGCTGTCGGCGGCGCGCCTTCGCCAGGCGTTCCGCCGACAGGAAGGGAAGCCACAGGGCCAGATAGCGACGGTGCGTCGAATGTTCGGTCTTCGAAGGCGCCACGGTCACGGTTCCACTCCACACGCCACTCTTGCCGCTCTTGCCCCGCTGCGCCCCGCTGGCGCAGCAGAAAAATCGCAAAGGCCGCAGACCCCGGCGCATTCGCGGCGCGCGGGCGGGATGGGATCGCTCGCACGAGCCAGCGGCTCGCGGCGGCGCTCGGCGCGGGGGAGGCGGCGACGCGCGCGATGAAGATCGGCGCGCCGGCGGCGGCGGCCGCCAGAGCCAGACGGCGGCTCGCGGTCAGGTCATAGGCGCGCGCGTCGCCGAAGAGTTCGATCAGCGTCGCCCCGACCGCGGCGCAGCGTCCGGCGTCGGCGCCGGCCTGCAACGCCTCTCTGGCGTCGCGCACGCGGATGAAGGCGACGGCGGCGGGGTCGAGGCCGATGTCGGCGAGGCCCGGCGGATAGGGCGCGCCGGATTCGGCGGTCAGCGCCTCCTGCCGCGCCCAGAGCAGCGGCTTGTTCTTCCCCGCCATCGCGCGCCTGGCGAGCGCCAAGGCGAAGCCCGTCGCCGCCGGCGCGTCGGCGGCGGTTTCGGCATAGGCCTCATGCAGCGCCGCGCGGAGAATGCCTCCACTCAGACGCCGATCGAGGGCGGGCGCGCCGAGCGCGATGGTCTCGGACGCTGCCGCCGGATAGGCGCAAGCCAGGCTTTTCCGCAGGGAGGCCAGCGGATGGGTCATCTCAGTTGTTCCTATTATGTTCTCATAATGACTCGCCATACGGGAGAGTCAAGGCGGGCGAGAGACAGGGCGCGACGGCCAGCATATATCTCTTGGCGAGAATATCCCTCATGGATCGACGCGCGCGCACAAGCTGCAGCAGATCTGGTCGCGGCGCATGCCGGTGCAGCTCTTTACGGAGAGGTTCGAAGCAGCCTTGCGCGACGCCACGCGTTTTCAAAAGGAAAATATCTTGGATCGTAATAAGCGAATCGATTTGTCAGCGGGGATAGGCGCATGCATCTCGGCTATTTCTTTATTTTGTTCGGCGGCGCCCGCCCGAGCAATTGATTGCGCGCTCGCGCAAACCCGAGCCGACAAAGCGATTTGCGCCGATGCAGAAGCTCGCGCTGCCGATGATTTGTTGGGCCTCGCATACAATCGCTTGCGGGAAGAGGTTACAGCTAAGGAGCGGTCGGCGTTAAAGGAATCTCAAACTGATTGGATCCAGTGGCGTAACAACTCATGCGAAGATCAACGAGAGACCGCGCCATTTATTAAATGTTTGATTGAAGCCACCAGGCAAAGGGAGACCTATTTGGCCGGGCGCGCAACCTCAGGGAGCGGCGGCCACTTGGTTGTGGGAAGGCCCTTTTTCATGCGCGTTCCGGCCGCGAAGGGCCAGGCCAGACTGACGATTACAGCCTTTCATTTTCGTCCCGGCGCGGCGTGGATGGCGGACGCAAACAGGTTTATCGATGAATATATACAATCAGCGATCGACGACGCAAAGTTGGAGAATAATAAAGTCTCTACATTGGAGGGGCACGAGTTTTTTGTGGACCTGTCGGTGCAGTTAAATTATCTCTCTGCGAATGTTGCGTCTATTGGGGTCGTATATGAAAACGTTGTCGGTCAAGCTCATCCATTTCGCTATGAAGTAAATAGGGCATTTGATGTTAATTCAGGGCGTGTTTTAAATTTTGATGATTTATTTGATGAGGCCGGCGCAAGGCAGATATTGCAGCTTTGCGCGCCACAAGTAAAAGAGCAAAAAGATGAACGTGACTCCATGGGAGAAAAATCATCGGTTAGGGAGAATCTAAGCGACGATGAACGGGAAGAACTTTCCAATAGGACCCGCGATCTGGAATACTGGAGCTTTACAATTCCGTCTGCAATAATTTATTATGGAGATTATGCCTTCGGCGGGTTTGGGCAATGCATGTGCCAGTGCGAGTTACCATATTCAACCTTAAACAAGATCATAAAAAAGGAATATATCCTGTAGTAAAATGTTTCCGGTCGAAAATATTAAAACGTATCCTTTCGGAGTTGCACAGCGCTTGAGCGCTACAGGCTGAATTAGGCGCAAGCTGTCATACTCACCGCGTCATGGCCGCGCTTGTCGCGGCCATCCACGCGACGACGCGCTGCAAATGTGAAAACATAAGCCGGACATGCCATCTCTGCGCGAAATATTTCGCGATGTCCCGGCGTGGATGCCCGGCACAAGGCCGGGCATGACGGCTGTAGGCCGGCCGGCGCTCGCCTGGCTTCGAATGTCACTTCGTCTTCAGATATTCGACGATCGCCATGGCGCCGTCGACGTCGTCCGACCAGTCGAGCTTTAACCTCTTGCCGTCCTCGACGACATTCTTGTCGTGCCCCTTGTTGGAGAGCGCGGGAAAGGACGTTGTGTCGAAGCGATAGCCTTCGTCGCGCGTCAAGGTCTGAGGAACCTGCCAGGAAAAGCCGACAAGCTTCTTGTCGTAGTCAAGCCGGCTTTTGATAAAGACGGGGGGACGCTCGCGCGGAACGAGGAGATGATAGAGCGTCGGCACGGAGCCGTTGTGCAAATAGGGCGCCTGCGCCCACACGCCGCCAAGCGGAAGCGCGTTGTAGCCTTCATGCGCCTTGGGGTCGGCCATGGAGACGTCCGCGCGGTTTTCCAGCGACGCGCCCTCAAACTCTGCGCAGGGCGCGATCCGGTCTCCCGAGGGCGGCATCTCGACCACTCTCGTCGGCGGACAGATCTTCGTGAAACTGTCGCGGGCGTTTTTTGCAATCACATCGCTGACGACGTGGGCGCGGCCGAGATCCGTGCCGAGGTCGTAGACCTTGCCATTATGCGGCCGATGGCACGCCGCGCAGTTCTCGTCGAACAGCGCCGCGCCTTTCTTCGCCAGCGTGAGGTCGACGGGAAAGGGATAGACGGGCGCCGGCAGGTCGCGGAGCAAATCCTCGCTGAAGGCGGCGATGCGAATGTCGGTGTCGCGGCCGAGCCCAAGCGTCAATTCCGCGGCGAGATTGCGGAAGATCGGAATCGGGATATTGCCGTTCCATTGTCCGCCGCCGTCTATCAGCTGCTTATGATCGGGGGACCAGCGCGCCAGACGCTTCTCCTGCTCCCAGACGGCCATGAAGTCGGTGATGCCCGGCGTCGGCGGCAGGCTGGTCTTCGGATCTGGGCTTTCGCCGCGCGCTTCGGCGGCGGCGTAGGCCATCGACGCGCTGACTCCGGTGGCGTCGGCCATGCCGCCGAAGCCACGCGTCATCTCATCCTCGAAGCCTTTGTAGTTCTTATAGACGAGGTCGAGCAGCGAGGCGTATTCAAGGCCGGCGCGCGTCAGATATTTGCCGACGATCGCCGGCGCGTCCTGCATGAAGAGCTCGATTTGCCGCGTCTCATAGGCGGCGTCGAAGCGACGGCCGGCGAAAGAATAATTCTTGTAGAAGTAATTCCTGTCCTGGGCGTGCGCCTTGTCGAGCGCCGTGAGAATGGCCTGCGTCGCGCGGTCGGTCTTCTCTTCCAGCGTCGTCGCGCCGGCGGTGATCTTCTTGATCGTGTTTCTGACTCGGACGCGATATTGAACGAGGTTGAACTGCGCGTTCACGCCGCCGTCGAGATAGCGGAGACTGCCGTCGTCGAGACGGACTCGACCGATATGGCAGGCGCCGCAACTCAAAGCCGCATAGTCGACGGCGCCGTCGGGATCGTTGCGCGCCAAGCCCGTCCAACCGAAGCCGCGCGCGATTGGGTAGGTGGCGTCGCGCTCGTCGATAAAGAGGCCGGCGACGTCGAGAAAATTATCGCCGGTTCCCCATTCTTCAGGCGCGAGCATCGGCAGAAGCTTCAGGATGATGAACGGCGCGCCGTCCGTCATGCCGAAGGGAAAATCCGCAAACCATCGATATGCGACCGGCTTGCGGCCGATATAGGCGTCGAGCGCCTTCAAGCGCTTGTCCTGCTCCGCGCGCCACTCGCCGTCGGCGAACGCCGTTTGCGCCCAGGCCGCGTCGATGGCGGCGCATGTCGACAGCGCCATCCCTGCGACAAGACACTTGCGCGCAAACGCGCGCGCGAGACGCGTCACCATGGCCATTTTGGGAATCCCGTCGGCTCTTTGGGCTGAGACCGGAATTTCGACGAGGCGATATAGACGTTGCGCCGCAGCCGATTGATGCCGCCGATCGGCTGATGGACCGTCAACCCGTGCCATGGCGTAAACGCCATATGTTCGCACTCGGTCATCTGATAGGCATTGTCGAAGTTTTGAGGCTCGATCTCGATCGTCGCGACATTTTGCGGCGGCGCCGTCGTCTCCGACCAGTCGGCGGTCGCGTCTTCGATCGGCAGCGATTCGTCGTTGCGCAGTTGCACTCTGAAATCGAAGACGGCCGGCTTGCCGATCGCCGGGTCGAGGCTCTTCTTCATCGCCTCGCGCAGATAATTCGTGCTTGGATTGGCGGGAACCGGCGTCTTTTCCGCGCTTCTCGGCGTCACGCTGAATTTGGCGACCGCGTCGGGCCCGTAGAGAAATGGCGCGGCGGAGAAGTATGGGCTCTCCAGCGGATTGCCGACGTTGGTTTGCTTGATTTTTTTGACCACCGCGGCGGTCTTCAGTTTTTCGGGCGACAGAGGCGGGGCAAAAAACGAGCTGATGTCGTCATGTTTGGCGAGCTGAATTTTTGTGACTTCCAAATATTCCGAAACGTTCGGGAAGGCGAAGGCGGGAAGATTGATCAGCAGAAAATCCTGCGTCTTCGCGCCGGGCTCGTTTAACAGCGTATCTCCCTCGACGCCGATCAGCTTGATCGCCATGCCGCGGCTGTCGGGACCGCCCTTGCCGAGATCCGGCGCGAGAAAGGGCGTGGCGTTGGAGAAACGAATCCAGGCCGGATATTTTTTGCCCGGCGTCGCGAACACGCCAGCTCGATAATTCTGAGGAATGTCGGGATTGACGGTGAATGTCGCCTTGACGCAGCCGTGGTCTTTCGGGTGCACGCCGCGCCGCGCCATCCCTTCCGGGTAGCGCATCTGCAGAAGCTGCGTGGTGAGCGCGATGATTTGTCCGATCTGCTCGGCTTCGCCTTGAGGCGCCGTTTCGAATTTCGTCAGCGGCGGCGGCGCGACGCCGGCTCCCGTCTGTTCGGCGCGCGCGGCTTGGCGCGGGCTTGTCGAGACTATCAACAGCATCGCCGCTGCGACAGGTGCGCTTCGTCTCTTCGTCATGATCGCTCTCCCTCGAGAAAATTATTTTTGAACTGCGCATATGAAAGAACTTGCCGCAATGATCTCATATGTCGAGGCGGCCTTGAAGCCTCGAATGACGTGTTCATTGCGCAAAAAAAACATCACGCAGCGCGATTGGACGTTCGCCTGCGGCGCGGCTCGCCTGGAGCCGTTGTCTCAAAACGTGATTCCTTCCCGCCGAAATCAAGACAAGACAAATCAAGACAATGCGAGCTTCACTCAAAATCTCAGTTTGATAAAGGCGCAATTTTAAGCGCGCTGATCGAAAACGCCGAAACGCTCGTTAAGGTTCCGCCGCCGGTGGATTTTCGCAAGCGCGAAATGTCAACGCCTTTAGCGCGGCGGCTGATCGTCTCACAGGCGGCCGGACTCGCCGGTTGCGCCAATTGCGCGCGGAATTATAGTAGCGGTCCTAAACATTGCGGGCGCGCGGCCGCATCGCATGTCGCGGCGATCGGCAACATTGCTGAGCAGCGCGGCGCTCGCGCGAGAGAAATCCGCAAGAGCCGAATATGTCATCGAACGGTCGCAGAAAGCGGGCTTCGATGCGCGCCGACAATGTGCCCGATGATCCTGGCCGAAGCGGACTCAAATTTCTCGCCCGTTGATTCACATCGCTTCGGCGTTGAGTCCTGTGCGCAATTCGCCGCCGAAATTATTCACGACGCGTGTTTCGGCCGTGTGCGGATTCGCCATCTGGGGCTCCGCGGCAGCGCAGCGCGCGCGCGGGCCGTCGAGGAGCGCCTTCGCCGCATGCCCGGCGTTCGCTTCGTTCGCTCCAGCGCAGTGACAGGTTCGACTCTCGTCGAGTTCCAGCCGCCGCAGACAAGCGCGCGTCTGCTGGAGGCGCTCGAGGCGGCGGTCGCTGAAGCGCCGGCGACGGCGACGCGCGAAGGCGCGTCGTCCGCGCCGGACCACGTCGCGCACGCCGAACCGGTCGATGTGCTGGCCGAGCGGCTGGCGACGGACGTTCGTTACGGCCTGACCGCAGAGGATGCGGCCGAACGATCGCAGAAATGGGGACGCAACGAGCTCAGCCGCGCAGAACCGCGCTCGGCCGCGATCATTTTCGCCGAGCAGATGACCAGCCTGCCGATCGCCTTGCTCGGCGTATCGGCGGTGGTGTCATTGGCGACGGGCGGCGTCGCCGACGCGGCGATGATCGCCGCCGTCGTGCTGATCAACGCCGGGATCGCCACAGCCACCGAGCGTCAGGCGGATCGCACGATTTCCGGCCTCGCCGGCGAGGCGCTGTCCGACGCCGTCGTGATCCGCGACGGCGCGCGCTCAAGGATCGATTCGCGCGATCTCGCGCCGGGCGACCTTCTCCTGATCGAGCGCGGCGCCTTCGTGCCGGCGGATGCGCGGCTGATCGCCAGCGACGATATGACGGTGAATGAATCGCCGCTGACCGGCGAGGCGCAACCGGCGCCGAAAGACGCGAGGGTCGTCCTGGCGCCGGAGACAGGCGTTTCAGATCGCCGCAATATGGTGTTTCGTGGAACGTCGGTGACCGGCGGATCGGGCGTGGCGATCGTCACCGCCGTCGGCGCGCAGACCGAGATCGGACGTGTGCAGCAGCTGCTCGGCGCGCTGCAGCGTCCACAAACGCCGATTCAGCGCGAACTTGGCGACGTCGAGCGCGAACTGGTCATCGTCAACGGCGTCATTTGCGCGAGCGTCTTCCTGCTCGGCGTCATGCGCGGACACGGACTTATTCCGACCTTGCGCAGCGCGATCTCGCTGGCGGTGGCCGCTATTCCCGAGGGGCTGCCCGCCGTCGCGACGACGACGCTCGCCCTGGGCGTGCAGGACATGCGCAAACGCAAGGTGCTGGTGCGCAAGATCGATGCGGTGGAGACGCTCGGCGCGATCGAAACCATCGGGCTCGACAAGACGGGAACGCTCACCGAAAATCGCATGGCGACGGTCCGCGTCCATGTCGACAATAGCGCCTATGAGCTCCGAGACGGACGGCTGCTGCGCGACGGCGCCGACGAGGCGGACGCCGCGACCATCGCCATTGCGCGCCGACTCTTCGAAGCGACGACGCTGTGCAGCGACGCCGCCGTAAAGCCCACGGCCAACGGGTGCGAGGTTGATGGCACGCCGACGGAAACCGCGCTGATCGAAGCGGGCGTCGCGATGGGAGTCGATCCCATCGCGCTTCGGCGATTGTCCCCGATGCTGACCAGCGTCGCGCGCGGCGAAGGCCGCAAGCGCATGAGCACGGTCCATGAAACGGCTGACGGCGCGCGCCTTCTGTGCGTCAAAGGCGACCCGGTCGAGGTGCTCGCGCGTTGCGCGACCCGCAGCGCCGCCACTGGCGTCGTGTCGCTCGACGCCGCGGGGCGGAAAGCCATTCTCAAGGCCAATGAACGCATGGCCGGCGACGCGCTGCGCGTCCTTGGCGTCGCCGTCCGCGACGCCGGCGGCGATCCGCGCGACGAGCAGGACCTTGTGTGGCTCGGCCTCGCCGGCATGGCCAATCCCATTCGTCCCAGCGTCATCCCGGCGCTCAGGCGACTGCACCGGGCCGGCGTGCGCACGGTGATGATCACCGGCGATCAGAGCGCGACCGCCTTCGCCATCGCCCGGCGGCTGGATCTTAATCACGGCGGCGAGCTGCGCGTGCTCGAAGCCGGCCAGATGGCGAAGATGCAGCCCGAGATGCTCGAGGCGCTGGCGCGACAGCCGCATGTCTTCGCGCGCGTCAGCCCCGTCGACAAGCTCAACATCGTCAAGGCGCTGCAAGGCCACGGCCATATCGTCGCGATGACCGGCGACGGCGTCAACGACGGCCCGGCGTTGCGCGCCGCCGACGTCGGCATCGCCATGGGCGGCGAAGGCGCCGACGTCGCCCGTCAGGTCGCCGACATCGTGCTCGCGACCGACGACATGGACGGCGTCGTCGAGGCGATACGACTCGGCCGCGCCACCTATGCGAATATTCGCAAAGTGCTGCGCTATCTCGTGTCCACCAATGCGTCCGAGACCATCGTCATGCTCGGCGCGGCGCTTGTCGGAAGCGGCGAACCGCTGACGCCGATGCAGTTGCTCTGGCTCAATCTGGCGACCGACGCGCTGCCGGCGATCGCCCTGGGGCTCGAACCGCCGGAGCCCGACGCGCTGGATAAGCCGCCGCATGATCCGAAAGCGCCCATTCTCGCCGCGTCCGACTTCCGGCGCATCCTGCGTGAGGGCTCCGTCATGGGCGTCGCCGCTCTCGCCGGCTATTTCAGCCTCGGAGTCGCAGGCGGCGCGCGGGCCAGCACCGTCACCTTTCACGGGCTCACATGTGGCCAGTTGCTGCACAGCCTGTCCTGCCGCTCCGAGTCGCGGGGCATCATGTCCGAAATCGGCAGGCCGCCCAATCAGACGCTCTACGGTGCCGTCGGCGCGTCGCTGCTGCTGCAGGCCGCCGTGCAGCTTTTTCCCTTGAGTCAGCGCCTTCTCGGCCTGTCGCCGCTCGCCGCCGGCGATTTTCTGCGGATCGGCGCAATCGCGCTGGGCAGTTCGTTCGCCAACGATATCATCGGCAGAATCGCGGATCGAGACGAGGCGCCGCCGCGCGACAACGGAGACGGCGATGTCGCCTGACATGATCTTCACGTCGGAATCGGTGACGCCGGGCCATCCTGACAAGCTCTGCGATCAGATCAGCGACGCGGCCATAGACGCGCTGTTGCGCGAAGACGATCGCGCGCGCGCCGCCGTGGAATGCGCCCTGGCGACCGGCGTCGTGTTTCTCGCCGCGCGATACGCCGCCGATGCGCTTGTCGATTTGCCGGCGCTTGCGCGCGCGGTGATGCAGGACGCCGGCTACGCCGCCGGGAGCTTCGACGCTCGAAATTGCTCAATCCTGACGAGTTTCGTCGAGCTGCCGCTCGAGGCGCGCGAACCGCCGCTCGAGGAACTCGAAGCCGACGCCGCCATCGGCAGGCGCGTCGCGCATGAGCAGGCCAATGTTTTCGGTTACGCCTGTCGCGATACGCCTGAATTCATGCCGGCGCCCATCAGCCTCGCCCATAGGGTCGCGCGCGCCCTCGATGCGGCGCGGCGCGAGGGATTTTCGTCGCTTTCGCCAGACGCCAAGACGCAAGTGTCCGTCGAATATCGCCGCGGCCGCCCGGCGCGGATTTATGGGGTCTCGCTGACCGTCGCCTTTGACGGCGAGACGATGGACGGCGCCAAATTCGACCGGCTGCGCGCGATCGCGCTCGATGCGCTTTCATCGGGCGACATGAGGCCGGACGGGCGGACGAAGGTCAACGTCAACGCCGGCGAAACGTTCGAAATCGGCGGCCCCGCGCGCCACGCCGGTCTGACCGGGCGCAAGAGCGGCATCGACGCCTATGGCGAGATCGCGCGCCAGAGCGGCTCGGCGCTGTCAGGCAAGGATCCATCGCGCATCGAACGCGCCGGCGCTTACGCCGCGCGGCACGCCGCCAAGAACATCGTCGCGGCGGGCCTCGCCGAACGCTGCGAAGTTCACCTGGCTTACGCGGCGGGGCAGGCGGAGCCGCTCAGCCTGTCTGTCGAAACCTTCAACTCCGGCCTGCTGGCGGATGAGAAAATCGCCAAACGGCTCGCGGAGCTTCTGGATTTTCGGCCGGCGTCGATCGTTCGCCGTTTCGGCTTGCGCGTCGCGCCTCAGACATCCGGCCCCGAAGGCTTCTATCTTCCGCTCGCCACCTATGGCCATTTCGGCCGCGACGATCTCGACCTGCCGTGGGAAGCGACCGACATCGCGGAGGCGCTCAAGGGCTAGGCCTAATCGCCGTTTTCGGCGCCGCCGTCCACGGACCAGATTCCGCCGAGGCGGCCCGCGTACCAGAGCAGGGTGATCGCCGGCGGCAAAAAATGCTCCTTCGACATCTGCCACAGCGCCGTCGCGAAGAGCGCGAGCGCCGCGACCATTTTCGGGTCGATCGAGACGTCCGGCGCGTCGCGCGGAGTCTGAGGCGTTTCCCCGACGACAAACAGCCGCGCCTCCTGCGCGGCGACGCCGATGCGCGCCAGCGGTCCGCTGTGCTGAATGAGCACGCTGCCCGTCAGCGGCGCCACTTCGACGGCGCGGACGCCGGCGATCGCCGAAAGCCCCTTGGAGACCGAGGCAAAATAAGCGTCGTCGCCGCGCCGGTCGGCGATGCGGAGCCGCGCGCGTCCCGGCATGGCGTGGGACACCTGCGCGAGCGGGAGAGTCGCGTCGCTCATTTACGCCTTCTCGCCAGCTGCCCGCGCGGCGGCGGCCTCGCCCGGCGGCGTCGCATTCTCGGGCTTCGCCGTCGCTTCGGACGTCGTTTCGTGCTTGGCGTGCGCAGCCTTCGCCTGAGCGGCGGCCACGGCTGCGGCGAAGATATCGGCGGTGGCCTCAGCCTTCGCTTCGGCGAAGAGATCCTCCGCGGCTTCCGCGAGCTCGGCGCTTTGCACGCGCGCCTCGTGATAGGCCATCACCGCCGCTTTCATCGCCGCTTTGGCGATCGGACGCACACGCTGCGTTCCCTGGCGATTCAGGAGCAGAACGGCGGCGGCGCCGGTCAAAGCGCCCAACGCAAATTGAAAGGGTTTCATCACAGCGACTCCGATCCGATTCGCTCCCGGCGCCGCGACGGCGAAGCGGCGCGGCGGTCACAAAAATCTATCAAGACATCCTATCATGCGCCAATCGACGCGCCCGCGAAAAGTGCCGAGGGCGGCGTCACATCGCCGAGGACGACGTCACATCATTGTCACGCGGCGCGTCCTATGACCGGCGGCCGCCCGCCGCCAATCCGCGGGGACGCAGCCGTCTCTCAAGACCATCATAAGAAGTCATGACCGCAATGTCCCGCATCTCCACGCCGGACCGCCTTCCTCCAGCGGATGTGAGCGGCCAGACGGTCGAGCGCTACCTCGTGACGCGCGTCCCGGTGGCGGGCTGGCGGGAGAGGGTCGGCGACGCGCGCACGCGATTGATCGGCGCGCGAGTCGACGACGCCTCGCATGTTTTCGTGCTGTACGACGACAGACGTCTGGCGGGCGTCGTCGCCATACGCGATCTTCTTGGCGCAGCCGAGACGATGCCGCTGCAGACTATTGTGCGACCGGCTGAGGTCTACAGCGTTTCCTATGACGCGGATCGCGAACAGGCCGCGAGCGTCGCCATCCGCGCGGGGCTTTCGATATTGGCGGTCTGCGATGCGGAGGGAAGATTTCTCGGGGCGGTGCCGGCTCGCGCGCTGATGACGATTCTGCGCGACGAACATCTTGAAGATCTGCACCACATGGTCGGCATTCTCGGCAAATCAGAGGCCGCCAAAGACGCCTTGACCGCCGCGCCGCACCGTCGCGCTCTTTATCGATTGCCCTGGCTGCTCGTCGGCATGACCGGGAGCGCCGTGGCCACCGCAATGATGTCGCGCTACGAAGCCGCGCTGAGCGCTCACATTGCGGTCGCCTTTTTTATCCCGGCGATCGTCTATCTTGCCGATTCCGTCGGCACGCAGTCTGAAGTCGTGGTCGTGCGCGGCCTGTCTCTCACCGATTCGGCCCTGCTGCCGCTGTTTGCGGGCGAACTCGGCACCGGCGCCTTGCTCGGCTCGATGCTCGGCTGTTTGGCGTTCCCGATCGTCTGGTTCTTCTTTTCGAACGTCGGCCTTGCCGCCACGGTGGGGATTTCGTTGGCTGTCGCGAGCACGATCGCAACGGCCTTCGGATTTCTGATGCCCTGGATGTTCGCCCGACTCGGCTTTGACGCGGCGCTCGGCTCCGGGCCGGTCGCGACCGTGGTGCAAGACACATTTTCGCTCATGACCTATTTCGTCGTCGCGTCTCTGCTCGTGTTCTGAGCCGCGCGTCAGCCACGGCGTCTGAAGGCCGCGACTCCGCATGGCGCGAGAAGGCGCTCGCCAAGCAGGAGAGTTTCGTCGCCGACGAGCGGCGAGATATCGGTCGGCTCGACTCCGTAGTTGAAGACGTAGCGCATCGCGCCGTTGTCGCGGATGCGGATATCCTCCGGAAGTTCGAGCGCCGCCAGGCCGGCGACATCAAAAACGCGGCGCAGGACGCAGGTCAGCAGGTCTTCGTCGGGCCAGCCCGCGAGGTAGAAGACGTCGTCGCATCGCGCGAGCGCAGTCTCGCCGTCATCGGATTCGATCTCGCGCGCGACAGTGTCGCCAACCGCCAGAACTTCGCGCCATCGCACAAACGCTCCCTGTCCAGAGACCGGAACCCGAGCGTTA
>NZ_JBFWNB010000065.1:0-17343 GCF_050251305.1 Methylocystis sp. | reverse complement strand
CGGTCCATCTCTCTGGGAGCGGACACATCACGCGCCTCAAAGCGACAGGCGCAGCGCTCGGGATCGATCCCGCGCGCGACGCCCAGGCGATGCGGATACGATTTGAACCGGGCGATAAACTCATCCTGGTCACGGACGGCGTCACGGAAGCCATGAACGCCGCGAAGGAGGAATTCGGCGAGCAGCGGTTCGTAGCGGCGGTCGAAAGAGGGCTGCGGGAGCCGCCCGGGGACCTGGTGTCGCGGCTCTTTGCAGCCGTCGACGCCTTCGCACAGGGCGAGGAGCAGTCGGACGACATCGGCTGCCTGACGATCGAACGAAAACGCCGCGAAACGTAAACTAGAGCGCTACGCCGAAAGCTTGACCATTTCGATCGCGAAACAGATCGGCGTTTCGGGAAAATTCATCGAGGCCCGAACGACGTATCCCCTTAGGGCGCAGCGACGATTTGTAATCTTCACTGCAATCGCGAAGGACAGCACACTGCGGCCACAGACCATCGACGTCCAACAGCTGACGAGTGTGACGTTCCTGCAACAGCCAATGCGCGAAAGTTAATGTATTAACGAGGACGACCCAAACGAACTCCACTAGACCCGCGCTGATCACCGCCAGGTGTACGCCACGGCCAAGTTCGGAGCGCAGTTTATGAGCATGGTCGGCCTACAAATTGCTTTCACGACAGTGTTAAGCAAGCGCTCTTCTCCGGTAGAGCGGAGACGCCGGGACAAGTCTGGCGCGCGCACTCGGAATTTCTACGATCCATTTGGGCGATGCCGACCAGACGTTACGCGTCCGGCGTCTGACCTGTCTTTCAATTTCTTCAAACGTCACCGGCGGCGGGCGCGTCAAAGCGCCGTCCGAATGCTTCCTAACCCGAAGACTGAGGCGAAACGCAAACCCAGTTGAAACAATGAGGCATCCCATGGAGCTCCCTTATGGTTACGCAGTGACGATTGCCGGCCTGCTGCTCGCGCTGACAATCTTGCATTGGCGTTTTTCTGAGGCCCCGCTCGCGAGACGTCTCGAACTCCTATTCTTTTTCAGCGTGCTCTTCGGTTTGGCCGGGACAGCGGCTTGGCCGCAAATCCAGTGGCGTCTTCTCGCAAAGCCGTCGGTGGAAGCCGCTCTTTCGGATCACCGCCTGGCCTCCATCGAACCCGTCAACCTTCCGAGCGCTTCCGCGCCTTCGCTTTCGGAGCCGGATCTCACAACCGCGCGCCCGGAGGACGACGCCGACGATCATCAGTTCTCGTTCAGTGGGATGTCCGGATTGGACAGATGGACCGCCGTTTACGATATCTCGGCGCATACGGTGTATCTGCCCAATGGCGCGATATTGGAGGCGCATTCGGGCCTGGGCCCCAAATTGGATGATCCCCGCTACGTCCACGAACGTATGCGGGGCGCAACCCCGCCGCACGTCTATGAACTTGCATTGCGGGAGAAACCCTTTCACGGCGTTCGCGCATTGCGCCTGAAGCCGATCGGGGGCAACGAACATATCTTTGGACGGTCGGGCCTCCTCGCGCATACTTATATGCTCGGGCCGAAAGGCGACTCCAACGGATGCGTCGTCTTCAAGGACTACAAGGCATTCTTGCAGGCGTTCGAGAATGGCGAAGTGAGGCGCTTGGTCGTGACGGCGCACATAGATTGAATGTTTAGTTTGGACGTGCGCTCATGCGCGCGCTTGCGAAACATGGATGAACGCGCGGCCGCCGCGCCTAGGGAATGACAAGAAGCCCCGCGTCTCTCAACGCGGGGCTTTTCTCACGGCGTCCGGGCGCTGTGGCGGCCAACCGGCCATGCCTTACTTCGTTGCGGCCGATTTCAGCTTGGAAAGCGGACGGATCTTGACGCGCACGCTTGCAGGCTTCGCAGCGGCCGGCACCATCTCTCCCGTCGCCGGGTTGCGAACCAGGGTCCCCGCCCGCCGCGCCGGCACCTTGCGCAGCGACACCTTCAGAAGACCGGGCAAGGTGAACTCGCCCACGCCGCGCGGGTGGACCGATCCGAGAAAAACCTTCTCGAGCGTCGCGTAAACGCCCACGGCGGTCTTGCGCGGAAGGTCGTTCTCTTCGGCAATCAGGTTGATGAGCGCTGACTTGGTATATGTCTCTTTGACCGGCCGAACGGCGGCAGGCTCAGCTTTGACAACCTTCTTGCTCACTGCCTTTACCGTTTTTCCTCTAGCCATCATATGTCCTTTGCTGAATAGGCGCGTCCGTATAAAGGGCCCGCACAGGCGCGGTTGCTAGCGATTTTATTGGTGATTTGCAATCCGCCAAGCATTTCCCATGCTCGAAAGTCGTCGTTGCAGAGACCATGCGCGGCGCGCGTTTTTTCCGACGATGGCCGCCAAACCGAAGACTTACAACGCGAAACCGCAGTTTCGCCAGGAGCTTCGGAGCGCGGGACGACCGCCTCAGGCGCATGGCGACGCGCGATCGACGCGCCGCCAAACGCCTTGCCAGCCGCCAGTATTGCGGCGTCCCAGATCCCGGGTGAGGCCGAAGCCTAGTTCCCGGTCGGCATTGGAAGATCAACGCCTTGCTTCTTCAGCATCTCGCGGACATTCTGGAATCGCTCGTACTGCGACAGCGTAATCGGGCCCGAATAGGACTCGCTCTGTAACTTACGCGGCGGATATTTCACATAGGTAGCGACGAGCTTCTTGATGGCGTCGTTGATCGGGATAATCGCCCAAGTCCGCTCCGTGTAATTGTTCATGAACACATCATATCGTTCTTGCGGATCCTGCCAGAGGTCGAACACCTGCGGCACGGTCGCCACATATTTCTCGGCGCCCTTCCAGCCCAGGTTCGCATCGACGGCGAGCCCGCCCGTCGGCTGCCCATCATCGCCGCGCAAATTGAAGACGGCCTTGTAATTTCCGACCCGCGCCGCGCCCGGCGTCAGCTCGTTCTCGGTGAAATAAAACCATTCCTGGCGCGGCGACTTGCCTGTGCCGAGCAAGACGGGCGAGATGTCGTAGCTGTCGAAAATGATCGGCTTTCCATCGCGATCCTTCTTGGGAAGGTCGACGCCCGCCACTGACGCGAAAGTGGCCATGAGATCGAGCCCTCCGACGATGTCATGGTTCTTCGACCGGGCTTTGATTTTGCCCGGCCAAACGGCGATGGCGGGCACGCGATTGCCGCCTTCCCGCACGGTCCCTTTCGTTCCACGGAACGGCGTGTAACCCGCGTCGGGATAGACGTCCTGCCACGCGCCATTATCGGTCGTGTAGAAGATCAGCGTATTCTGCTCCAAGCCCAGGTCGCGCAGCTTGTCGACGATCCTGCCGATGCGTGTGTCAAGTTCGACCACCGAGTCCGCATATTTGGATTTGGACAGCGACTTGTGCTCGAACTCGGGCGCGGGCAAGTTCGGCTGATGCACTTTCATGAAATTGACGTTGATAAAAAATGGCTTGTCCGTCTTGGCGGCCTTCTCGATGAACTCGATGGCGGCCTTCTCAACATATCCGTCGAAAAACGGGATGCCGACGACGCCCTTCTCCGGCGTATCGACATATTGCCCGTTGATCTTGAAATCTTCGTGCGCCTTTTCGCCCGCCTTCCCCGATAGCGAGCCCTTGGTCACCCGCTGAAACATCTCACGCAGTTCCGGAGGCATGTCGGGGAACCACGTCGGATCGCCGTAGGTATAGGCGCTGAGGTGATAGAGGCCGACATATTTCATCTCGTCGTAGCCCTGGGCGTTCGGCAGAGCATAGTCCGCCTCGCCCAGATGCCATTTGCCGGTGAAATAGGTCTGGTAGCCGCCCTGCTTGAGAACTGACGCCAGCGTCCATTCCGCCTTGGGCAGACCGCCGCCCTGGCCCTGGAAGGCGACCGTCGTCATGCCGCTACGGTTGGGAATCCGGCCCGTCTGCATCGCTGCGCGGCCCGGCGTGCAACTCGGTTGAGCGTAGAATGAGTAAAATGTCAGCCCGCCATCAGCCAGCCGGTCGATATTCGGGGTTGGCATGCCGCGGCCTTCGCCGCCGCCATAGGCGCCAAGGTCGCCGTAACCGGTGTCGTCCGAAACGATGAAAAGAATATTCGGCTTGCTTTCCTTCTCGGCTAAGGCCGGTAGCGGCGTCAGAAGCGCGCAGGCTGTCACCAAGCTGGCTAAAGTTTTCATCCGCATGCCTTTCTCGATCAGTTTCCTAGGGGCTGCGGTGCGCCGCAGCGCCAACATAAAGCGGATACTAACCACATGGGCGACATCTGAACAGGCGATTTGACATGCAGACGATCTTGCTGAGAATTCTCTAAAGCCTAGCAGGATGTCGCTCGCAGACTCACGCATTCAATGACAGGCGCTCCGTGGAGAACGCGAACCGCAATCTTCTCAGACGCCGCTTGAGGCTTCTCTTCCGAACAATCGAGAGAGGGAGATGAAAACGCTCATCCGAATAAATTTCGCCACGACCCTGGCGATCATGTTGTTCATGCTCGCGGCGTCGCCCGCGTGGTCGGACAGCGATCCTCTCCCTTCATGGAATGAAGGTCCAGCCAAACGCGCAATTATCGAATTTGTCCAAGCGACAACCGACAAGTCGAGCGCCAAATTCGTCCCCCTTGAGGAACGCATTGCGGCTTTCGATCAGGATGGCACGCTGTGGGCGTCGCACCCAATGTATGCGCAAGTCATCTATTGTTTGGATCGCGTGCCCGATGTGGTCAAAGCGAAACCGGCGCTCGCGAAGATCGAGCCCTTTAAGACGGTTCTGTCAGGAGATCGCCAAAAGATCGCGAAGCTCTCAAAGAGCGACCTCTTCAAGATACTTGCCGCAACGCTGAGCGGCATGAGCGTCGAACAGTTCACGTCCGAGGCGCGGAAGTGGCTCGAAACAGCCAAACATCCGCGTTGGGGTCGACTCTACACAGAGCTCACTTATCTTCCGATGTTGGACGTGATGAAATATCTGCGCGCCAATGGATTCAAGACATATATCGTCACCGGCGGCGGCCAGGATTTTGTTCGGGCTTACGCAGAAAAGACTTACGGCATTCCGCCAGAGCAGGTCGTCGGCGCCGCCGGCGGCACGCGTTTCGGCTACGACAAGAACGGCCGCCCGATTCTGACCAAAGAGCCGAAACTTCTGCTCAACGACAATGACGCTGGCAAGCCCGAAGCGATCCATCTGATGATCGGTCGACGTCCGGTCGCGGCCTTCGGAAACTCGACCGGCGATCGCCAGATGCTCGAATATGCCAAAGCCGGGGACGGCGAGCGGCTGGGGATGCTGCTGCTCCACGATGACGCCAAACGCGAATACGCCTATGGTCCGGCGCTCGGGCTGCCCGATACGAAAGTCGGGACTTTTCCTCAGTCATTGTATGACGAGGCCAAGAAGCAAGGCTGGATCGTCATCAGCATGAAGAACGATTGGCGCCGCGTTTGGGCTTTCGAGCCATGAACATGGCGCGAACGCCGCACCCCTTGTCCGGGTTCTTCGCAATCTCTCGGATTGCCGCGCGCGCCCGCTGAGCAGCGGGCGCTCGGCGTCGCCCATTCTAAAAGCGCATCCCCACTCCAGTCACCGGCCCGTGAATGACGGCGTTGAGACCATTTTGCTCACCATTCGCCCACGTCGAGTAGTTGACGCCCAGCGCGCGGTAGCCGACCATCCCCACAAACTTCAGACCGCTGAAGTCGAAGTCTCGGCTGTAGCCGCCGTAAAACTGCCAGCTGAATTTACTGCCCACGCCGAAGCCGCCGATATCGCCGCGCGCGCAAAATTCCTCGCCGGGCGCAAATTCGTGCCGGAGCTGAATGCCGACGACCGGGTCAACCCATCGGATGCTGCCGGACTTGACGGTGGAGCGCGCCCCGACGGCCGTCAGATCGAGGAGTTGCGAGTTCGCGGCGCCAAAAGCTTTCGCCGTGAGGTCGATGCCTAAATAGCCATATCGGAACCCGGCGTATCCGCCGAGCGCGATTGTTGAATCTGGAGCGCCGAGAAATTTCCAGCGGGCGAGCTCATAAGTGACGCCCGCCTCGCCAATGGCGAGAGTTTGCTTCAGGCGACCGCTTGCGCTGACGGCGAGCGCGACATCGGCGACCGGCGAACGCACCTTCAGCGTCGAGCCGGCGAATCGCAGTTGTGCCCAGGCGAAGTCGCCATAGAGCGACAATGGTCCGTTGCTCACTTCCACGCGCCCCATAAAGGCGAGCGGAAACGAGCTGGTCTTGGTGAATGCGTCGATGATCGTCGTATCGGTTCCGATCGCGTCGCCGCCGGCGATCAACGTGCCGTTCGTATTGATCGCCCACAAATAGGGCATGACCTTAATGCGCCAATCGGCGAACGCAGACCGTTCCATCGGCTCGAATTTGGGCGAGGCGAAGAGCGGCGTCGCCGGCGAGCCGGACGTCGCAGGGATGCTCCAATCGAAACGATGATTGAGTCCAAGCCGCAAGAGATGGCCGTTAAAGCGCGTCGAGACGCGCGCGGCGTCGACAAGCTGCAAGACGCCGGTGGTCGCGTCAGTGAACGCCAGCGAACTGACGGGGGCCCCGAATGAAGCGGACCCCAGATCGTAATACAGATATTCGAGTTTGGCGCTCAGACTGTGGCCCAGAGCGATCTCGGCGCCGCCGCCGATCGTCCAGCCGATGCGATTCTCGTAGAAATCGCCCTTCGCAACATCTGCGATCAACGCAGTCGCCGTTAGAGTTTGCGCGACCGAAGACGTCACGTCGACGCCGCCATAGGCGAGGCCGCCAGTCGCATAGACAAGAATCGTTGGCGTCACGGCGTAGCCGAAACGGCCGCGAACGGTGCCGAAATTTTCCAGTGTGCGACGTAGCGTGGCGCTCGTCACGGCGAAGCCGCTGGGCGCTGGCGTCACATTGGCCAGCCCGCCGCCGCCACGCACGCCGGCGCCCTGAATATCGGCCTCCAGGCCCGCGACAAATTTCTCCGTGAATTGCCAATTATATCCAGCTTGGCCGCCAAAGTAATAGTCGTCGAGTCGCGCATATCCGACGCCGGAAGCGCCAAAAGCCGATGCGGGGCCAAGACCGGCGCCCGTAACATCGAATACATTTGCAGAAGAGAGAGAGATCGGACGGCTGCCCGTCCAGGCGCTCCCGAAGTTCATGCCCACATAGAAACCGGTCCATGTGAACACAGGCGGCGCGGCCGGCGGACCCTTTTTCGCCGGAAGGTCCGCGCCGAACGCGGGCGCAATCCAGCAGATGAATGCAAGCGCGCTTGCGCCGAGGGTTCGCATCTTCACACTGCCGACGCGCATCGCCGAAAACCTGCTTCTTATAAGCATTTGCTTTCAAACGCCCGAATCGCACTCGACGAGCTATATCTGGCTTCAGTTTGGCGCAGAAGTGAGCCAAGAACACGTTGTTTCAGGGGTCACGCAAAAATTGTCGCCCAGCGTGGCAAAAGTGCAACGACGCAACGGCCGGCGGCGCCATCTGCGCATCGAAGTGATTTTCCTGCCGAGCGGCGATAGCATGCGGCGCAAAGGAGCGGCGGATTGGCGAAGATGGAGGAGCATATTTCGTCCTGGGCAAAGGCGATGGTTCCCGCGCAACGGTCTGGACGGTCGTTTGGGGTCCTCTGCGCGATGCTCAGCCTTCTGATTTGCGGAACCGCCGGCGCTCTGGCGATCGAAGAATCTTCATCGGCGCGCTATGTCGGCTCCGAGTCATGCGCGGGATGTCATTCGGCGCAAACCGCCGCGTGGAGAAAATCACAACATGCCGCCGCGATGGCCGTCGCCACGCCAGAGACCGTGCTCGGCGATTTCAACAATGCGACAAGCGAAAGCCAGGGCTCCAAGGGCAGATTTTTTCGCGACGGAAGCCGTTTCGTCGTGGAGACCGAAGGGCGCGACGGCAAGACGGCGCGCTTCGACGTCAGTCACACATTCGGCGTCGAACCGCTCCAGCAATATCTCGTCACGTTTCCGGATGGGCGGCTACAGGCGCTGCCCTGGGCCTGGGACACGCGCGCGAAAGAAGCGGGAGGCCAGCATTGGTTTCACCTCTATCCCGATCGGCCTATGCCGAGCGACGATCCCCTGCATTGGACGCGGTCCATGCAGAACTGGAACTTCATGTGCGCGGAGTGCCATACGACCGATCTGCATAAGAACTACGACGCGACGAAGGACAGGTTTCAAACTAGCTTTGCCGAGCTTGGCGTCGGATGCGAAAGTTGTCATGGACCAGGCGCCGGGCATGTCGAATGGGCGAAGGGGACGCGCAGCGCGCAAGTGGCGAACAGCGGCTTCTCGACCGCTCACGCGCGACGCCCGCATGTCGACTGGGCGCCCGCCCCCACGACAGGCAGTCCGACGCAGACCGCCGCGCGTCCGAGCGACGACGAAGTCGAACTGTGCGCGCATTGCCATTCGCGGCGCGGCGAAATCGCCGAAGGGTGGCGTCCCGGCCAACCCTTGTCGGACACGCATGCGCTGGCGTTGCTGACGGCGGAGCTTTTTGAAGACGACGGTCAAATGAAGGACGAAGTCTTCAATGATCAATCCTTCAAACAGAGCGCGATGTACGCCAAGGGCGTCATTTGCAGCGATTGCCATGACCCGCATTCGGGCAAGCTCAAGGCTGCGAGAGCGGACGTTTGCGCGCAATGCCACCAGGCGGATCGTTTTTCCGCCTCAGAGCATACGGGACATCCGGCGCAAGGCGGAGCAAACGCGCCGGACTGCGTATCGTGTCATATGCCCACGCGCACGTATATGGTCGTCGACAAACGTCACGATCACTCGTTTCGCATTCCGCGTCCCGATCTTACGGTCGCGCTCGGCGCGCCGAACGCCTGCAACGCCTGCCACACGGACAAGTCGGCGGCGTGGACGGCTCAAGCGGTCGAGCGATGGCATGGGCCGCATCGCAAAGGCTTTCAAAATTGGGCGCGAGCCTTTCACGAGGCGCGCTTGGGCGCGCCAGCCGCGCGGGAGCTCCTGCTGAACATTGCAAACGACTCCCTCACGCCCGCCGTCTCGCGCGCAACGGCGATCGCAGAAGCGCAGCGCTTTCCATCGATCTCGGTTGAGCAAGCGACGCTTAAGGCGCTGAGCGACGCAGACCCGCTCGTGCGCATCGCCGCGCTGCGCGCCCTGCCGTCGGCTTTGCCTCCCGATCAACACTGGCGGAGCGCCGGTCCGCTGCTCTCTGATCCGATCAAAGGCGTCCGCATCGAGGCGGCGGCGGCGCTCGCGGAGCAGACCGTCGATGACCTTGCGAGCGAAGATCGGGCGCGGCTCGAGAACGCCTGGAATGAATATGAAGCGTCCCAGAAGCTGAACGCGGATCGCCCCGAAGGCCGCGCCAATCTCGGAACGTTCTTGTTCCGCCGGCGCCGGCCGCGCGAAGCCGAAGCGGAATATCTGGCTGGACTGCGCCTCGAACCTTCCGCGATCCCTCTCTCCATCAATCTCGCAGACCTCTACCGCGCTCAAAAGCGAGAGGCGGACAGCGAAAGAATCTTACGTGAGGCGATTGCGCGCGTCCCCGATTCCGCCGCGGCGCGCCATGCGCTTGGATTGGCGCTCGTGCGCCAGCAGCGTTATGACGAGGCGCTCGCGGAGCTTGCGCGCGCGGTGGAACTTGACGCCGACGAAGCGCGCTATGCTTATGTCTATATCGTCGCGCTGAATTCGCTTGGCCGAACGGCGGAGGCGCGCACGCTTCTCGACAAGGCGGTTCAGCGTTTTCCTTTCGACGCTCAGCTGCTTCAACTTGCGCTTCAGGAAATGTTGCAAGCGAATGACGTCAGGCGCGCTGCGTCAATCGCCCGCACGCTTGCGGATTTAGCGCCGGACAACGCGGAAATCGCTCGTTTGGCCGCGTCTCTCGAGAAGCTGCGATGATCGCCGGCCGTAGGGCTTCGTCAGCTATCGTCACATTGGGCGCGCGCCAGACGATCGACTGCGCGCCGCGTCGACCTGTCGAACCATCTGCATGTTTCCGGCCGACCACGAGAGCCTAATTCAGCAGGAGGACGCAACGGGCTGTGAATGTTCCGCCGAAAACCGCGTGGCAAGCGACCGCCCCCTGTGATGTTCCACGACATGCGATCGATGATCGCTACGTGACGACATGGGTGTCGGACCCTTTGGAAGAGCCTTGGCTGGAAATCGATCTTGGCGTCGTGGCGACGCTCGGCGGACTGGAAATCTATTGGGGTCATCGGTCGACGAACGCATACGAATTCATGGCGTCGCGTGACGGCGAGGCCTGGACGCGCCTTTGCGGCACCCGACATGGCGAGGGCGGCCAGGAGGTCTTTGGCTTTCCTCCGATCGACGCCCGGTTTGTGCGCTGGAGCTGCAAAAATCCGGAGCGGCGCCCGGGCCCGGAGATCGTCGAAATCAATCTCTACGGACCAGAGGACGCGGTCTCGACTTTGGAACACGGTCGGATTGCGGCGCTTGGCCACGCGCCGGTCATGCTTGTGCCGGGCGAAAGCATTACCGTCGATCTCGGTTATGTCCGACCGGTCGTCGGGACGCTCGTGGAATGGGGAGACGCTTACGGGACGGACTTTTCAACCTCTCTTTCCCACGACGGCGCCGAATTTCACGAGGTCGGCCGCATCGCGACCGGAGAAGGCCAAAGCGACAGCTTCTGGTGGCTTTGCGCGACCAGCCGTTACGTTCGCCTGACCGTACACAAGGCGAGCGCGCCGGAAGGCGCCGTCGTCAAGGAACTCAAGCTCCGCATACTCGACAGGGATCGCATGCCGATTGGCCAATTGGAGCGCGCGGCGCGCGCCGGCCAAAGCGATCTCTATCCGCAATCGCTGCTTGGCCGCCAAGTCTATTGGACCGTTCTCGGAGAATTCGAACAAATCGAAGAAGCGCTCTTCGACGAATATGGCGATCTCGAACCCAGACGCGGCTCCGCTCAAATCACGCCCCTGCTGCGCATAGACGGAAATCTTTACGGCGCTCCCGCAAGCGAGGACATCGCCTGCTCGCTCGAAGGCGGCGCGCTGCCGCTGCCGAGCGTCGTCTGGACTCTCGCAGACGTCGAGGTTCATTCGACGGCCATTGCAGTTGCCGGGCAGGCGCTGGTTGAGCATCGAGTCGTCAACCGCAGACGTTCCGCGCTTGAAGGCGCGCTGGTGCTCGCGGTGCGGCCGCTCCAGATCAATCCCTATTGGCAGCATGGCGGTCATACGCTCATCGATGCGATCAGCATGGAAGGGCGAAGGGTTCTGGTGAACGATCACATTCACTCAGCCTTTTCTCGCGATCCCGACGTCGTCACGGTCGCCGACTTTGACAATGGCGATGTTGCGAGGCTCATCGCGGATGGTCCGAAACCCACGACTCCGACGTTGCGTTCGGACTCGGGCCTTCTCAGCGCCGCCTTCGAGTTTGCTTTTTCTTTGCCGCCGAATGCGAGCGACTCCGTCATCATCGCGGCGCCCCTACGGGACGGCGTTGCTCCGGAACCGGATGTGCAATTCTCAGAGGTTCGCGCAAGCGTCGCCGAAAACTGGAGGCGCAAGATCGGCGCTCGAAGGATTTCCGTTGGCGATCGAGACGTCACCGACACCGTCGAGGCGCAAACGGCTCTGATCCTGGTGAATGCGACGCGATCCGCCTTCAGGCCTGGCCCAAGAAACTATGATCGCGTATGGATCCGCGATGGCTCCGCCCAAGCGCGCGCCCTGTTGTGGGCCGGCCTGATCGACGACGCCAAAGCCTTCGTCCTGTGGTATTCAAAACGCGTCGGCCGCAACGGCATGGTCCCGCCGATTTTGAACGAAGATGGCCGGATTAACCTGGGCTACGGGAGCGGGATCGAATTTGACGCGCAAGGCGAATTCGTCGGCATTGCGACGGATGTTTATCGGATATCCAAGGATCGCGCTTTCCTCGCCGCCATTTTCGAACCTGTCGTCCGAGCGACGCTTTTTATCGAAGACCTCTGCGCCAGAACAAATGCGCTGCACGGACCAGAGTCGCGATTTCACGGACTTCTGCCCCGCTCTATCAGCCATGAGGGCTATGGCGAGCCGACCTACAGCTACTGGGACGATTATTTCGCCTTAAGCGCATGGCGCAATTGCGCTTACCTGGCGACAGAGATGGGCAAAATGGAAACCGCATCGCATGCGACGACGAAGGGACAGGAATTTGCGGCGAATCTCGCTCGCTCTCTTCGCATGACCTCGCAGCTCATGGGCAAAGGCGTCATCGCGGGCTCGGCCGATCGATGGGACGTCGATCCATCGTCCACTTCGATCGCCTTCGAGCCCTGCCAGGTCGAGGACGTGCTCCCAGCCGAATTTCTGCAAGCGACCTACGACGTCAGCGCTGCGAATCTCAAGTTGATCAGCGCGCCGGATTTCAAAGGCCGCTTCGTGCCTTATATCTTTCGCGACATCAACGCGTTCGTATCGCAGGGCCGCTTCGAAGACGCTTTCCGCCTGCTTGCATTGGCGTTGGACTGCCGGAGACCGCGGGGCTGGCGCCAATGGGCCGAGGTCGTCTGCAGTCCGCCGCGAGCGCCCCAATATATTGGCGACATGCCCCACACTTGGGTCGGGGCCGAGTTCGCTACCGCTGTCCGAAGGATGCTTGTGCGGGAAGATGGAAGCGCCCTCGAACTGTTCCGCGCCGTGCCGGACGATTGGTGGAAGGGAGACGGAATCGAGCTGCGCGAACTTCCTACCGCGTTCGGCGCCATCAATCTGCGCGCCCGGCGCACGACGTCTCGGGTGACAGTCGATCTGTCCTTGACCGGTCCCGAGCCGGAAAGAATCACATTCCGCTATCCCGGGGCGCAGAGCGCGCGCGCGGACGGGTCGCCTTGCAGCATTTGTGGAGATGTCATCATATCGCACACGTTCAAACGATTGGTCATCGAGCGCTGACGCCGATCTGATCTGAACCGGCTTCTCGCGATGCTCGACCCGGAGCGTGGCGACAATGCCGCGCAGCTGCACGATAAGACGTTTTGGGAGGCGACTTGGACACCGAAGCGGAAATTCTCGTCGTGGGCGCCGGACCGACAGGACTTCTGCTTGCCGCTGAACTCCGACGCCGCGCAGTGGATTGCCTGCTCATCGACATTCACGAAAAGCCGCTGAGTTGGGATCGCGCGACCGTGGTCCATCCGCGTTCGATCGAAATCTTCGACTCGCTGGGAATCGCCGACCCGTTGCTGAAAGCGGGTGTCCGGCAGCGCTTTGCGCGCATTCACTCCAACGGAACGCGGCTGGGAGACGTTGATCTTTCCCTCTGCGGCAGTCGCTATCCGTTCAATCTTGGCGTCTCTGAGGAAGTCACCGAAGCGATCCTGACGGACTATCTCGCAAGATTCGGCGGCGTCGTGAGGCGATCGACCAGGCTGGTCGGTTTGGAGAAGAGCCCTGACGGCGTCCTGGCGACCGTTGAGCGCGATGGCGAGAAGACGCAGATTCTCGCCCAATGGGTCGTCGGTTGCGACGGCTATTGGAGCACGGTCCGAACGCTCGTCGCCATCGAGCAGGACGGTCACGACATCGAAGAGCCATGGGCGGTGTTCGACGCCGCCATCCGCGGCTGGCCGTATTCCTACGAGGCAATCTACGCTTTTCTCGATGAGACGCCGATCATCCTGACGGCTCTGCCCGACCGGCGCTGGCGCGTCTATCTCCGGCCGACCGCCGAGGGTTCGGATCTCGTGGCGGACGCCTCCGCCACCCTCTTGCGCTATTCGCCTGGCGTGGCCTTCGAAGACATCGCCAACCCCACCCGCTTCCACTGCCACTCGAAAGTCGCGCGACAATACCGTTGCGGCCGCGTGCTGCTCGCTGGAGATGCGGCGCACGCCTGCAGCCCCGTTCAGGGACACGGCATGAACAGCGGGCTGCAGGACGCGTTCAATCTCGCCTGGAAGCTCGCGCTGGTTTCGTCAGGCGACGGCGGCGAAACGCTGCTGGACAGCTATGATGCGGAGCGGCGGCCGGTGGCGCAAATGATCATCGCCTCCGGCGATGAAGCGGACGGCGCTCAGATGGTGAAGGATTCGAACGCGCGGCGCACGCGCGACGCAAACATCCGCGCCGCCTTTATCGATCCCGCCTCGCGACACCACGAGGCCGTCGCGGAAGCGGAGCTCGACATCGATTATGCGGACTCCCCAGTCGTTCTCGGAGAGCGAAACGACTTTATCTGGCCGGGTCAGCGTCTGCCGGACGGCGTCGAAGTCGAGCATGCGACCGGCGGCGCAGGCATGCTTCACGAATACGCCAATCGTCGAGGACACACAGCTTTCCTCATCGGAGGCGCTTCCGCGACGCAGCAGGAACTCGCGCGCGTTCGTCGCGACCTGGAGCCTGTTTCGAACGAAACCATTATCGAAACGACGATCGTCCTGACAGCGAATTCCAGCGTCTTGGAATGCGACGCGCGCCTGACGCCCGCAACCGCCGAAAGGCTGGGCGTCGACGCCATCACGCTTCTTATTGTGCGGCCAGACGGCCATTTGGGCCTTTGCGCGGACAGGAGCCATGCTGGACGGCTGGCGGCCTATATCGACCTCTTGCGCGCAAGTCAGGCTGAGGAAGAGTCACGCTGAAGCATCTTGACCGCGTGACGCCCTCGGGCGGCGTCGAAACCGGATCGTCACAAAGGACAAGAGGCGGACCTCGAAAGGCCCGCCTCAAGTTGGCGGCTGACGCCTGACAATGGGGGGCCGAACGCCTGCCGCCAGTTCCTCAGCAAGGATGTTCTACCAGAGCGGAGCCGTGAACTTTTTTCGCCGTTGTGTCTCGACTGTTGCTCGAGTCCCGGTGGCTGTGGCGAAAAGGTGTCAGCGACCTCCGGCCTGATTCCAGCGACGCCTGCTGCGGCTCGACTGGCTGCGATCACTTATGTTTTGCGAGACGAGCGGCGGCGCCAAGCATCGCGCCCAGAAATGCGCCCACCGCGCTTCCGATTACCCCGAACAATGATCCAACCACGGCTCCGGCGGCGGCGCCCAGGGCGGCGCCGGAAATTGCCAACATCTCGTTCTCGCTGCGGGTTGCCATCGTCATTCTCCCAGGCGGTTGCCGCGCCTGAGCGTAGCCCGTGGGCGACGCCGGGCAAAGCCTGCGCAAAATAGCCGACCGTCGCCTGCTCGCGGCGGGCGCTTCGGTAAGCTTGCGCGCCCGCGTTCCGTCAAAAAGAATCTGCACGGCGCGGCGCTGATCAGCTTCGTCGCGCACATCAGCTGCAACGCGCGCATATGTATTCGCGGGTTTTCACGATATTGGCCGCGCGCGAGTCGGGAGCCTAACGCGCCTCGTTATCCTTCGCCAGGCCGAGGAGCGGGTTCGGCGTCGGCGCCGCGATCCGTCGCAAGGTGTTGGTGTCGTGATGGTTGAAGGGCGGTGTGGCGCCGCGCAGCGCGAGGTCCGTGCGGGTCAAATACGTCCAGCTGCCGTCCTCGTTGAAGGTGATGTCGATACGGTAATAGTCGGTCCGGAACGCCTCTTCGAGAAAGGTGGTCGAACAAATCCCGAAACGCGTGTCGCCGCGCCGCGCTTCGACCGAAATGCGCGTGTCGTCCGGCTTCGCCGTTCCGCCCGCCAGCACGACCTGTCCGCGTGGAATTGCGATGGTCTGCATGATCAGGCCGGTGGCCGGCTCCCATAGCCAATAACCGACCTGGTCGTGAAAGGTGATCGCCTCCTCGGGCGTATTGATATGGATGTGGTAGCGCAGGCCATAGAGGAGTTGCGGTCCGTTCGTCTGCGGATCAATCGGATCCATCCGGATATGCTCCCGGAACGCGCGCTGTTCCGGACCGTCCGCCTTCGGAGCGACATCCACGCCTTGATCCGACTGCCACACGCCAGCCAAGCGGCGCAGCGGACCAAGATGAGCCAGCGTGTCTGGCGAGAACTCGGGTTCGGTATAGATGTCTTCCGGAAGGCTCACTTTCCAAGTCCCTTTCAATTCGACGCCCGCGGGCTCTCTTTCCTAACATGACCTTGCGACGCTCGTGCCAAGGCGAGGCATTGGCGTCAGCATCTCGCATGCCGTGACGCGAGAGGCGCGGCGGCTCATATGCGCCTCGTGACCTTCTTCAACTTCACGCCCGGCTCGTCGCCGTTGGTGAAGGCGACGCCCGCCGCTTCGAGCGCGTTGCGGATCGCATCGACGGTGCGCTCTTTAAGTTCGTCGCCCGCCTCGAGCCGAGCGATCGTGCTCGGAGAAACCTTGGCGGCGTTCGCGAGCTCACGAATTCCCAGCTGAAGCGCCGCTCTCGCCATCCGACATTGCGCCGCGTTCATCATCATCCCGGGCTTTTGGATCTGCGCTCTAGAAACTGTGTACGTAAATCAGGACATAGAAACGATAACCAAACATGTTTCCGATTTCAACATCGAGCGCGCCGTTTCGGCGAACGCCTTCGCTTTGCCATGAGAAGGCCAACGACCCTTGAGAACGTCAGCCCCGCCTCTCTCTTCGTCGAAGACGCTGTGGCTCGAAGGACGAGCCGTGCGGCCGCTCAGCGGACCCGTCATCTATCTCTGGATCGATCCTTGGCCTCGACAATGGAGGTTTCAGCGCCACATATAAGCTGACGATCCAGCTTCTCGAGAGTGGCGTCGCACGAAACACGTGCTCAAAGGTGAGCGGAGGAAGATATGCGTAGCATGTTCAAATTCATCGTCACGGGAGCCCTGTGCGGAGGCATGGCCACGGCTTTGGCGGGCGGCGCCTTGGCGGGTCCGACCAGCGCAGCGCATTCCAAGGGCATCGAAGCGCCCTCACTCACCGATCAAGTCTATTACCGGCG
This sequence comes from Methylocystis sp., assembly GCF_050251305.1. Lineage (GTDB taxonomy): Bacteria > Pseudomonadota > Alphaproteobacteria > Rhizobiales > Beijerinckiaceae > Methylocystis. Next base: position 555 of record NZ_JBFWNB010000065.1, on the reverse strand, counting down.
TTACTATCGGGGCGGCTATTATCGCCGAGGATATAATCCGGGCGCCGCCGCGGCTGCAGCGGCCGCCGTTGGGGTGTTGGGAGCCGCGGCCGCCGCCAGCGCCTATTCGCAACCGTATTATTACGGTTATCCCGCCTATGGTTATCCCGCCTATGGCTACCCGGCTTACGGCTACCCCTACGGCTACGGCTGGTGACCATTTAACGGTCGGTTTCTCCATCTCTGCGGCGGCGGTTTCCTTATGACCGCCGCCGCAATGCGCGTCTGATTTCCCAACCCGGGGAAAAGGCGGCCCGCGGTCGAGCGGATGGCGGCTCCTGCAGGGCGATACGGTTCTTCCAGATATCGTCTACAACGCTGCGGCGCCCAAGGCGCCTAGGCTTGGGGCGCCTATGCTTGGGACGTTCTCGAAGGCCTGCTGGAAGCGCTAGGTCGTGTGGACTCTAAGGGTTCCAATTTAGGCGCAAATCAGATTCAAGGCTGCCTTTGGGGAGGCGGCCTTGGGTGTGATGGATCGACTGGTTTTGACCGATGCGGCTTGGGAGCGGATGGCGC
>NZ_JBFWNB010000064.1:0-17780 GCF_050251305.1 Methylocystis sp. | reverse complement strand
ATCCATGCCCTTGGTGCAGGCGAGCGTGTTCAGCCCATCGATGTTCATCGAGCAGGAGCCGCAGATGCCCTCGCGGCAGGAGCGGCGGAAGGCCAGCGTCGGATCGATCTTGTTCTTGATCCAGATCAGCGCGTCGAGGACCATCGGACCGCAGTCGTCGACGTCGATGAAATAGGTGTCGACGCGGGGATTGGCCCCGTCTTCGGGATTCCACCGATAGATGCGCAGTTCGCGCAGGCGCTCGGCCCCTTCGGGCCGCGGCCATGTCTTGCCTTCGCCGACGACGGAGTTCTTGGGTAGGGCGAATTCGACCATATCAGTACACCCGCGCCTTCGGCTCGATATAGGCGACCTCGTTCGTCATCGTGTAGCTGTGCACCGGGCGATAATCGATCGAGGCCGTCTTTTTCTCGCGATCGATCGTCGCGAGCGTATGCTTCATCCAGTTCTTGTCGTCGCGCTCGGGAAAATCCTCGCGCGCATGCGCGCCGCGCGACTCGGTGCGATTGGCGGCGCTCTCCATCGTCGTGACCGCCTGCACGATGAGATTGTCGTATTCGAGCGTCTCGATCAGATCGGAATTCCAGATCAACGAACGATCGGCGATCTTCACGTCGGCGCCGTCGCGCCAGACGGCGTTGATCAGTTCGACGCCCTCGGCGAGAACCTCGCCGGTGCGATAGACGGCGCAATGCGACTGCATCGTCCGCTGCATCCTGTCGCGCAGAACTGCCGTCGGCGTGTAGCCGTCGGCGTTGCGGAAAAAATCCAGTCGCGACAGCGCGAAATCGGCCGAATCGGCGGGCAGGTCCGGCTGCGCGTCGTTCGGCTTGACGAGTTCGGCGGCGCGCAGCGCCGCGGCGCGTCCGAAGACCACGAGATCGATGAGCGAATTGGAGCCCAGCCGATTGGCGCCATGCACCGAGACGCAGGCCCCTTCGCCCAACGCCATCAGACCCGGCGTCACCTCGTCGGGATTGCCGTCGCGCTTGCGCAGCGCCTCGCCGTGATAATTCGTCGGTATGCCGCCCATATTGTAATGCACGGTCGGAATGATCGGGATAGGCTGGCGCGTCACGTCGACGCCGGCGAAGATCTTGGCGCTTTCCGATATGCCCGGCAAACGCTCATGCAGAATCTGCGGATCGAGATGCTCGAGATGCAGATAGGCGTGATCCTGATTCTTGCCGACGCCGCGGCCCTCGCGAACTTCGACGGTGATCGCGCGCGAGACCATGTCGCGCGGCGCGAGATCCTTCACGGAGGGCGCATAGCGCTCCATGAAGCGCTCGCCTTCGCTGTTCGTCAGATAGCCGCCCTCGCCGCGCGCGCCTTCGGTGATCAGGCAGCCCGCGCCGTAGATGCCGGTCGGGTGAAACTGCACGAACTCCATGTCCTGCAGCGGCAGTCCGGCGCGCAACGCCATGGCGCCGCCGTCGCCGGTGCAAGTATGCGCCGAGGTGGCGGAGAGATAGGCGCGGCCATAGCCGCCGGTCGCGAGCACGGTGAGCGCGGCGCGAAAACGATGGATCGTGCCGTCGTCGATCTTCAGGCATACGACGCCGCGACAGGCGCCGTGCTGATCCATGATCAGATCGATGGCGAAAAATTCGACGAAGAACTTGGTGTCGAGCTTCAGCGCCTGTCCATACATCGTATGGAGCATCGCATGGCCGGTGCGATCGGCGGCGGCGCAGGTGCGCTGCGCCGGCGGGCCATTGCCGAAGTCGGTCGTCATGCCGCCGAACGGACGCTGGTAGATTGTCCCTTCATTGGTGCGCGAGAAGGGAACGCCCCAATGCTCCAGCTCGTAAACGGCGGGCGGGGCGTTGCGGCACATGTATTCGATCGCGTCCTGGTCTCCGAGCCAGTCCGATCCTTTGACGGTGTCGTACATGTGCCATTTCCAATTGTCCGGCCCCATGTTGCCGAGCGCCGCGGCGATGCCGCCCTGCGCCGCCACAGTGTGCGACCGCGTTGGAAAGACCTTGGTGACGCAGGCGACGTTCAGTCCCGCCTCGGCGCAGCCGACGACGGCGCGAAGGCCCGACCCGCCTGCGCCGACCACGACCACGTCAAAGGTGTGATCGACGATCGGATACGCCCGGCCGCCGACCGACACATTTGATGCAGGACTTTTTGCAACCATCAATCAAGCCTTTTCGGATGTCATTTCCGGCGCGCGCAGCCGCGCCGCGCCGTTACAGGACGCGATCATCGAGATCAAGGAAGCGCTGCGCCGCGCGGTGGTCTGAATCGCCGTCGATCGCATGACGATTACTTCGGCGCAGCGATGAGCAGAATGGCGAGTATCCAAATCGCCGTTATCGCGCGCGACGCCCAAGTGTTCGCGACGATGGCCTGCGCCTTCAACGCTTCGTCATGCACGTAATCTTCGATGATTTCGTCCATGCCCTGTCGCGCGTGGGTCATGCCGATGATCCCGAACGCGAGCAGCACAAGCGCGGGAAACGGTCTGCCGATTTCGGCGTGGACGCCCTCGAGCGTTTTGCCGGCGAGGCCGAGAATCCACCAGGCGCTCAATGCGCCGAGCGGCGCCAGCGCATAGGAGGTCAGCCGCATGAAGCGCGCGTGAAAGGAGCCGCTGTGGTTGGAGACATAGCCGCCGCCGAGCGCGGTCCGGCCGCTCTTGAACTTCGTCGCAGCCGTCATGATCAGTTCGCCAGCGTCTTGAAGATGAAGATGAGCAGGGTCAGCAGAATCCCGCCGACAAGCGTTCCCTGCGCCAGCAGCTCCCGCCCCTTCGGGTCCATATACAGACCCCGGTCCCAGAGCGCGTGGCGCACGCCGCCGAGCAGATGGTGGAAGATCGCCCAAACGATCATCAGCATCAGCAGATTGCCAATGAAGCCCGAGCCAATCCAGGAAACGGCGGAGAAAGCGCCGCCGCCGATGGCGGCGCCCAGCAGAAACAGCGCCAGAAGCGCCATGCCGAAGTAAAGTCCCGCGCCGGTGATGCGATGCGCGATCGACATCATCATCGTCAGAATGGGCTTGAAGATCGTCAGATGCGGCGACAGCGGCCGCCGCGCGGCGAACCTGTCAGTGTCGGCGTCGGCCATGTGGAACCCCTCGCATGCAGCCGAATTGTTTCTCGGAAGGCTTCCAAGCAGATAATTCAATTGTTGCGGCGCCGCAACCGCAGGGCTCACGCCTGTGCCGCCGCAAACGCCAAAAGCCCCGTACGCCGGGGCTTTTGCCGCTCTCGTCGTTTGGCGGTCAGGCTCAGTAGGCCGCCACCGCCGGACCGGGAGGCGCGAGCATCCAGTTGAAACGGTAGTTCACGCCGGCGCGAACCGTATTCAGATGCGCGCGCTGCTGGGTGTCGACGATGAAGGGCGCAACGTAGATCGGATCGTAATTCGCGCCGATATTTGTGTAGAGATATTCGACCTTGGCCGACCAGTTCGGCAGGAAGGCGTATTCGAGGCCGCCGCCCACCGTCCAACCGGTGCCAGTGCTCGCCTGAGAGCCAAGCCAGCCGTAATTGAGGCGCAGATCGCCATAGGCGAAGCCGCCGGTGCCGTAGAGCAGCAGCTGGGAATTCAGCATCGACAGTCCGGCGCGGCCGCGCAGCGTGCCAAACCAGCCGACGCTGCGCGTCGCGCCCCATACTTGATTGCCGCCGCCGACGCTCGACCCCTGGAAGTCGGTTTCAACGCCGGCGACGAAGAGCGGCGTGAATTGATAATTGTAGCCGATCTGCGCGCCGCCGATCACGCCGGCCGTGCTGGGCGAGCTCGAAGCCGGAAAGAACCAGCTCCCATAGTCATAGCGGTCGAGCCAGCCGCCGCCGAGATTGAGGCCGACGTAAATCCCGGTCCAGGTGAAGATCGGCGGCGGCGGAATATAGGCCGGCGGCGGCTCTCTGCGCGACGGCAGGTCTGCGGCCGACGCAGACAGGGCGGCCAAGGACGCCGCGACGGCGAGGCCGAAAACTCGTTTTTTCATTAGAACCTCGATGTGCGTTCTTTCAACGCCAGCGCCCCCGCCGGTTCTTGAAATGAATGGCCAACCATGGCGTAATTGCGAAACGTTTATGCTTTGTTTTCAATGTTTAAGTGACATACTTAGCCGCCGGTTAACGCGCCCGATTTTCGCCGCGAAGTCCTTAACGCGGCCCCCCGGCGCGGCCGAGCCGACCGCCCGCCGCTCGTAGCGCCAGAAGCGCCGCCGACGCGCACAGCGCGCCCGCCCAGAAGGCGGAGGCCGAGCCATAGACGTCCCATAGAGCGCCGGCGCCGGCGCTCGCCACGAGCAGCGCGAATCCGCTGGCGAGGTTGAACACTCCGAAGGCGGAGGCGCGCAGCGCCAGCGGCGCGACGTCGGCGACGAGCGTGGCGAGCAGGCCCTGCGTCAGGCCCATATGCAGGCCCCAGAGCGCCACGCCCAGCCACACGAGCGGTTGATGTTCAGCGCTCGCAAGCGCGACGTCGGCGGCGATCAGCGCGACGAGGCCGGCGATCAACGGCGTCTGACGGTCGCCCCGATCCGAAAAGGCGCCGACGGGATAAGACGCGCCGGCGTAGACGACGTTCATCGCGACGAGAACGAGCGGGGCGAGCGCCGCCGGCAGGCCGACGTCGCGCGCCTTGAGGATCAGGAACGCCTCCGAAAAGCGCGCCAGGCTGAAGACGACGCCGATCGCCACGACGAGCCAGAACGGGCCGCCGAGCCGACGGATTTCGTCGATATGCAGCGGGAAGCGCGCGGGACGCGGCGGGCGGGATGATTGCGGCTCGCGCACGCCGACCGCCAGCACGACAACGGCCAGCGCCGCCGGAATCGTCGCGATCCAGAACACCAGCGGGATGCTGTTGGCGGAGAGCCACATCACGGCCACGGCGACGGCCGGACCGAGAAAGGCGCCGACCGTGTCGAGCGACTGGCGCAGCCCGAAGGCCGCGCCGCGCGCCGAGGCCGGCGCGAGATCGGTGACGAGCGCGTCGCGCGGCGCGCCGCGTATGCCCTTGCCGACGCGATCGATGAAGCGCGCGGCCATGATCCAGGCCACATTCGGCGCAAGCGGAAACATCGGCTTGGTCAGCGCCGCAAGCCCGTAGCCGACGACCGCCAGCAACTTGCGCCGGCCGAACCAGTCCGACAGCGCGCCGGAGAAAATCTTGACGATCGAAGCGGTCGCCTCCGCGATCCCTTCGATGACGCCCACTTCCGCCATCGAGGCGCCCATCGCGCCGACGAGATAGATCGGCAGCAGCGCATGGATCATCTCTGACGAGAAATCCATGAGCAGCGACACGACGCCGAGCGCCCAGACGCCGGACGGTATGGCGCCGAGCGTCGAACTGGCGAATTTGCGCATGGGCACAGGAAACTCGCGCGCTACCCTCCGCAGATGCGGAGGTCGGTCGCAGGACCGGGGTGGTGACGCCACCGCTAACGCAAAGCCGCGCGACGCGGCAACCCTTTCCGCCGGCTGCGCGCGAACGACGGCGGACGGCTACGCCTTCAGCGCCTGCGCCAGCCGCGCGATTCCGGTCTCGATCTCTTTTTCGGTCAGCGCGACGAAGCCCAGCATCAGCAGCCGGTCGCCGCCGGCGTTGTCGTCGAAACGCAGCGCCGAGCCCGTCGCGAGCGAACAGACGCCGACGCCGGCGGCGAGCCCCCTCCTCTCCACCTCGGCCGCGTCCGGAAAATCGTTCGGCAGCTTCCAGACGAGATGCATGCCGGCCTGATCGCCGTAGATCTCGCAGGCGCCGAAGTGAGTCTTGAGCGCGCCCAGCAGCGCGTCGCGCCGGTCGCGATACAGCTGACGGATGCGGCGCAAATGTCGCCCGAATTCGCCGCTCGACATGAAATCCGCCATCGCCGCCTGTTCGAGCCAGCTCTGGCCGTTGTTCATCAATGTTTTCATCCGCCGCCCGGCTTCGGCGAGACGGCGAGGCAGCACGACATAGCCGAGACGCAGTCCCGGCCCCATGCATTTCGAGAAGGTGCCGAGATAGATGACGCGCTCATTGCGATCGAGGCCCTTCAGCGCGGTCAGCGGCGAACCGATGAAACGGAAGTCGCTGTCGTAATCGTCCTCCATGATGTAGGCGTCGTATTGCGTCGCCCAGGCGAGAAGCTCGAGCCGCCGCTGCAGGCTCATCGTCACGCCAATCGGATATTGATGCGACGGCGTCACATAGGCGACCGCGCCCTTGGTTTTGGGCAATTGCGAAACGTCGAGGCCGTCCTGGTCCACGGGCACGGGATGAAGCGTCGCCCCAAGACTTTCGAGCACAAAGGCGGCGCCCTGATAACAAGGCGATTCGACGACGGCGGTCGACCCCGGCGTGACGAGCAGTCGGCCGACGAGATTGAAGCCGTCCTGGCAGCCGCCGACGATGACGATCTGATCCGGTTCGGCGACGACGCCGCGCGCCGGCGCGAGATGTTTGGCGATGGCGCGCCGCAGCTCCATCAGTCCGGCGGCGTCATTATAACTCGTGAGATTGGGGCCGACCGCCTTCAGGCGATTCCTGATGTGATGCGACCATGCTTTCAGCGGAAACGAGCGCGCGTCAGGCCGGCCGACCCAGAAGTCTGCGACGAGGCGGCGGCGTTCCGGATCGGCAAGGCGGTGGGTGCGCAAGGCGCCACAGACCGGCGGCGCGTCGTCCGCGGCGTCCTGCGCTTCCGTCTGCGGCGCGCGATGATCGGCGGAGAGAAAGGCCGTGTCCGGCAGATCCGGCGAGACGAAGGTGCCAACGTAAGGCTTGGTGCGGATGTAGCCCTCCGCGATCAGCCGCTCATACGCCAGAACCGCCGTGTTGCGCGAGACGCCAAGCTGACTGCTGAGTTCGCGCGTGGTCGGCATGGGATCGTCTCCCTTCAGCTGACCGGCGAGAATCATCGATCTGATCTGATCGAAGATCTGGTTCTGCAGAGTCGTCTTTTCCGAGTCCGCCAAAATGATCGAAAGCTGGACATGCCCGCTTTTCACGACGGGCGTGGGACGCCCCGTAGTCACGAAGGTCATCGCTGCAATCTCCCTGGGCGCAAGCTAATGCGCTTCCGACCGACGCGCATAGGTCCACAGGAAACGTAAGCATTGGCGCCAAGTTCGGGAGGGTTTATTGGAATGCGCGCCGTCCAGAGAGAAATGTCTGGCGCCATGAGGTTGCCGGTTCCTGGCGCTTTTATTTGACCGCGCCTTGGAAGAAGCTGAGACCGTCCGCTTAGCGGAGCCTCAGGGAGGAAAACCAAAATGCCGTTCTCGAAATCGCGCTTTGTCCCCGTGGCGTTTTGGGTGGGTTTTTTGGCTCTGGGTCTTGCGACCAACGTCAGCCATGAGCAAAAGATCCGCAACGTCGCGCGCGGCAAGCAGGAAACCAGCCTCGTCGGCGCCTCCGGCAAACGCATGATTGCGCCGCTGGCGGGCAATCACAATCAAACCATCGCGCGCGACTGAGCGCACGACATCGCTGCTCCTCGGCGCCGCGCAAGCGGCGTTTTTTTGCGCCCCGTCCTAAGGTCGCCGCCGAGGCGCAAGGTAATTCAGCGCCGTGATCGACAGAAAACCGCCGATCCACGCGCCCGCCGCAGCGAAGGCGACATAGGCCCAATTCGACGTGTAGCTGATCACCGCAAAGGCCGAGAGCAGATACCAGACGCTGCTCCAGCTCGCTGCGGCGACGCGTCGGCGCTCCGACACCGCGGCGTTGAAGAAGACATAGACGGCGTCGGTGACGGCGGTCGAAGCGGCGACGCCGATCCCGATCAGCGGGTCGATGGCGGACAGGTCCATGATCTCCTCCCGGTGTCGCCCGGTTCTCGCGGGCGGGAGCAGCTATGGACGCCGCACCGGAAGGAAGGCAAATGAAGGCCGGCGATGCTGGCCGGCGCCTGCGCGCCCGTCCTGCGCGCCCGGCCTGCGCGCGACGCATCGCGCCGGCCGAACGCTGGGCGGCGCAGGCCGAACGCTGGGCGGCGCAGGCCGAGACGGACGCCGAAGCTAAGGCTCGTCTCCGCCGTCCGGACTGTCGTCTCCCGGCAGTTTCTCTTCGACGGCGCGCCTCACCGTCTCGGCTAACGCCATACGCAGAAGCAACATCGCCATGCGCTCGGGAAGCGGCTCGCGGGTGACGGCCTCAAACGACAGCCTGAGCGCTACGCCGACCTGCCGTTGGATGACCAAGGTGGTTTGGATGACCAAGGTGGTTTGGTCGTCGTCGATTCGTCGCGTCGGCGGCATGTTATTGTCCTTCCGACAACTAAACGAACCGACGTGTACGTAGTTCCAACAGTATATTGAAATTTAAAGGTAAAGGCCGCGCCTAACCGGCAGACATGTCGTGATCGAGCTCGAAAGGGGCATGCGTTGATGTTGCTGGCGAACGTAACTTTAACAGAGATGTTGGGGGACGGCTGACTTCAGCGTCTGCGGAGCGAAGAACTTATTCAGTCGCAGCCCATCGGAAAGCTCAGAATCCGGAAGGATGCTTTCGTCTGTCACGATAAGATAGCGAACGCCTAATTGGTCCAGCTGCTCCGCGACCGCTCCCGAGATTGCGCAACGGAGCTTGCCGTTGAGCGCGAGGGCGTTCGGTCGCGTTCGCTCGACGAGTTCCAGCCCCTCACGCACATTTTTGGCGACGCCGACAACTGTCGCGCCGGCCTCAATAAGGTTGTCCTCGATTACGAGGCGGATCGTTGATTCGTCTTCAAGGATGACGATTCGCAGGCCTTCCAGCGCGGTCATTGAGCGCGTCTCTATTTTTGGCAGGTCTAGCTTAACTCGCGACCAAAATGATTGTTCCAAGGAAGCTTACAGATTCGCCGGCAAGCGGGAAGCCGTCTGGGCCAATAGGGACGCCGTTCCGGCGCGAGGCGTACGGCCCGCCTCATTTGAAGCTGCACATTTCGACCCGCCAGGCAGCGCGACCGCCACTCTGTCGCGCCCGTCGCTACGACCAGGGCGTGACGGTTTGAAAGGATGGAGGCGCGCTTGTGTCTGTCGCGACCAAGAAAATCGATCAGAATCTGCAGCTAAATGGTGGGCGCGACAGGGATTGAACCTGTGACCCCTACGATGTCAACGTAGTGCTCTCCCGCTGAGCTACGCGCCCTCAAGCCCAATGGGCCGGAGCGCCCGTCTATACTGGCGAACGCGGCGGCGCGCAAGCGGCCTGCGCGCTGCGACGCCGTGAAGTGACCGCCGTCGCAAGCCACGGAAAAGATTGACATTCGATTAAGACCGCGCGCCGGCTGTGCAAAAGATTTGTGACGTTGCGCGATTTCAAGTCTTGCGGCGCGCTCTCATTGTGGCAGACTTAACAATGCTCCCGCTTGTCCGGCGGAGAGGAGTGAAGGAGGTTTCGCATGTCCTTGCAGGGCCACATTGTCGAACTCCAGCGTCGCCACGAGGCGCTGAAAAAGGAGATCGAGCAGGAACAGCTGCATCCCCAAGCGGACGAATTGAAGATCGCGGAACTCAAACGCAAGAAGTTGCAGATCAAGGACGAACTCGCCAAGCTGTCGATCAGCGAAACGCGCCATTAGCGTTTCCCGTCCGTTGACTTTATGCTTTACGCCATGGGCGGAGAGAGATCTCCGCCTTATTTTTTTGGCGGTCGCGCCGCGGCGCGCGATTTGCGAGACCTCGTCCTTATGCCGGTCACCGAACTTTACCGCGCCGAGACGCTACACGAGGGTCTGGGCGAACCTTTCTTCGATCCCGTCGCGCCAGCGGCCTTCCCCGAGCACCAGCTGCGCTATCGCAATCAGCGCTGGGCGGCGCGGGTCGGCCTCGACGGCTTGAGCGACGCGGAGTGGATCGACCATTTCGGGCGCTTTTCGCCGCTGCCGGACGGTCTGGGCCAGCCCTTGGCGCTGCGCTATCACGGGCACCAGTTTCGCGTGTACAACGCCGACCTTGGCGACGGCCGCGGCTTCCTGTTTGCGCAGCTGCGCGACGCCAAAGACGGCCGGCTGCTCGATCTCGGCACCAAGGGCAGCGGTCAGACTCCCTGGTCGCGGCGCGGCGACGGACGGCTCACGCTCAAGGGCGGCGTGCGCGAGATTCTGGCCACCGAAATGCTGGAGGCGCTGGGGGTCGACACGTCCAAGACCTTCAGCCTGATCGAAACCGGCGAGGCGCTGACGCGCGGCGACGAGCCTTCGCCCACGCGCTCGAGCGTGCTGGTGCGCCTGTCGCATTCGCATATTCGCATCGGAACGTTTCAGCGCCTCGCCTTCCATAACGACGCCGCGGCGACCGACAGGCTGCTCGATCACGTCTGCCGCCACTATTTCCCCGCGATCGCCGATCTGCCGGCGCCGGACAGAGCGCTCGCCTTCCTCGAACAAGTCGTGGCGCGCGTCGCGGCGCTCGGCGCCGGCTATATGGCGTCGGGCTTCGTGCACGGCGTGTTGAATTCCGACAATATCAACGTCACGGGCGAGAGCTTCGACTACGGGCCGTGGCGCTTCGCGCCGGCGTATGATCCGACCTTCACGGCCGCCTATTTCGACGAAGCCGGTCTTTACGCCTTCGGCCGCCAGCCCGGCGCGCTGGGCTGGAATCTTTCGCGGCTGGCCGAATGTCTGCTCCACCTCACCGGGTTGAAACCCGCCGAGACGATCCTCGCGACCTTTCCGGGCCGCATACAGCAGGAGTTTCGGGCGGCGCTGCTCAATCGCCTCGGACTCCGCCCGGCGGGCGAAGAGGCCGACGTCGCGCTGGCCAAATCCTTCGTCGATTTCCTGACAACGACGAAGGCGCCCTTCGAACAGACCTTCTTCGACTGGCGCGGCGGACTGGCGTCCGAGGCGCGCGCCAAACGCAGCCCGTCCGCGAACCATTACGAAGACGAAGCCTTTGCGCCGGTGCGCGCCGCTCTCGCCGCGCATGCGCCGGCGTCGAACATGCGTCTGGATCATCCCTATTTCCAGCGCGCGACGCCTTGCACGATGCTGATCGACGAGGTCGAGGCGCTCTGGGCGCCGATCGCCGAGCGCGACGACTGGGCGCCGCTTTACGCCAAAATTGCCGACATCGAGAACATGCGGAGCGCCTATGAAGCCTGACAGAACAATTCGCTTGAACGCTCTTTGGCCGCGGCGCGATAATCGCGCTGCAACGCAATTGATTCCCGCGCGCGTGACGGCGTTCGGGGGCCGTCGATGAACGAAATTTCGAGCGAGATCGACAAGAGCGCGATACGCGCCGAGGTCGAAAGGCTTCGGCTGGAGCATCACGATCTGGAGACGGCGATCGACGCGCTGCTCGCCGTCGGCGGCGCCGATCAGCTGCAGATCCAGCGGCTGAAAAAACGCAAGCTGCTGCTGCGCGACCGCATCGCCTATATGGAAGATCAGCTCACGCCCGATATCATTGCCTAGATCGCGCCGGGAGCCTTTGCAATCGATCCCATTGTCTAAACCTCGGTTTGACCCTTGGGGATGTGGCGCATGAGCGTCAGCTATTCGGTTTCAATCGACGTGCCGCTGCTCGAAGACGGGCTGCGTTTTTATCGCGACGCTTTGGGATTTGCGGAGATCGCTGGACCCGTCGCGACATATGTCATTTTAAAATGCGGAGAGTCGCAAATCGGATTGAGCGAAAAATCCGCCGGAAGCAAACCCGCTCAGGGAACGGACGACGTTCGACGCTATGCGCGACACTGGACGCCCGTTCACATCGATTTTCACGTCGACGATTTTGAAGCCTTTCTGGCGAAGGCGGTGAACGCCGGCGCGAAATGCGAGCAAAAATTCGAAGGCGGCCCCCATCCGCCGATCGCCTTTTGCAGCGACCCGTTCGGCAACGGCTTCTGCATCGTCGGATGACGCGGCTGCGCATTCATTGAATCGAACGTTCGAGTCGCGCGTCGCGTCACGTCGATTTCGGCAGAAAGCCCAGCGCCCGCAGCAGCAGCGGCATGGTGAGTCCCTGGACGACGATCGAAAAGCCGACCACCGCGAAAGTGGTGGCGACGATCACGTCGCGCTGCGGCAGTTCGTCGGACAGAGACAGCGCCAGAGCGAGCGCCAGGGCTCCGCGCAGCCCGCCCCACCACAGCACATGCTGTTCGCGAAACGAGATCTTCCATCGCGACGCGAGAAACAACGAGCTCAGCGGATAGACGACGATGGCGCGCGCGCACAGAACCGTCGCGATCGCGATGCACAGCGGCGCAAACCCCACGCCGCCGAACGGAATCGTGGCGACGTCGGCGCCGATCAGCAGAAACACCACCGAATTGGCGAGAAACGCGGCGAAATCCCAGAAGGACAAAACGAATTCGCGCCCTCTCAGGCTGATGTAGCCGCCCTCCTGCTCGCTCAGAAGGCCCAGATTGCCCATGACCAGTCCCGCCGTGACCGTCGCCAGCACGCCCGAGACATGGAAATATTCGGCGATCAGAAAGGAGCCGAATGCGGCGATCGTGGTCAGCGCCGCTTCGATCAGATGTTCGGAGGTGCGCAGCGATGCGAGGATGGCCGCGCCCCCGGACAGCGCGCCGACGACGACCCCTCCCAGCACGATTTTCGACAGCGTCAACACGGTGGCCGCGGCGGTCTGATCCGCGCCGCCGCTGCGCGCGAAGGCCAGCGCCATGACGAAGAGAACCGCCGCCGCGCCATCGTTGAGCAGACTCTCGCTCTCGACCAGAAGCCGCATACGGCCCTTGATCCTGTTGTCCTTGAACATCGCGATGATCGCGACCGGGTCCGTCGCGGCGATCAGCGCCCCGAAAAGCATCGCCGAAAACAGGGGCCAATCGAGCAGCGTCGTCATCGACATGGTGACGACCGCCGCGGATACGACCGTTCCAATTCCCGCGAGCGCGAGCAAAGGCAGCGAATCGCGCACCAGTTCGCGCCAGGAAAGCGTCAGCGCCGCCTCGAAGAGCAGCGGCGGCAGGATCAGATCGAAGATCAGATCATGCGTGAGATGGGGCGCGAACTCGGCGTCCGACAGCGCGACGATGGCGCCGACGATGACCAGTCCGACGGTATAGGGCAGCCTGATCTGACGCGCGGCGATTGCGACTATCATCGCCACCGCCAGCACGGCGACCGCTTGCCTGAGGCTTTCGTCCATAATTCGCCCACGCTGATCGAGAGAAACTTGGGGGAGTTCTTAACGCGGGCGCCCACCGTTCGCGAAGCAAAATCGGCCCGCGATCGACCTCTATTCGCGCGCTTGCCTATCGGGAAGCCATCGTCTATGCCGCAAGGCTTCCCTTCGTAAAGGAAGCAGCAGTGGGGAAGTCCAAACCGCCCGTCGCCGTCATCATGGGGTCGCAATCGGACTGGGCGACGATGCGCCACGCGGTGGAAACTCTCGCGGCGCTCGAAATCGACTGCGACGCCCGCATCGTCTCCGCGCATCGCACCCCCGATCGACTGGCCGCTTTCGCCAAGGGAGCCGAATCAGAAGGCTTCCACGTCGTCATCGCCGGGGCCGGCGGTGCCGCCCATCTGCCAGGCATGACGGCCGCGATGACGCCGCTGCCCGTGCTCGGCGTGCCGATCGAATCGGACGCGTTCAAGGGACTCGATTCGCTTCTCTCGATCGTGCAGATGCCGGGCGGCGTGCCTGTGGGCACGCTCGCCATCGGCAAGCCCGGCGCAATCAACGCCGCGCTGCTCGCCGCCGCGATTCTCGCCAGGTCCGACAAGGGCCTCGCGGCGCGGCTCGCGGCGTATCGCGCGCGCCAGACGGACAGCGTGGCGCTGACGCCGCGCGACGGCGCATGATGCTCGCGCCCGGCGCGACGATCGGCATCCTGGGCGGCGGCCAGCTCGCGCGGATGCTGGCGCTGGCGGGCGCGCGGCTTGGACTGAAGACGCATGTCTTCTCCCCCGTTCCCGACGATCCGGCCTTCGACGTCTGCGCGGCGGGCACGCAGGCCGACTTCAACGACGAAGCCGCGCTCGCCGCTTTCGCCGAATCCGTCGACGTCGTCACTTACGAGTTCGAAAACGTGCCGGCCCGCACGGCGCAGGTGCTGGAGGCGCATCGGCCGGTGCGGCCCAGTCCGAAAGCGTTGGCGCTCACGCAAGACAGGCTCATCGAAAAGCAGTTCGTCCAAAGTTTAGGCATCGCCACCGCCGATTTCGTCCCGGTCGACAACGCCGGCGCGCTGGCCCGCGCCGTCGCGCGTCTCGGACGCAATTCGATCCTCAAGACGCGGCGCCTCGGCTATGACGGCAAGGGCCAGACCCAGTTGCGGGACGGCGGCGACCTCGCGGTCGCGTTTCGCACGCTTGGCGGCGCGCCATGCATCCTGGAAAGCGTGGTGCCGTTTGCGAAGGAAGTGTCGGTCGTCGCGGCGCGCGGCTCGAACGGCGAATTTCGCGCCTATGACGTTTGCGAAAACTTCCATGAGCATCACATTCTGGCGGTGACGTTGGCGCCTGCGGAGATCGCCGACGAAACCGCGACGAAGGCGATCGCGATCGCCCGGCGCATCGCGGAGGCCGCCGCTTACGTCGGCGTGATCGCGGTCGAAATGTTCGTCGTGCGCAATGGCGAGCGCGAAACGCTGATCGTCAATGAAATTGCGCCGCGCGTGCATAATTCCGGACATTGGACGCTCGACGGCGCGCTGACGTCGCAGTTCGAGCAGCATATGCGCGCCGTCGCCGGCTGGCCGCTCGGCTCCACGCGCCGTCATGGCCGCGTCGAGATGCGCAATCTGATCGGCGCGGACGTCGACGCCTGGCCGGAGCTGGCGCGCGAAGACGGCGCCTGCCTGCATCTTTATGGAAAGAAAGAGACGCGCGCCGGCCGCAAGATGGGCCATGTGACGCGCGTGCGCGACAATTAGGCGAGCCAGTCGCGCGCGCTCTCGAGGATGGTCACAACGCCCGCGTGTTTGATCTTCCTCTGCGCTGTGATCGCAAAGAATCGTTCGCGCACGCCCTCCAGAGTCGCGATGTATTTGACACCATACTGCTCCTCGACTTGGGCGCGAACGGCCGTCGGCGCCATGAAGATCCCCGCGCCCGCCGCGCCGAACGTCTTCAGCAGGGCGCTGTCCTCGACTTCCGCGACGATCTTGGGAAAGAGCCCTTTGGCGTCCAGCCATTGATCGAGCGAACGCCGCAGCGCGGTGTTCGTGGTCGGCACCAAAAGCGGCGCGTCGTCGAGGCATTGCGGAAAATTCTTACGATAGCGCGCCTGCAGTTCGGAGACGGCGAAGGCCGCGACGCCGCATTCGCCGATCGGATGATTATAAATCCGCGCATCCGCGCCGCCCGTCGCCGCCCAATCCGAAAGAACGAGATCGACGCCGTGCACCGGCAGTTCGGCGAGAAGACGCTCGGTCTTGTCCTCATGACAGACGACCTGGAATGGATTGCTCGCGGCGAGCGCCGGTTCGAGGAGACGGTAGACGACGAGTTTCGGCAGGGCGTTCGACACGCCGACGCTCAGCCTGACGCTGACCGCGCCGGCGCGGTTCTTCAGAGCGCTGCCGAGTTCGCGGCCAAGAGAGAAAATCTCGTCCGCATAATTGAACACGGTGCGTCCGGTTTCGGTCATCACCAGTTTGCGGCCTTCCTTGCGGAACAGCTGCGCGCCGATCGAGGATTCGAACACGGCGATCTGCCCGCTGACCGTCGGCTGCGCCAAGCCGAGCTTTTCGCTGGCGCGAGTGACGCTCCCCTCGCGGGCGACGTTCCAGAAGTAGAAAAGATGCTGATAGTTGAGACGTTCCATAGATCCATCGCTTTTATCGATATAATTAATTGATTCATCCTTATTTTCAATCTCAATCGCCTGCGCCATCTTGAATGCATCGCATTGCGGCGCGCCGCGATGCTTCGCGATCAGGAGGACTGGCGATGACGTTCAATTCCGCACTCATGGCGCTGGCCCTGGCTGGCGCCCTCGCAACGCCCAGCGTCGCGCTCGGGCGCGAATTCATGGACGGCGCCGCCGGACACTGCCTGCTGTGCGACTTTCTCCGCGAGTCGCGGAGGCGCGACGTCGATGCGGAATGCCGGCGCCCAGCGGCCGGCGACGTCGGCGGCGCCGAGCGGCCGAGCGAAACAGGCGACGTGAATTGAATTCGAACGTTTCGGAGACGCGCGGGATTTTTTCGCGCGTCGCAGGCGACGCGCCGCGATCCGTCGCGAGGCGTCGCGCAAGCATCAGAGGCTCGAAATGCAGCGGTTGATCGAAGGTCTCCACCAGTTCCAGTCGCAGGTGTTCGGCAGCCAGCGAGCATTATTCGAACGCCTCGCCAAAGGTCAGGCGCCGGAGACGCTGTTCATCACCTGCGCCGATTCGCGCATCGATCCGTGCCTGCTGACCCAGTCCGCGCCGGGCGATCTGTTCATTCTGCGCAACGCCGGCAATCTCGTGCCGGCCTACGGCGCCGTGCGCGGCGGCGAAGCGGCGACGATCGAATTCGCGATCGCCGGCCTCGGCGTCAAGGACGTCATCGTCTGCGGCCATTCGCACTGTGGCGCGATGAGAGGCCTGCTCGATCCGCCGCCGACAAACATGTTTCCCGCCCTGAATAAATGGCTGTCGCACGCCGAAACGACGAGACGCATCATGCAGGACAAATACGCCGATCGCGCCGGCGCCGACCGGCTCAACGTCGCCATTCAGGAGAATGTGCTCGCCCAGCTCGAAAACCTCCGCACGCATCCGGTCGTCGCCTCGGCGATCGCGCAGGACAAGCTGAGGCTGCATGGCTGGGTCTACAAGATCGAGACCGGCCAGGTCTTCGTTTACGACCCGGCGACGCGCCAGTTCGGATTGGCGCCGGCGCCCACGGATGTGATCGCGCGGGAGAAACGAGAGCGCGTCAGCGTCGACGTTTGACGTCGTGCTCTCGGCTGAACCAACCGAAACCATAGAGGACGCGGAATGTCGGTAGAGTTTGATCGGGCGCCGTCGCGCCTTGCGACGATTAAGGACGACGTCTTCGCCTCCGTCGTCGTTCTGCTCGTCGCCCTGCCCCTGTCGATGGGTCTCGCGCTCGTCGCCGGCTATTCGTTCGAGAATGCGGCCGCGGTCGGCCTGATCAGCGGCGTGATCGGCGGCATCGTCGTCGGTCTGCTTTCGGGCTGTCCCCTGCAAGTGAGCGGCGCGGCGAACGGCGCCGCCGTCATGGCCGCCGTATTCATCAAGGATCTCGGCTTCGAGGTCTTCGGACTCATCGTCATGCTGTCCGGGGTCATTCAGATCGCGGCCGGCGCCTTGCGTTTCGGGCCGGTCTTCCGGGCCGTCTCGCCCGCCCTGATCCAAGGCATGCTCGCCGGCATCGGCCTGCTGATCTTCGCGTCGCAATTCCACGTCATGGTCGACGACACGCCGCCCGGCACCGGCCAGGAATTCGGAGGCGTCATCAATCTCTGGTCGCTGCCGGTCGCCATCTGGAAAGGCGTCACGATGGAGGCGCACGAACCTGCGGCGCTCATCGGACTGCTGACCATCGCCGCGATTCTCTTGTGGCGCCGTTTTGCGCCGAGGTGGCTGTCATTTATTCCTGCGCCGCTTGTCGGCGTCGGACTGGCGACCGCGGTCGCGGCATTCTTCGCCTTCGACATCAAATATGTCCCGGCGCCGGACGACCTCCTGGCCGCGGTGAGTCTGCCGACGACGCATACGCTCGGACGGATCGGCGAGGGCGCCTTGTGGGCCGCCGCCCTGTCGCTCGCCTTCGTATCTGGCGCGGAGTCGCTGCTGACGGCGACAGCCGTCGACGCCATGCAGCGCCGCACGCCGCGAACGCGCTACAACAAGGAGCTTGTCGCGCAAGGCGTCGGCAATTTCCTTTGCGGAA
>NZ_JBFWNB010000063.1:0-18096 GCF_050251305.1 Methylocystis sp. | reverse complement strand
GCGTCGCAAGCGCGCCTGAAGTGCTCGCCGGGATATAACCTCCGCTGAGCACCGCAAAATTCTGAAAAGTGAGCTCAGGAACCGTGGCGGCGTACCACCCGAGGTAATTACTCGTCGCGCCTGCAGTTCGGGAGTAAGTGTAATTAAAATCAACATACCATGACGGGGTTAGAAAGTAGGTGACGCCTGCCGTCGCCGCGCCGCCAAATACCCAGAGTGAATCTTGCGCATTCGCCGGAAGGCCGGTTTGATTGACTTCCTGTCCGCTGAAACTACGGAAGCCATTACGGAAGCCAATCATCGTGTTGAGGTTGGTTTGTCGATGCGACAGGGAAGGACCGCCGCCCACATAGAAAAATCCATTAGCGAAAGAGCGGCCGAGATACGGCGTCAGCACGAATTGATGATTGATCCGGGCCTGGAATTGCCCCACCGTATAAATGCCGAAGAACGGAACATTGTTGAACATTGCGAATTGAGGTTCGAACATTCCGAATTGAGGAATGAAAACCTGTGGCGCGGAGGCTGCGGAATTCAGATAAGTATAGGAGCCTTTCACGCCCCACATCCAGTCGCTGTCGCCAAAATGATTGAAGTAATTAAATTGACCGATCGGCGCGATCCTGACCTGCGGCGTCAGAGAGACAGGGATGTTCCAGCCAGCATATCCTCCTCCGATCCTGAGGCTGTTTAATCCCTGAACCGTGTTATTTGACGTTCCGGCCAGAAAGAAATTTTGCCGGTCGAATGTCGCGACGTTGAGGTTGCCGCCGACGCCGATCGACAATCCGGATTTTGGAACAATCGTCGCGCCAGATTCGGGGCCCCACATCGTGAGATCCAGCGCGAGAACCGAGTCGGAAATCGCCATCGCAGCGAGCGCGCTTCCGACGAGAAGACGTTTCTTCATGTCGAGTCCTCCGGACGTGTTGGGGAAGTTCCGACTCTTCGCGAAGCTGATCGAGCAGGCGTCGTCGGGATTGCGGTCAGAGCCTCAGGAAGCCTAAGGTCAAGGTAGATTCGCCGCGCGATTACGCGTGGCGCGACCTCGAATGTCCAATGAAATCGAGCAGGCAAGAGACCGAGCGCGTACGATTTCTTCGCAGCTGTAACCCAATTGCGACACCTTCGAGCCCATCCAAATGAACTTCGGGCAATTCGAAGAGCGTCGCGTCGCGTCGGCGTTTACGAAAGCGAACGATCTTCGTGAACGCAATGCAATCGGCGAACGTCAAATGATTCGCCGGCGCTGCAGGGTTCAGCGCGGCGCGGCGCGGCGGAAGCCAATGAAGCCCAGCGCGGCGAGCAGCAGCGCCGGCAGCGCGACGCCGATCAGCGGACCGAAATGTCCGGCCGGCGCGCGCGCCATCAGTTCTTCGTCCGCCTGCGTGAATTTCGGCATCGCCGCGTAATCCTGCGCGCTCAGCGACGCGCCGGCCTTGGCGCGCGACAGGAAGAATTCGCGCCAATCGACATGAAAGGCGCGTATCCGGTCGAGAAAGGCGCGATAGCGCGCCTCCCCGGCGCCGGCGATGTCGGCCATCGCCTGATAGGTCAGATAGGCCGGCGACAGATACCCAAGCCTGTCGGCCATGTCCCGCTGACGCGCGCGCTGCGCGTCATGTTCGGCGATGATCGCTTCGACGCGTTGAAAAGCCGCTTCCTGCGTCGCAAGACGGCGCAGCGTCATCTCCTGCGGACCGCCTCTCGGCCGCCCCGCCTCGCCATGCTCCTGCGCATAACGCGCGAGCGAGGCGTCGCGCGCGCGATCGGCGTCGGTCGAGGCGGCGCGGGCGGCGAGCGTCATGTCGATGCGCGACGGCGCCGGATGCGCGAAAGCGGCAAGGCTGTTGATCGCCGCGGGCAGGATCATCGTGATCGCCACCCAGGCGCCGACCAGCGTCAACGCATTGAAGGCCGAGCCGCGCCCGAGCCCATCGACGGCGGCCGCGAGCGCCGCCCAGAACAGTCCGTAAAGAAGGATCGCGGCGAGCAGCGCCGCGAACTCCGGCGAGACAAGGCGCTCCCAGCCGGCAAAGATCCAAACGCCGGCGGCGACGCCGAGCAGCATCGTGACGATCGGCGCGGCGACGCGCGCCATCAGTTTGCCCGCGAAGACCGCGCCGGGCCGGCGCGCCGAGGCGAGCGTCATCGCCAGCGTGCCATGTTCGCGCTCGCCTGCGAGCAGATTGAACGCCATCGCCAGAATGACGAGCGGGTAGACGAAGACGACGACGAAGGCGAGATCGGTCGCGCCGGACATCAGATTGGCGGGATTGTCGATCTCGTCGGCGAAGAGAAAACCGTCCTTCGAGCCCGTGGTCACCCGGATCGCTGGCGGAAGCAGATCGCTCTGCCCTGTCGCGACGAGCGCCAGGGGCGCGGGCGCGAGCGCGGCGACCGCCGCGGCGGGGCCGCCGCCCATGAAGATCGGATTGCGCGGATCGCGAAAAGGCGGCGGCTCCGGCGTTGGCTTGCCATGCGCGTCGGCCTCCTGCAGCTGCGTCAGCGTCTTTTGCAGCGTCGCGATTCGTTGCGCCTCGTCGGCGCGCGCCGCCGTGATCGCCGCCTGTTGCGCCGCGACGCGCGACGCTCCCATGGCCAGGGCGAAGAGCACAATGCCGGCGAGCGCCGTCAGCGTGAACCAGATTGCGCCGTCGCGGCGCATCATGCGCGTTTCGAAACGCAAGCCCGCGAGCAAAGCTGATGACATGAGCGCGCCTCACACCGGCCGCAGACGCCGCGCCGCGAACAGCGCGAAGACGCCGGTCAGCGCGAACCAGCCGAGAAGCGCCGCGATGGGCAGCGCGTTGTGGCCCAGCGCGAAGCCGGCGCCCGGCGCCCGATAGGCGAAGGAGCCGATCATGCGCCACAGTTCGGGACCCGCGACATAGTTATTGTCGCGGGCGAAATGGATGATGTTGTCGCTGACCTGATTTTGAATGTCGCGCCGATGCGCTTCCGCCGCCGTGGCGAAATCAAACTGGCTGCGGCTGTCGACGCCGGCGAAGGCCATCGAGATCGGCCGCAGGGCGAGAAGCGGAAACAGAAAACCGGGCGCGGCGCGCAGCGCGTCCTGACGGTCGAAGGCCGATTGCAGCGCGCCGAAATGACGATCGAAAATCGCATAGCCGCTTTCGTCGTCCTTGCGCAGCGTCAGGCCGCGGAAGCTCACAGGCAGATCCTGAATGCGCGATACGCCATATTTCTTCAACGTCTCGTCGCGAAACGCCACGAAGGCCGGATGGCTTTCGTCATGACCGAAGGTCCTGGCCTTGTCCTTCGCGATGGCGGCGCGAAATTCGAGCGACGTCGGCGTCGGCGCGAAAGCGCGCGCGGCGTCGGTCGCAAGTCGCGGCGCGAGAAAGGAATTGGCGAGCCAGAAGGCGAGCAGCGTCACAAGCGCGGCGCGCGAGTTCCTGGCGAGCGCCGAAACGCCGAGCGCGAGGAACGCAAAGCCCGCGAGATATACGGCATAGGCGGCGCCCAGCGCAGCGAGCCTTATGAACTGGTCCGTCAGCGACAGGCGCTCGCGATCGACGAACAAGACAAGCGCCAGCGCGGCGCCGACGAAAGCCGGCGCGAGCAGCGCGAAAATCGCGCCGATCAGCGCCGCCGCCTTGCCGGCAAGAATGTCGCGCGGCCTGACGCCGACGCTCAGCAATTGCTTCAGCGTGCCGCTCTCGCGCTCGCCCGAGAAGCTCGCAAAGCCCATCAGGATGACGATGAGCGGCGCGATCGTCTGCAGAATGAAGGCGAGCGACAGTGAACCGAGCCGCGCGCCGACGCCGCCGTCGCGCGCCTGCTTGAACTGCGTCTCGTTCTGCTTATGCGCCTCGAGCCAGACGGTCGAGCCGACATAGGCGTCGGCGCCGGGATCGGCGAGCGCGAGCGGGCTCGAGGGCTTGAAGGCGTATTGGCCGAAATGCGCGGCGGCGTGCGGATTTTTGGCGCCCTGGCCAAGCCAGAGTTCGCGATCGGCCTTCGCCGCGGCTTCGCGCTCACGCTGAATGCGGGCGTCCTCGACATAGCCGAAGGCGAGCGCGGCAAGCATCAGCGCCACGACAAAGGCGCAGAGCCAGACGAGGCGCCGGTCGCGAAAAAGCTCCGCCCATTCCTTCGCCGCCACGGCGCGCAGGATGCGCCAGCGGCTCTTTGCCGCCGCAGCAGCGGCGGGCGGCGCGAGAACAAGATCGCTCACGCCGCCCTCGCGAAGAGATCGAGATAGGCGCGCTCCAGCCCGAGATGATCGACATCGTCGGCGCCAAAGACCGACGCGAGACGGCCCTGCGCCATAATGCCGATCCTGGTTCCGCATTGCTTGGCGAGAAAGAGGTCGTGCGTGACCATCAGCACCGCCATGCCGTCCTTGCGCAGCCGCTCGATCAGCGCCGCGAACTCATTCGCCGCGAGCGGATCGAGTCCGGACGTCGGTTCGTCGAGCACGAGCGCCTGTGCGCGCCGCGCCAGCGCAATGGCGACGCCGACCTTCTGGCGCATGCCCTTCGAATAGAAGCGCACGGGACGGTCGGCCGCGTCGTCCGGCAGGCCGACGGCGGCAAGCAGCGAGAGAAGCGCGTCGCGCCGCGCGTCGGCGCCGGAGATTTCGGTGAAATATTGCAGATTCTCGAGTCCGGTCAGCGCGCCATAGAGCGTCACCTGCTCGGGGATATAGGCGAGCCGCGCGCGCGCCGCCGACGGATCGACCGCTGCGTCGATCCCGCAGACCAGCGCCTGGCCGGCGGTGGGCTCGATGAAATTCAGGAAGAGATTGACGGTCGTCGTCTTGCCGGCGCCGTTGGGGCCGAGCAGGCAGAACACTTCGCCCGCCGGCACGATCAAATTCAGCCGGTCGAGCGCGGGCGAGTCCGCGCCTACGTAATGCTTCGTCAGATTGCGCGCTTCGAGCATCGCCGCGTCCGCCTACGGCTCGCAGCCCGCGCGCGTGGCCTCGCGCCAGCGTCGAGTATTATCTCTCGCGCAAACCTGCATCTTTACGCAGGGACCGTCAACCGCCGCGCATCGCGTTCGCCGCCGCTCTGCGCATCGCCTTGCATCACGACCGAAACTGCACAGAATAGTTCGGGCCGGCCGGCGCGCTTCTTCGCCTGGAGATCGACGGGGGAGATCCTCATGCATGCGTTCCTCCTCCTGCCGATCGACTACTATCTTGCCGCGTGGTTTGCGCTGACCGCTCTCTGCACGCTTTACGTCGCCATCGACGGCTACAAAAATCCCGAACCGACGGTGATGAAATGGGGATTTATCCTCGTCACGCTCTACACGGGACCCTTCGGACTTCTCCTCTATGTCCTGGCCGACAAGGAGCCGCGACCCGGGACGCATGAGCAATTTATCCGTCCCTTATGGAAGCAGGGCGTCGGCTCGACCATTCACTGCGTCGCCGGCGATGCGACCGGCATCATTCTCGCCGCCGTCATCGTCGCCTCGATCGGCCTGCCGATGTGGCTCGATCTCATCATCGAATATCTGGCGGGCTTCGCCTTCGGCCTTTTCATTTTTCAATCGCTGTTCATGAAGGAGATGATGGGCGGCTCCTATTGGGAGAATGTCCGGCGCAGCTTCTTTCCCGAATTCATCAGCATGAATTTCATGATGGCCGGCATGGCGCCCGTCATGAGCTTCCTGATGATGGGCCACGACATGCGCGCCATGCTTCCAACCGAACTGATCTTCTGGGGCGTGATGTCGATCGGCGTGATGGCGGGCTTTATCGCCGCCTATCCCTCAAACGTCTGGATGGTCGCGGAAGGGCTCAAGCACGGGCTGATGACGGAGCGGAAGCCCGACGCCCGGACGGAGACGCGCGCCGCCGCGGCGCCGCAAGAACACAGCGAACATCAAGCGCAGGCGCATCATCTTCACGATCATGCCGAGTCGATGTCGGAGGCGGCGCCGCCTGATGAAATCGAGTCGCATGCCGCCGAGGGCGCGGCCGCGATGCATATGCATGCAAGGCCGGAGGCGACTTTCGCGCAGATCGCGGCGTTGAGCCTGACGTCCCTCGTCCTCCTCGCCACCGGCATGCTCGCGCCCGCCAATTGGGTGAACATGAATCTTTCGGCGCATGAGGTGGGCGGGCTCATCATGCCGCCCGGAATGCTCATGTATCGCGACACGACGGCCGACGCGATGCGGGAGATGAGTTTCGCGGATTCGCGCCTCGTCGACGCGGATGCGCCGATCGGCGCGCGCGGCGATCAGGACCTGCCTTTCAAACTCCAAGCCGGGGTCAAGGTCTTCGAGTTGACCGCCTCAGTGATCCGCTGGCGCATCCTGCCCGGCGTCGCGGTCGACGCCTATGCCTACAATCATCAGATCCCGGGTCCGCGCATTCATATTCGCGAAGGCGACAAGGTTCGCATAAAAGTGCGCAACCAATTGCCCGAAGGGACCACCATTCATTGGCACGGTCTCATTCTACCCAACGCCATGGATGGGCCGGCAGAGATCACGCAGCCGCCGATTCCGCCACTGGGAGCCTTCGACTACGAATTCACGGCGCAGCAGCACGGAACCTATTTCTATCATCCGCATGCCGAACCGGACAGAAGTCAGGCGCTCGGTCTTTATGGCGCGCTGATCATTGATCCCGCCGACCCCGCGACGGAAGTCCCTGCCGATCACGACTATGTCATGCAGCTGCAGGAATGGCTCTGGCGCGACGGCCTGACGTTTCCGGCGATGCCGATGGACGGCATGCAGCCAAATTATTTCACCATCAACGGCAAGTCCTATCCTTCGACCGACACAATCCGCATGAAGCTCGGCGAAACGCTCAAAGTGCGGTTCATCGGAACGAACAACGGCTTCATCCATCCGATGCATATTCACGGGGGGCCGTTCGAAGTCGTCGCCCGCGACGGCGAGACGCTCGCGAAAGACGCGCGCTTTCTCGCCGACACGGTCAATATCGGTCCAGGCCAGCGCTACGACGTCGTATGGACGGCGCGGAAGCGAGGGAAGTGGCTGATCCATTGCCACATCCCGCATCACACCAGCAATGACAACAACGAAACCAAAGGCGGCGGCGGGCTGATGGCGACAATCGAGGTCGAGTAGGCCCGGCCCCGCCACGCGGCGGCCGGTCACTTCTTCGCGTAGGCCTCCATCACGTCCTCGACCGTGCGCAGGCCGGGCTTCGGCGACATGACGAGAACCGCCATATTGCCGGGCGCATGTTCGTTCTTCCACATCTTGGTGTGCGCCACCGGGATTTTCTCCCAGGAGAACACCTCCGACATGCAGGGATCGACGCGCCGGTCCAGGACGAAGCGGTTCGCCGCCGACGCCTGCTTCAAATGCGCGAAATGCGAACCCTGAATGCGCTTCTGGCGCATCCACACATAGCGGGCGTCGAAGGTCAGGTTGAAGCCGGTGGTGCCGGCGCAGAACACCACCATGCCGCCGCGCTTCACAACAAGGCAGGACGCCGGGAAGGTCTGTTCGCCCGGATGTTCGAAGACGATGTCCACGTCCTTCTTGCCGGTGATGTCCCAGATCGCCTTGCCGAAGGCGCGGGCGTTCTTGGTCCATTCGTTGAATTCGGGGGTGTTGACCTTCGGCAACTGCCCCCAGCATTTGAAGTCCTTGCGGTTGATCACGCCCTTGGCGCCAAGCGACAGCACGTAGTCGCGCTTGCTTTCGTCGGAGATGACCCCGATGGCGTTGGCGCCCGAGGCGGCGCAGAGCTGCACGGCGAAGACGCCGAGGCCGCCGGACGCGCCCCACACCAGCACATTATCGCCGGGCTTCAGCTGATGCGGCGCATGGCCAAAGAGCATGCGATAGGCGGTCGCGAGCGTCAGCGTGTAGCAGGCCGCCTCCTCCCAGGTGAGATGCTTGGGCCGCTCCATGAGCTGGCGGTCCTGAACGCGGCAGAACTGGGCGAAGGAGCCGTCGGGCGTCTCATAGCCCCAGATGCGCTGCGAGGGCGAGAACATCGGGTCGCCGCCGTTGCATTCCTCGTCGTCCCCGTCATCCTGGTTGCAGTGGATGATGACCTCGTCGCCGACCTTCCAGCGCTTCACCTTGGACCCGACCGCCCAGACGATGCCCGAGGCGTCGGAGCCCGCGATGTGAAAGGGATGCTTGTGCGCGTCGAGGGTTGACACCGGCTCGCCGAGCGACGCCCAGACGCCGTTGTAATTGACGCCGGCGGCCATCACGAGCACCAGCACGTCGTGGCTGTCGAGTTCCCAGGTCGGCAAGACCTCGAGCTGCATGGCGGTTTCCGGCGGCCCATGCCGCTCCTTGCGGATCGCCCAGGCGTACATGTTCTTCGGCACATGCCCGAGCGGCGGAATCTCGCCCATCTCATAGAGGTCTTTTTTCTCGGTCAACTTTTGGCTCCTCCGTGTGCCGGTCTTATCGGGGCTTGTTTGGCCGGAGCTTATAAACGGGGCGACGCGGCGCGAATAGTCTTAAGTTTTGCCCCTATTTCGGCTCTGCGCCGCCATTGCTCGCCGGCGCGGCGAAGAGGCTGGGATCGGCGACATAGAGCGCCGCCGTGAGGGCGAGGAGCGCGAACAGGATCGACGCTATTCCCGCGACAAGGCTCGTTCCGCCTCGCCGCGCGGCTTCTGCGGCGGCGTCCTGGGATTGCGCCGCCTCGACCCCGGCGATGATCTTTTCGGCATGAAGACGATAGACGTAATTGGCGTAGCCGCCCGTCACGACGCCGATGGCCAGCGCAATCGCCAGCCCGGCGCGATCCGGAACGTTCAGAACGATTTCGATCGCGCTTTCGACGACGATGAACAGGACGTAGAGGAAGGCGTAAAGATACATCTTCCGATAGGCGAGCCACACAAAATTGAGCCAAAAGGCCGGCCAGTTGAAAGAGAAACGCTGTCCGCTACGCGCGATCGACGCCCATCGTCGCGCGTAATAGGCGTAATTGTCGCCGACGAAGGCCGCATAAAGGTCTGGCGCCGGCAGCGGCGCGGGGGCGCCGCAGGCCGGGCAGCTCGGCGCTTCGGCTTCAAGCGCAGCGCCGCAATGAGGGCATGTGAGCATGTCGAGGCTCCTGTCGGGCACGGCCGTTCCGGCGGCGCTCCCGATAGGCCGCAAAGCGCCGGCCGGTCGTGCGCGCCCGCACGCCGGACGTTACGCGCATCGCCGCGCCGCGCGGCGCCGCTCACCATAGACTGGTTGCGCCAGCAGGCGCAGCGACGCGCCGACCTGGCGTCTCCCCGCCCCCTATGGTAATGGTCATCCAGTTGGTCATGAGGGAAGAATGAGCGTCGTCACGGTCGCGGAGGCCAAGGCCCATTTGAGCGAACTCGTCGAGCGCGCAGCGAGGGGCGAGACCGTCTGCGTCACGCGCCGCGGCAAGCCCGTCGCCAAGATCGCGCCGATGGCCGACCCCAAAAAGCGCGTCGACGTCACCATGTTGCGCGCGATCACGACAGGCGTGGCCCCGCAGACGGAATCCGCCGACGAATTCATGCGCCACATGCGCGACGAGGAGCGTTATTGACGCTCTATCTGGACACGTCGCTGCTCATCGCGGCGCTGACCAGAGAGGCGGAAACCGATCAAGTCCAGTCCTGGCTCGGCGACCAGCAATTCGAGCTCGCAATCAGCGATTGGGTCGTCACGGAATTCTCTTCGGCGCTGTCGATCAAACTCCGCAGCCGCCAGATCGATCTCGCGCAGCGCGCCGAGGCGCTCTCGGGCTTCACCCGACTCGTTTCCGAAAGTCTCGTGACCTTACCGCTCGCCGCCAGCCATTTTCGGACGGCGGCGCGTTTCGCGGGCCAGCATGCGCTGGGGCTGCGGGCTGGCGCCGCGCTGCATCTCGCGGTCTGCGCCGAGTATGG
Source organism: Methylocystis sp. (assembly GCF_050251305.1). Lineage (GTDB taxonomy): Bacteria > Pseudomonadota > Alphaproteobacteria > Rhizobiales > Beijerinckiaceae > Methylocystis. The sequence continues at coordinate 8,251 of NZ_JBFWNB010000063.1, read as the reverse complement.
CGCGATGCTCTGCACGCTGGACCGGCGGCTCGCCGAGGCCGCGCCCTCGGTCGGCGTCGCGACGACGTCTCTCTGAGCCTCGACCAAGCCCTCATCTTGTCAAAACAGGGTCATGTGCTATCGCAACGGACGGAGGACAAAAAGAAGTGAACGATCACACCCTGCCACGCCGCGACAAGCCCTGGATGTTTCGCACCTACGCCGGCCATTCGACGGCGAGCGAGTCCAACAAGCTCTATCGCGCCAATCTCGCCAAGGGCCAGACCGGTCTCTCCATCGCCTTCGACCTGCCGACCCAAACCGGCTACGACAGCGACCACATCCTCTCGCGCGGTGAAGTCGGCAAGGTCGGCGTGCCGGTCTCGCATCTCGGCGACATGCGCACGCTGTTCGAGGGCATCCCGCTGAGCGAAATGAACACGTCGATGACCATCAACGCCACCGCCGTGTGGCTGATGGCGCTCTATATCGCCGCCGCCGAGGAGCAGGGCGCGCCGCGCATAAAGCTGCAGGGCACGACGCAAAACGACATCATCAAGGAATATCTGTCGCGCGGCTCCTATGTGTTCCCACCTGCGCAATCGCTGCGCCTCACGCAGGACCTCATTCTCTTCACCACGAAGGAATGCCCGAAGTTCAATCCGATCAACGTCTGCTCCTACCATCTGCAGGAAGCCGGCGCGACGCCGTCGCAGGAGCTCGCCTATGCGCTGGCGACCGCCGTCGCCATTCTCGACAATGTGAAGAAGTCCGGCGAAATCTCGGATGAGGATTTCGCCCAGGTCGTCGGCCGCATCTCCTTCTTCGTCAACGCCGGCATGCGCTTCGTCACCGAATTGTGCAAGATGCGGGCGTTCGTCGAGCTTTGGGAGGAGATCACCCGCGAGCGCTATGGGATAAAGGACGAGAAGCTCCGCCGCTTCCGCTACGGCGTGCAGGTCAATTCGCTCGGCCTCACCGAACAGCAGCCGGAAAACAACGTCTATCGCATCCTGATCGAGATGCTCGCCGTCGTGCTCTCCAAGAACGCCCGTGCCCGCGCGGTGCAGCTTCCGGCCTGGAACGAGGCGCTCGGCCTGCCGCGCCCCTTCGATCAGCAATGGTCGCTGCGCATGCAGCAGATCATGGCGTATGAGACCGACCTGTTGGAATATGGCGACATCTTCGACGGCAATCCCGAGGTCGCCCGCAAGGTCGCCGAACTGAAGGGCGAGGCGAAAGCCGAACTCAAGAAGATCGAAGAGCTCGGCGGCGCCGCCGCGGCGGTCGAAATCGGCTATATGAAGTCGAAGCTGGTGGAAGCCAACACCGCGCGTCTCGAGGCGATCGAAGCCGGCGAGCAGATCGTCGTCGGCGTCAACAAATTCACCGGCGGCGAACCCTCGCCGCTCGCCTCCGGCGACGATCAGATCATGGTCGTGCCGGAACATGTCGAGGCCCAACAGATTTCGCGGCTGAAGGCGTGGCGCGAGGGCCGCGATCAGAAGGCCGCGCAGGCCGCCATCGAGGCGCTGGCGCGCGCCGCCAAGGAAGGCCGCAACATGGTCGAGCCCTCGATCGCTGCGGCGAAGGCGGGCGTCACGACCGGCGAATGGGGCAATGTCCTGCGCGGGGTGTTCGGGGAATATCGCGCGCCGACCGGCGTGTCTTCGACGGCGCGTCAGGTCGGCGGCGCGCTCGACGCCGTGCGCGGCGAAGTCGAGCGCGTCTCGCAGAAGCTCGGCAAGCGGGCGAAATTCCTGGTCGGCAAGCCCGGCCTCGACGGCCATTCGAACGGCGCCGAGCAGATCGCGGTGCGCGCGCGCGACGCCGGATTCGACGTGATCTACGCCGGCATCCGTTCGACGCCGGCCGAGCTCGTCGAGACGGCGAAGAAGGAAGGCGCGCATTGCATCGGCCTCTCCATTCTCTCGGGCTCGCATGTCACGCTCGCCCATGAGGTCATCAAGCTGATGAAGGAAGAGGGGGTCGACGCGCCGCTCGTCGTCGGCGGCATCATCCCGCCGGCCGACGAGAAGCTTCTGCGCGAAGCGGGCGTTGCGGCGGTCTACACGCCGAAGAACTACGATCTCAACGCGATCATGACCGACCTCGCCCAGATCATCGAGAAGGCGTCTGTGTAGGCGCGAGCGCAATCTTTCCGCGTCATGCCCGCGCTTGTCGCGGGCATCCGCGCGCCACAAGTTCGGTCGGCCTGACGTATTACTTGAGTGCGATTGTCTTCGTGGATGGCCGGGACGAGCCCGGCCATGACGGTCGACTCAGGCTCCTCATCCTGAATCGCGCGCGAAGCGCGCATCTCGAAGGATGATTGCTTTGAGCAGTCCGCGCTTGTGTTTCGATGTAGGGAATTGGCGTCCGGTTCGCGAGACGCGCTTCACTTCTTGAAAATCGATTTCGCGCACGCCGAAGCGCCGGCTTTCACCTTCTCCAAAAAAAGCGACGGCGTGTTCCCCTTCAGGATATTGATCGCGTCAGAAGGCTCGATGTTGTCGGCTGCATAGTTCAATGCGCACTCGCAATACATGCGGATCGTTTCCGCCGAAACGCCAGCCTTCTTCAGAAGCTCTTCATTGCCCTCAAACTGTTTGCTCGCCGCGGGGACGCACGTCTTCATCCCGCCCCGGATCAGACTATCTCTGTCACTGCCCGAAACCCCACGCACTTTGACGACCCTCGCCGCATCATCTGAGATGTCGGCGAGCTGAGAGGCGCCGCCGCTCTTCCCAAAGACCGATATCGCGCGAGCGGCGTCCGCCGTCGCGCCGCCCATCGCCAATGCGGCAAATCCCAAAGCGCCGCCCAAGATCGGAAGCAATCTCATCTTCATAATATCTCTCCCCGGCTCAACGCGACGCGTTTGTCATATGTCAAATGATTATTCAATCGGCGTCGCTGAAACTTATCGGAACAATCAGGTAAGAACGACGACGCCCGCAGACGTCGCGTCAGCGGCATAAGACATTACGGCGTAAGCCACGAGAATCCGCGCTTGTGCCGGGCGCCGCGCATGCGCAATAAGCGACCCGTCAACAACAAGCCCGGAAGTTTAATGACCGCCATCGCTGCCGGCCGCTCCGATTTCATGAGTCGCGAGCGCACCATCGCTTCTCCCGCCTTCAATCGCTGGCTCGTTCCGCCGGCGGCGCTCGCCATTCATCTCTGCATCGGCATGGCGTACGGCTTTTCCGTCTTCTGGCTGCCGCTGTCGCGCGCGGTCGGCGGCGCGCAGCCGAAAGCATGTCCGGAAACGCTCGGGTTTTTCGCGACGCTCGTCGCCGCCGACTGCGACTGGAAAATCAGCTGGCTCGGCTGGACGTTCACGCTATTCTTCGTCTTCCTCGGCTCGTCGGCGGCGGTCTTCGGCCATTGGCTGGAGACGGCCGGGCCGCGCAAGGCCGGTCTTGCGGCGGCCTGCTGCTGGTGCGGCGGACTGCTGATCTCGGCGCTCGGCGTCGCTCTGCATCAGATCTGGATGCTCTGGATCGGCTCGGGCGTGATCGGCGGCGTCGGCCTGGGGCTCGGATATATCTCGCCGGTTTCGACGCTGATCAAATGGTTCCCCGACCGTCGCGGTCTGGCGACCGGCCTCGCGATCATGGGTTTTGGCGGCGGCGCAATGATCGGCGCGCCGCTCGCCGACCGGCTGATGCGCTTCTACGCGACGCCGACGGCGCCGGGCGTCTGGCAAACCTTTGTGACGCTGGCGGCGATCTACTTCGTCTTCATGGTCGCTGGCGCGCTCGGCTACCGGGTGCCGCCCCCGGGCTGGGCGCCGGCAGGCTTCACGCCGCCGGCGGCCGCCGCCAACGCCATGGTGACGCATCGCCATGTGCACCTCGACGTCGCATGGAAGACGCCGCAATTCTGGCTGCTTTGGGCCGTCCTGTGTCTCAACGTGTCGGCCGGCATCGGGGTTCTAGGCATGGCCTCGCCGATGCTGCAGGAAGTCTTCGGCGGCAGGCTGATCGGCCTGGACATCGGGTTCGATCAGCTCAGTCCCGATCAGAAAACGCAGATTGCGGCGATCGCGGCGGGCTTCACCGGCCTGCTGAGCCTCTGCAACATCGGCGGGCGCATCGGCTGGGCCTCGGCCTCCGACGCGTTCGGCCGAAAGGCCACCTATGCGATTTTCTTCGTCCTCGGCCTCGCGCTCTATTCGGCGGCGCCCTTCGCGGCGAAAGGCGGGATGGTCGGCGTCTTCGTCCTGCTCTTCGCCTTCATCATCACCATGTATGGCGGCGGCTTTTCGACGATTCCCGCCTATCTCGCCGACATTTTCGGCACGCATCACGTTGGCGCCATCCATGGCCGGCTGCTGACCGCTTGGTCGACGGCTGGCGTGCTCGGGCCGGTGCTCGTCAATTACATCCGCGAATATCAGCTGAGCGCCGGCGCGCCGCGCGAGGCCGCCTATAATCAGACCATGTATGTCCTCGCCGGCCTGCTGCTCTGCGGACTGGTCTGCAACCTCCTCGTGCGCCCTTGCGCCGAGAAATATTACATGAGCGACGAGGAGGTCGCGGCGCAGAAGCACGTGACCGTCGCCGAGGTGATCCGGGAAGAGGATGAAATCCATGCCGATTTCGAGGATTTTGTCGAAGAAGGGCTTGAGCCGACTGTGACGGACGATCCGCCGACCGTCGTGCGCGGGCCGCCCGACTCGAACGGCCGATCGCTTCAGCTCGTTCTCGCCTGGACCGCCGTCGGCGCGCCGCTCGCCTGGGGCGTCTGGATGACCCTCCTGAAAACCGCCGCGCTGTTTCATTGAGTTCGCGAAGGGCCGCGGGCGCCCGGCGGAGGGGGCTGACGCGCCAGATCGGGCGTGTCCCCCGACCTGCCTCCGGGCCAAGAGGGGCCCGCAAACGCCCGGCGCCGCCGATCGCCCCGCGCTTGCCTTGATCGTGGCCGGCTTGTTTGACAGAAGTCGGGGTCGATCGGGCGCCGGCGTGATTCGTCGCGCGCCGTAACGGAGACGAGGGCCTCCATGGCGACCGCTTGCACGAATGGGATCGACACGGGTTTCGTCGATCTCGGCTATATGAAAGTCGCTGTTCTTGGCGTGGTGCAGGGCATCACCGAGCTTCTGCCGATTTCCTCGACGGCGCATATGCGCATCGTCCCGGCGCTCCTGGGCTGGAAGGATCCCGGCTCCGCCTTCTCCGCCGCCATGCAGCTCGCGGCGCTCGCCGCCGTCGTCAGCTATTTTTGGGGCGACATCCGCGCGCTCGCCGAGGGCTCGCTTCGCGCGCTCGTGCGGCGCGATTTCAGCGACTGGACGTTTCGCTTCGTCGTCTGGATTGCGCTCGCGACCGTCCCGATCGGAATCGCCGGCCTCGCGCTGTCGCATACGCTGAACACCTGCGGCTCGCCGCTGCGCACGCTGCCGGTGATCGGCATTTCCTCGATCGTGATGGCGGCGCTGCTCGCCGTCGCCGAGCTTTATTGCAACCACAAGCGCACGCTCGAACATGTCACTTTGAAGGACGCCATGATCGTCGGCTTCGCGCAGGTCGGCGCGCTGATTCCCGGCGTCTCGCGCTCCGGCTCGACTCTGACCGCGGCGCTGTTCCTCGATTTGAAGCGCGAGGAGGCTGCGCGCTTTTCCTTCCTGCTTGGCCTGCCGGCGATCGCACTCGCGGGCTTGAAGGAGCTGTGGGAGTTGCACAAGGCGCAGCTCGATTTCCACGGCTGGGCGGTGCTGACGCTCGGGCTTTTCGTCGCCTCGATCTCCGCCTTTGTCGCGATCTGGGGCTTGCTGCGGATTCTCGAACGCTTTTCCGCCTGGCCCTTCGTCGTCTACCGCGCCTTTATCGGGATCGTGCTGCTCGTCGGCTTCTACGCCGGTTTCCTCGCTTGAAGTTCCTGTTCGAACTTGCAAACCTGTCTCTTTGAGGCAATCTCAGGCGGTTTCGAATCCGGAGCTAGTCTGTTCTTGCATTCGCCGACGTCTTGCGTAGGAGACTCCAACCAAATAACGTGACGCTAATCGATAAGCCCGCAACGCAAAACAGAAGCATCGCCAATGGTACGCTTTTGATGATTAGATGCTCTTCGTGACTATTCATCTGTGCTGAAGCGGGAATCAACGCGACGCCAATGACAACAACTGCGATAAAAAAACTCAGGCCGCCCATTACATACATCAGCTTAGCGGCAGCTTCGGCGAGATTTTGGCGAACGAGCTTATCGACGAGGAGCGGCTCCAGCGCGGTGGCAAAGAAATAAGCGCCCAGCAGGGCGGTCCCGAGATACGCAAAAAACAGAATCTCAAAACTGCTTATTCGCGCCTCCGTCAGAATTCCATACTCCAGCGCTCGTCGGAACATCGGATAATGTTTAAATATTCCGATATGGGGCGGACATAAGGTGCTTGCTGACGCAACCACCGGAATCAAAATAGTTCCTGCAGACATCAGGGATACAAATTTGGCAAGATGAGAGTCTATCTTTTTAAGATTTGAACCAGTCACATAGCTCGTCCGCCCGCCAGAAAACGCTACAAAATACCACCGTGCCGGCTCCCCGAACACTCCTGGGCAACTTTCTGCTAAGTCTTTCGAGGGCTGACCTGTGCGCGGAGGATGGGAGCGCCGCTTAGGCCGCGCGTCACTCCGCCGCGATGCGCAGCCGCGCGCGCTTGCGTGCGCAGATCGTCGATGGGCGCAAGCGCGCCCTTGTCTTCGTAATGCCAGAAGGTCCAGCCGTTGCACGCCGGGAGACCCTGCGCCAGCGCGCCGGTCTTGTGAATTGAGCCGACGAAGCCAGAAAGCGACAGCGCGCCGTCGGCCCGCACCACCGCGTGATAGCGCCGCTTGGCGTCGCAAAGCGCAGCGCCCGGCGCGATCAGTCCCGCTTCGACAAGGCTCGCGAAAGCGATGCGCGGCTCGGCGCGCTTCGAGGGCGCCGTGGCGACCGCTTCATGTGGCAGAGGCTCGATGGCGGCGATTCGCGCATGCGCCGCGGCTCTGTAGTCGCCGTCGCGCTCGATGCCGAGCCAGTCGCGTCCCAGGCGCTTGGCGACGGCGCCGGTCGTTCCCGAGCCGAAGAAGGGATCGAAGACGAGATCGCCGGGTTTCGACGCGGCGAGAATGACGCGCGCGAGCAGCGCCTCGGGCTTTTGCGTCGGATGGGTCTTGCGGCCGGCGCCGTCCTTGAGACGCTCGGTCCCGCCGCAGATCGGCAGCAGCCAATCTGAGCGCACCTGGCAATCTTCGTTCGCCGCCTTCAGCGATTCGTAATTGAAGGTGTATTTTTTCGCGCTCTGGTCGCGCGCCGCCCAGATCATCGTCTCATGCGCGTTGGTGAAGCGCCGGCCGCGGAAGTTCGGCATCGGATTGTTCTTGCGCCAGACGATGTCGTTCAGGATCCAGAAGCCGAGATCCTGCATGATCGTCCCGACGCGGAAGATATTGTGGTAGGAGCCGATGACGAAGATGGTCGCCGAGGGCTTCATCAGCCGGCGCGCCTCGCCCAGCCAGTCGCGCGTGAAGGCGTCATAGGCGGCGAAATTCGCGAATTTGTCCCAGTCGTTGTCGACGGCGTCGACGAGGCTCTGGTCCGGACGATGCAGACGGTTCGCAAGCTGTAGATTGTACGGCGGATCGGCGAAGACGAGATCGACGCTCTCGTCCGCCATTCGCTCCATCAGCGACACGCAGTCGCCGAAGAGAATTTCATTGCGCGCCGTCGCGCGGAGCGGCCCTTGGCTTGAGCGCCCGATACGCGTGACCTGATTTCGGGCTTTGAGACGAGCCGCCCCGACGCGCGCGCTACGCATGAACTCAACACCATCAACGCAACCAACAGGCGCGATAGTGGCGGAGGGAGGTAAAGGTCGCGTTTAGATCGAGAAACGATCGACGTCTCTTTTTCGAACGGAAGTCTTAAGGAAGTAAAAAGGTTAGCAAAACCTTGCCAACGACCTCACGCCTCGCGCACGGGCGCAAAACTGACCCGATGCGCCGGGCTCGCGCCATGGACCGCGAGCGCCTGCAGGTGATGCTGCACGGCGTAGCCGACATTGGTCTCGAAGCCATAGTGCGGATAATGGACGGCGAGACGGCGCATCATGGCGTCGCGCGCGACCTTGGCGACGATCGACGCGGCGGCGATGGAGAGCGCCGTCGCGTCGCCCTTCACGATCAACTGGCAGGGGCAATGAACCGGCGGCCGATCATTGCCGTCGACGAGAAGATAGGCGGGCGCGTGGGACAGACCGGCGACGGCGCGCGCCATCGCCGCCAGCGAC
>NZ_JBFWNB010000062.1:0-18815 GCF_050251305.1 Methylocystis sp. | reverse complement strand
TCGTCTTCGACCGACCTGTGCGGCGGAACCTGGCGCGCGTCGCGAAGCGACGCCGCCGCGCAAGAGCGCCGCCGCGGTTAGCGGGGGCGCTCCTCGAAGTAGCTGTCGTCGTCTCCTGAAAACAGCCCCTCGCCGCCCCGCATCGGGCGCGCCGCCTGGACGACCGTTGGCGCGGCAGAGTCGGCGCCGGCGGTCGAGCGCACGCCGAGACCGTCGCGCTGGTAGATGTCGTCGCGGAACTGGGTGACGCCGTCCGGCGTCGCCCAGGCGGTCACATACACCCAATAGACCGGCACGGCCGGCGTGATCTTGACGTCGACGCGCTCGCCGGAGGCGATGACCTCATCGATATGGTCGCGGTCCCAGCCGGGCGTCTCCTTCAGCAGCCAGGCGACGTAGTCTCGAACGTTCTGCAGGCGGATGCAGCCTGACGAGACGAAGCGGAAATCGTCGCCGAAAACGCCCTTGGCGGGCGTGTCGTGCATGTAGACCCCATAGGGGTTGGCGATGTCGATGCGCACGACGCCGAGCGAATTGAAGTCGCCGCCGATGTCCTGGCGGAAGCGGAAATTCATGGCGTCAAGCGAACGCCAGTTGATCTGCTCGGGCTGCAGCTCCTGATTTTCCTTGTTGTAGACGCGAATATGGTTGTCGTGCAGATAGTTGGGATCCGCCTGCATCTTCGGGATCAGGTCCTTGCGGATCACCGACGCCGGCACCGTCCAGAACGGATTGAAATTGACCTGGATGGCCTTGGTCTGCATCACCGGGGACTGGCGGTCGATTTTGCCGACGCCGGCGATGTGGTGGGTGACGACCTCGCCGCCCTCGACCGTCTCCACCGACGCGGCCGGAATATTGGCGGTCACGTAGCGGTTGCCCAGGTCGCGCGAAAAGCTGCGCAGGCGCACGAGGTTCGTCTCGAGCTGCTTCAGCCGGATCTCGGCCGGAACATTCATCGCCTGAATCGTCTGCTGGTTGACGACGCCGGTCGGAATGATGCCGTGACGCGACTGAAACCGGCGCACCGCCGTTTCGACATAGGAATCGAACACCGGGCTTGCGCCCGTTTCGGCCCCGATGTCGTTGGACGCGATCAGGCGGCGACGCAACGCCGATACGGCGGGGCCATTCGAGCCGAGCCGCAACTGCTGGCCGAAAGGCACCTGCGGCCAGCCGCCGTTGGCGACCATCTCGCGAACACGCTCGATCGCCGCTTCAGTGGCGGCCACCGTCTGAGTCGACAGGATCGGCGTCGTCGACCGAGACACAGCCAGACGGGCGTCGGCGTCATAGCGCTGGGCCCACTCGGCCTGTCCGCCCAGGTCCCAGGCTCCGGAGGCGGGCGTGAGAGCGACCGCGCCAAAGCAAAGCGCGACGCCGCGTGCAAGCTGAATAACTGTGGATTTTCGCACAGATCGCTCCAATCGCATCGCCGGGGACGGCCCCGGCGGTCAAGCCGAAAGACGGCGCCGCCGAGTGGACCGCGCCGCAACTTTGATCGAGTTGTGCATCTTCAGCGTTAACAAGGCGCGAATAGTCCGGCGATTTTGTGGCCTGCCGCGGCGCGGGACGCGATGCGCAGCGAAATCCTGGGTTCAGCCGACGCGCACCCATCCGCTCATCCCCAGTCGCTCCTGGGGCAGGAAACGGGATTTGTATTCCATCTTGCGCGACCCTTCGACCCAATAGCCGAGATAGACATGCAGCAGGCCGAATCCGCGGGCGCGCTCCGCATGATCCAATATCATATAGGCTCCAAGCGACCGATGCTCTAGCTCGGGTTCGTAAAACGAGTAGACCATCGACAGGCCGTCCGAGAGCCGGTCGGTCAGGCAACAGGCGACGAGCGCGCCCCTTTCGCCATTCGCTTTTGCGATACGATATTCGATGAGCCGCGTGTCGACGTGGCTGTCTTCGACCATCATCTGATAGTCGACCATGCTCATGTCGGCCATGCCGCCGTCGGAATGTCGCGCGCCGACATAGCGGCGAAACAGGGCGTATTGCTCATGCGTCGCCCGCGCCGGCCGCGTTTCGACGATGAGGTCGGCGTTGCGCCGACAGACCCGCCGCATGCCGCGCGACGGCGTGAATTCGGCGATCTTCACCCTTACGGAAACGCAGGCGCGGCACTGCTCGCAGGCGGGACGATAGGCGATGGTCTGGGACCGGCGGAAACCCGATTGCGTCAGCGTGTCATTGAGCGCAGGGGCGCGCAGGCCGATGAGATGCGTAAAGACCTTCCGCTCCTCGCGGCCCGGCAGATAGGGGCACGGCGCCGGAGAGGTCAGATAGAATTGCGGCGCGTCGCGCGGCTCTTTGGTCACGCTCGAAGATCCTAGGACTTAATTTTAATCTAGAGCGCCCGCACCGCGCGCGCCAAGATCAGATTTGCGGCGTCGAAGGTGCAGATTTTAAGACGAGCGGCGCAGAACGATCACGTCCGCAAGCATGTCGTGCAGGCAGCGCTTGTCGCTCGTAAACAGCGATACGAGCAGCAGCGGCGGGAACAGCCAGGTGATGTAGAACAGCACCGCATGGACCGCCGCCTGCAGAAACGGCGTCGGGTTTCCGTCCATCGTGCGCATCTCCAGGTCCATGAACGCCATGCCGGGCGTCGCCATTCGCCATCCCGAGACCGTCAGCCCGTTGTAAAAAAAGGCGACGATCGGAAACAGAGGCGGCAGGATGAAGGCGGACAGCCCCGCGCTCAGAATGAAGAGCGCGACGAACAGCGCCGCCGACATGCCGGCGACGAGGATCAGGTCCAGCGCGACGGCCATGACGCGGCGCGTGCGCACGCCCTCGAGCGCCTGCGGCGGAATATAAGGCGCGGCGCGCGGTCCGATCGGGCCGAAGGGCTGTTCGCGGCTGGAAAAGGGATCGCGTTCGGTCATCTCAGCGGGCGGCCTTTCAGTTGACCCGCCAAAGATCGGCGGCTTCCGCGGCGGTTTCAAGTCTGCGCGCGGCTGCGGAATGCGGGGATTAGTCATGGCGCCGCCTTGACGAGCGCCGCCGGATTGTCGCAAGGCTCCGCCAGCCGGCGCGCGCCCCGCCCGCCCGGAGCAGCCTCGGGACATGCACATGGACAGCAACGCCGTCGACGGCGGACATTTGCGCGCTTTCATCGAGCGGATCGAGAAGCTCGAGGAGGAAAAGCGCGCGATCGGCGACGACATCAAGGACGTCTACGCCGAAGCGAAGGGGACCGGGTTCGACCCGAAGGTGATGCGCAAGATCGTGTCGCTCCGCCGGCAGGACAAGCACAAGCGGCAGGAGGAGGAGGAGATCCTCGATCTTTATCTCTCCGCGCTCGGCATGGAATAGGCCGTAAGGTCTCGTTAACCATATTTCCTTAACGCTGGCTGGGCGCCTCAGCGCTAACGCGCGGGGATCGCGCACGCGCGAGGGAAGACGTGCCGCCGGACAGCCTACCGAGCCGAGCCGCATTTGCGGCGCTCTGCGTCGCGTTTGCGACGCTGGCGGCTTCGCCGGGCTCGGGGGCGCCGAAGTCGCGGGAGCGGGACGCCCGGCTGCCCGCCCCGGCCCTCGCGCCGCTCGACCGGCCCGCGCCGCCCCTGCCTCAATTGGACGTCGAGATTCCGGCCGGCGCGGAACAGCTGACGCACGGCGCGACGGCCGACAAGGAGCAGCCGGTTTCCGGCTACGCCAATTACAGCGCGCCCAGGAAAAAGGACAAGCTGCCGAAGCCTTATCCGCAGCGGCGCGTATATGCGCCGCGCCCGTTCAGCCCGAAAAACCCGCTTCCGCCGCTCGAACCCTATCGCAAATCGCCTCAAGCCAAGGCGCTTCTGAAGCTGCGCGGCACGACGACGGCGGAGCCGCCGCCGCCGATTCCGCCGCCGGTCACGGTCGCCGCCCTGCCGACCCTGCCGCCGAAGCCAAAGCCACGACTGGAGCAAAAGCCCTTCGAGCCGCTCGGAATCGGCGTCGGGTCGATGCGATTCTCGCCCTTCGTCGAGTTCTCGGGCGGCTATGACGACAATCCGAACCGGCTGGCGCCTGGCACGGTCGGCAAGCGCGGCTCGTCAGTCGTCCGCAGCGACGGCGGCTTCGCGCTGCGCTCGGATTGGTCGCGCCACAGCCTCGTCGCCGAGCTGCGCATGGGCTACGCGGCCTATCCGGAATATTCGGCCGCCAACAGGCCCGACGGCGGCGGCCTGCTCGTCGCGCGTTACGACGTCACGCGCGACACGCAGATCGACTACAAGATGACGTTTTCGATGGACACCATTCGTCCCGGCGCGCCGGGACTCTCCACCGGCGAGACGGACGTTTACGTCGTCAACCGGCCGATCGTCATCGGCGCAACCGCTCAGCCCGGCGTCACTCATCGCTTCGGCAGACTCCTTGTGTCGCTGAGAGCCGCGTACGAACGCGTCAATTACGAGAACGGCATCAACAACAACGGCACGATTCTCAATCTCGCGGCGACGAGCTACAACGGCTTTGGCGGGGGCGGCAGGATCGCCTACGAGATGACGCCCGATCTTCAGCCCTTCGTCGAAGGCGATTTTGAACGCCGCCTGCACGACAGTCCTGTCGACTTCAACGGCTATTACCGGGACAGCGTCGGATTCGCCGTCCGCGGCGGCGCCGTGGTCAAATTCAGCGAATTGCTGAGAGGCGAAGCGGGCGCCGGCTGGGGCGAACGCAATTACGTCGATCCGCGACTGACGACGCTGCGCGGTCCGATCATCGACGCCGCGCTGATCTATGCGCCTTCGGCGCTGACGACCGTGACGCTGCGCGCCAACACCACGCTCAATGAAACGACCTTGTCGGGCGCCAGCGGCGTGCTGACACAATCATACAGCCTGCAGCTGTCGCACGATCTCCTGCGCAATCTGAATGTGAGCCTGCTCGGCTCCCACTTCATCAACGACTATCAAGGCGCCGACGTCTTCGAAAGAGGCTACGCCGCCGGCGTGAAGATCGACTACAAGATCACGCGCGCCATTTCGTTGCGCGGCAGCTTCTTTCACGAGGTTCTCGATACAAGCTTTCCCAACGCCGACTACATTGCGAACACGCTGCTCGTCGGATTGCGGTTTCAGCTCTGAACCGGCGGCTCTTCCATCAGCCGGTCCGTTGCGTCATCGTTGCGCAGCAGGCGATCCGCATCATCCGACCCGCGCATGGCCGCGAGTCATGATCTGAGGCCGAAGCGAGGCGCTGCATGGATTTTGGCGCGCAGGACGAAATCGTGCGCTTTCTGGCCACGCTCGACGGCGGCGCGGCGCGAATCGTCACGACCCATATTTCGGTCGTCGCGCTCTGCCAAACGCGCGCCTACAAGCTGAAGAAGGCGGTGCGCTTTCCCTATCTCGACTTCTCGACGCCGGGCCGGCGAATGGAGATGTGCGCGCGCGAAGCGGCGCTCAACGAACGTTTTGCGCCCGAACTCTATCTCGGGGCGCATCGCGTCACGCGAGAAGCGGACGGCCGATTGGCGCTCGACGGCGCCGGCGAGACCGTCGACGCGGTGGTCGTCATGCGGCGCTTCGCCGACGACGATCTGTTCGAGCGTATGGCGAAGGTTGGCCGCCTGACGCCGGCGCTGGTCGAGGCGCTCGCGAGTCGCATCGCCAGCACACATGACGAGGCCGCGCCGGATGATCGACGGGGCGGCGCGGCGGCGATGCGGCGGACGCTGGACGAGACCGCTTCAAGCCTGCGCAACGCGGCCGCCGCCAGTCCGCAGCAGATCGACGCGCTGGTCGCGCGGCTTGGCCGGGCGCTCGACGCGCACGGCGCGCTGCTCGACGCGCGCAAGACGCAGGGCAAAGTGCGCCGATGCCACGGCGATCTGACGCTGCGCAACATCTGTCTGTTCCAGGGCGCGCCGACGCTCTTCGACTGTCTCGAATTCGACGAGGATCTCGCCACCATCGACGTGCTCTACGACGTCAGCTTCCTGCTGATGGATCTTTGGCGCATCGGCGCATTTGCCTTGGCAAATCTGGCGTTCAACCGCTATCTCGATGCGCGCGACGAAACCGACGGGCTTCCGCTTCTCCCCTTCTTCCTGTCGTTGCGCGCCGCGATACGCGCGCATGTCGAAGCGTCGCAAGAAAACGCCGATCGCGCGCGCCTCTATTTCGATCTTTCGTCGGCGCTGCTCGCGCCCGCCACATCCGCCGTCATCGCGATTGGCGGACTCAGCGGCTCGGGGAAATCGAGCGTCGCCCGAGCGCTGGCGCCGCTGCTCGGCGGCCCGCCCGGCGCGCGCATCGTTAACAGCGACCGAATCCGCAAGCGGCTCTTCGGCGTCGCGCCGACCGCGCGTCTTCCGCAGGAGGCTTATGCAAGCGCCGTTTCCGAAAAGGTCTACGGCGAAATGTTCGACGTTGCGGCGCGAACCGCCGCGCTCGGCTGGCCCGTCATCGTCGACGCCGTCTTCGACCGTCCTCAGGATCGCGCGGCGATCAGAACGGCGGCCGAACGCCTGCGGACGCCATTCCTGGGGGTCTGGCTCGATCTCGATCTCGACCGGCGCGCGGCGCGCGTCGATGCGCGCGTCGACGACGTGTCCGACGCGACGCGCGACGTGCTCGCGGCGCAGATGGAAAAGCCGACCGGCGAGATGGAGTGGCTGAAGATCGACGCGTCGAAAGACACGGAGACGGTCGCCGCCGAAATCAAGATGGCGATCGATTCCGCATTGCCGGCGGCGACCTGCGGCCTCACCCCCGACGCGCGCTAGAGCGCGCGCTACGGAATGAGCACCGCCGCGCCTTGCAGCCGTCCGTCGCGCAGATCGGCGAGCGCTTCGTTCGCCTGCGCCAGAGGATAGCGCGTCGTATGCATCCTCAGCGGCAGCGTCGGCGCGAGCGCGAGAAACTCGCGGGCGTCTTCGCGCGTGAGATTGGCCACCGAGAGCAGCCGTCGCTCCTCCCAGAGCAGCGCGTAGGGAAAACTCGGAATGTCGCTCATGTGAATGCCGCCGCAGACGACAGCGCCGCCCTTCTTCGTCGCGGCGAGCGCGCGCGGCACAAGCGCGCCGACCGGCGCGAAGATCAGGGCGGCGTCGAGCGGCTCCGGCGCGGGCGCGTCGGACTCCTGCGCCGAGGCCGCGCCGAGCGAGCGCGCAAAATCGGCGGCGGCTTGATCTCCCGGCCGCACGAAGGCGTGAACGCGCCTGCCTTGCGCGATCGCCACCTGAGCGATGATATGCGCGGCGGCGCCGAAGCCATAAATGCCGATCACCTCCGCCGGACCCGCCATCTTCAAGGTGCGCCAGCCGATCAAGCCCGCGCACAGCAGCGGCGCGAGGGTCGCCGGATCGCCGGTCTCGGGCAGCGGGAAGCAATAGGATGCGTCCGCGACGGCGTGGGTCGCATAGCCGCCGTCGCGCGTGTAG
This sequence comes from Methylocystis sp., assembly GCF_050251305.1. Classification (GTDB taxonomy): domain Bacteria; phylum Pseudomonadota; class Alphaproteobacteria; order Rhizobiales; family Beijerinckiaceae; genus Methylocystis. Next base: position 11,428 of record NZ_JBFWNB010000062.1, on the reverse strand, counting down.
CCGGTGAAGAGCGGGTCGTCGCAGAGGTTTTCGCGCGCGCTCACGCAATAGGCGCAATGCCCGCACGTGTGGCCAAGCCATGGAACGCCGACCCGCTGGCCAAGCGAGACGCCGGTCGCGCCGGCGCCGATCGCCTCGACGCGTCCGACGATTTCTGGCCCGGAATGATCGGCAGCTTCGGCTGTGTGAGTTCGCCGTCGACGACATGGAGGTCGGTGCGGCAGACGCCGCAGGCCTCGACCCTGAGCCGCACTTCGCCGGCCGCCGGCGACGGGACCGGCCGCTCTTCCATGATCAGCGGCGTGTTTGGCCGCCGCAGCGCCATGTCCTTCATCATGTCCTTCGTCATGTCGGTCATTGCAGCGGCTTCCGAAAGAACAGCCGCGCATGTCCGGGCGGGAAGCCGTCGATCTCCCCCGCACGGGCAAATCCGAGACCCTCGTAGAAAGCCGCCGCCCGGGAATCGAATGTGTCGACATAGACCCCGACGCAGCCGCGCGCCCTGGCCAGCCGCTCGGCTTCCGCCATGAGCAGACGCCCGAGGCCGCGGCTGCGTCGGGGTTTGTCCACCCACAGATGGCGCACATAGAGCCAGCGCCAGTGCGACACGCCGTTCAGCCCGGCGACGAGGCTCCCCTGCGGATCGCGCGCCACGATGCAGACGGGCCTTTCGTCGCGCGGCCCGAAATGGTCCGCGACCTCGTCGCCCAGCCTTGCCGCGAGTTCGGCCGACTCCATCTCTTCGATTGAAAGGGCGATCTTCTCAATCCCCTGGCTTTTGATCATGATCGCGCCGTGAAACGGTTTTTTGTCCTGCTATTGTGGGCGTGCGTCGCCTGCGCCGCAACGGCCCGCGGCGAAGACGGCCTCTGCGGGCCCGCCGAGATTCGGCCAAAGCCGGCGGCGGCGCCGGCGCGGGTGCGCGATTATGCGCCGGTTTTCGAACTTTGCGTCAAAGACGGGGTGTCGCGGCTGGCGATCCGACGGATGAACGTCGATGGGACGCCGCTGATCCTGACCGTCGACCCGCAGTCGCTGCAGACGTCGCTCGAACGCGCCGCATGCTGGCGCTGCGCCGAGACCAGCGACGCGGCGCAGGCGGAAACGCGCTACCTCAAGACGCTCCGTCCGCCGCCGGACCCTGCGCGGCCGGCGGCGCTGGTCAACGCCGGCCTCATTCACGGCGCCGGCGCCGGCGCCTTCGTGACCGGCGACCTCTGCCCGAGCCGCAAGCGGCTCGACCGCAGCTTTTTTGAGAAGCTGGCCGCGCAAGGTCCGCGCACGCCGGTGACGCTGGCGGTGTCCGGCGCCTGGCTGCAGCGGCACCGCGCCGATTTCGCCTGGCTGCGTGAAAAGGAGCGGACCGGGGCGCTTGCCATCGTCTGGGCCAACCATTCCTACACCCATCCCTATGTCGCCCGTCTTCCCGACAGCCGGAACTACCTCATGCGGCGGGGCGTCGATCTCGATCGGGAGATTTTCGAGACCGAAAAGCTGATCATCGCGCAGGGCGAAACGCCTTCGGTGTTTTTCCGCTTTCCCGGACTGGTCGCCGACGCCGAGCTGCTCGAACGGGTTCGCAGCCGCCATCTGGCGCCGCTGGGCGCGGACGGGTGGCTGGCGCTCGGACTGCGCCCGCGCCCGGGATCGATCGTTCTCGTGCACCCCAACGGCAACGAGCCGGCGGGCCTGCGTTTGTTCCAGCGACTTGTCGAGACTGGCGCGATGCCCCTGCCCCTGCGACCGATCAATGACGCGCCCTAGCGCGAAAAACGCCCTTCATTGACAAGGTTTCCGGCGGCTCTTATCTCTCCGGCGGAAATGCCGCGTCGATCTCGGCGCCCCGCCGTTGGCGCGATGTCGCAGGCGGATGTTATTCATGCATCATGCGACGCTCCGCCGGCCGCCGTCCCCGGCGCGCCGACAAGGCGGCAGACGCTGCGGGAGAAAGGTTCGCAAGAATGATCGGCGCACTCGCCAAAAAGATTTTCGGCACGGCGAACGATCGCCGTCTCAAGACCTATGCGCCAAAGGTCAAAGCGATCAACGACCTCGAGCCGGACGTCGAGGCGCTGACCGACGAAGAACTGAGAGACCGCACGCGCCAGTTCCGCGAAGAGATCGCCGCCGGCAAGACGCTCGACGATCTGCTCATTCCCGCCTTCGCCACCGTCCGCGAGGCGGCCAAGCGCACCCTCGGCCAGCGCCATTTCGACGTGCAGCTGATCGGCGGCATGGTGCTGCATGAAGGCGCGATCGCGGAGATGCGCACGGGCGAAGGCAAAACCCTCGTCGCCACCCTCGCCGTCTATCTCAACGCGCTCGCCGGCAAAGGCGTCCATGTCGTGACGGTGAACGACTATCTGGCGAAGCGCGACTCCGAATGGATGGGGCAGATCTACAATTTTCTCGGCATGACCGTCGGCGTGGTTGTGCATGAGCTGACGGACGACGAGCGCGCGAACGCCTACGGCTGCGACATCACCTACGGCACGAATAACGAATTCGGCTTCGACTATCTGCGCGACAATATGAAATTTGAATTCTCGCAGATGGTGCAGCGCGGCCATAATTTCGCGATCGTCGACGAAGTCGACTCGATCCTGATCGACGAGGCGCGCACGCCGCTCATCATTTCGGGCGCCATCGACGACAAATCCGATCTCTACAATACGATCGACAAGCTGATCCCCAAGCTCAACGCCGACGACTTCGAACTCGACGAGAAGCAGCGCACGGTTCATCTCACCGACGCCGGCAATGAGCATATGGAGGAGCTGCTGACCGAGGCCGGCGCTCTGACCGAAGGCGCGCTCTACGAGGCGCACAACGTCACGCTCGTGCATCACGTCAATCAGGCGCTGCGCGCGCATAAGCTCTTTCAGAAGGACAAGGACTACATCGTCCGCAAGGGCGAGGTCGTCATCATCGACGAATTCACCGGCCGCATGATGCCGGGCCGCCGCTATTCGGAAGGCCTGCATCAGGCGCTGGAGGCGAAGGAGCGCGTGCAGGTCCAACCCGAGAACGTCACCCTCGCCTCGATCACCTTCCAGAACTATTTTCGCCTCTACGACAAGCTCGCCGGCATGACCGGCACCGCGGCGACGGAGGCGAATGAATTCGCCGAAATCTACAAGCTGGACGTCGTCGAAATTCCGACGAACCGCCCGGTCTGTCGTCTCGACGAAGACGACGAGGTCTATCGCACCTCCAAGGAAAAGCTCGGCGCCATCGCCGCCGAGATCAAGGAGGCGAACGGGCGGCTGCAGCCGCTGCTCGTCGGCACCACCTCGATCGAAAAGTCCGAGCAGCTGGCCGAGTTCCTGCTGTCGCAGGGCTACAAGATGATCGACTTCGCCGATCCGAAAGGCCTCTCCAAACTCTACGACGCGGCGCGCTCCGGCAAGCCGTCGAAGCTCTTCGCGGTGCTCAACGCGCGCTTCCACGAGCAGGAAGCCTATATCGTTGCGGAAGCGGGCGTGCCCGGCGCGATCACCATCGCCACCAATATGGCCGGCCGCGGCACCGACATTCAGCTGGGCGGCAACGTCGATATGCGCGTGGCGCAGGAATGCGCCAGTCTCGAAGGCGACGCCTCCGCCAAAAAGGAAGCCGAAATCCGCGCAGAGATCGCGGGCTTCAAGGAGAAGGCCATCGCTTCCGGCGGCCTCTACATCATCGGCACCGAGCGCCATGAAAGCCGGCGCATCGACAATCAGCTGCGCGGCCGCTCGGGACGTCAGGGCGACCCCGGCCGCTCGAAATTCTTCCTGTCGCTGCAGGACGACCTCATGCGCATCTTCGGTTCGGAGCGCATGGATTCGATGCTGGTGAAGCTCGGCCTGCAGGAAGGCGAAGCCATCGTCCACCCCTGGATCAACAAGGCGATCGAGAAGGCGCAGCACAAGGTCGAGGCGCGCAACTTCGATATCCGCAAGAACATCCTCAAGTTCGACAACGTCATGAACGACCAGCGCAAGGTGATGTTCGAGCGCCGGCGCGAGATCATGAATGAGGAAAGCGTCGAGGAGCAGGTCGCCGATATGCGCGCCGATGTCGTCGACTCGATGGTGTCGCTGCACATTCCGCACGACGCCTACGCGGAAGCCTGGGACGTCGACGGCCTTGCGGAAGAGGTGAAGGCGAAACTCAATCTCGACCTGCCGGTCGCCGATTGGGCGAAGGAAGAAGGCATCGCCGACGAGGAGATCAAGGAGCGCCTGCTGGAGGAAGCAGACGCCGCCTACGCCGAACGCGTCGAAAAGAACACCGAGCCGCTGATGCGCATGATCGAGAAGCAGGTCGTTCTGCAGTCTCTCGATACGCTATGGCGCGAACATCTCGTTGCGCTCGACCATCTTCGGCAGGTGATCGGCTGGCGCGGCATGGCGCAGCGCGATCCGCTCAACGAATACAAGTCCGAGGCGCTCGAGCTGTTCAAGGGTCTGATGGCGCGCTGGGACGAAACGGTGACGGCGCAACTGATGCGCGTCGAAGTGTCCTTCGAGGCCCCGCCGTCCGCCCCGCCGGAGTTGCCGCCGATGGAGATGTCGCATCCAAATCCGGAGGCGCTGATCGGCGGCGGGCCGCAGGGCGGCTCGCTCGACGAACTCAACACGCGGCTCGCGGCGGCCGATTTCTCGGCGCGCGGGCTCGCCGTCAGCGAGGCGCCGGCGGCGCGCGATCCGGCCAATCCGGCCACCTGGGGCAAGGTCGGCCGCAACGAGCCCTGCCCTTGCGGCTCAGGCAAGAAATACAAGCATTGCCACGGCGCTCTTGTCTAAGTCGCAGATGAGGACGGCCATGTGGAAGATCAGCGTTTCGGCTCTGCTGTCGGCGCTGGCTTCTTCCGCATCGGCCGGCGGCGACTGGACCCAGGTCTCCAAGGACGATTTTTCGACCATTTACATGGATCCCGGCTCCCGCCGCGCGTCGCCCGACGGAATCGTCACGATCGACGCGCTGACCGATTACAACGCCGCCTCGCCGCAAGCGGCCCCCTTCGGCCTCGCCGAAAAGGGGCTGTCGGAAATCGAGACGGCGTCGTTCGATTGCGCCAATCGCAAATACAGATCCGAAGGCGGCGGCTGGCGCGAAGGCCAGATGGGCAAGGGCAAGATCACCAAACCCTATCCGCCGAAAAACGGATGGTCGCCTGTGCCGCCCTATTACGAGAGGCTCTTCGCCAAGGTCTGCGCGCGCCAGCCCTCAAATTAACCGTCACGCCAATTTGAACCGCCTCGCGCCTGAGAATATAAGCGCAGCGCGGATGAAACGCCGAGGTCCCGCCAGGAGCGGGACAGCGGCCGCCGCGACGTTTGCAGGAGCTTGTCGTGACCGCGATCGATTTTTCCAAAGTCCTCGTCGCCCAGGGCGGCGGCCCCACCGCCGTGATCAACCAGTCGCTCGTCGGCGCCGTGTTGGAGTCGCGCAAATTTCGCGAAGTCGAAAGGGTCTATGGCGCCCTGCACGGCGTTCGCGGGATCGTGAACGAGGATTTTGTCGATCTCACCCAGGAGACGACGCATAATCTCGAACTCGTCGCCTGCACCCCGTCGTCAGCCCTCGGCTCGACGCGCGACAAGCCCGACCTCAAATATTGTCAGGAAATCTTCCGCGTCCTGCGCGCGCATGGCGTCGGATGCTTTTTCTATATCGGCGGCAACGACTCGTCGGACACGGTGCGCATCGTTTCGCAGGAAGCGCAGAACGCCGGCTATCCGCTGCGAACGATTCACATTCCGAAAACCATCGACAATGATCTGATGGTCAACGATCACACGCCGGGCTTCCCCTCGGCGGCGCGCTGGGTGGCGCAGGCGTTCGCCGGCGCCAATCTCGACAATTGGGCGCTGCCCGGCGTCTATATCGCGGTCGTGATGGGCCGCCACGCCGGCTTCCTGACCGCCGCCTCGGCCCTCGGCAAGAAGTTCCCCGACGACGGCCCGCATCTCATCTACATTCCCGAGCGCGCCTTCATCGTCGACAAATTCCTGGCCGACGTGAAGGTGACTTTGGCCAAATACGGCCGCTGCGTGATCGCGATTTCCGAGGGCGTCAGCGATGAAAACCATACGCCGATCGCCGAAAAGCTCGCCAGGACGGTCGAGCGGGACGACCACGGCAACGTCCATCTCGGCGGCGGCGCGCTCGCCGACGAACTCACGCGTCTTGTGAAGGACCGGCTCGGAATCAAGCGGGTGCGCGCCGACACTTTCGGCTATGTCCAGAGAAGTTTTGTCGGCTGCGTCTCGGACGTCGACCAGCGCGAGGCGCGCGAGGTCGGCGAAAAGGCCGTCCAATACGCGATCTGGGGCGACCGCGACGGCTCGGTGACGATCCACCGGACGGGGTTCTACTCGGTCGACTATCATCTGACGCCGCTCGTCGAGATCGCCGCGAAAACAAAAGTGATGCCCGACGAATACATTAGCCCCTGCGGCACCGACGTCACCGACGCCTTCCGCCTCTATCTGCGGCCGCTGCTCGGAAGCGGGATGCCGGACGCCTACCGCCTGCGGCCGAACCGGGTTCCCAAAATCCTCACCACATGAGCCGGGCGCGTGGGCGCCTTTCTTGCTACGACAGGTTTTCCGGCTGAGGTTGCAATTTGGCCGTCGTGTAAAATACACTAACTAGTCATGGTTCTCGGGCGCTCGTCGCTGACGGCCGAAGCAGTGAACGGGAAGCGGGCACGCCAACTGCTTCCACCTTTTGTTAGCTTGGCGCCGGTAACACAGGGATTCGGGCCGATTCGCCCGGCAGTCCGGCCCGATAGGAGAACATTATGAGCAAGGTCGGCGGCGGCGATTCCAAAAACACGCTTTACTGTTCCTTTTGCGGCAAGAGCCAGCACGAGGTGCGGAAGCTCATCGCCGGACCGACGGTGTTCATCTGCGATGAATGCGTCGAACTGTGTATGGACATCATCCGCGAGGAGAACAAATCCTCGCTCGTCAAGCAGCGCGACGGCATTCCGACCCCGCGAGAAATTTGTAAAGTTCTGGACGATTACGTCATCGGCCAGGCTCAGGCCAAGCGCGTCCTTTCGGTCGCGGTCCACAACCACTACAAGCGCCTGAACCATGCGACGAAGCATGGCGATGTCGAACTGGCGAAGTCCAACATTCTGCTGGTCGGTCCGACCGGCGTCGGCAAGACCATGCTGGCGCAGACTCTGGCGCGCATTCTCGACGTGCCCTTCACCATGGCCGACGCGACGACCCTGACCGAAGCGGGCTACGTCGGCGAGGACGTCGAAAACATCATCCTCAAACTTCTGCAGGCGTCCGACTACAACGTCGAACGCGCGCAGCGCGGCATCGTATATGTCGACGAAATCGACAAGATCTCGCGCAAATCCGACAATCCCTCGATCACCCGCGACGTGTCGGGCGAAGGCGTCCAGCAAGCGCTCCTGAAGATCATGGAAGGCACTATCGCCTCGGTGCCCCCGCAAGGCGGCCGCAAGCATCCGCAGCAGGAATTCCTGCAGGTCGACACGACGAACATCCTGTTCATCTGTGGCGGCGCTTTCGCTGGCCTCGAGAAGATCATCTCCGCCCGCGGCCGCAACACGTCGATCGGATTCGGCGCCACGGTGCAGGCGCCTGACGAGCGTCGCACCGGCGACATTTTTAGGCAGGTGCAGCCTGAAGACCTGCTGAAGTTCGGGCTTATCCCAGAATTCGTCGGCCGTCTGCCGGTCATCGCCACGCTCGAAGACCTGGATGAGGAAGCGCTCAAGAAGATCCTCACCGAGCCCAAAAACGCGCTGGTCAAGCAGTATCAGCGCCTCTTCGAGATGGAAAACGTCGAGCTGACCTTCCAGGAGGACGCTCTTTCGGCGGTCGCCCGCAAAGCGATCGAGCGTCATACCGGCGCCCGCGGGTTGCGCTCGATCATGGAAGGAATCTTGCTAGACACGATGTTCGATCTGCCGGGATTGGAGGGCGTCGAACAGGTCGTGATCGGACCGGAAGTCGTCGAGGGCAAAGCCCGGCCGCTCTATATCTACGCTGAACGCAGCGAAAAGAGCGGCGCAAGCGCCTGACGGCCCGCAAAGATGCAAAGCGCGGCCGCGCGCGGCGGCCGGTCAGCGGTTGAAGCTTGGGCGCCGCAGCGCCTTGAATCAATTGTTCGCGTACACCATTTGCGTAATCGGGTCGTCGGGCGCATTCGCCGGCGGTTCCTTAATGGCGCGAATTCGGCGGGCGACCGTATCGCGGCCTCAAACCCTAAATCGCCTGCGGTCCGCGTCGCCGCTGAGCGGGGCGCGCCTAGGACAGGACAAGAAAAATGTCGGACGAAAAGCGAGAAGCCGTCACGCCCGGAACCGTCGACAGCTATCCGGTGCTGCCGCTGCGCGACATTGTCGTCTTTCCGCACATGATCGTACCGCTTTTCGTGGCGCGCGAGAAATCCATTCGCGCCCTCGAAGAAGTGACGAAATCCGATCGCTTGATTCTGCTGGCGACGCAGAAGAACGCCGGCGACGACGATCCCGCCACCGACGCCATCTATCCGATCGGCACCCTCGCCTCGGTTCTGCAGCTTCTCAAGCTGCCCGACGGCACCGTGAAGGTGCTGGTCGAAGGCGTGGCGCGCGCCAGCGTGCGCGATTACACGCGCATGGACGACTATTACGAAGCGGACGCCGAAGTGCTCGCTGACGATCTCGGCTCTCCGGTGGAGGTCGAAGCGCTCGGCCGCTCGGTGATCGCCGAATTCGAAAGCTATGTGAAGCTCAACAAGCGGGTCTCGTCCGAGGTCGTCGGCGCAGTGACGCAGATCGACGACTATTCGAAGCTCGCCGACACCGTCGCGTCTCACCTCTCGGTCAAGATCGCCGAAAAGCAGGATGTGCTTGAGACGATCAGCGTCGCGCGGCGCCTTGAGAAATGTCTCTCGCTGATGGAGAGCGAGATCTCCGTCCTGCAGGTGGAGAAGCGCATTCGCACGCGCGTCAAACGCCAGATGGAGAAGACGCAGCGCGAATATTATCTCAACGAGCAGATGAAGGCGATCCAGAAGGAGCTGGGCGACGAGGACGGCAAGGACGACCTCGCGGAGCTCGAGGAGCGCATCAAGAGCACCAAGCTCTCGAAGGAGGCGCGCGACAAGGCCACCGCCGAGTTCAAGAAGCTGCGGCAGATGTCGCCGATGTCCGCCGAAGCCACGGTGGTGCGCAACTATCTGGACTGGATCCTGTCGATCCCTTGGAGCAAGCGCTCCAAGGTGAAGCGCGATATCGTGCAGGCAGAGGAGGTGCTCGACGCCGAGCATTTCGGCCTCGAAAAGGTCAAGGAGCGCATCCTCGAATATCTCGCGGTGCAGAGCCGCGCCAACAAGCTGACCGGACCGATCCTGTGCCTCGTCGGGCCGCCCGGCGTCGGCAAGACCTCGCTCGGCAAGTCGATCGCCAAGGCGACGGGCCGCGAATTCGTGCGCATGTCGCTTGGCGGCGTGCGCGACGAAGCGGAAATCCGCGGACACCGGCGCACCTATATCGGCTCGATGCCCGGCAAGATCATTCAGTCGATGCGCAAGGCGAAGACTTCCAATCCTCTCTTCCTGTTGGATGAGATCGACAAGATGGGAATGGACTTCCGCGGCGATCCGTCGTCCGCTTTGCTCGAAGTGCTGGATCCTGAGCAGAACGCCACTTTCAACGACCATTACCTCGAAGTGGACTACGACCTTTCGAATGTGATGTTCGTGACGACGGCGAATACGCTCAATATTCCGGCGCCGCTGATGGACCGCATGGAGATCATACGCATCGCCGGCTACACGGAGGATGAGAAGGCCGAGATCGCCCGCCGGCACCTCATTCCCAGCGCGGTGCATAAGCACGGTCTGTCGCCCGACGAATGGATGATCGCCGACGACGGGCTGCTCACCCTGATTCGCCGCTACACGCGCGAAGCCGGCGTGCGCAATCTGGAGCGCGAAATCTCCAATCTGGCGCGCAAGGCGGTGAAGGAAATCCTTCTCAAGAAGAAGGACAAGATCGTCGTCACCAACGACAACATCTCCGATTATCTCGGCGTGCCGAAATTCCGCTACGGCGAGGCCGAACTCGAAGATCAGGTCGGCGTCGTGACGGGTCTCGCCTGGACCGAGGTCGGCGGCGAATTGCTGACGATCGAAGGCGTCATGATGCCCGGCAAGGGCAAGATGACGGTGACCGGCAATCTGCGCGACGTCATGAAGGAGTCGATCTCCGCGGCCGCGTCCTACGTGCGCTCGCGCGCAGTGGACTTCGGCGTGGAGCCGCCGCTCTTCGACCGGCGCGACATCCATGTGCACGTGCCGGAAGGCGCGACGCCCAAGGATGGCCCTTCGGCGGGCGTGGCGATGGCGACCGCCATCGTGTCGATCATCACCGGCATTCCCGTCAAGCGCGACATCGCCATGACCGGCGAGATCACGCTGCGCGGCCGGGTGCTGCCGATCGGCGGCCTGAAGGAGAAGCTGTTGGCGGCGCTGCGCGGCGGCTTGAAGAAGGTGCTGATCCCCGAGGAGAACGCCAAGGATCTGGCCGAAATTCCAGACGCGGTGAAGAACGGTCTGGAGATCGTGCCGGTCGCGCGCATGGATGACGTGCTGCGCCATGCGCTCGTGTCGCAACCGACGCCGATCCAATGGCAGGAAGACTCCGCCGCCATCGCCAAGCACGGGGCCGGCATCAGCGACGATGACGGCTCGGGCGTGCGCGCCCACTGACGCCGGGTTCGTCCGGCGAAAGGCTTAACGAGCCCCGCTCCCCCGGAGCGGGGCTCGTTGCGTTTGGCGCCGGCGGACTGTCCCGCAACGCCCGGAATGCGTGATTTTTTCGCGGCGCAGCGGCCATTTCCCGCGGAAATCCAGCGATTCTGCGCCTTTGGCGGCGTGTATCCCTTGCATTTCCTGCGATTCGCGACCAACACTCGCCATCGCTGCGCAACGCCGATTCGAGGTCGCGCATAAACTACGCCGGGCGGCCCGCAGTGAAGGAGAAGGAAAAAGCCATGAACAAACTGGAACTTGTCGAGCACGTCGCGAACGAGACAGACAGCTCGAAAGCGGCGGCGGCCGCCGCCATCGACGCCGTGATCGACGGCATCACCAAGGCGCTCAAGAAGGGCGACGAAGTCCGCCTCGTCGGCTTCGGCACGTTCTCGGTCAAGAAGCGCGCGGCCGGCAAGGGCCGGAACCCGGCGACCGGCGAAGAGATCAAGATTCCCGCCTCGAAGAGCGCCCGTTTCAAGCCCGGCGCGACGCTGAAGACCGCGCTGAACAAAGCCAAGTAGCTTCGCGCGGGGAGGCGCTGAGGTCGCAGGATTATTCCAGAGCTTCGCCTGACGGCCGTCGGATCCCGGCGGCCGTAGCTATTTGGTCGGCTTGCCTCGCGCGGAACCCGCCCTTAAAACCGCGCTGATAC
>NZ_JBFWNB010000061.1:0-19004 GCF_050251305.1 Methylocystis sp. | reverse complement strand
GCTTCTCAAAACTCAAGCAGTTCCGCCGCGTCGCAACCCGTTTCGAGAAGACCGCCCAAAATTATCGGGCAGTCATAACAATCGCCGCAATCGTCCTGTGGATGCGATAACTGTCCACACGACCTAGGGCTCCGCCACTCCCCGAGACAGAGAAGGGTGGCGGCGAGATGATGACACCGCTCGGCGCACCCTCCATCTGATCGTGGAATGGTATTGTCTCTGCATGCTGCGCGACGAGGATCGCCGGTCGACCGGAGCATTCCTGAATCAATACGAGCGTGACGTCGGCGTCATCTCAACCCTTCACCTTGACGCGCTGCTCGAGAGGATTTCACCCGATGGGACTCGCCGGAATTCTTGCCGCGCTTTGCGGACTCATTTGGTTCGCATATCGAGGTTGGAGCGTCTTGCTGCTGGCGCCAGCGGCGGCGCTGGTCGCCGCCGCCTTCGCGGGCGAACCTTTGCTGGCGCATTGGACGCAGACCTTCATGGGCGGCGCGTCGCGTTTCGTGGCGCAATTTTTTCCGATTTTTCTTCTCGGCGCGCTGTTTGGAAAGCTGATGGATGACAGCGGCTCGGTTTCTGCGATCGCGAATTTCATGGCGCAGAAGCTCGGACCGCGCCGCGCAGTGCTTTCCGTCGTGCTCGCCGGCGCCTTCGTAACTTATGGCGGCGTCAGCCTTTTCGTCGCTTTTTTCGTGCTGGCGCCGATGGCGCAGAAACTGTTCCGCAACGCCGCCGTGCCGCGCCGGCTGGCGCCCGCCGCCATCGCGCTCGGCACCTCAACATTCACGATGTCGGCGCTGCCGGGGACACCCGCGATTCAAAACGCGATCCCCATGCCCTTCTTTGGAACGACGCCCTTCGCCGCCCCGGGGCTTGGCGTCCTCGCCTCCGTGATCATGCTCGGCTTCGGGCTCTGGTGGCTTGCGCGCGCTGAAGCGTCGGCGCGCCGCAAGGGAGAAGGATATGGGAGCGAACCGAGCGTTCACGTCGACGCGACGCAAGATCAGGCGATCCGCGAGCGCGCGGCGACGGCGCACGAATTCGATCTTGCCGAAATCCCGCACGGCCATCGCAGCGACGGGCCGAACGCATTCATCGCCGCGCTGCCTTTGATCGTCGTCGTCGGCGTCAATCTCGTCATATCGCTGCTGATCCTGCCGCGCGTGGATGATTCATTCCTGGCCGAAGAGCGCTGGGGACCAACCACGCTCGCCGCCGTCGGCGGCGTTTGGTCCGTCGTGGTGGCGCTCTCCGCGGCGATCGTCACACTCATTCTGCTCAACTGGCGCCGGTTGACGGCGATCCGCGACAGCATCGACGCTGGCGTCACGGCGTCCGTGCTGCCTGCGATGAGCGTCGCGAGCCTTGTCGGATTTGGCGCGGTCGTCGCGGCGATGCCCGCCTTCGACATGGTGCGCGCCTGGGTCTTGTCGATCCAGGGCGGCCCGCTCGTCTCCCTCGCGATCGCGACCAATGTGCTCGCCTCACTGACCGGTTCGGCTTCGGGCGGGCTGACGATCGCGCTCGACACGCTTGGCGAGACTTATTTGAGACTCGCTGAACAAGGCGGCATTGATCCGGCGCTCTTGCATCGCGTCGCCGTCATAGGCGCAGGCACGCTGGACAGTCTCCCGCATAATGGCGCCGTTGTGACTCTGCTCGCGGTCTGCGGCTGCACGCACAAGGAAAGCTATCTCGATATCGTCGTGGTCGCGATCGTCGGCGCCATCATCGCGCTTGGCGCCGTCATTGTCCTCGGCTCGGCGTTCGGCTCATTTTGAGCGCGCCCTGCGCGGCGAGCGCACGGCGGTCTCAAGAGAAACCGACCGCCCGCTCTCCTTGCGGCGCCTTACTGCGCCGGCGTCTCCGGAGCCTTCGACCGCGTCGGTCCGGTGCGGTGGACGCGCGCGCGACGGCGGCGCCACCCTCTGCTCGAGCGGCCCGGACGGGGCGAGCGCGGCTGATGATGGAAGGTGGAGAACTGCCGCTCCTGCGCTTCGGCGTCGTCTGGAACCAACGCCGCGATCGGCGCCGCGACCGCCGTCGCAAAAAGCGCCGTCAGCAGCGAGCGGCGCGAGAGTTGTGAGCTCTCGTCAAAATTTTCCGTCGTCATGGTGTTTCCTCTCCCTGGCTTTATTACGCTGCAGTTTTGCCATAAGGCTCGAACCTTCGCAATTGGCCTCCAGCCCGGGAATTCCGTCCGGCAAGACGGCCAAACGCTAGGGGTATGGGCCCCTGTCCGCCTCATAGGCTTCGTTCGCGCGCGTGATCTCGATCTGTCGCGTGGTCGGCGACCAGCCGCCGCCGAGCGCCTGATAAAGACTGACCGCCGACTGAAAATAGGCGAGACGCACGAGCGTCAGGTTGAAATCATATTGGTAATAGGTCGTCTGGACCGTGGACAGCGTCACAACGTCGATCACGCCTTCCAAGAGCTGAGCGCGCGCCGCGTCGAGCGCAATTTTCGCGGCAGCGAGCGCGTCCACGCCGATCTTCACGCTCTTCGCGGTCTCCTTCATCGCAATGAGCGCGCTTTCCGTGTCGCCAAGGCCGTTCAATATGCTCTGCCGATACGCCGCCCAGGCTTCGGCATATCTTCCCTTTTCGAGCTGATATTGACCTTGAAGGCTGTAGCCGTCGAACAGGGGCTGCGCGAGCCCTGTCGCAATCTGCCACGCAACCGCCTCAGGTCTCAGCAGATTGCTGAGGACGACGCTCTTCAGGCCGTATTGCCCATTGAGAACGACCGATGGGAAAAACGCGGCCCGCGCCCGCAACACCGAAAATTCCTGCGAGGCCAGCACCGCCTCGGCGCGGGCGACGTCCGGCCGCCGCAAGAGGACCTCCGACGGGAGGCCGGGCGCGAGCCGGGGGAATTTCAGTCTGGTGAGCGCGCCGCCCTTGATGTCGATCGATTCCGGCGTTTGTCCCAGTAGAACGGCAAGAGTGACCTTGGTCTGCCGCAGCGTCTGCTCGAGTGGCGGAATGGTGGCCTTCTGCCCCTGCAGAACCGCCGCCTGCAAACCATAGTCCAGCATCGTCGCGGCGCCTTTTTCCAAACGCGCATTGATCGCTCCGAGCACCGCCTCGGCAATCTTGACGTGTTCCGTCGCAATGCGCAGCTGATCCTGCGCGGCGAGCACCTGAAAATATGCATTCATGACCGCGGCGGCGGTCGCGATCTCCACGACGTCGCGATCGAAACGCGAGGCGTTGGCGAGGAGCCTCGCCGCTTTCGACGCATCCTCATTCTTTCCCCAAAAGTCGATTTCGTAGCTCGCATTGAGGCCGAGCGCGAACAGATTGGTGCGCGCCGCGCTGAACGTCGCCTGATTGTCGAGGAGAGCCGCCTGGCTTTTCCCCGCGCCTTGCAGCAACGACTGGGCGGGATTGAAGTTTGGCGTCGCGCTGAGCTGCGTTCCCGGAATCTGCGTACGCTGCGCGAGACCGCCAAACGACGCCAGGGGCCAAAGCGCGGCGCTGGCGATGCGCGCATTGGCGTCGGCCTGTTCGATGCGCGCAATCGCGGCCGCGATCGCCAGATTGTCGTCGAGCGCGCGCTCGACGAGACCAGTGAGTTCCTGCGAGCCAAATTTTACGGCGAAATCTCTTCCGGCGGCGATTGGCGGCGCCGGCCTTGGCTTGGCCTCCCGAAATCGGGCGGGCGGCGGCGCGCCGAGGTCAGGCTTCTCCCATGTCAGGTCGCATCCGCAAAGCGCCGCGGAGACCATCATGATCGAAGCAGAAGCCAACGCGCGACGCCGCACTCGGTAAGATGCCAGCAACGTCGAGTTCTCCCCGGCGCGGCGTGACGAGGTCAAGACGCATCGAGCCGTTCCATCATTCTTAGTAACGCCTCGCTCGGCCGATGCTGGCGTCGCGCGAGCCTTCCGGGACCCGTTATCCACAGAAGAGTCGTCGGTCTCCGAGCGTCATTGCAGACCTTCCGATTTGCGCGGGGTACGGCTTATATTTCCCCCCGAAGCGAAGGCAGGGCAGAAATTTGGCGGCGCGCGCAAAGCGTAGGACGATCATCGCAGGCTTGCGGCGCCTGGCAGTACTTGTGCCTGCAATCGTCTGTCTCGCCGGATGTCGTCAGGACTCCGAGGAAAAAGGTCCGGAAGCGCGTCCGGTGCGCGCCATCGTGATCGAAAAAGGCAAGATCGGCGAAATGGTTGAGCTGACCGGAAGCATCGAGCCCGAGAATGAAGCGGCGCTCGCCTTCCGCATCGGCGGCAAGATCATCGAACGTTCTGTTGGCGTAGGCGACGCCGTCGCAAGCGACCAGATCCTGGCGAAACTGGATCCGCAGGTCGAGTTGAACGGGCTGCGATCGGCGCGGGCGAGACTGACGGCCGCGCAAGGACGCTTGCGCGAGGCGCGCAGCAATTTTGCTCGGGAGCAGTCCCTGCTGGCGCGGCGATACACGACCAAGGTGAAGTTCGATCAAGCGCAATCCGCCCTCGAGAGCGCTCAATCCGACATTGAGGACGCGTCCGCGCAGTTGAAAATCGCGCAGGATCGCGTGAGCTATACGGAACTTAAGGCGGGTCTGCCCGGCACCATCGTCGCCCGGGGCGCGGAAACGGGAGAAGTGGTTCAGGCCGGCCAGATGATTTTTCGTATCGCCCGACGCGGCGGATGGGATGCGGTGTTCGACGCGCCGGCGCGCTTGCTGCGGGCCGCGTCGCGAGACGCGAGAGTCGATCTCGCGCTGACCGATGATCCCAAAGTCACCGCAATCGGACGCGTGCGCCAGGTCGATCCGCAGGCCGACCCTTCGATGCGCACATTTCGGGTGCGGGTCTCCATCATGACTCCCCCGCCGGCCATGAGGCTCGGCGCGACCATTTCCGGCCGTATGCGTCTTGATCCTGCGGCAGCAATCTCCATCCCCGCCGCCGCGTTGACCGAGTCCGACGGCCAGCCGGCGGTTTGGATCGTGGATCCGGAGACGATGACCGTATCGATGCGAAACATCAAAGTGCTGCGCTTTTCCGCCGATTCGGTCGTCGTCGCGGCGGGCCTGGCGCCTGACGACACCGTCGTCACCGCCGGCGTGCAGTCGCTTCACCCAGGCCAAAAGGTCCGGTTGCTGGATGCGCGGTGATGGCAGCGATTAACCTGTCCGCATGGGCGCTCAAACACCGCTCTTTCGTCATCTATTGCATGATCGCGGTCGTGATCGCCGGACTGAACTCCTATTGGAGTCTGGGCCGCAACGAAGACCCGAATTTCACTTTTCGCACGATGATCGTGCAGGCGGCCTGGCCCGGCGCGACGCTTGACGACACGCTCAAACAGGTGACGGAGCGGATCGAGCGCAAGCTGCAGGAAACGCCCAGCCTCGACTTCATTCGCAGTTATACGACCGCTGGCCTCACGACAATTTTCGTGAACCTGAAAGGCGAGACGCCGCCGTCGCAAGTGCCGGATATTTGGTACGACGTCCGCAAGAATGTCGGCGACATGCGCCATACGCTTCCCACAGGCGTCGTCGGTCCGGGGTTCAACGACGATTTCGGCGACACTTACGGCATCATCTACGGCTTCACCGCGGACGGGTTCAGCCACCGCGAGTTGCACGACTATGTGGAAACCGTTCGCTCGCGGCTGCTGCATGTCCCCGACGTTTCGAAAATCGAAATTCTCGGCGCGCAGGACGAACGGATATATATCGAGTTTTCGGCGCGCCAGCTGGCCGGCCTCGGCGTGGACCGGGCGCAACTCGTCGCCGCGCTGCAAGCGCAAAACGAGGTCATTCCCTCGGGCGTCATCCAGACGGACAATGAAAAACTCTCGTTGCGCGTATCGGGCGCGTTCGGCTCGGAGAACGATCTTCTGGCGATCAACGTTCCGGTGAACGGCCGCCTGCTCCGGCTCCGCGACATCGCCGAAATCCGACGCAGTTTGGTTGACCCGCCGCAGTCGATGTTCCGTGTGAACGGGCGCCCGGCGATCGGACTAGCGATCGCCATGCGGCCGGGCGGCGACATTCTGGGCCTCGGCCGCAATATTGCGAAAGCGCTGGAGGAGGCGAAGTCCAAACTGCCGGTTGGAATCGAACCCGTTCTGGTCGCCAACCAGCCGCAGATCGTCGAGCACGCGATCGGCGATTTCATGACGTCGCTCTGGCAGGCGATCGCGATCATTATGGCCGTAAGTCTGATCAGTCTCGGCGTGCGCGCCGGCGCGGTGGTCGCGGTCTCGATTCCGCTGACGCTCGCCGTCGTGTTCCCGATCATGCAGCTTGCGGGAATCGACCTGCAGAGAATCTCGCTCGGCGCGCTCATCATCGCGCTCGGACTTCTTGTCGACGACGCGATGACGACGGTCGACGTCATGACCTCGCGCCTCGCGCAGGGCGACGCCAAGGAAGAGGCCGCAAGCTACGCCTATCAGACCCTGGCGTTTCCGATGCTCACCGGCTCCTTCGTGTCCGCCGCCGGCTTCGTTCCGATTGGTTTGGCCAGAAGCTCGGCGGGCGAATACACATTCTCGATCTTCGCGGTCGTGTCGATCGCCCTCATCGTCTCCTGGTTCGTTGCTGTCTTTTTCACGCCGCTCATCGGCGTGGCGTTGCTCAAAAAGCCCGACGCGCCGGTCGCCGAAACGGAAGGGTCCGTGCTGCGCGCGTTCCGCAGGCTGCTCCTCGCGGCGATGCGCGCGAAATGGCTCACGCTCGGCGCGACCCTGGCCTGCTTCGTGGTCGCTCTATTAGCGACGCCCCTCGTCCCTCGGCAGTTCTTTCCCGCATCCGATCGTCCGGAACTCGTGATCGATCTGTCGCTGCGGCAGAACGCGTCGATCTACGCCAGCCAGGCCGTCGTGGAGAAGTTCGACAAAATTCTCAAAGACGATCCCGACGTGGCGAGCTGGAGCGCTTATGTCGGGCGCGGCGCCGTACGCTTCTACCTGCCTCTCAACGTCCAGCTCGCACATGATTTCTTTTCTCAGTATGTGGTCATCGCCAAGGACGTGGCCGCGCGCGACAGGCTGCAACAAAGACTTGAGAAAATTCTCGCAGAAGATTTTCCTGGTCTCGTCACGCGGATCGCCCCGCTGGAGCTCGGGCCGCCTGTGGGATGGCCCGTGCAATATCGCGTCATCGGCCCGGATCCTCAGAAAGTTCGTCAAATCGCCCTCGATCTCGCGCAGACAATCGGCGCGGATCCGTCGGTCAGACGCATCAATTTCGACTGGGTCGAACCGGCGCGCGAACTCCACATCAAAGTTGACCAGGACCAGGCGCGCCTCGTCGGTCTGAGTTCGCAGGCGCTCGCCGCCGCCTTGAAGGGCGTGGTGACGGGCCAGACCATCACGCAGGTTCGGGACGACATCTATCTCGTCGACGTGGTCGCGCGCGCGACAGATGAACAGAGGATGTCGCTCTCGACGCTGCAAAGCATGCAAATCGCTACGCCCAACGGCGGCGTGGTTCCTCTCGGCCAGATCGCAACCGTCGATTTCGAGCAGGAGAACCCGCTGATCTGGCGCCGCGACCGGTCACCGACATTGACGGTTCAGGCCGACCCCGCGCCCGGGCTGACGGCCGAGACGGCGGTCGCCGCGCTCGCGCCCGCCATCGCCAAAGTGAACGCGGGCCTGCCGCCGCATTATCGGATCGAAACGGGCGGGACCGTCGAGGAAAGCGCAAATTCACAGGGCTCCGTATTTGCGCGCGTGCCGCTGATGCTGTTCCTGATGACCACCTTCCTGATGATCCAGCTCCAAAGCTTCAGTCGCATGTTCCTGGTTCTCAGCATCGTGCCGATGGGACTGATCGGAATCATCGCGGCGCTCCTCATCTTCGGAAAGCCGCTCGGCTTCGTCGCCATTCTCGGCATCTTGTCGCTGCTCGGCATGATCGCGCGCAATGCGGTCATTCTCGTCGAGCAGATCGAAGCCGAACGGCGTGAGGAGCCGGATCAATGGAAAGCCGTCGTCGACGCCACGCTGTCCAGATTCCGTCCCATCACGCTGACGGCGATTTCGACGGTGCTGGGCCTCATTCCCATCGCGCCCACGGTGTTTTGGGGGCCGATGGCTTTCGCCGTAATGGGCGGGCTTCTCGTCGCCACCGTGTTGACGCTGATCGTCACGCCGGCGCTCTACGTCTTATGGTTCGGCATTCGCGAGAACGCCTGAGCCGCCTTGCGTCAGTATTTTTCCTCTACGAACCTCATCCCCTCAAGCGATGCGCGATCGTCATAGGCGCGCTCCATCGACCGCTTGGGGAGCTCCGCCTTTTCGCGTTCGACGTTTTCATATGGAATGGAATCGAGCAGATGGCTTATGCAGTTGAGGCGCGCGCGCCGCTTGTCGTCCGAGCGGACAATATTCCAGGGCGCGGATTCCGTGTCGGTCGCCTCGAACATCATGTCTCGCGCCCGTGAATAGTCGAACCATCTGCTCCGCGAATACAAATCCATCGGACTGAGCTTCCATTGCCGCAAAGGATCGTCGATGCGCGCCTCGAAACGGCGCCTCTGTTCCTCCTCGCTCACCTCCAGCCAATATTTGAGGAGCAGAATGCCGTCGTCGACGATGAAAAGCTCGAACTCCGGACAGATCTTGAGGAACTGACGATGCTGCGCCTCAGTGCAAAATCCCATGACATATTCGACGCCGGCCCGGTTGTACCAGCTGCGATCGAAAATCATGATCTCGCCGGCCGCCGGGAACAGCGACACATAACGTTGCAGATATAATTGCGTCTTCTCGCGATCGGAGGGCGCCGGCAGCGCCATCACCCGGAAGACGCGATGGCTGACCCGTTCGGTAATCGCCTTGATGACGCCGCCCTTGCCAGCGGCGTCGCGTCCCTCGAAGACGACGACGACGCGTTGGCCCGTCGCCTTGACCCAGTCCTGGAGCGCGCAAAGCTCCACCTGCAGCTTCCGCAGCGCCGCTTCATATGCTTTGCGCTTCATCGGCGCTTCGCGATCTTTCGCCATCGAGCGTTCTCCAGAAAGGCGTCCTCCTGCTCTTGGCTCTATTGAACGCCGTAATTCGATTCATAGCCTGACCACTTGACGCCGACGAAATACGCCGCGGCGCTTCTCGAACCGTCGCCCGGCGTCGAAGGCCGACCATTTCTTAACTTTACTGTAGTGCGACGATCCGACAAGATTGCATCGGTTTCGAGAGGCGGGAGATTCAGGCAAGCGATGACCGATCGAGACGCAGTCCAAACTCCGCCCTGGCATGCAATGCGCGTCGATGAGACGGTGAGTCGCCTCAAGAGCGACCCTTCGAAAGGGCTCGCGCGCGACGAGGCGGCCCGGCGCCTCGCGCAATACGGGCCGAACCGGTTGCCGGAAGGCTCCAAGCGCGGCCCGCTGATGCGCTTCCTGCTGCAGTTCAACAATATCCTTGTCTATGTCCTGCTCGCCGCCGGCTTCATCAAGCTGATGCTCGGACTCTGGCTCGACGCGTCGATCATTACCGGCGTCGTCGTGATCAACGCGCTGCTAGGCTTTATTCAGGAAGGCAAAGCCGAGAAAGCGCTGGAGTCGATCCGCAACATGCTGTCGTCCGAGGCGCGGTCGTTGCGCGACGGAGAGACGCGCATCGTCGCCGCCGAAGAACTCGTTCCTGGCGATATCGTGCTTCTCGAATCGGGAGACCGGATACCGGCGGACCTCCGCCTGATCGAAGTGAAAAACCTGCGGACGGACGAAGCCGCCTTG
The DNA here is from genome assembly GCF_050251305.1 of Methylocystis sp. GTDB lineage: Bacteria > Pseudomonadota > Alphaproteobacteria > Rhizobiales > Beijerinckiaceae > Methylocystis. Next base: position 9,306 of record NZ_JBFWNB010000061.1, on the reverse strand, counting down.
ACCGGCGAATCCGTGCCGGCCGACAAGTCGATCGACCCCACGCCGGAAAATTCGACGGTCGGGGACCGCGAGAACATGGCGTTCTCCGGCACTTTGGTCGTTTCGGGCCGCGCGGTCGGCGTCGTCGCCGGAACCGGCGCTCAAACCGAACTCGGCCGCATCAATCAAATGCTCGCCGCGGTCAATGTGCTCGAAACGCCTCTGCTGCGCCAGATCAAGGCGTTCGGCTATACGATCGCGAAAGTCATCGGCGTCATCAGCGTCATCATCTTCGCCTATGGGCGATGGGTGCGCGACCTGTCGTTCGTCGAGGCGTTTCAGGCCGTGGTCGGCATCGCCGTCTCCGTTATCCCCGAGGGCCTTCCGGCGCTGATCACGATCACGATGGCGATCGGCGTGCAGCGCATGGCTCAGCGCAACGCCATCATCCGTCGCCTGCCTGCGGTGGAAACGCTCGGATCGATATCGAGAATTTGCTCCGACAAGACCGGCACGCTGACGCTCATGGAGATGATGGTCGCTTCGGCGGTCAGCGCGCATAACGACTATCGCGTCACGGGCGACGGCTATGCGAGCGAAGGCGAGGTGCAGCTCGACGCCAAGCCGGCGGGCGAAAGCGCGGTCCTCAGGCGCATGGCGGTGGTTTCGGCGCTGTGCAACGACTCCGAGCTGCGGCAATCGGACGGCGCCTGGAAAGTGGAAGGCGATCCGACCGAGGCTGCGCTTTATCCTTTCGCCGCCAAGCTGGGATTGGATCGGCAGTCCGAACGAACGCGCGCGCGCCGGATCGACGCGATACCTTTCGAGTCGGAACATAAGTTTATGGCGACCTTGCATGAGGATGCGGGCGGCGACCGCATGCTTCTTGTCAAGGGCGCGCCGGAAGTTATTCTCGCGCACTGCAGCCGGCAGGAAACCGAAAGCGGTCCCGCGCCGCTGACCCTCGACTACTGGACCGCGGCGTCGGATCGGCTGGCGGCGCAGGGCGAGCGCGTGCTCGGTCTGGCCTGGCTGCCCAATCCACGCTTCGAGACGACAAGCCTCGCGCCCGAGGATTTGCCCCGCGATCTCCTCTTATTGGGTCTGGTCGGCCTCATGGACCCGCCGCGCAAGGAAGCCGTCGAAGCGGTGACCGAATGCCACAATGGCGGCATCCGGGTGACGATGATCACCGGCGACCACAAGATCACGGCGGCCGCCATCGCTAAAATGCTCGGCATCGGCGACGGCAAAACCGCGGTCACCGGCGCCGAAATCGAAGAGATGAACGACGGCGCGCTCCAGGAGACGGTGCGCGACGTCGATGTTTTCGCACGCGCCAGTCCCGAGCACAAATTGCGACTCGTGAAAGCGATACAGGCAAACGGCCAGGTCATCGCGATGACGGGCGACGGCGTGAACGACGCGCCGGCGCTCAAACGCGCGGACATCGGCGTGGCGATGGGAATCAAAGGCACCGAGGTCACGAAAGAAGCGGCCGCGATGGTGCTCGCAGACGACAATTTCGCGTCGATCACGGCCGCGGTCCGCGAAGGACGGACGGTTTACAACAATATCGAAAAGGCTCTTCTGTTCATGTTGCCGACCAACGTCGCCCAGGCGCTGGTCATCCTCGTCGCGATCGTCATCGGCTTCGTCCTGCCGATCACGGCGCCGCAAATCCTTTGGGTCAATATGGTGACGTCGGTGGCGCTCGGGCTCGTCATTTCCTTCGAGCCGCATGAGTTCGACGTGATGCAGCGTCCCCCGCGCGCGGTGGCGCGGCCGATATTGAACCGCTTCGCGATATGGCGCGTCATCTTCGTCGGTCTGGCGTTGCTCGTCCTCACCCTGTGGGCGTTCTTCTGGATGAAGTCGCAGGACGCGAGTGATGAACTCGCGCGCGCCGTTGCGGTCAACACTCTGGTCATCGGCCAAGTCTTCTACCTGTTCAACAGCCGCTTCAAGACGGATTCCTCGCTCTCGATCGCCGCGCACCTTGGCAACCGCTATCTGCCGATGGGCGTCGGCGCGGTCGTCCTTCTCCAGCTTCTGTTCACTTACGCGCCGCCGCTCCAGCAGCTGTTCGGCACCGCCGCCATTCCCTTGAACGTTTGGCCGTGGCTGTTTCTCGGCGGCTTGATTTTCTTCCTCATCGTCGAGGCTGAAAAATTCGTCATTCGCGCCTATCAGTCCAAGCGTCGTTCGCCCGTTTCTGACACGCCGGCTGAGCCTATCCCGCCGGAGCTCGAACGCGCCATCGCCCAAGACCCATCCCGCCCGGCTCCCGGCAGGGCCGGCAAATGGCAGGCGCTGCTCGGCGGCGTCGCGGTGTTGGCGCTGATCGGCGGGGAAGTCTATTCCTTCCTGCATCGGGACGCCGCGGACCAATATGCGACCGCCGACGTCGGCCCCAGCGCCGCGATCGGCGAGGAGCCTGCGACGGAGACGGCCAACGCGCCAAGTCCGGTGAATTTCGGCGCGCGCGTGTCCGGGACAATCGAAGCCCTGTTCTGCGAGCCCGACGCCAAAGTCACAGCGGGCCAGCTCTGCGGCAGAATCGATCCGCGGCCTTTCGAGGCCGCGGAGGATCGTGAAAAGGCGGCTTTGGCGCGCGCCCAGCTCCAGCGCGACAAGAGCGCAGGCGAGCTCTTGCGCGCGCGAAAGGATTTCGAGCGAAGGCAGGGTCTGAAGGCGCGTAGCGCCAAGTCTCGCGCGGCGCTGGACAGGTCACGCGCCGCCTATGAAAGCGCGAAGACCCGCGCCGCCGCTGACGAAGCTGACGTCGCGCAGATTCAAAAGGCGCTGGCGACGGCGCAGAACGATCGCGCGCTGACCGATATCATCTCGCCCGTGAACGGCACGATCCTTTCGCGCAACGCCGAATCCGGCCAACAGTTTGAAATCAATCAAGGGCTTCCGCTGTTCGTCATCGCGCCAGATCCAAACGCGACGCAGGAATAGGGCGAATCGATCGATTTTTGTATTGCGGCGCGCCGCCGCTGAGGAGACGCAGGAAAAGGCAAGGCGCGCCTTGGCGGACGCTCATCAGAGACGAAGATTGCTCAGTTGAATGCGAGGGCGTTCGACGCGTCAAACACGGCTCGCGCGGCGTCATAAGAACGCGGCGTAAGCCCGCCACAATCGGCGAAATTGGGAGCGAACATGTCTGATCTTATCGTTATCGTCTATGAGAGCGAGGCCAAGGCCGAGGAAATGCGCCAGAAGGTGCTCGGGCTTCAAAAAGAATATCTGATTGAAGTCGGCGACGCCGCGATCGCCGTCAAGCAGGCCGACGGCGCCGTCAAACTGAACCAGCTTTTCAACACCACGGCGGCCGGCGCCGTTTCAGGCAGCTTCTGGGGGCTGTTGATTGGCGTGATTTTTCTCAATCCGCTTCTTGGCGTCGCGCTCGGCGCCGCGTCTGGCGCGATCAGCGGCGCTCTTACCGACTATGGCGTCAACGACGACTTCATGAAACAGCTTTCCGAGACGTTGAAGCCCGGCAACGCCGCGCTGTTTCTTTTGATCAAGAAGTTCACCGGAGACAAGGTGCTGGAGGCGGTGAAGGGCACGGGCGGAACGGTGCTCAAGACGTCGCTGGACGACAACAAGGAGCAGGCGCTTCGCGACGCGCTCGCCGCGAGCTGAGGGTCCCAGGGCGATCGGGCGCCTGCAGCGCTGCGCGTCACGGGCGCGGTGCGAAAGGGGTCCGTCCCGACTGGCGCGCGACGCCAACGGCGTGGGCGACGTGCGGGAGATGTTCTGACTCAACTGGCGCGAAGGAGAGTCGCGCCCTTCCCACAGCCCTGAAATGACAGGCGGATTTCTCGGCTGGAGCGCTTGAGCCTTGGCTTGGCGCTCCGCGCCGCCGCGCGCGCCGCCTGCGGCGCACGCGTTTCTCCCATCCGCCGGGCCCTATAGGTCCCATCGTCTCGCCGGAAATGGCGTGAAACTGGCGTTCGCGGCGCGCCGCATGCGGCTCCATCGGGGCGATGCGGCTGTAAAGGGGCGATTTTGGGGCAAGGCCATCGTATCGCCAAACATCGCATCTAGTGGTTTTTGTTCCATCTTCACCGATTGCAAACGATCCGGAAATTTCTGGCCTAATAAGCCAGGCTTAACAATATGGATCCTACAAATGCGAGCCAGTAAGGTCGGCGCCGTTCGGAAAAGGGGCCCTGTTGAACCCAGCGCAAATTCTGATCGCCATCCCTACGTGCGTCGGCCTTTGCGGTGTCAGCGCGTCAGCCCAGGCCTTCGACGTCTTTGGACTCTTCGGTCAGGAGGAAACCGCGAAGCCGAGCGCTCAGGGCGTCGCCTATGAAGTCGTCTTCACCGGTCTCGACGACGACAGCGGCCTCGAACAGAATATCAAGGACGCGTCCAATAGCTGGCGGCTGCGGCTGGAGCCGCCGGGCGCGGGCGTCGGACTGACGCGCCGGGTCGTCGCCGATTATCCGCGTCTCGCCGAAGCCCTCTGGGGAAGCGGCTATTACGACGCCTCAATAACGGCGAGCGTCGCCGGCGTCGCCATCTCGGCCGACGGCGATGGCGCGGAGGCCGCCGCCGCGGCGGCGGAACGCTATCGCGACAGATCGCTCGTCCCCGTGCGTTTCGACATCGTCCCCGGCCCGCTGTTCAAATTGCGCTACGTCGTCGTCTATGACGCGCGCACCAATGCGCCGATCGACCGTTCGCTGTTCCCGCGCCGCGCCTTCGACCAGGATCCCGACGCGCCGGCGAGAACGGCGGCGCTCGCGACCCTGCAGGCCGAATGGATCGACGACTTGCGCGCAAAATCCTATCCGCTCGCCAGGATCGTCTCGCTGAGGCCGGTGATCTTGCATCGCGAGCATGTGGTCGATGTCGCGGTGACCATCGATCCCGGTCCGCGCGCCGGCATTGGAGAGGTTGAGCTTTCCGGCTCTCCCGGCGTCGATCCAGACGTCATCCGTTCGTTCATCTATCTCGAGGAGGGCGAACCCTACAGTCCCGAGCGGCTCGCGCAAACGCGTAAATCCGTCGCCTCCATCGAGGCGCTCGGCGGCGTGAAAGTGTCCGATGGCCCGCATCTCGACAGTAACGGCAATCTGCCCATTCTCGTCGAGACCAGCGAACGCAAGCGCCATGCGATCGGCGTCTCGGCGGCGATCTCCAACATCAACGGGCCGGAACTGCGCGGCTATTGGGTGGACCGCAATCTCTTCGGCGGCGGCGAGCGTCTGCGCATCGATCTTGAAGGCGGGATCGCGCCCTACAGCACATCGCCGGGCTTCTTCACCTTTCCGAAGCTCGAATGGTCCAATCTCGTCGGCGTCGCCCACGCCGGCTTCGTCAAGCCCGCGCTATGGGGCACGCGCAACGATCTTCTGCTCGACGCCTCGGCGGTGCGCGAGCGCACGCTCTACTACTGGGCGGCCTATGGAAACGCCAGCGCCGCGATTCGCCATCGCTTCAGCGAGATGGCCTCGATCCAGGCCGGCATCGAGGTCGAGAGCGGCCATACGTTCGATGCCTGGGGCAATCACGATTATTCGCTGCTCGGATTCCCGATTTCGGGAAAATACGACTCGACGGACAATGTGTTGACGCCGACGCGCGGCGTGCGGGCGATTGGCCGCTTGACGCCTTATGTGAAGGCGTTGCCGCATGGCGTCGGGATGGTGGAGTCCAAGGGACAGATTTCCGCTTATCACGCGCTCGACGAAGACGCCTGGTATATTCTCGCAGGACGCCTCGCCGCCGGTTCGATCGTCGGCGCCAGCATCGAGAACATTCCTGCCAGCCATCGCTTCTTTGCGGGCGGCGGCGGCTCGGTGCGCGGCTATCGCTGGCGGTCGATCGCGCCGGAAAACGGACTCGGCTTCGTCACCGGCGGACGCAGCCTTTTCGAAGCCTCGGCCGAAGCGCGGATCAAGGTGACGCCGAATATCGGCGTCGTTCCCTTCTTCGACATCGGTTCGGCCTTCTCCACGCCCTATCCCAATTTCCGCTCGACGCTGCGCGCCGCCGCCGGACTCGGCCTGCGCTACTACACGGGGATCGGCCCCATCCGCTTCGATGTCGCGGCGCCGCTCAACCCCAGGCCACAAGACCCCAGAGTCACCGTGTTCCTCGGCATTGGCGAAGCCTTCTGATGCGCAAACGCTGGCCAAAACTGTTCCTGGGCGCTTTCGCCCTTCTCGTTCTCGCGCTTCTCGCCAGCGCCGCTTATCTCAGCACGCGCCACGGCGAAGAGACGCTCGCTGCCGCCATTTCGCGCACCGCATCTTCGCCCGACAGCAAGATCGAGATCGGCGCGCTCGACGGACTGCTCTCGGCGCATCCGATCGCGCGCGACATTACGCTTGCCGACCGCGACGGCGTCTGGCTGAAGATCGACCGAGTCGCGGTCGATTGGTCGCCGCTCGCGCTGCTTGGGTTTCGCCTCGACATCAAGCGCATCGACATCCCGACCGTCGACGTGCTGCGCCGACCGACGCCGAGCGCCGAAACGCCCCAGGATAAGAACAAAGCGACATCCTCGAGCGCCGGCGCGTGGTCGGGACTGCCGGTCAGAGTCCGGCTCGGCGAATTCGCGCTTGGCAGGCTGTCGCTTAGCGCGCCCGTCGTCGGCGCCGCGGCGGCGCTTTCCGCGAACGCCTCCTTTGAGGCCGGCGCCCCGGGTGACAGCGCGCGCTTTTCCTTCGACGCGCGGCGACTCGACGCGCCGGGAGCCTACAAAGCTTCGGGCGCTTTCAAACCCGGCGACAAGACGCTGCGACTCGACGCGCTGATGTCCGAGCCCGCCGGCGGGCTTGTCGCAAGAGTCGCTGAATTGCCCGGCCTGCCGCCTGTGAATATTTCGCTCGACGGCGAGGGAACGCTCCACGATTTCGCGGTGAAACTCGCGGCCAACGCCGGCGACGTGGCGAAGCTCGACGGCGACGCGCGTCTGACGCGGGATCAGACCGGACGACGGCTGGATTTCAACCTGACCAGCGAATTCGGCAAACTGCTCCCCAAAACCATCGCCGGCCTGTTCGCGGAGGGCGCCAAACTCAACGGCGTAGTGCTTCTCGACGACAATGGCGCGGCGACGCTCGAAGGGTTCGAGCTGCAGGGCTCCGCCTTCGCGCTCGAAGCCTCGGGCAAACTCGACGCCGCGCGAAACATCGACGGCCGCGCCAAGCTGCGCGGCCTGCCGGCGGCCGAAGGCGCGGGCTTCAGCGCCGGGACGCTTGTCGGCGACGCAACGGTCGGGGGCAGCCTCATGCGTCCCAACGCTGGCTTCGAGCTCCTCGTCGAAGACGCTGAAGGCGCGGGCGGGCGTTTCGAACATATCGACCTCTCCGCCAAAATGGTCGCGGACGCCGACCTTTCCGATCCTTCGGCGCGTCTCGACATTCAAGCGCAGGGACACGGCGCGGGACTCGCCTTCGCCGACGCCGCGATCGCCGACGCCGTTGGAAATTCGGCGAGTCTGTGGCTGCGCGCCCGAGTGAACGGCGGGGGCGACGCCGATATCGGACTCGCGAAAATCGAAACCGCCGCCGGCGCGGCGACATACTCCGGCCGCGCCGGACCAGAAGCGATCGATGGCCGCCTCAATGTCTCGGCTCCGGATTTGAGCCGCTTCGCGCGGCTCGCCGGACGCAGCCTGCGCGGCGCCCTGACGCTCGCCGCCGATCTTTCCGGCGCGCCGCGGGATGGGCGCATCGCCGCGAAAATCAATGGCGCGGTGACAAATCCCGCGATCGGCGTCGCGGCGGTCGACGGCCTTCTCGGACGCAAGCTGCAGTTGACGGGAGGCGCCTCGATCCTTCCCGACGGCGGCTTCTCCTTCGACGATTTCTCGCTGCACGGCGATCGCCTGTCGGCCCACATCAACGGCGCCGCCATGGCGGAGACGGCCGCCGTCGAGGCGCATATCGACCTGCCCGATCTGCACGCGCTCGATACGCGCCTTTCCGGCCGGGGGGAGATCAAGGCGGCGCTGACCGGCTCGCTGAAAAAGCCCGACGCGACTTTTTCGGCCAGCCTTCACGACGCGCGCGCCGACGGACGGCGCATCGCGAAACTCGACCTGAAAGGCGAAGCGCATGATCTGCGCGGCGCGGCGACGGCGGTCGCAACGCTTGATGGCGAGATCGACGGCCGTCCGGCGCAGGGGCGCGTGAGCGCGGCGCGCGCCGGAACGGAATGGAAGGTCGACGATCTCAATCTCGCCATCGGCCGCAACACGGTCACAGGCACGCTGACGCTTGACGCGGCCGGCCTTGCGAACGGGCGCATGGCGATCGCGGCGCCTCATCTCGATGATCTGTCGCCGCTCGCTCTTCAGGAGCTCGCGGGCCAGCTCAACGCGGAAATCGTCTTGGATGCGAAGAACGGCGCGCAGGACATCCGCGTCGATGCGCAAGGCGCCGGCGTGCGTGCGCCGAATGTGCGGATCTCCAAATTGAACGCGACATTCTCGGCGCGCGACCTTTATCGCCGTCCGGCGCTCGACGGCGACATCGCCGTCGACGACGCCAGCTTCGGCAAGGAACAGCTTCGCCGGCTCCGACTGACGGCGAAGCCGTCCGACGCCGGCGCCGCCGCGCTGGATCTGTCGCTCGACGCGCGCGGTTTCGCTATCGCCAGCCGCGCGACGCTGACGCCCGGAACGCCCATGCGCCTCGACATCGCGCAATTTTCGGCGCAGCGGGCGGGCCAGAAAGTCACGCTCGCGAAGCCGGCGACAGTGACGGTTTCCGGCGCCGGCGCAGAGCTGAACGGCGTCTCCCTTGCGCTCGGCGCGGGACGACTGGATATCGACGGCTTGATCGGCGACCGACTGGACCTCGTCGCGAAGGGGCGCGCTATCCCGCTGTCGATCGCGTCGCTCGTTGATCCAACGTTGGGCCTCGGGGGAACCCTCGACGCGGAGGCGCGCATACAGGGCTCCAAGAGCGCGCCACAAGGAGATTGGCGCATCAAGCTCGCCAAGGCCACCGCGGCGCAGTTGCGCGCGAATGGTTTGCCCGCGGCGAATGTGACGGCGAGCGGTCGGCTGGCTGGTTCGCGCACGACGTTGGACGCCGACATCGCCATCGGCGCACAGAGCAATTTGAAAATCGCCGGCTCGGCGCCGCTCGGCGAGGGCGCGCTCGATCTCAGCGTCAAAGGCGTGGTCGACGCCGCCGTCGCCAATACGATGCTCGCAGCGAATGGCCAAACCGTCGCCGGCAAGGCCACGGTGGATCTTAAGCTCACGGGCGCGGCCGTCAGTCCGATCATCGGCGGAACCGTCGCGCTCGACAATGGCGCCTTCGACGATCCGCTCAACGGCGTGAGCCTGGG
>NZ_JBFWNB010000060.1:0-19929 GCF_050251305.1 Methylocystis sp. | reverse complement strand
CGATGAACCCGCCCACCGGCGCCCCCATCGCGCCAAGCGCGTCGCCGACGATGCCCTGCGGCGCGAACACCGGCGCCGCTTCGAATGGCAGGAAGCGCTGCGCGAGGCCGCCCACCGTGCCGCCGATCGTCTGGCCGAGGCCAGCGTTGCCGAAGCGGCCGCCGATGAAGCCGCCGAGCGGCGCGCCGATCGCGCCAAGCGCGTCGCCGACGATGCCCTGCGGGGCGAACACCGGCGCCGCTTCGAACGGCAGGAAGCGCTGCGCGAGGCCGCCCACCGTGCCGCCGATCGTCTGACCCAGACCGGCGTTGCCGAAACGGCCGCCGATGAAGCCGCCAAGCGGCGCCCCGATCGCGCCAAGCGCATCGCCGACGATGCCCTGCGGGGCGAATCCCGTCGCGGCCGTCTGCGGGACATAATAGGCGCCGGCATAAGGTTGCGGGCCGGCCTCAAACGGCAGCAGTCCGCCGAGCACGCCGCCCGCCACGCTGCCAATCTGCCGACCAAGATTCTGGTTGCCAAGCGCACGGCCGACGGCGCCACCGCCCAATCCGCCTAGCGCGCTGCCGAGCGCGCCGCCGATGAAGCCTTGCGGCGCAAACATCTGATCGACGACCATGCCCATCGGCGCGACCGACGGCGTTGCTCCATTATAAGCGACTTGCATATCTGATCCTCCCAAAGGGTCAAAGGAATCTGCGCCGCTCAAACACCTGTCGCATTTGCTCGCCGACGCAGTGCAAACGATAGGTCCTTCGGGACGCCCGACATATGGATCGTTGGGCACAGTTGAGGATACAGGCGGCGCGGGCGCTGCCGCGGCGGCGACCAGAAAATCAATACGGCGCGGCGTCGTCGAACAAATGCCACAGCGACTTTTGCAGCTTGCCGCTCGTGATATGCGCGCCGGCGGCGCGGCGCTCGAGAACGAGTTTCTTGTCGTGAAAATCTTCCATCCCGGCGCGATGGCCGACGCTGATCACCGTCGCGCCCGCCAGATCTTCATTGAAGAGGCGCAGCATCGATATCTGGCTTTCTTCGTCGAGCGCAGACGTCGCCTCATCCATGATGATGATCTGCGGCCTGAGCAGCAGCAGCCGAACAAAGGCGGTTCGCTGCCGCTCGCCGCCGGAAAGGATCTGATCCCAGCGCTGCGCTTCGTCGAGATGTTTGACGAGATAGCCAAGGCCGCAGCGCCGCATTGCGCCTTCGATCATTTGATCGGCGATCTCCCTGCCGGAGATCGAATAGAGCATCGCCTGGCGCAGCGTTCCCAGCGGGATGTATGGCTTTTGCGGCACAAACGCGATATGCGCGTTTCTCGGCAGAAGGATGCGGCCGGAGCCCCATCGCCATAGTCCGGCGAGCGCGCGAACCAGCGTGCTCTTTCCAGTGCCGCTCGGGCCGGAGACAAGCAGCTTTTCGCCGACCGGGATCACGACATTGGCGCCGGCGATCACGATTCGCCCGTTGCGATGCGCGACCGCGAGATCCTCGATGTGAATCGAGTCGTCGTCGCTGACGCCGAACTCGATATACTCCTTGTCTTCCATGATGACGCCGATATCGAGACTCTCGAGCGCTTCGGCGAGTTCGTCCACCCGGTTGGCCGAAGCCATCCATTCCGCGACGCGCACGGAATTGTCGATGAACCAGTTGAAGGCGACCTGCACGGACATGAAGGCGGACGCAAGCTGCATGACCGCGCCGAGCGTCAAACCGCCCGACAGATATTTGGGCGCGACGAGCACGAGCGGAATGAGCGGCGTCAGCGCGCCATTGGCGCTTTGCACCGTGGCGATCACCCCGTTTCGCTGAATCTGACGCATCCAGGCGGCGACGACGCGTCGATAGTTCTGAAGGATCGAGCTGAGTTCGTCGGCGTCGCCGCGAATGAGCGCGATGCTTTCCGCATTCTCCTTCAGTCGGGTAAGTTCGGCGAGGAACTGCGCTTCGGTTTCGTTCTTTTGCGCCACCGCCGGAACAAGCGGACGTCCCGCGATATAGGCGAACGCGCCGGCGACGGCCGCATAAATCACGGCGGCGAAGCCGAGATAGCCCGGCAGCACAAGCCGCGCTCCAAACAGATTGAGCTCCAGGCCGCCGCCGACGGTCCACAGAACCCCGACGAACGCCAACGCCGTCGCCAACGCGGTCAGAAAACCGACGGCGAATTCGACCAGCGGATCTATGGCGAGCTGCACGTCCTTGGCGATCCGGTATTCGGGCGAGGTCTGCTCGGCGGCGGCGATCTCAAGACGATAGTAGCGCCGGTCCCCCAGCCACCATCCTGCAAGCTTCCGGGTCAGCCATTCGCGCCAGCGCATCTGCAATGTCATGCGCGCGACGAGCGTGCCGCTGATGGCGAGACCGCTGAACGCGACGAGCGCGGGCAGCAGAACCGTCGCCCATGTCAATAAACCGACGTTCTTGCGTTCGAGCGCATCGAAAAAGTTCCGATACCATTCATTGATGCTGAGCTGGGCGCCGAGCTGCAGCGCGATGCAAAGGACGACCAGGCCGGTCAAAGTCCATGCTTTCCGCTTGGTGTCGCCGGTCCAGAAGTCCAGCGAGAGCGCGCAGAACGCGCGCCAGCGCGATCGACCCGGCTGCTTGACCTCTGCAGCTGCGGCCTGCGCGATAGCTTGACCATTCACAGTGGAAGCGCCCTCAGTGCTCGAGCGCCCGAATACAAGAAGGGGCGTTTTTCGAGCGGCTCAGCGCAACGCGCGCCTGATCCGCATCCCTATATGGCGCGCGGCGCCCGCACGACGACAGGCGTCAGGCCGCCCTTTTCGTGAAGCGGTTGCGCGCCAACGCCCCCGCGAGAGGCCTGCAGCTAAGCCGCGCGCGACGCTTTGCGCTCAAAGAACAGCGCCTGACTGATCGTCGCTTTGACCGTGTCCACCTTATAAGGCTTGCTGATCAGAAACGCCGGCTCGGGCCGCTCGCCGGTCAGCAGGCGTTCGGGAAATGCGGTGATGAAAATCACTGGCGCGTCAAAACTTTCGAGCATTTCGTTGACGGCGTTGAGGCCTGAGCTCCCGTCCGCGAGATGAATGTCGGCGAGGATCAGCCCCGGCCGCTGGCGCTTGGCGAGTTCGACGGCCTCCTGATGCGTGCGCGCGACGCCGATAATGCGATGCCCAAGGTCGCGCGCGATGAACTCAATGTCTTGCGCGATCAGCGACTCGTCCTCGATGATGAGCACGTCCGTGGCGACGCGTTCCGCGATTTCACGGCCCGCCTCTCTGACGAGAGCGTCAACCTCTTCTTCGCTGACCCCAAGAATGGCCGCAGCGTCGCCAACCGAAAAGCCTTCCACCGTACGCAGGAGAAAGGCCTGCCGAGAGCGTGGCGTCAGCATGCTGATATTGCGCTGTGCGGCGGAAAGCTCGTCGGCGGGCGCCGCTTCGGTGTTCAGCCGGATCGACGACCAGGAGGCCATGAACAAATGGTAGAGCCCAACCTTGGGCGACATGTCGGCTGGAAAAGCGTCCGGGTCCGCGACGAGCGCCTCGAGCGTCGCGACAACGTAAGCGTCGCCGCTTTTTTGGGAGCCGCAAAGCGCCCTGGCGAAGCGGCGCAGGTAAGGCAGATGCACTGCGATTTCTCGGGAAAGGTTCATAGCTTCATCCTATTGCGCCGACTGCCCAAGTCAATTCCGGCAACGCTTGATATGTCAAAGCGTTCCCTCGCTTGCAATTGCGGAACAATTAGTGTTCTTACGCGTTCCAACAAGGGAGGTCGTTGCTCGGCCACCTCGAGTGCAGGCGGCTAGTCTCGGGGCAAACTCGGGGTCGAGAATGAGCCAACGCGAAAATCAGGACGACAACAACGGCCCCTGCCGGGGCGCGGAATCGGACTTGCGCGACAGCGCAGGGGGGCGAGACCCCGATGTCGACGGCGCGGACGGCGTTGCGCTCGATCCGAAAGTTCAAGCGCAGCTTGGCCGCGTGTTTCGCGCTTATTGCGATGATTTGATCCACCAACCCATTCCAGACAAGTTTACGGTGCTGCTGGCCAAGCTGGAAGCCAAACAGCGCGAAAAGAAATGACCGACGAGGCTTTTGGAGATCAGATGGTGTCGCAGATGCCCTATCTGCGCGCGTTCGCCATTTCGCTCTGCGGTTCTCACAGTCTCGCCGACGACCTCGTCCAGGACACTTTGGTCAAGGCCTGGTCGCACGCGGATTCGTTCCAGCCCAATACGAACCTTCGCGCTTGGCTCGTGACCATTCTGCGCAACACTTATTTTTCCAGCTACCGGAAGCGCTCGCGCGAAGTGCAGGACAGCGACAATCTTCTGGCGCAGCAAATCCCGGTAAAAGGCGGACAGGAATCCGCCCTGACGCTGACGGACGTCCAAGCGGCGTTGGACAAACTCGCCCCGGAACACAAGGAAATTCTCCTGATGATCGGGATCACCGAGCTTTCTTACGAGGAAGCGGCGGAGATTTGCGGCGTCGCGATCGGCACGGTCAAGAGCCGCTTGAACCGCGCCCGCGCCAAACTTGCCGAGCATCTGGGCCTGCTCTCGCCGAGCGATATCGACACCGATCCCACTGTGTCCGACCTGGCGTCACGCCGGCCGTCGCGCGCCGTATAGCAGCCGAAACCCTTGCGGGGGGTGCGCGGTCGCGGATCGACGCTATTTACCAGGTGCGCCCGGTGGTTTCCCCAAGGATTTTTGGCTGCATCGATGACAAACGGCCGCGACGGTCCCTACTCCCGGCCTCCGCCGAGCGGCGCGGCGGCGATGACGGCGGCAAAGGCGCGGGCTGCGCCGGCGGGGTTTGGTCTGTTACTGGCCATGACCAACGCCGCCGACGCCGCGGAGAGCGCCGCAACGATTGCGAAGATCTGGCCCGTCACTGTCGGCGCGCTCGCGGCTGCGCTTGCAGTCGCGCTCGTGGCGATTGTCTGGCTGACGCGGCAACGCCGTGAGGCGCTGAAAGCGCAACATGAACTCGCGGAGTTGACGCACGCCGTCGAAGCGCGCGGGAGCTCAAAATGGAGCGACACCGGCGTTCGGGAGGTCGACGCGATTGCGCATAGCATTCAGGACATCGACGAGCGTCTGCGCGCGAAGCGCAAGAGATTGTCGGAACTGAACGATCTGCTGGCGAAAAGCTCGACGATCATCAGCCGCGCCGGGGCCAATCTGCAGCTGCGCGCCTTGCTGGACGCCATACCCGTCGGAATTGTTATTGCCGAAGCGCCGGGCGGACGCATCGTCGAAGGCAATAACGTCATGGAAACGATCCTGCGTCGGCCGGTTCGCTATTCGGAAAGCACCGAAAGCTATTACCTGTGGAACGCGATCCATCAGGACGGCCGACCGGTCGCGAGCGAGGAATTTCCGCTCGCGCGCGCGCTGGCCGGCGAAGATCATCCGCAGCTCGAGTGCAAGATCGAACGAGGCGACGGCGTCTACGTCTGGATCAACATCGTCGGCGCGCCGATCCGCGACGACCAGCGCGCGATCATCGGCGCGATTGTCGCCGTCACCGACATCGACGACATCAAGAACACGGAAATTCACAATCAGATGATGAATCGCGAGTTGCATCACCGCGTCAACAATTCGCTCGCGATGATTCAGGGGATCGCCAATATCACGGCGCGGACGGCGCAGGACTTCACAAGCTTTCAACAGGGTTTTTCGCATCGCGTGCAGTGTCTGAGCCGCATCTCCACGCTGCTCGTCCGCACCTCATGGGAGCGAACGCCGCTGCGAGATCTGGTCATGGTCGCGCTGTCTTGCGCAAACCACGACTATTCCGATCGCATTTCGTTATCGGGAGAAGACGTGGAATTGCGTTCCGCCGTCGCTGCGGCCCTGGGCCTGGCGCTCAACGAACTGCTCGCCAACGCCGAACAGCATGGCGCGCTGTCCGGCGACGAAGGTCAGGTCGCGATCAGCTGGCGTGTTGCGCAGGAAGAGGATCGTCCGCGTCTGGTCTTGAATTGGACGGAGACGGGCGGCCCAGAGGTCCAAAACCCGGAACAGACCGGCGTCGGGCATTTCCTGATCACGAATGTGCTTGCGCGCCAAATGGGCGGCGACGTCACGCTCTCCTATCGCGGTGAAGGCCTGCAGGCGGAACTCTCCGCCGAAATCTGACGCCGACGGCGCCTAACGTGAATCGTCAGACGGCTTCCTGCGGCGTCACCCGCAATGCGGTGACGCGGTTCCTGATCTTGCGCATCACCTCGAAGCGGAACCCGTGATAGGTGAAGACCTGCCCCGCTTCGGGGATCGCTCCCGCTTCGTGAATGACGAGGCCCGCAATCGTCGTCGCCTCCTCGTCGGGCAGATCCCACGCCATGACGCGATTAAGGTCGCGCACCGGCACGGCGCCGTCGACCAGCACCGAGCCGTCGGGTTGCGGACGCACGCCCTGCACCGCAAGATCATGCTCGTCGCGAATGTCGCCGACGATCTCTTCGAGAATATCTTCGAGCGTGACGAGTCCCATCACCTCGCCATATTCGTCGACGACCAGAGCGAAATGAGTCTTACGCTTCAGGAAGGCGGCGAGCTGATCTTCGAGCGTCGTCGCCTCGGGCACAAACCAGGGAGCGAACATCACGTCATCGACGTGAATCTTCGCGGCGTCGCCGCCTGCGGCGTCCAGCGCACGCAGCATGTCCTTCGAATGCAGCACGCCAACAAAATTGTCCGGCCGCTCACGCCAAAGCGGCATGCGGGTGAACGGCGAGGACAGGACTTCGCGCACGATTTGGGCCGGCGGCAGATCGGCGTCGATCGTGTGCATCTTGGTGCGGTGGATCATCACGTCCGACACATGCAGAACCTGCAGGTCGAGGACGCCGCCGAACATGTCGCGCGCGGCGCGTTCGACATTGCCTTCCTCGTGCAAAATATCAACAGCGCTTTTCAATTCATCGTAAGGCGACAACACCGTTCGGCCGTGGCCGACCTCGACCCCCACCATCTTCAGCACCGTCAGCACGACATATTCCACGCCGGCGAGCAGCGGCCCGACAATGCGCACGAACGGCGCGATGAATTTCGCGACGCGCAGCGACGTCTCGTCAGGATGATTGATCGCAAGCGTCTTCGGCAGAACCTCGGCGAACACCAGCAGCAGCACGGTCATGATGATGGTCGCGTAAATCGCGCCATTGTCGCCCGCAAGGACCACGAGCACGCTCGTGGTGAAGGCGGAGCCGCCGATATTGACCAGAGTGCCGCCAAGGAGCAGCGCGGCGATCATCCGGTTGCGTTGGCGCAGCAGGCGGTTGACGGCCGCGGCGCGCTTGTCGCCCTCCTTCTCCAGCGAATGCATCCTGGCGTGCGATGCGGCGGTGAGCGCCGTCTCGGATCCCGCAAAGAACGCCGACAGGAAGACGCAAACAAGGACGATGACAACCGCAGTCAATATGTCGACCTGCGGCGCGCCGGTTTCGAGGCCATGCATGGGACTAAGTCCGCTTCAACTCGTCGTTGAGAAAGCCGATCACCTCATTGGCGTCGACGGCTTTCGCGATGAACGCCTCGCCGACGCCGCGCAGGAGAATGAACGTCAAAGCGCCGCGCTCGACCTTTTTGTCCTGATACATCGAGTCGAGAATCGCCTGCGCGTCATCTTGCCAATCGGGGATATCTTGGATCCGCGTCGGCAGGCCGACAGCCTTGAGGTGGCGTTCGATCCGCTCCGCCACAGCCTCGGCGCACAGACCAAGACGCGCCGAGAAGCGGCCGGCGCAGGCCATTCCGATGGCGACGCCCTCGCCGTGAACGAGGCGCGCGCTGTCGTAATTCGTCAGGCGCTCGAAGGCGTGGCCGAATGTGTGGCCGAGATTCAGAAGCGCCCGTTCGCCCTGCTCCGTTTCGTCCCGCGCGACGATCGTCGCCTTCGTCTCGCAGCTCACCGCCACGGCGCAAATCTGCTCCGCCTGACTATGGAAGACAGCTTCGGAGTCGGCGTCGAGCCAGTCGAAGAACCGCGCGTCGCCGATCAGGCCATATTTCACGACCTCGGCGTAGCCGGCGCGGAATTCGCGCAGCGGCAAAGTTCGAAGCGTGTCGACGTCCGCCAGAACCAGCGACGGCTGATGGAAGGCGCCGATGAGGTTCTTGCCGTGCGGCGAGTTGATCCCCGTCTTGCCGCCGACGGAAGAATCGACCTGCGACAGCAGCGTCGTCGGGATTTGCACGAAGCGCGAGCCGCGCCGCACGCTGGCCGCGACGAAGCCGGCAAGGTCGCCGACGACGCCGCCGCCAAGCGCGACGATCAGATCGCGTCGCTCGATCCGGGCGGCCAGCACGTCGTCGCAGACCCGGCCGTAAACCGAGAGGGATTTCGACGCCTCGCCGGGGGGAACGATGATCGTCGTCGTTTGCAGGCCGGCGTCCTTCAAGCTCTGCTCGACCGTCGGCAGGTGCAATCTGGCGACATTCTCGTCGGTGATGACGGCGCAATGGGCGCCGGGAGCGATCTGCGCGATCTGTTCGCCGGCCCGCTGAAGCAGGCCGCCGCCAATGATGATGTTGTAGGAGCGTCCGCCGAGGGCGACGCGGACAATCTCCTGTCGAAGAACGTCGTCGCCTTCCGCGCGCGCGGGGTGCAGATGCGTCATGGCTTTGGCGAAACCTTTGCTGTGCGCGCGCCGTCGCAGGTCTTCGATCTTCGGCAAGCCGGCGGCGAGAGCGGCGAGCGTGTCATCCGCCATCGCGTCCTGCGGAATTTCCCGCGACTCGACGCGGAGGTCGGCGAGTTCGTAGACGGGACGGCGCGCGTCCATCAACTGGCGCAGCGTTTCCTCGGGATCGTCCGTCTGCAGGAGAGGACGGTCGTTCTTGCGACGCACGCGCTTCAGCAGTGTTTTCAGATCGGCGTCAAGCCACACGGAAACGCCCCGCTCGGCGATGCGCTCGCGGGTGCGCGGGTCGAGAAAGGCGCCGCCGCCGGTCGCCAGCACGATCGGGCCGCCGTTCAGCAAGCGCATGATGACGCGCCGTTCGCCGTCCCGGAAATAGCGCTCGCCGTATCTGGAGAAAATCTCCGGAATGGACATGCCGGCCGCCGCGGCGACGATCTCGGCGTCGGCGTCGACGAAGGGAAGGCCGAGACGCGCCGCAAGCCTCTGGCCGATGGCGCTCTTTCCCGAACCCATCATCCCGACCAGCACGATCGCGCGCCCGCCAAGCGCCGCGCGCACCGCGCAGGCGCGCTGGTCGTTCCCCGGGTGGGGAAGCGGGAAGACGACGCCGGAAGGTTGCGTTCGAGTCATTTGCGCCAAATCTATCCTGCGCTGAGCGGAATTTCATCTGCGCCGCCGAGCGTGCGCGAAAGATAAGCAACCATAAAGCCGGGCAGACGCGGGTCGGCGAGCGTCTCCGGACCGGCAAACATATGGGCGTCGGCGAGTTCGGGCGCGCTTTCGCGCGCCAGAAAGGCCCTCACCCCCGTCAGAAGCGCCTGTGCGGAGGCGTCAAAGTCCAACCTTTTGACGCAGGCGACAAATTGGCGATCGAAAACCGCGGTCCAGCCCGGCGCCGGGCGCGCCTGCGCCGCATCGAGGCCGGTTTCTTCCGCGAGCTCGCGCACGAGGCTGCCGAAAAGATCGACCCTCCCGCCCGCGACGATATCCGACGGATCAGGGGTGCCGCAGGGGAAATAGAGGCGACCGGCATAGGAATGGCTCGGCCCCATTTCGCCAAGCAGATAAGCGCCGTCACGCGAGCGCGCCGCCGGCATCGAAAAGCAATTGTAGACGGTTTCATCCGGCCAGCCGAATTCGCGCCAGGCCAGAAAATGCGAAAAGCGCGTCTCGAAGAGCGACATGCGCAAGACGCGCGCGCGATCGTCGTCGATCGCGCATTCGACCTGACAGGCGAGCAGCACGCGGCCGTCATACAGGGTTGGATTGCGGCGCCGGCGCTCCTCCCAGTGGCGCCCGATCTCGACGGATCGTTCTTCGGCAAAGCGCCAGCGATGATCGACGAAGCGACAATCGAGCCGATCGAGGTCCAAGACTTCGACGGTCACGGGAAGATCGCTCCCGGAGCGGACAGGCGCGCTGCGCCGGCAAACCGGAAGCGCTTGCGCGCGCCAACTGAATTGCGGCCGGAAGGACGGATCGGCGACGAGAGGGTCACGGCGCTTCGTTACGCCCGCATCTGCAGAAGCGCCATACTGTCGTGAAATTCGATGATTTCGACGATGCGGCCGTCCTCGAAGCGCACGAAATCGGCAAGCTGAACCTGACCGCGGCGGCCCGTGCCGCGATGGCGCCATTCGACGGTTCGCCGCGCGGCAGCGTTTCCGCCGTCGACGATCAGCCCATCGCGACTGACATGTCCCAATTGCTCGAATTCCATGCCGATGCTGCGCACGATGCTGATCAGCGCCTCAACGCCGCGATGCCGTCCGGCATGCGCAATCGACGCGCGGTCGCCGACGAATTCACACACGACGTCGGGCGAACACAGGTCGCGGAACAAAGCGACGTCGGGGCCGCAGGAGAAGCTGCTCATCGCCACCAGTCGGCGCGCCATTTCATCGCGCGACAGTCCCGGGCCGCGCGGATTGAGAATGTCGTCCAGACTCTCCGGCACACGATCCGCGCCGCGCGTCTCGCAACGATGGTCGCGGAATTCGTGCATTTTCGAAACGAGGCCGTTTCGCCAGCGCAGAAAATGCGCCAAGTCCATGCGATGGATCTGGCCGGTGGCGCGGTGGCGCCAACTGCCGAGCCAACGCACCACCGTATCGTCGCCTTCGACGAGCACCGTGAGAATCTCTGCGTCGAGCGGCTCATAATCGACGTCGACCCGACGCAAATGCGCGCGCAACGCATCGCGGCCGCGCCATTGTCCGGGCGGAAGCACGCCAAGCCGCGAGCAGCTGTAGTTCAACTCGACGTCTTCGACGAAATGTTCGACCATGGTCGAGACGTCGTACGCCATGCGGCTTCGTACAATCTCGTGCACGCGCCGACGCGTTTCGCTCTCGATAATCTGACTCGACCGCCCGCCCGGCCCGTGCATTCATCCCCCACTGCGGCGAGCGTCCGTCACTGCGCTTAGCGCTGACGGCTCCGTCGGACTCTCCCAAATCCGAATGCGCGCTCGACTTTTTGGGATTATTACGCGCTAATTGCGGTCCTTGTCGACCAACTTATTCTTGCCGATCCAGGGCATCATGCCGCGCAGACGAACGCCGACCTCTTCGATCGGATGGGCGTTGTTCCGCGTGCGCGTGGCCTTGAAGGAGGTCTGGCCAACCTTGTTCTCGAGCATCCAGTCGCGGGTGAATTTGCCGCTCTGGATATCGTCAAGCACGCGCTTCATCTCCGCCTTGGTGTCCTTGGTGATGATGCGCGGTCCGGTGACATACTCGCCATATTCGGCGGTGTTCGACACGGAATAGTTCATATTGGCGATGCCGCCCTCATAGATGAGGTCGACGATCAGCTTCACTTCATGAAGGCATTCAAAATACGCCATTTCCGGCGCATAACCGGCCTCGACGAGCGTCTCGAATCCGGCGCGGATCAGTTCGACCAGACCGCCGCACAGCACGACCTGCTCGCCGAAAAGATCCGTCTCGCATTCTTCGCGGAAGGTCGTTTCGATGATGCCGGCGCGGCCGCCGCCGATCGCCGAAGCATAGGACAGCGCGATCTGCTTGGCGTTGCCCGACGCGTCCTGGTGCACAGCCATTAGGCAGGGCACGCCGCCGCCCTTCAGATATTCGCCGCGCACCGTGTGGCCCGGCCCCTTGGGCGCGACCATGGCGACGTCGAGATCGGCGCGCGGCTCGATCAGGTTGAAATGAATGTTCAGCCCATGGGCGAAAAAGAGCGCCGCGCCCTGCTTAAGATTGGGCGCAAGCTCATTTGCATAGATCTCGCCCTGCAATTCGTCCGGTGTGAGCATCATCACCACGTCCGCCCATTTCGCGGCGTCGGCGACGCTCATCACCTTCAGCCCGGCTCCTTCGGCCTTCTTGGCCGACGCCGAGCCTTCGCGCAGCGCCACCGCGACTTCGGTGACGCCGCTGTCCTTCAGATTGAGCGCATGCGCGTGTCCCTGGCTGCCGTAGCCGACGATGGCGACTTTCTTGCCCTTGATCAGATTGATGTCGGCGTCCCGATCGTAATAAACGCGCATTTGCTCTGCTTCCCTTGGTGTGCGTGCGCTTCTTGGGGGAACGGCGCCCCGGACGCCGTCGAATTCTTTGGCGGGCCCCTTCTACGCGGGCCGCCGGGCAAGGTCAAAATTCTCGCGCTTTAGATCGGCTCCGGCCCCCGGGCGATCGCGGCGACGCCCGTGCGGGACACTTCGACCAAGCCGATGGGACGCATCAGATCGACGAATTCGTCGATCTTGTGCGGCTTGCCGGTCAATTCGAAGATGAAGCTCTCGGTGGTCGCGTCGACGATGCGGGCGCGAAAGGCTTCGGCAAGCTGCAGCGCGAAGGTGCGATGTTCGCCTCTCCCCTTGACTTTCACCATCGCGAGTTCGCGCTCGAGCGAGCGTTTCGCGACGGTGAGGTCGGTCACCTGATGCACGGGGACAAGGCGCTCGAGCTGATGATGGATCTGCTGAATCGTTTCCGGCGCGCCCGAGGTCAGGATGGTGATGCGGGACAGATGTTCGGCGTGGGCGACTTCGGCGACGGTCAGGCTCTCGATATTGTAGCCGCGGCCCGAGAACAGGCCGACGACGCGCGCCAATACGCCGGGCTCATTGTCGACGAGCACGGAAAGCGTATGCGACTCGGCCTTGGAGCTGGTCGTCGCGGCCGCGTAGGGGGAAGGTGGAGAAGCAGGAGCGTTCATCAGTATCCTTGAGCGGTCGGCGGATCGTCGAACGACAGTCGATGCAGCTCATACGACTGCCGACCGCCGAAGGCGGACTGCCTATACAAGCATCTTTCCTTTTTCGTCGATGACCGATCCGATCTCGAGTCCCGCATCGTCCGAAAGGTCCGCCAGCAGCATGTCGTTATGCGCCTTGCCGGAGGGGATCATCGGGAAGCAATTTTCAACCTTGTCGACGACGCAGTCGAAGATCACCGGCCCGTCATAGTCGATCATGTCCTGGATCGCGGCGTCGAGCGACGCCGGATCGGAGCAGCGGATGCCCTTGGCGCCAAAAGCTTCGGCGAGCTTGACGAAGTCGGGAAGCGCCTCGGAATAGCTGTGCGAATAGCGCCCGCCATGCAGCAGTTCCTGCCACTGGCGGACCATGCCCATATATTCGTTGTTGAGGATGAAGATCTTCACCGGCAGCCGGTATTGGATCGCCGTCGACATTTCCTGAATGCACATCAGAATGGAGGCCTCGCCGGCGATGTCGATCACCAGCGAGCCGGGATGCGCGAGCTGGGCGCCGATCGCCGCCGGCAGGCCGTAGCCCATCGTGCCGAGTCCGCCCGACGTCATCCAGCGGTTCGGCTCTTCGAAATGATAGTGCTGGGCGGCCCACATCTGATGCTGCCCGACTTCAGTCGTGACATAGACGTCGCGATCCTTGGTCAGCGCATAGAGACGCTGCACCGCATATTGCGGCTTGATCGCCGTCTCGGAATTGCGAAACGCCAGCGACTTCCGCGCCCGCCATTCGTTGATCTTCGACCACCAATGATCGAGCGGCTGCTTGTCCGCGCTCATCGCCTCGGCGCGCCACAGGCGCGTCATCACTTCGAGCACATGGCCGCAATCGCCGACGATGGCCAGGTCGACCTTGACGTTCTTGTTGATCGACGACCGATCGATGTCGATATGAATCTTCTTCGAGCCCGGCGAGAAGGCGTCGAGACGGCCGGTGATGCGGTCGTCGAAACGCGCGCCGACCGCGATCATCAGATCGCAGTCATGCATGGCGTGATTGGCCTCCCAGGTGCCATGCATGCCGAGCATGCCGAGCCAGTTCTCGCCGGAACCCGGATAGGCGCCGAGCCCCATCAGCGTCGAGGTGATCGGAAAGCCTGTCAGGCTGACGAGTTCGCGCAACAGCGTCGACGCCGCGGGTCCGGAATTGATGACGCCGCCGCCCGTGTAAAAGATCGGACGCTTGGCCGCGGCCATCATGCGCACGGCCTGCTGGATCGCCTCCATGTCGGCGTCGAGCTTGGGATGATAGGTCTTGTGCGCGGCGCTGCGCGGCGGCGCGTAGACGCCCCGCGCAAACTGCACGTCCTTCGGGATGTCGATGACCACCGGTCCAGGCCGGCCGGACGAGGCCACATAGAAGGCTTCATGCAGCACGCGCGGCAGATCGGCGATGTTCTTGACGAGATAATTGTGCTTCGTGCAATGGCGGGTGATCCCGACCGTGTCGCATTCCTGAAAGGCGTCGGAGCCGATGAGATGCGTCGGCACCTGCCCGGTGATGCAGACGACCGGGATCGAATCCATCAGCGCGTCGGTCAGGCCGGTCACCGTATTGGTGGCGCCGGGTCCCGAGGTGACGAGCAGCACGCCAACCTTGCCGGAGGAGCGCGCATAGCCTTCGGCGGCGTGGGCCGCCCCCTGCTCATGGCGCACGAGAATGTGCTGAACCTTGTCCTGGTGGAAAAGCACGTCATAGATCGGAAGAACGGCGCCGCCGGGATAGCCGAAAATAATTTCCACGCCCTGGTCCTTCAGGGCTTCGACCACCATTTCAGCGCCGGTCATTTCCTTCGACATTGTCACTTTCCGTCTTGCTTCGCTGCTGGCGACAAGGATCTTTCGTAGCTTCGGGCAACAAAAAAGGCCCTCTTGGGGCCTTGGGTCAAGCGCCGCTGGCGGAGGCCGGGCCTAGCCCCGCTCCGTTCCTGGCGCTCGAGATACGAGAATTCCGCGCATGCGCTCCACGCTTTTTGATCGCGGGCGACGTTACGGGACAGCGGCCCGATAATCAAGGGCGTCGCGCCGACGTCGACGCATCTTCTCGGCGCGCGGTCCACCCGCCGTCGACGACGAGCCGGCGCCTGGGGATGAAGCGCGCCTGTTCCCAGCACTGGCGCACGGCTTCCGTCACTCCTCGGCCTTGCCCAGGCGTCCGATCGGAAAGAGCCTCCCGGCCTCTTGAGGGCTGACGCGCTCCTTCTCCATCCATTGGTGGAACGCGTCGCCCGGCGCATCGCCGCCTCAGCGCAGATTGCGCTGAGCGCGGCGGAACGCTTGACCCGACGCCATCGGGGCCAAACGCGCAGGAGACGCGCAAGAGACCGGTTCAGGCGCCTTCGGCGGCCAAAGCGCGCTTGACCCCTTCGTCCGCCGCCATCATGTCGTAATGCTTGCGAACATTGGGATATTTCGACAACCCATCCTCCAGCATCGACGCGGCCCAGCGCTCCATCGGAAAGACATAGGCGTCGAGATAGCTGCGCGCGTCGCCGACAATGAAGCGGCGTCCCGCAAGATGCGCGTCGAGAACATCGAACTTCCTGCCCACAAGCGCCTTGGCGGCTTCGCGCACGTCGTCGATCGCCTCCTTCTTCCGGGCGCGCGTATAGCGATTGGGCGAAAACAGCGGGAAGAACGCCGGGTGAAGATCGCCTGTCATAAAAGAAGACCAGCGGTCGGCCTCGGCTTCGTCGCGCGGCGATCCGCCGATCGCGAGCCCGGCCTGAGGGAAGCGATCCGCGAGGTAACGCAGCACGGCCGCGGCCTGGGTCAGGATCCAGCCTTCGCCGGTGTCGAGCGCCGGCACCGCGCCGGACGGATTGATCTTCAGATATTCCTTGTCGCCAAACTCGACCTCCTTGGTCTCGTACGGCGCGCCAATCCATTCAAGAGCAATATGCGGCGCAAGGGAGCAAGCGCCGGCATGATAATAGAGCGTGAGCATGAGGGTCTCCGACTAAGAGCGTCGCCCTTAGGATAGGGCGGCGGGCCGCAGGCGCGTCGCCTATCCCTCGCCGCAGTCGAGAATCCAGGTCTTGTCGCAGAAGGCGACATAGAGGCGCTCCTGTCCCAGCGCCGCCCCGAGCTCGCTGGCGAGCTCGTTCAGCATCGCCTCGATCTGCGCATCGGGCTGGCGGCCGAGGTACGCGTGCACCGCTTCGCCGGTGAAGATGGCGACAGGCTCACGGTCCGAGCCGACCGCGCCGTCCCCTTTTGGCCAAGCATAGGTCACCTCGCCGCGCGTGAACATGCCGGAGAGCGCGGGCTGCCCCGCTTCGACGCGCCGGCGCATCCAGGCGCGCGCGCAGCGCACCGCCTCGGAGACGTCATAGACGCGCCCCTCCGCCTCCCAGCCTTCACGCAGGCCGACGGTGATGCGGAAATCTCGCCGCGGGCCGCGTGAGCCGTCGACGAGGCGATAGATGGGCTTGGTCATGATTGCTTCCGAAATTCGGCGCCGCCAGAGGCCACAGGAGCGGAATCCACTCGCGGCGGCCGGCAGAGCAGGACGATAACCAAAAATAGGGCGGTCGCTGTCTATCGTGCGGCCGAGAAGTTCGTCGCCCCAAGCCGCGGCGCTCATTCCCGGAGGCTCGAATGCCCATCCCCGTCTGGGTCCTGCTCGGTTTCGCGCTCTGGACGCTGCTGCTGCTTTTTACGACCGTCGGAGTCTATCGCTGGAGCCGCATACTGACCGGCCGCGCGACGGTCTCCGACTGGCGCGCCGACGAGCCGCAAGGCGGCGAGTGGTATCGCCGCGCGATGCGCGCCCATATGAACTGTCTCGAGAATCTTCCCGTCTACGGCGCGCTCGTCGTGGCGATGCTCGCCGCGCGCGTCGCGAGTCCTGTGCTGGACGCGCTGGCGATCGCCATTCTCGTCGCGAGAGTCTGCCAGAGCGTGGTCCACCTGCTGCTGGAGCAGACCAATGTCGTCGCATCGATCCGCTTCGCCTTTTACTTTGTGCAGGCGATCTCGATGTTCGTCATGGGCGCGCTGATCGCGCTTTGGGCGCAGGGGTGACGAGAAGCTTCAGTC
Source organism: Methylocystis sp. (assembly GCF_050251305.1). Lineage (GTDB taxonomy): Bacteria > Pseudomonadota > Alphaproteobacteria > Rhizobiales > Beijerinckiaceae > Methylocystis. The sequence continues at coordinate 3,015 of NZ_JBFWNB010000060.1, read as the reverse complement.
TCTGAGACGCCCGCAATGAGAGCGCGTGAACGCCCGCGACACGCGCGGGCATGACGCTAAGAAGTTGAGCTTTTCATTCGTGGGCGTCGCTTTTTTCGCTGTCATGGCCGGGCTGGTCCGGCCATGCGCGAATTTCTCCTCGGGACGCCTTGCGGCGCTTACCCTTCCAGCAACCGCCGCGCGATCACCTGCGCCTGAATCTCCGCCGCGCCCTCGAAAATATTGAGGATGCGGGCGTCGCACAGCACGCGCGACACCGGATATTCCAGCGCAAAGCCATTGCCGCCATGAATCTGCAGGGCGTTGTCGGCCGCCGCCCAGGCGACGCGGGCGCCGAGCAGCTTCGCCATGCCGGCCTCGAGGTCGCAGCGCTTGCCCTCATCCTTCTCGCGCGCGGCGAAATAGGTGATCTGGCGGGCGACGTGGATCTCCACCGCCATCGAGACGATCTTGTTGAAGACGCGCGGGAAGGAGAACAGCGGCTTGCCGAACTGAATGCGCTCCTTGGCGTATTTCAGGCCGAGATCGAGCGCGCATTGGGCGACGCCGAGCGCGCGCGCCGCCGTCTGGATGCGGGCCGACTCGAAGGTCTCCATGAGCTGCTTGAAGCCCTTGCCCTCCTCGCCGCCGAGAAGATTTTCGGCCGGCACTTCGAAATTGTCGAAGCCGATCTCGAACTCCTTCATGCCGCGGTAGCCGAGCACTTCGATCTCGCCGCCGGTCATGCCCTTCGCCGGGAAAGGATCCTCGTCGTCGCCGCGCGGCTTTTCGGCGAGCAGCATGGACAGGCCCTTGTAGCCCTTCTCATTCGGGTTGGTGCGAACGAGCAGCGTCATGAGATCGGCGCGCACCGGATGGGTGATCCAGGTCTTGTTGCCGAAGACCTTGTAGACGCCGCCATCCAGCGTCGCGCGGGTGCGCAGCCCCGCGAGATCGGAGCCGTTGTTGGGCTCGGTGAAGACGGCGGTTGGCAGGATTTCGCCCGTGGCGATCTGCGGAAGATATTTTTCCTTCTGCGCCGGCGTGCCGCCGACCAGGATCAGTTCGCCGGCGATCTCCGAGCGCGTGCCCAGCGAGCCGACGCCGATATAGGCGCGCGACAATTCCTCGGAGACGACGCACATGGCGATCTTGCCCATGCCCGAGCCGCCATATTCCTCCGGAATCGTCAGGCCGAAGACGCCGAGTTCGGCGAGGCCGGAGATGACGCTGAGCGGGATATATTCGTTCTTGGCGTGCCAGTCCTGCGCATAGGGCGTGACATGGTCGAAGGCGAATTTGCGCATCTCGCTGCGGATCGCCTCGAGGGTCTCGTCGAGGCCGGAGGCGCCGATCGTCTCCGCCGCCGCATGATGGTCGATGAGTTCGGCGAGTCGGGCGCGGTTCGCGGGCGTATTGCCGGAAAGGATCAGCCGGTCGACAGAGCCGGGACGCCGCGCCGCGACCTGCTGGCTGGCGAGCCCGAAGTCGCTGAGCCGGACGATCTCGCCCTGGCTCATCGGAATGCCGCCGTAGATCTGCGCAAGAAACTCGGCGAAGCCGATCTGGTTCAACAGTTCTTCGGTTTCGCCATAGGCGCCCTCGGCGGAGAGACGCTCGGCGTAGTCGATGAGCTCGCGCAGCCCCTGGACGTAGGTCGCAAGCCAGGCGAGGCCGTGGGCGGCGTGCTGATCCGCCTCGATCAGCTCGTTGGACAGCTTGCCGTCTTTCGTGACGCGGGCGCGCACGCTCGCGAGCGCGTCCTTGTAGAGCGCCTCGACGGCGGCGAGCGCCTCTTTCGCGTCACTCGTCCAATCGGCGGCTTCAAGTTTTGTCGCGACGGCTGCGGTCATTTCACGTTCCGGAGGTCGGGCGCCCCTCAGGCGCTGGTCAATTTCGCGCCTTACATGCCGTCATTTCGCCTGGGACGCAACCGGACGCGGGCGGTCACGCCGTCGCCGCTGTCCAACAGCGGGCCAACGGCAGCGGTCGACCGATGTCCGAAGCGGCGAGGGCAGACGCGCGACAATGACCGCGTTTCACAATCGCCGTGACTCCAATCTCTTGGCTCTAGTAACTTGCGAGCACATTGGGCGGAGCGGTCAGTTTGAAGTGATAATTCACCCCGGCGCGCAGCATATTCCACTGCATTTGAGCGGCGCCGTCTTTCAGGCCGATCAGCATGCTATTGCCGTTCCAACGACTATTTCCGCCCGAGACGTTGGCGTAGAGATATTCCGCCTTGGCGGACCAGTTCGGCATGAACATCCACTCGACGCCGCCGCCGGCCGCCCAGCCTGTCTGAAGCGTCGAGCCGCCATTCCCCCAGCCCCGCCGTCTGATATCGGCATAAGCGAAACCGCCCGTCCCATAGAGCAGCACGCTGGGCGCCAGAGTCACGCCGGCGCGGCCGCGAAGGGTTCCGAACCAGTCGACGCCGACGCCGCCGCCCCTTGTGCCAGGAAAATAGGAGATCCACCCGGGGTTCAGATTCAAGACCGGACCGGGCTCGGTTCCGCCGCCAGAGGCAAGGCTCGTTCCCTGGAGATCGGTTTCCGCGCCGACAAGGAACATCGGGCTCATAGTCCAATTATAGCCGATCTGACCGCCGCCGATGACTCCGCCGCCCGCGCCGTCCGCCGCGAGATTATTGCTGTAGCCGCCACGAACGACGTCGATATTCCAATTATTGTTGTCGCCGCCATTGGCGCCCCATCCCGCCCCGATGTTCAGACCGGCGTAGGCGCCCCTCCAGTCCGAGGGCTCCGCCGGCGTCGCCGGCGCGGAGGCTTTGCGGATAGCGGCTTCGGATGAAACAATCCAATTCAGCGAAACATTGAAAGATTGCGTCGCAAGCGCGCCTGAAGTGCTCGCCGGGATATAACCTCCGCTGAGCACCGCAAAATTCTGAAAAGTGAGCTCAGGAACCGTGGCGGCGTACCACCCGAGGTAATTACTCGTCGCGCCTGCAGATCGGGAGTAAGTGTAATAAAAATCAACATACCATTACGGGGTTAGAAAGTATGTGACGCCTGC
>NZ_JBFWNB010000059.1:0-20008 GCF_050251305.1 Methylocystis sp. | reverse complement strand
TCCTCCGCGCATGTTCCGCTTCTATGGATGCTTGGAGAGGTCGCAAAATCGGCGGGTCAAGACCCTGCGACAGAGCTCGTTTTTCGAGACGGCGCTTTAGAGGAATTCTGCAGGATCGCCACCCCTTTCGGGCCTCTTCACGACTCGCGCTCCGGTCTCGCGATCCTTTATCGATACGACCCGCGCGCGGTTTCGAAGACGGACGCCGAGGGCAACCCCTATTTCCAACCCACCATTCATCATTCCGTCGTCGAACGCCTCGTCAAGGGACATGAAGATTACGCGCCGATCGCGCTCGGCGCCGCAAAAGTCGAAGAAGACGAAGCGGAAGTGGAGATGCCCGACGGGTCCGCGGCCAAGCCGAAAGCCGGTCCGGGCTATCAACCCGTCACGCCCGCCGATGAGGCCGCCGTGCCAGCATTCCTGCGCGCAGGACTGAAAGAGCGAATAGAGTATGCCAAAGCCGCGCTCAACGCCCTTGACGATCCCAAATATGCGGAAATGGAGATCGCACGCGATTTCGTCTGGCTGAAACGCATCCTCTATTTCTTTTTCTTCGGTCTTTTCCTGGTCGTGCTGCTGCTGCCGATCGCCGATGAACTCATCGATTGGATAGGCGGCCTGATTCCGGACTTCGGCGGCTCCCTCAAGTTCCTGCCGTGGCTTCAATCCATTCTGGACGCGCTCTCGAACGTCTTTGGAGGCGTGGGAGACGCAATTCTCTCGATCACGCCCGCCTGGCTGACCGCGCATGTGCAGGCCGCGCTGGAGCACCCGCTGTTCGTCATCGCGCTCATCCTCATTTATTTCGGCCTGAACGCGCTCAACGACAAATATCAGGACAGCATCCAGTATCACGCCCGGCGCGCATGGAATGTCGCCGGAGAGCAATCCAGGAAGGTCGCCGGCGTGGAGCCGGGGCCGCTCGCGCGTCTGGTCCGCTGGTTGCGCAACAGCCCTGTGCGGCGCGAACTGGTCGCGGTGACGCGTCCGATCTTGCCGGTCGTCTACGCGCTCGCCTTCCTCGTGGCGCCTGTCCTCATTGTGGCGAATCGCGCAGGCTTCAACTTCCTCGTCGGGAAGGGCTCCGTCTGCGAAGCTTCGAACGACGCTCAGTGGCTTGGCGCGCGCGCCGCTCCTAAAGAGTTTCACACCAGCGATCCATGCTGGGCCAGCGGCTGGCTGGTGGAGCGCGGCGCGCCCTATCGTCTCACGATCAATGTCGATCCAAGAAACGGCCATCAACCGTGGCTCGATCAGTTGATCCTGACGGACCCTTACGGCTTCGACAGCGCCGGGTTCGCTCTGTCGGCGGCGACCGTTCTGCGCCGCTGGCCGTCAGCGGCGTGGTTCCATCCGATCGCGCGCATCGGCTCGCGCGGCGAGGTCGAATGGCCGCTCATTCCGAGCGACGGCGGCGGCGCCCTGCCCTCGCGCGGCCGGCGCTGCACCCGCCTGCCGATCCGTTACGATGAAACGCCGGAGCACGCGGAATTCTGCAAATCGGCGCCGAACGCCGCCTCCTGCAGCGCAGGGATGGCGTTGTCGGTCGCAGATCCGCTGCCGTCCGACGAACTCGACGCGGCGACGCGCGCCTGGACCCGCGACACCTTCGAGCTCGACGGGCGCAGCTGCAGCTCTCCGTTTCCGCGCACGACCTTCATGTCCGAGTTCATCGCGCGCGACACGGGCGAACTCTTCCTTTTCGTGAACGACGCGGCGCACATCGCCTGGCCGGGACGCGACCAGATTTTCTATAAGAACAACACAGGCACGGCGACCATCACGATCGAACGGCTGCCGCGCGCCGAAGCGCCAGCGACGACCGCGAGCAGCGCGCCATGATCGAGAGGCGCGGCTGACTTGACATCGCGCGTCGTCTCGCCGCGTCGTTCACGCGCCCCGCGGCTTGGCGCGCGTCGTCGGCTGCGCCGTCGCAGGATCGTCCGGCCAGAGATGGCGCGGGTAGCGCCCTCTCATCTCCTTTTTCACCTCGTTCCAGGAGCCTTTCCAGAAGCTCGGGAGATCGCGGGTGGTCTGGATCGGACGATGCGCCGGAGACAACAGTTCCAGCGTCAAGGGCGCGCGACCGCGCGCAAGCGTCGGGTGTGTTGAGAGCCCGTAAAGCTCCTGGACGCGCACCGCGAGGATCGGCCCGTTCTCGGTCGAATAGTCGAGCGCATGTCGCGCACCGGCGGGCGTCTCGAAATAGGCAGGCGCTTCCGCGTCGAGCCTGCGCGACAGATCATAGGGAAGAAGCCCGGCGAGCGCCGCCTCGAGATCGTCGGCCGCAATGTCCGCGAGCGATGCGCGCTCGACGATGAATGGCGCGAGCCAGTCTTCGGCGCCTGCCGCCAAAGCGGCGTCCGACAAATCCGGCCATTCGTCGCCCTCGGCGCGGCGCAGAAAATCGACGCGGTCGCGCCGTTGCATCTGCGCCTTCGTCCACGGCAGGCGGGCCACGCCGAGGCCCGCGACGCCGCGCGCGAGCATCCGCGCATGTTCCGCGCCGGTCTCGACCCCCAGATTGCGCTCGGACAGACGTATCGCGCCGAGGCGCCGGAACGCGCGGCGCCGCAGGCTGGCGCTCGTCGCGTCGAAGCTTGTTTCGTCGCGCGTCTCGATGCGGTCGGCGGCGATCCGCTCGACTTCCTCGGCGGCGAGCGCGCAGGCGGCGAGAATGCGCGCCTGCGCCGCGCGGCCCGCCGTTTCCGCCACGACGAGAAAGGGCGCGCGCGACAGCGGATCTTCGATCGGCAATGTCGCGGCGCGGCCGTTCGCCATCAGAAACTCGCCGCGCCCGCTGCGCGATTTCGCCATCCGCTCGGGATAGGCAAGCGCGAGCAGCGCGCCGTCGGAAAGACGCCCTTTCCCTGTCGAGGGCTGAGACGAGGGCGTTGCGCGACCCGCCAGCCTCGCCCATTGCGCAGCGAGCCGCAGCGCGTCGCGCGCGCGCTTCGAATTCTCGCCGTGCAGGCGCTCGAGCCGATGCGAAAGGTCGGCGTCGGACCCGCCGAGGCCGCGCTCGGAGAGCAGCATCGCGAGTTCAGCGGCGCGCTTGGCCTCGCCATGGCGCACGGCGTCGACCGTCATCCGCGCCAGACGCGGCGCGAGCGGCAGGGCGCGCATGGCGCGTCCCCTGTCCGTCAGCCGGCCGTCTTCGTCCAGCGCGCCGAGCGCGCGGTCGAGGGCGACGGCCTCCTTCCAGGCGGGCGCCGGCGGCGGATCGAGCCATCTGAGACGCCCCGGATCGCTCACCCCCCAGGCGGCGAGATCGAGCGCAAGGCCCGAGAGATCGGCGTCGAGGATTTCCGGCGCGGCGAAGGCCGGGAGCGCCGCCGTCTGCGGCTCGTCCCACAGGCGATAACAGACGCCGGGCTCCGTGCGGCCGGCGCGGCCGCGACGCTGATCGACGCTGGCGCGCGCGGCGCGCACCGTTTCGAGCCGCGACAAACCGAGATCCGGTTCGAAGCGCGGCGCCCGCGCCAGACCACTGTCGACGACGACGCGCACGCCTTCGATGGTGAGCGAGGTTTCGGCGATCGATGTGGCGAGCACGATCTTTCGGCGGCCGGCCCGCGCCGGCGCGATGGCCCGGTCCTGTTCGCCGCGGTCGAGCGCGCCATAGAGCGGCGCGACGTCAACGTCGTCCGGCAGGGCGGACTCGGCAAGGCGCGCGGCGACGCGCGCGATCTCGCCCTGCCCCGGCAGAAAGGCGAGGATCGAGCCCCGCTCTTCGCGCAGCGCCCGGAGGATCGCGCGCGTCATCGCGTCTTCGACGCGCGCATTGGCGTCGCGTCCGAGATAGCGGGTCTCGACGGCGAATGCGCGCCCCTCGCTTTCAACCGTTTGGGCGCCCATCAGTGTGGCGACGCGCGCGCCGTCGAGAGTCGCAGACATGGCGATGAGCCGAAGCTCCTCGCGCAGCCCCGCCTGCGCGTCGAGCGCCAACGCCAGGCCGAGATCCGCGTCGAGCGAGCGCTCGTGATATTCGTCGAACAGCACGCCGGCGACGTCCTCGAGCGCCGGATCGTCGAGGATCATCCGCGCGAAGACGCCTTCGGTGACGACTTCGACGCGCGTTCGCGCCGAAACTTTCGACTCGAGGCGCATGCGCAGGCCGATCGTTTCGCCGACGGTCTCGCCGAGCGTCGCGGCCATGCGGTTGGCCGCCGCGCGCGCCGCAAGACGCCGCGGCTCCAGCAGAATGAGCTTGCGGCCCTTGGCCCAACCGGCGTCGAGCAGCGCCAGCGGAACGCGCGTCGTCTTGCCGGCGCCGGGCGGCGCGACGACGACGAGATTGCATGACGCCGAAAGCGCCGACCGGATCGCCGGCAGCGCGTCGTCGATCGGCAGCGCTGAACGCTCATTCGTCATGGGAGAGGCGCGCTTCGTGAGTTCATTGTCTACAGCGCGTCGCACATTGCGGAGGTCGACCGCCGGGTCAAGGCGCCGAGGTTCGCGGCGCCAACGAAAAACCCCTCCCTTGTGGGGAGGGGCCAAAGATCGCTGCGAAGGCGGACCTTACGCCGCCTGTTGGATCGCCGACAGCTTCCAGTCCCGCGCGCCGGCGCCGGACGGCCGATGGAACGTCCAGGCCTCGGTCGTCTCCATTGCGCCAGGCGAGCCGGGCGCCGGCTTGCCGGTGGCGCGATCGAGAATCTCGTCGTTGAGCGCGAAACGCATCGCGACGGTGGCGTATTCGTCGACGCCTTCGCGCCACGCCTCCGACAGGTCGCCTTGCAGCAGCTTGACGTCGGAGACGCGGTTGGCCACGCCTTTGCGCCGGTTCTCCTCCAGCTCGTCGTCGAAATAGGACGCCATTTCCGCCGTCGACATGGCGCGCAGCGCGCCAATGTCCTCGCGGCTGTAGGCGGCCTGAGTTTCGCCGAGCAACCGCTCGAAGGCGTTGAAGTCCTCAGCCGCGAGCCTGATCGGCTGCGCCATCGCCGCTTCCGGCGCGGCGCCCGAGCCGAAGCCCGCCGCGCCGAATGGCGCGCGTCCCATAAAGGGCGAGGTAAACCCGGGGCTTGGACGATGGCCGGCCCCGGCCATGACGTTGGCGTTGCGGCGGGCGAACCAGTTGAAGGCGAGCCGCGCCAGGAAGACCAGCAGGGCGATCTGCAGGAGCAGGCCGATCACCGAAGCGAAGCCCATCATGCCGCCAAACAGACCGTGACCGGTCAGGAGGCCGATCAAACCGGCGCCGAGCAGGCCGCCGGCGAGACCGCCCATAAGACCACGGCCGAATGAGCCGCCAAAAGCCCCGCGAGGCTGCCCCATCGGGCTCGCCATGCCGGGCGCCGGCCGCGGCGCGGCGCTGCGATCGAAGGGCGACGCCGTTCCCGGCATGGTGCGGGTCGAAGGCGGCGCGGACCACGTGCGAAAGCCGCGGCTGCCAAAACTGCCGCCGCGGCCCATGCGCGCTTCGGCGATGGCCGGCGCGAGCGCCAGCAGCAGCGCGAGCGCAAGAGAAATCAGCGACCCACGCTTAAGCATGAAGAAACGCGACATTTTCCTGTCCTCAAGATTAGGGGAACGACGCTCGAGCCGCATATATAGGAACCCCGGAGCGCCCGCGCAAAGGCTTGGCCGGCGCAATCGGTCGCCCCGCGACCCAAACCCTGCGGTCGCCCTTTGCTTCATACGCCGGGCAAGGAGTATGGAGTGGTCGCGAATTCTTCTTCCCCAGCGCAATTCGATCCAGCGACATGCGTCAATATCTCGACCTCTTGGATAAGGTCCTGCGCGAGGGCGTGCGCAAGGACGATCGCACCGGCACCGGAACGCAGTCGCTTTTCGGCCACCAGATGCGCTTCGACCTTTCGCAAGGGTTCCCGCTGGTGACCACCAAGCGCGTGCATCTCAAATCGGTGATCCACGAGCTGCTGTGGTTCCTGAGAGGCGAGACCAACGTCAGATATCTGCGTGAGAACGGCGTCACGATCTGGGACGAATGGGCCGACGAGGACGGCGAACTCGGACCCGTCTACGGGGCGCAGTGGCGCCGGTGGCCGGCGGCGGGCGGAGAGATCGATCAGCTCGCGAATGTCGTCGACGAGATCAAGCGCAATCCGTTTTCGCGGCGGCTCCTCGTCTCGGCCTGGAATCCGGCGGAGGTCGACAAGATGGCCCTGCCCCCCTGCCACTGCCTGTTCCAGTTTCATGTCGCGGACGTCGACGGCGAAAAGCGCCTCTCCTGCCAGCTCTACCAACGCTCGGCCGACGTGTTTCTCGGCGTGCCCTTCAATATCGCGAGCTACGCCCTGCTGACGCATATGGTGGCGCAGGTCACGGGCTGCGCGCCGGGCGACTTCGTCCATAGCTTCGGCGACGTCCATCTCTATCTCAATCATGTCGAGCAGGCGCGCCTTCAGCTCTCGCGGGAGCCGAAGCCCCTGCCTCGGCTGGAGCTCAATCGCGACGTGCGCGCGCTGTTCGACTTCCGCTACGAAGACGTGCGCGTCGAAAATTACGATTCCTGGCCGGCGATCGCCGCGCCGATCGCGGTCTAGCCGCGATGGCGCCGAAGATCGTCGCCGTCGTGGCGCGCGGACGCAACGGCGTCATCGGCGTCGCCAATGGCCTCCCCTGGCGGCTCTCGAGCGACCTCAAGCGCTATAAGGCGCGCACCTGGGGCAAGCCGATGATCATGGGACGCCGCACCTTCGAATCGATCGGGCGGCCGCTGCCGGGGCGCGAAAGCGTCGTGCTCACCCGCGACCCGCATTTCAGCGCCGAGGGCGCGCATGTCGCGGCCAATCCGCCCGAGGCCCTGGCGACGGCGCGTCGACTGGCCGATCTGCTCGGCGCGGACGAAATCATCATCGCGGGCGGCGAGGACATCTATCGCCTCTTTCTCGATCTCACCGACGTCATCGAACTGACCGAGGTCGCCGTCGATATCGTCGGCGACGCGCATTTTCCGGCGCTCGATCCGCAAGATTGGCGGGAAATTGCGCGCGAAGCGCCGGCCCGCGGACCGAAAGACGAGGCGGACTTCGCCTATGTCACGCTCGAGCGGCGCCGCGCCTGACGCGCTTGAAACCAGTTGCGGCGCAATCCGGCTATCGATATAAAACGCCCCGAAAGCGGCTTTTGGCCATTTCAATCGGAGTGTAGCGCAGCCTGGTAGCGCACCTCGTTCGGGACGAGGGGGTCGGAGGTTCGAATCCTCTCACTCCGACCAGCAAAATCAGTCACTTAAGAAAATTGAACGCGTCCGTGGCCACTGAAATGGCCACTGAAACAAGCCCATTTTTGCACTCCGGCTTGACCAAGCATGGCGCGTGTTCTTTCTCTGTTCCCAATATCGAACGGGCGCCGTATTCCTCAAAACACAGCCGAATATACGCGCTGGCTCGCGGGCCAAATCCTCCGTCGATATCGTCTAACCTAGTTCGAGCCCGACACCGCGATGTTTCTCGCGATGGCGCTTGAAGGCTGTGCGAACTGGCTCGTGGCGCTTGCTTGTAGCGTCGGCAGCTTTTGCTCCGCAATTGGCGAGTTTCGCTGTTTTAAATGGTCCAACTCCAACCAAATTCGCCGGTAACGGCGCTCGGCATTACAGGAGCCGAAATGTTTGATCTGGGAATGCCGAAATCGGTGTCAGGCCATGCCGCGCATGACATCAGCGTCTCTATCGAGCGTGTGTTCGATTTTGTCGCAGAAAATTTCTTTGAAAACTATCCCCGATGGTGTCCTCAAGTCGTCGAGGTCATTCCGCTTGACAGTGACGTCGTTCACATCGGGGCCAGAGCCCGCCAAACAACTCTCGAGAATGGCGTTCAAACGACATCTACATTTGAGGTATCCAAACTCGATCCGCCAAGCGCCTTTGAAATCTCGGGGATATCGGACCATTTTAGAGGCGTGTACAAATTCAGCAAGAAAAATTCAAATGAAACAACGATCTTCTTTCAATTTGAATTTCAGGAAATAGATTTTGCGATGAGACCTTTTCGCAAGCTGATAGAGCGAGCGTTGAAGGAAGGCGCTCAAGCAACTATTCAAAACATCGCATCGCTACTGGAGCAGCATGAGACCGAGTCGGGCGCAAAGCGCTCTTCCTTGTCTTAACCGGAGAAGAAGCATGTTTATTGTGCAGAAAGACGGCGGCTTAATCCCGAGGGTGCTCACTCAGATACTTGATTCATGCGTGAATGGAGTCACCCTGACTGATCCCGACATCGAGGACAATCCAATTGTCTATGCCAATAAAGCTTTTGAAGACATATCTGGCTATACTCAAGATGAAATCGTCGGACGAAACTGCCGCTTTCTTCAAGGATTGGATCGCGATCAGCCAGAGCTTGACAGGCTTCGTGAAGGGTTAAAGGCATGCCAATCGGTTGAAGTGACATTGCGCAATTATCGCAAGAATGGAACCTTATTCTTGAATAGGCTTGTTGTAAAACCGCTTTTTGATAGCGATGGTAAGGTCGTTTATTTCTTAGGCGTGCAATACGACGTAACTAACATGTACCGCGCCAACGAAGGGGCTCTCGCTCTTCTAAATTTGAACACGTTGCCCCGTCCGTTACCGGAGTTTGCACGCTCAGCGCATAGTGGACGATATATCTATTGCAACGATGAATTCATTCGCACGTTTTTGGTTCCTTTCAGTATGGGTCGCGACAATATAATTGATATGGATCACGAGACCTTATGGGGGCCGAAAATCGCGCCGATCTTCCGAAGTCTCGATGAAATTGTCGTTCAGCGGCCAGATAAGCGCGGCGCGCTTCGAGACGTCACGTTTCCCGGCGATGAGCGCGTTTACGACATTTTTAAATGGGCGATCGTTGACCCGCAGAGCGGAGAAATTGAGAGCTTCTTTACGACGATCATTCCGAAAGATTTTTAAGGTGCAACGTCTCGTTCCGGCGCCGTTGTGGAAAATTGCGTCAAATGTCCGGCATTCGTAACGATGACAAGATCGTACACCCGCTCTGGGTGCGCATCGTTCACTGGATCAATGCATTCGCGGTTTTTGCGATGATCGGCAGCGGATGGAAGATCTATAACGCATCGCCGATTTTCGGTTTCACCTTTCCTTCCGAACTTACGATCGGCGGATGGCTTGCGGGCGCGCTTGCTTGGCATTTCGCTGTGATGTGGTTGCTCGTCGCGAATATCATAGGGTATTTAATTTTCGGGCTCTTGACGGGGCACTTTTGGCGAAACCCTCTCTCGCTCCCACCCATCGCCGCCTATCGCGATTTGAAATCAGAATTAGCAGCATTGGCTGCTCATACCCCGGGCGTCTACAGTCCGATTCAACGTGCGCTCTACATTTATGTAGCCGTAATGCTCATCATTGTTGTTGTGTCCGGTCTCGCAATCTGGAAACCGGTCCAGTTTCAGACGCTCACGAATTTTTTTGGCGGCTATGACACTGCGCGCGAGGCGCATTTTTTCGCGATGATTGGAATTGTGATGTTTCTCGCCGGCCATATTCCACTGGCGTTTATTTTCAAGGCTACGCTGCGATCTATGATCACGGGCAAATTGCGCGCTCCGCTGCGAAAACGAACTCCAAAAGCCTAGATCTTTTCCCAATTATAGATGTCCCGCTCCATTTAGACGAACGCCAGGAACGCTGTGGCTCAAATATCCCACGACCTTTTTCACGACAGAGGCTCCGCCCTTGTCCTTTTTATAACGGCTCCTGCGTCGGGATCATTGCTTCAGCTCACCGTCCAGCGTCAATCTCAACCGCTCCGTGGACACGATTGTCTTTTTGCTCAAGGTTTGGCGCGACACGTCGCAATCGCTTCCTGCCAAGACTTGCGGCTATTGTTGACCTGAATCTGGAAGCAATTGACCGTCTCGTAAGGATCGCTCGTGCATGCGCACAGGTCGTCGAGGTTCTTTTGCTGCCAGTGTCTCGAGGCGGAATTCTCAGGATCGTCGATCCGCCAAAGGATATTGTCTTGTACGAGTTCTTCACAGGCTTGCTTCTTTGCCAACTCGCAAGCCCCTCGCGCGGAACGATCACTGACAGATGAGTCGAGAGCAAGAATGGTCGACCGAAATCGTCTGGCTTCCGTCGGGTAGGACAAATCGGAAGCCGCATCCGCTCGGCCGTCGATTGCGCTGAAGGGATTCGGCTCAGCGCACACGAAGCCAAACGAGCTGTTTGCTGCCGTGAACACTGCAACAAACAGCAAGGAAGCCAGCTTCGAATCATGGAACGCAAACTTGTATCGCGCTGGATCAATCACGACACACCCCTTCCGATCAAGCACCGCACCATTAAGCGCAGCTGTTTCTTCGAATTCGTCGCGTCTTACCTTGAATGGAATTCTGGAACCTCTACAACGTTGCTGGCGACTGCGACGGAAACAACCCCGGCCAGGATCACCGCCAAGCTGAAAGCGGCGACGGAGTAGAAACACAAACTGTAGATGGAGTCAGCGGCTCGAAGGGCGAAGTTCCTAAGCGTGCTCGGCTCATGCGATATATTCATCATGATCGCTAACCTCTCTCGCAAACCGGCGATTTGCGCCGGCAGATGAACGCTTTTTAGTTTGCTCAGTGGGGATGAGTTTCGTCTCAGCTTTCCATGGCTGCTAGGCGACTCAATGCCCCTGGCAGGCCGCTGAAAAGCCCATTCCGTCGCAGTGCGAATCCGATTGGGGCTCGGTTTCCGCCTGTTGTGTTCTGGTGTCGACCATTCGGTTTGGGTTTTTCCAACAGCCTGCCAGAGCATTAGCGTGTTCAGACCTTTCTTGAATTGCGCGCAAGGAGGATCGGAAGACCGACGACCAGTATGGCGGCTCCCGCCCAAATAATCAGTTCGTTCATTTCAACCTCCAGAACGTTTGCGCTGACAGCGCATTTCATGACTCTGAATTTGGCGTCTCTCTGATCGTTAGCAGCAACGGATTTTGCCAAAGTGCAGGAGATTTCTGCCACAAGGCTGCAGGCCTGGGGGCCCGCTCACCCGCCGCCGCGCACAACGGCAGTGGGGCTCAGGCGGTCTCTCCCGCCAATTCGTTCGTTGATCAAATGATCGCCCGGATCAGAATGTCCGGTTGGTCGGACTCAGAATGTCCGCGGCATGGCGCGACGAGAACCGGTGAGCAAACGATCACCCAGGTTGCCGGCATGCTTATCAAGGGTATCGACAGGCGTCGTTGCTCAAGCAGCGCGCCGGCCTTGAGCCCGGGCGACCGAGCATGCGCCAAGTTCTCGCCGCTTGGAGCGACCCGCCTGCTGCCCTACCCGCGCGGTCATGTCGGCACCGTCGAATCCCGCCACGGTTGGCGTCGCCTTCCGCGCGCGCGCAGTTGGATGACTTGGCGTCGAGAGTGTTCCGCGCGGGGCCGACGGGATGCTTGGCGAGACTCACGCCAGCCTCGCCAAGCGAATCATGGTCCACCGCGTTTCGGAACCATCTTGCGACAATCACCTGAACGCGGTTGTGCCGCTGGAGGCGCCCCGATCGACCGTTACGCCCGCCGCCTTGGGTTCGCCCAAATCATAGTTGAGCGCGAAAAAGAACATGCGCTGCGGGTAGGGGTTCGGGTTGGTGTAGGCTTTCCAGTTGCCGATGTTGTTGACGCCCACGGACGCCGTCCAGTTGGGCGCGAACTTGTACCGCACCTTCGTGTCAAAGAAGAGGATCTCGCTGTCCGAATTGCCGTAGGTGTTGTGGTTCCAGTCGGTGTTGGCAAGACTGACATAGGCGGCGGAGGAATAGCGCACGCCCAGCGAGACGGAGAGGTCGCGCGTTGGACTGTAGGTCGCCGCGCCGCGAAGGCGAATGCGCGGTATGCGGGGATACTGACGTCCCGCGAAGAAGACGCCAGGGACCCCATTCGCAAAGTTGAGGAACGACGGACTCCCGGTGAAGTCGAAGGATGAAAGATTCGATAGGATTTTCGAGTCGGTGAATGTCACGCCGCCGGAGAAGTCGAGGCCCGGAGTAAGTATGTCTTTCATCTCCGCGGCGGCTTCGATGCCCCGGAACCGCGCCCTATCGATGTTCGCATTCGAACTCACGCCTACGCCGAAGGGACCAGTGATCCGCTGATTGACGATGGCGTTCCAGCGTTCATCGAGGAACAGGCTGATGCGCGGCATGAAAAGACCGATCGAGCCGTCAAACGCGTCAACCCACCGGTATCGCGCCGTCAAGTCGTAACAGGTGCAGATTTCCGTTTGAAGGTTTGGATTATTGACGACCACGGTGTTTGTCGCAGAGGTGATCGCCTGGAACAGTTCGGTGACGGTCGGGAAGCGATAGGCGCGTCCCATCGACCCACGAAAATAGAGTTCTGGAGTCGCCTGCCATTCAAGCGCAGCCTTGGGCGAAAAGGCGCTCTTGTGCGAATCGGGATACATCACGCCGCTGGCGCCTTGCGGGGTGAGCGTAATCGGCAACGTCGCATTGTTGACTCCCAAGCCGCCGGTGGCGTTTGAACCGTCGATGGCGCGCCAAAATTCGCCGCGCCCGCCCAGGATCAACTTCCAATCCGGCATAAATTTCCACACATCCTGGATATACATGGCCGCCGTCTGGGTCTTGCCGTAATTGACCGCCTGAAGCGACAGCGGGTAATTGCTTGGCCAGGACACGGTGCTCGTCTGTGTCGTCGCAAGGCTGTATTGGTCGCCATGGGCGCCGAACGACACTTCATGACTCTTGAGAAATTCGTCCTGTGGACGCCAAATGAAGCGCGTGTCGACCGTGCGCCAATAGGTTCCGGTATTGACGGCGTTCAGCCCGCGCGGATCGATGTTATAGGTGGGCGAACTCAGACTGTTGTTCGGACGAAGTCCATAAGACTGGGCTCTGTTGTCGAAATCGCGCAGGAAATTGTACGACGTCATTGAGAGATCGAAGTCGAATACGCCACCCGTATCGCTTCTCAGCTCCAGCGCCTGCATCAGATGAGTGGCGCCGTCGTGCGCGGGATTGATGCCGCCTGGACGGCTCACAAAATTTCCGACCTTAAGAAGCCCGTTTTGATTGTTGTAGATCGGCACGCCGTTCTTGTCGTAGACGAAGGTTTGAACATAGGCGTCCGTGTTCAAATTCCAGAGCCCGACGGAGTATTTGGCGCGCACAAGCGGCGCAATGTCATAAGAAAGTTTGACTTTCGCCATGTGGCTTTGCACATGCTCGGCGCCGGTGGCGCCGCTGTAAAGACCCGGCAAGCCTTCTTGATTGAAACCCAGAACGCCGCCAAAAACTGGCGTGCCTCCGCCTCCCGGTCTGATTGTAGGGCTCGGGAAAGTGGGGAAGAACTGCGCCTGACCCTGATTGTCGAGATATTCGTACCCGACCCAATATCTAAAGTCATTGATGCGGTCGCCCACCAAGATGTTCATGAGGCCGCCGAAATTCATCTCCTTGCGGGCAAAAAGATTGTATGGCTGCAGCAATTCCGTCCCGTATGCGCGAACTTCGAAATTGTCCGGCATGCGCGTGGTCATCGTCCACACGCCGCCGATGGCGTTGCCCGGATAGAGCGCCGAGAACGGCCCATAGATCACATCGATGCGGGAAATTTCTGCGGGCGAAACCATGCCCCACCGCGGCGCGAAGTTGAAGCTGTTGCCGAGTAGGTTCGAAAGCAGCACGTTGTCCGCGTAGACGAGCGTCTTGGCGGTTTCGATGGTGCCCGTCGTACGTCCGGAAACGGCGGCGTTTCTATCGCCGGGATAGCGTTCGCGCACCCAGATCGACGGCAGATAGCGGAAGGCGTCTGCCGAGGTCACGATATTTGTGGTCTTGAATATCTCCTGACGCGTCCGGCTCTCGACCACGGCCGGAATGTTCGCCGGCAATGTGCGGCTGAACGGCGCGGGCTTCGGCTCCACGTAACGATCGCCGCCCCCGGATCCTTGCCCCGAAGGCGCAGGCGCGGCGGTGGCGGCGCGTCCCGCGCCGCCGGCGCCTTGACCCGCTGGACCTCGACGCACGGGACCCCGCGCGCCGCCGATATTGATGGTGGGGAGCGCCTGCTGCGCTTCGGCGACCGAGGCGATGAACAGGCTGAGCACTGCGAGAGAGGCGCCTCCGAAGAGGCGAGAACGACGGATCATGACAGTAGCTTCCTGGCGATGCCGACGCGCGGATGCGCCATCTCGGCCAGCGACCAACTCAAGTTGGGCGCGGCGTTCCGGACAGATTGTCGGCGCGTGTTGACGTCTGTGTTTGGCGAATTGCGCGCAGAGCCAAAAGGATGCGCATCACGCGCCTATGCGGCGCGCATTAGCCTGTCGGCGTCAGGCGCTCGGCGGCGCGCGCGCGCGATGACGTCGATCGACGCTCGCAGCTAAGGGGGGAAATTCTGCGAATGGGACGCTGATCAGCAGATAGCTGAACGACGCCGGAGCGCGGTCTGTCCAATCAGTACTGTAAAAAGCCGGCGGATCGGAGTGCCGGCAGCATGGCTCACAACCATGATGACGGTGAGTTTTCTCTTGATTCCCTGCTCCGGTTGGTTGGGCCGCCGGCGAACGCTGACATAAAGTCGATAGCGTCTCGTGCGGGCCTCCCGACGCGCCGCGCGCCACGACAGCCGTGCCGGCCACGGTCTGTGCGACCATGGCGAGCACAAGCAGCAGCGCGCGAAGAAATGGGAGGCGCATGCGCCCTTCCTCAGGCAAATCCGGTGCGCGATCATTTACAGTCGCTTGCGATATGACAAGTCCAAGCGCGTTCGCGCACGGCAAAAAAACTTGTCATGTGTCAAACGTGTCACAGTCGCTTCACGCTCACGCAGTCGCCCTTTTGAACCAGGACTCGCGCTTGTGAGGCGACGCCGCCGCAAACGACCTGGGCAAGAAGGGGCCACTGAGCAGCTACCGATTGAGCGGAACAGATCAAAAACATTCGGTGACGAACAGTATCTGAACGCATTGAAAATAAGCGCTAATCA
Organism: Methylocystis sp.; assembly: GCF_050251305.1. Taxonomy (GTDB): domain Bacteria; phylum Pseudomonadota; class Alphaproteobacteria; order Rhizobiales; family Beijerinckiaceae; genus Methylocystis. Next base: position 5,111 of record NZ_JBFWNB010000059.1, on the reverse strand, counting down.
GAAAGCATCTCGCATTCGTGTCGAGGGGCCGCGCGGGACCGTTCAAAGACCGTCGCGCTGATCCCCTTGCGGCGACGCCGCTCAATGTTTTCTCGCGTTCCAGGCACAACGCCGATTTCATCGGCGACAGCTTCGGATGCGGAGGTGAGCCCGCCAAAGCCCACCTCCGCCACGCGCAGTCGCGGCCATAGGAAAGCCGCTGTTATCCTCGCTTCGACGCGCCCGGCAGTGCGTCTCTAACGAGTTCTCCGCCGGGCGTGCGGCGAAGCCTTGAAACTATTGCCCCGCCTTCCACAGGACTCGACGCTTGCCGCTGCGCTACCGTGAGACATTCTGGGCTCTTGCCGTGCGCGCGACGCTTTTCTTCACGTCGTTTGCATCCGCGCCATCAGCTTGCATGCGATGTCGCCGAGCCGCGCCGCATAGCGGTCGGGCGAAAATCGCGTTTCGTACAGCAGGCGCGTGTCGCTCGTCGTTGGATCGCTTTGTCCAGCGATGCGACATTTGACCATGGCGGCGCCGAATTCGCTGGCGTCATCGGCGATGAACACATTGCGAAGCTGCGACGGGTCGATCCCCATGCCCCTGAACGCCTTCGACGTCGCGACGATCGGCAGCCCGCTCGACAGAGCCTCCACGGTCTTGATCGACAGGCCGTGGCCTGCTTTTGTCGGAAGGAGAACCATGGACGCGTCAGCGTAAGCGGACTCTATGTCGTCTATCCTGCCGCGGAAAAGATGACGGCGCTCTTCATACAGCCGCCGCTCGCGGCTTTTCATGCCTTGCGCAATGTCGCCATAAATCGAAATCGACATTCCCGTTGCGCGCGGCGCAACATATTTCAGGAACCATCGGGCGCTGATGTAGTTGGCGGCGTTGTTGCCCGCGACAAAGACGGCCTGGTCGCCATTGGCGCCTGCGCGCACGGGAGCGATCGAAGGATAGATCAGTTCATGAAACGAGTGCGGCAGCAGCTGGCTGAACGTCGCATACTCGTCCGAATTCAAGTGAACGCAAACGTCGGCGCGCCTGAGCCAATCGAGTTCGACCGCCAGCAAACTGTCATAGCCGACATAGGGTGGGATGGTGAATCCCGTTCGATTGCGCAGCTCGTACTGCCGCGCCTGGATATCGTGCGTGTCGATTAATACGGGAATGCGGCGCCTCTCACGCATTTTCTCGACGAACGGCGTCACGAAGAAATGGTTGGCGTGGATCAGGTCGATGGAGTCGAGATCGAGCCCGGCGGGCAGAGGCGCGCGCTTCATCACCTCCACCAGCCAATTGGCGTGATCGCCATGAAGAAACGGCAACCAGCCGTCCGTCAGCAGCGAAGTCTTGAAAAGGTCCGCGATCGTGGCGGAGGATTCATATCTCTCGTCGGCGGCAAGGTCTTGACTGTGCGACCTGTAATCCGTCCAACGTCCGCCGCGGCCGACCGCAGGCGTGACATCGTCCATCAGCGCAATGGAAAGCACCCGCGCGCCAAGATATTTATAGGCTCTAATCTGACTGGCGATGACCTGATGCGTTCCGCAGGAATGCCATGCCGGATGCACGACTGCGACAGTTTTGCCCGATAGAGCGGCGCGGTCCGAACCTGATTGGTGTATCGACATCCTGATGACCCTCTTTGGGCCCCAAGATCGGACTCGCTAGAGACATTTATTTGCTCAATTTGTTTCGTTTTATTTCGAGGCCGCTTTCGGCAACGACACGCGCGCGATCAGCCCGCCGCCGGCCCGCTCCTCCAAAGTGAGGCGTCCGCGATGGGCTTCCGCGATCGTGCGCGCGATCGCCAAGCCAAGCCCGAATCCGTCGCTTGCCCCGGAGGACGCGCCTGCGTCGCCTCGCTCGAAAGGCTCCAGCATCGATTCTCTTCTGTCCTCGGGAATGCCGGGGCCCCTGTCGACGATCTCAACAACCGCCACGTCGTCGCTCTCCAGCAGCCTGACCTCGGGGCTTTCTCCGTATTTCACCGCATTGTCGATCAGGTTGGAAAACGCGCGCTCCAAATCGTCCGGACTGCCCAGAACGTTGACGTGATCGACTCCGTCGTAACGCGCGTCGGCGCCCGCATCGGCGAACTGGTCGACAATCGTCTGCAGCAGACTCGCCAGATCCAGCGCCACGACGTCCTGCTGAACCCCGCCGCGCAGATAATCCAGACAGCCGCGCACCATCGCTTCCATCTGATCGAGGTCGCGCAGCAGTTTCGTTTTCGTTTCGCCGCTTTCGATATATTCGGCGCGAAGCCGCATCCGCGTGATCGGCGTTCGAAGATCATGGCTGACGGACGCCAACATCCGCGTTCGCTGAGAGGCCATCTCGGCGATGCGGCGCTGCATGCGGTTGAAGGCCCGCGTCGCCTTCCGGACTTCTTCGGGACCGGTCTCCGCAAGCTGCGCCGGAACGCTGTCCAAACCGAAAGATTCTGCGGCGTTCGCGAAGTTGGTGAGTGGACGCGTGAGCGACTGCGCGGCCCATAGCGAAAAAATGAACAGGCTGATCGCGACGAAGCCGACGGTGATGATCGTCAAACGCGAAAATCCGGGAGGCCGGGGCGGAGCGTCGAGGACGAATTTCTGACCATCGCGCAACGCCCCGCTATATCGTCTGTCGCCATCATGGGATTGGATCTGGATTCCCGCGGGAACGCGGGACTGGAAATAAACGGGACGTCCTCCGTCAGGCGATTCGACTCCCGACTCCGGGAGCGCAATGCGCAACCTTGGAAGGTTCGCGTTAAACGCCTTGACGATGATCGGCCTCTCGGCTGGCGAGACGTCGTCCAACGCCGTCAGGATCGCCACAACGAAGGATGCGCCCGGGTCTCGAGGGGAGCCGGGAGCACGATCAGAGAGGAAGAGGATCGCGGTCACCGCTGCGTGGAACAGCCCGACGCACAGGAGGAGGAGAAGTCCCAACTGCACATTGATATTTCGGAACACGGACGCTTTCACTGAATGCTGACTTTCGCTGTGAACGTGTAGCCGATCGAGCGAACGGTCTGAATATATGCGGGGTCTCGCGGGTCGTTCTCGATCTTTTGACGAAGCCGGCTGATCAGGATGTCCACGCTTCGCTCGGTCGTTGACGCCGCTTTCAGTTCGTCGCGCGAGAATACTTTCCCGGGATTGCGGCAGAACGTCAGCAACAGGTCGAATTCCGCGCTTGTCAGGATCACCCGTACGCCGGTCGGCCCCAACAGGCGCCGCGCCGAAGGGTCGAGGAGGAATCCGGAAAAGCTATAAGCGCCAACCGTCTGCTCCGGCGGGATGTCGGGGGTCGTCCGCCGCAGGACCGCCCCGATGCGCGCGAGCAACTCGCGCGGGACGAAGGGTTTGACCAGATAATCGTCTGCGCCGAGCTCGATGCCGAGTATGCGGTCCGTGTCTTCGCCGCGCGCGGTCAGCATGATTACCGGGACGCGTCCCGTCGCCCGCAACCGCATGCAGATGGAAAATCCATCCTCCTTGGGAAGATTGACGTCGAGCACGATGAGATCGACCTGCTTGCTGGCGAGAACTTCGTCCATCTCTTTGCCGTCTTGGGCAAGCATCACCTCAAAGCCGTGATCGCTGAGATATTTCGAGACGAGCGATCGAATATCCTCGTCGTCCTCGACGACGAGGATCATTCGACTCTCTGCCGCACTTGGCGCGGTTTCGTTCAAGGCCGGAGATTTCATTGACTGAGCGCCACGCGCTCGCGGCGCGTTCCAGGCCGAAGGTTTCCTACGGCTGTGTCGAGATTCCGGCCTGATTGTTTCGTTTTGTTGCGGGCGACGTAACCTATTGCACCCCTCCCAGCGCCGACGCTCCGCCGCATCTTTTGCGAGCGGAAGCTAAGCCAGCGCGAACTCTCCGGCCTCTCTTTAAGAGGAGAGGCGTGAAAAAGAATCTGGATAAAATTTCAGGAGAAGATCTTTGTAGTAGCGAAGCATATATGAAATCACCCCTCTCGGCAAAGCGTCTCGCCATTCATCGCTGCTTCCGCAACGATAGTGCGATGAGAGATCGATCACGCCTTTCTGCCGGCCGGTGATTGCAGCAAATGAAAACGTGCCGGAGTCAGGCATCAGCGCATTTTTTAAAACCTCTGTTCGAGACAGCATGGCGAAGAAATCAGCCGTGTTTGAGGTTATGTCCTCCATACGCAGCGTCGCGATCCGCGAATCGTCATACGCCCATGAGCTGAGATCGCACAAAGGACCGTTCGTATCGGGTTGAAAGTGACTCGATTCCAGAAACGCCAGCGTCAACGCCATGCCAATGTCCTGGTCCACTTCGCTCAACACGCGCCGCTGCTCAACCAGGCAGTCCCATCCATCGATCGGATGGGTGCGGAGGTGGGAATAATATGCGGAGACAATGACGCTTAAGGGATTTCTGATGACATGCAGGCATTGCATGTTTCGGGACAGGTGATCTTTTATGGCGAAATAGTCCGCGTTCAACGCGATCACGATATCATTGCCCGAATGCAGCGCGCTTTCTATCGTATAACCTGACTTCTGGCATCGACGTCCCCACGGGATCGTGATGTATTTCAAGTTATTTCTATGACATATATCAGCAACAATCGACGTTAGCCACGTCGATGCACATTTGTGATGCGTGAATATTACGAGTTTTTTGCGTTTTTGAGCTAGCAATTGTAGCGGATTGGCGATGCGAAAAACTTTTGCCACCGTAGTCTCGTGTCACTAAGCAATGCAGCTCTATTCTCACTGCTTGAACCAGAAAGCGAGTTGATCGAAATTTCCGGGCAGGCGTGTCGAGAATTTGGCGTTCGTGTTTCATTTTGTTTCGAACAGACCCGACGCATTCCCGCCGTTAGAGCGAGCAGACGGCCGTCTGGCGCGCGAGGCGCGTCGAGCGCCGCTGCGGACGGTCCAGCATCTCAACGCCTGGGACGTTGCAACGCTTCGGCGGCCGTCGAAAATGGCTGCCGAATGCGCGATTGCCTATGCTGCGATTGCAAACCGATGGAGAGCCGCCAATGCTCGATGGAGTTATTCTGCTGTGGTTTCTTCTCACAACTCTGTCCGTCGCTTTTGTTGCGATCGATATTCGCGCGACGCCAGAATCCGCAGTGATGAAATGGGG
>NZ_JBFWNB010000058.1:0-20222 GCF_050251305.1 Methylocystis sp. | reverse complement strand
GCATTCCTGTATTTTCGTCCCGCGCGCCATGACGCCGGCGGGACGAGCCCGGAGAAGAAGAAAAATGGCCGTTCCGAAGAGAAAAACCTCGCCGATGAAGCGGGGCTTCCGTCGCTCCGCCGACGCCCTGAAGGCGCCGACCTACATCGAGGACAAGGATTCGGGCGAGCTGCGCCGGCCCCACCATGTCGACCTCAAGACCGGCATGTATCGCGGCCGTCAGGTGCTGAAGCCGAAATCCGTCGAAGAATAATCTCTCTGACGGTTAAGAGATTGAAAGCGAGCCGCAAGGCTCGCTTTTTTGTTTTAGCGCCGCTGCTGGGCGGTCGCCAGCAGAGGCAGCAGCAGCGCCCGCGGCGTCACCGCGGAGCCCCAGACGAGCATCTGGTTGACGACGCCCGGCACGATGACGCGCTTGCCGGCCATCAGTCCCTCATAGCCCTGGCGCGCCACTTCCGAGGCCGGCAGCATCGCCGGCTTCATGGCGCCCATGGCGCCGGAGAAATCGAAGCCGGCGCGCGCCTGAAAGCCGGTCTGCACCGGGCCGGGGCAGAGGCACGCGACCTTCACCCCCTCCGGCTTCAATTCCTGCGACAGCGCTTCGCTGAACGAGCGCACATAGGCCTTGGTGGCGTAATAGACCGCGAAGCCCGGCCCCGGCATGAAGGCCGCGACCGAGGCGACGTTCAGCACGCCGCCCTTCGCCGCGACGATCGCCGGCAGGAAGCGCAGGGTCAGCGCGGTGAGCGCGCGCATGTTGAGATCGACGATCGCGAGTTGCTCTGCGGCGTCGAGTTCGATGGCGCGGCCCATGAGGCCGAAGCCTGCGTTGTTGACCAGGAATTGCGGCGTAGCGCCGGCCGCGTCCAGGCGATCCGACAGAGCGTCGGCGGCGCCCGCGGCTGCGAGATCGAGTTCGATCGGCAGCGGCCGAGGGGCGCCGTTCGCGGCGATCTCGTCGGCCAGCGCCTCAAGCCGCGCGCCGCGGCGGGCGACAAGCGCCAGCTCATGGCCTTTGGCGGCGAACATGCGGGCAAGCTCCGCGCCGATGCCGTCGGACGCGCCGGTGATCACCGCGACCGGACGCGTCACTGGCCGCTGTCCTCGTCGCGCGACCAAGGGCCGCTTGGGCCGCTTGGGGCGCTTGGGCCGCTTGGCGCGCCTGGATCGTTTGAATGATTTTGGGCCGAGGCGGCGCCGGCGTCGCGCGCCTCGCGGCGCAGCTCGACGCGGTCGCGGGTCGAGACGCCGAGCAGTTCGGCGACGCGCCAGACGACATTCTCCTCGAATTCATGCACCGCGCCGTCGGCGTGCGCCATGTCCCAGAGCATGCCGACGATCTGGCGGCGCCCGTCCTCGTCGAGCCGGCGCTTCAGCACGCTGGTGAAGCGATAGAGGTCGACGGCGTCGCGCTCGCTCTCCTGCGCGGAGTGGATCAGTCCGGCCGCCTCGTCGCCCTGAAGGCCGAAGCGCGCCTCGACGAGCTGCCGGATGCGCGCCTTTTCGCTGTCGTCGAAGTCGCCGTCGACCGAGGCGATGTGGACCAGAAGGGCGGCGGCGGCGAGCTGATAGTCCGCGGCTTCGAAAGCCTTGGGCTTCTCGGCCTCGCCCGTGAGGTCGTTGATGAAGTTCTTGAGGGCTGAGAGCATGGGCGGCGAGGCTATCGGGGCGGGAGCTGCGTTGCAAATCCGTATAGAGCAGGCGGCGGGGGAAGGGTAGCCGATACGGCCCTCCGCTGGGGGACGAGCCGCGCGGCGCGCGGCTGGCCGCGGCGCTTTGGCGCCATCGGCGGATCATCGCCACAGAAACACCGGAATTGCCGGTCAAAGGCGAAGTTCCTTAACAGTCCGCAAAGCAAGTGACGTCAATCTCGGCTCAGCGAAGTCGTTCAGCGGGTTGGCGCCGGAGTCTTCTCCGATCGGCGACAGGGCATGGGAACTCCAACATCATGAACATCGACGACGAATTTGCCGGCGCCGGCGAAGGAAACGAGGGCGCGCTGCTCGGGCTTCGGTCGGCGCGGCTCAGCCGCAGGTCGTTTCTGGGCGGTTCCGCCGCAGGTCTCGGCGCGCTGGGGCTCTCCGGCTGTCTGACGGCCGACGACATGATGCGCGCCGAGGCGGCGAAGCTTTACGGGCCGGTTCCCAACGAGCAATACGCGATCCCGGCGGTCGACGTCAGCAGGGTCGATACGAAATATTTCCGCCAGAAAGTGCGCTACGACTCCAAGGAAGCGCCCGGCACGATCATCATTGATCCCGGCAAATACCATCTTTACCGCGTCGAAGGCGACGGAATGGCCACCCGCTACGGCGCCAATGTCAGCCGTCCCGGGTTCCTGTGGAGCGGCGAAGTCTATGTCGGGCGCAAGGCCGAATGGCCGACGTGGACGCCGCCCAAGGAGATGATGGCGCGCCAGCCAGAGGCGCGCAAATACGCCGGCGGCATGCCGGGAGGCCTGGAGAACCCGCTCGGCGCCCGCGTGCTCTATCTCTATAAGAACGGCGTCTATACGGTCTACACGATCTACAGCACCTGCGATCCCGATACGATCGGACAGGGCATCACCAGCGGCTGCACCGGCCTTCTCAGCCAGGACATGCTCGACCTCTATGCGCGAACGCCAGTCAAGACGAAGGTGATCATGCTGCCGGCGTAGCCGGCGGCCTCCCTGCGCCGCGCGGCTTCCTACAGTGTGAAGTGTTTCATCGAGAGCGGACCGACTGGACCGGTCGCCGCTCCCGTCGGCCTGCCGTTCGATCGTGGCGAGCCGACCTACAAAGGGAGCGCGGCCACGTGCGCGCTTTGACATAAAGAAATCTTTATATCTTTATTGCCTTCCCCGCCCGCCCCTGCTATAGGCTTGCGCCGAGCCGCTGGCCCGGGCCGGCGGCGCGAATTCGGTCGCGCCGTTCCTTGGCGTCATTCCCGGCGGGCCGCAGGCCTGACCGGGCCTCCGGAGCCGCTCCAGCTGCGCTGGTCCAGCTCTGGATTCCCGGTCGATGCGCGCTTCGGGAATGACGGACGCGACCGCGCCGCGCAGGAAACAGAGGATTTCGCATGACCGCACATCACTTTAACGATTTCGCCGTCACCGACCTTTCGCTCGCCGAATGGGGCCGCAAGGAAATCGCCATCGCCGAGACGGAAATGCCGGGCCTGATGGCGACCCGCGCCGAATATGGTCCCGCGCAGCCGCTCAAGGGCGCGCGCGTCGCGGGCTCGCTGCATATGACCATCCAGACGGCCGTGCTGATCGAGACCCTGAAGGCGCTCGGCGCCGACGTGCGCTGGGCCTCCTGCAACATCTATTCGACGCAGGACCACGCCGCCGCCGCCATCGCCGCGACGGGCACGCCGGTCTTCGCCAAGAAGGGCGAGACCCTCGAAGACTATTGGGACTACACCCACAAGATTTTCGAATGGGGCGACGGCGGCTGCCCGAACATGATTCTCGACGACGGCGGCGACGCGACGCTGCTCATTCATCTCGGCCTGCGCGCCGAGCAGGGCGACGTCGCCTTCCTCGAAACTGCTTCGAATGAAGAAGAGGAAGTCCTCTACGCCGCGATCAAGAAGCGCCTGAAGGCCAATCCCGGCTTCTACAAGCGCAACGCCGAAGCGATCAAAGGCGTCACCGAGGAGACGACGACCGGCGTGCATCGCCTCTACGTCATGCATAAGGAGGGCAAGCTCCTTTGGCCGGCGATCAACGTCAACGACTCGGTCACCAAGTCGAAGTTCGACAATCTCTACGGCTGCCGCGAGTCGCTGGTCGACGGCGTCCGCCGCGCCACCGACGTGATGATGGCCGGCAAGGTTGCCTGCATCGCCGGCTATGGCGACGTTGGCAAGGGTTCGGCGGCGTCGCTGCGCAACGCCGGCTGCCGGGTGATCGTCACCGAAATCGACCCGATCTGCGCGCTGCAGGCGGCGATGGAAGGCTATGAGGTGACGACGATGGAAGACGCCGCGCCGCGCGCGGACATCTTCTGTACGGCGACCGGCAATGTCGACGTCATCACCATCGATCATATGCGCGCCATGAAGGACCGCGCGATCGTCTGCAACATCGGCCATTTCGACTCGGAGATTCAGGTCGCCGGCCTGCGCAATCTCAAATGGCACAATGTGAAGCCGCAGGTCGACGAGATCGAGTTCCAGGACGGTAAGCGCATCATCCTGCTCGCCGAGGGTCGCCTCGTGAATCTGGGCTGCGCGACGGGCCATCCGTCGTTCGTGATGTCGGCGTCCTTCACCAACCAGACGCTGGCGCAGATCGAGCTGTGGACGAAGCAAGGCCAATATGCGGTCGGCGTCTACACCCTGCCCAAGCACCTCGACGAAAAAGTCGCCGCGCTGCATCTCGACAAGATCGGCGTCAAGCTGACGCAGATGACTGAAGAGCAGGCCAAATATTTGAATCTGCCGAAGAACGGCCCCTTCAAGCCGGAGCATTATCGCTACTGACCGGCTCGGCCGTCCCGTCATACGCGGCCTCGCTCCTTGCCGGGAGCGGGGCCGTTTCTTTTGCCGCTCGACGATTCCGTTTTGGGCGTTTGCGCTTTAGATTGGGGTTGATTCGTAGGGGGCGCGAGGAGGGCGGACGGAGCCTTCCGTCGTCCTGTCGTCCGAGTTCCACACGCATGGTCCTGCGCGCCCGCAGGCCGCGTCCGCGTCCTGCTTGAACCGCTTACGGCGTTGTTGTGATGAGCGCCCGCAATCGACCGTGGAGACTGGTTCTCGTGATGCGCCAAGCCGATCTCTCGCAAGCGGAGGTCCTCGCGATGATGGGACGGCGGCGCGCGATCGAGCATTCTGGCGCGCCTCCGTTTGCCGGCGCTTCCTTCGGGTCAGCGCTTCTTTGGCTCACGGCGACGCCGGCGCGCGCGGCGGGTCTGCTCGACGAGCTGGCGCTTGATCCGCAGATTGTCAGCTTCGCGTTCAGCGGCGGTCTGGCGATATTCGCCGCGGCGATCGTCGTCGCCTATATGCGCGAACGCGCCGGCTGGCGCCGCCGTGAAGCGGCCTTGAGCGGCGAACTCGACGACGCCCGCGCCAGGCTCGATCAGGCGAAGACGTTCCTCGCCGCCGAGCCGCAGATCTTCGTCGCCTGGTCGGCGCCCGACGCCGAACCCGACATCCATTCCTCATCGCTCACGATGACCGGGGCCGTCGCCGCGCCGCGCCGGATCTTGAGTTTTGGCGCCTGGCTTGCCCCCAAACACGCCGAGGAGCTCGAAAGCGCCGTCGAACGTCTGCGGCAGAGCGGCGAAAGCTTTCGTCTGGCGCTCGCGGGCGTCGCCGGACGGCACTTTGACGCCGATGGCCGCGCCGTCGGCGGCAGCGTCGTATTGCGCATTCGCGAAGTCTCCGGCGATCGACTGGAGCTGATCGGCCTTCGCGAGCGCCATGCCGCGGCGCAATCCGAACTCGCCGGTCTGCGGGCGATGCTTCAGGCCCTGCCGGCGCCGTTCTGGATCCGCAATGACGCCGGCGAACTCGTCTTCGTCAACGACGCTTACGCGCAAGCGGTCGAAGCCAAGCATGCGGAGGACGCCGTCGCCCGCAAGCTGGAGCTGCTCGATCAGTCGGCGCGCAGCGCCGCCGAGGACGCGCGACGAAAGAACGGCGTCTGGCAAGAACGGGTCAACGCCGTCGTCGCCGGCGAACGCCGTCCTCTCGACGTCACTCAGGCGTCGGTCTCCGGCTCCGCCGCGGCGATCGCGATCGATCGCCACGAGGTCGAGACGGTGCGCGCCGATCTCGAACAGCAGATGCAATCGCATGTGCGCACGCTCGATCAGCTGCCGACGGCGGTCGCCAGCTTCGATCGCGAGCGCCGCCTCATCTACAGCAACGACGCTTACGCCAAGCTGTGGCAGCTCGATCCGCGGTTCCTCGAACAGCAGCCGACCGACGGGCAGATTCTCGATCGGCTGCGCGCCGAGCAGCGCGTGCCCGTCGAATCGGATTACCGGGCATGGAAAGAGCGGCTGTTCGAGGCCTATCGCTCGCCGGAGCCCGTCCGTCACACGTGGCATTTGCCGGACGGCCGCATCATCGACGTCGTCGCGCATCCGAATCCGAAGGGCGGCGTCACCTATCTTTATGACGACGCCACCAAGGCCTATGACCTCGAAACGCGCTTCAACGCGCTCGCCCGCATGCAGAGCGAAACGTTAGAGACGCTGCACGAAGGCGTGGCGGTCTTCGGCTCCGACGGTCGACTGAGGTTCAGCAATCCCGCGTTCGCCCGTCTGTGGCGGCTCGACGCCGAGGCGCTCGAGAAGCGGCCGCGCTTCGACGCGGTCGCCGCCAAATGCCGCGCGCTGCATCCGAAAGACGAGACATGGACGGCGTTGCAGGGCTTCGTCACCGGGCTCAACGAAATGCGCGAGGGCTTCAGCCGGCGCATCGAATGCAATGACGGCGTGGTTCTGGATTGCGCGGCGCAGCCTCTGCTCGAAGGCGCCGCGCTGCTGACCTTCGTCGACGTTTCGGCCGACGTGAATGTCGAGCGCGCCTTGACGGATCGCAACACGGCGCTGCTCGCCGCCGAAAAGCTGCGCAACGACTTTATCCACCACGTCAGCTACGAATTGCGCTCGCCGCTCAACAACATCAACGGCTTCGTGCATCTCCTGGGAGAGGAATCGACCGGGGCGCTCAATGCGCGCCAACGCGAATATCTCGGCTATGTGAGCAAATCCTCGGCCGCGCTGCTCGCCATCGTCGACGATATTCTCGACCTCGCGACCATCGATGAAGACGCGTTGGAGCTCGAGATGTCCGACGTCGACGTCCACGCGACGATGCGCGCGGCGATCGAAGGCGTGCAGGACCGGCTCGCCGAAAATTCGATCGACGTGCAGATCGTCGCCATGGACGACGTCGGAACGTTCCGCGGCGACGCCAAGCGGGTGCGCCAGATTCTGTTCAATCTTCTGTCGAACGGCATCGGCTTCTCGCGCCCCGGCCAGACGGTGACGCTCGCCGTCTTGCGACGCGAAAACGAAATCGTGTTCAAGGTCACCGATCGCGGGCGGGGCATTTCGCCTGAGATTCTCGAACGCGTCTTCGACCGCTTCGAGTCGCACACCGCAGGCTCGCGCCACCGCGGCGTTGGGCTCGGCCTCTCCATCGTGCGCGCCTTCATGGAGCTCCATGGCGGCAAGGTCTTCATCGATTCCGCGCCTGGCGAAGGCACGACCGTGACCTGCGTGTTCCCGGCGCACGCCGCGCAGCATGAAGAGCCTCGCGTCGCGGCTAGCGCCGGAGGCGCCGAATGAGCGACGAGTCCGCGCCGAAAACGGTCTGGCGCCTCGACGTCGCGAGCGAAGCCGAGACGATCGAACTTGCGCAGGAGTTTTCGACGCTCGTCCACACCGGCGACGCCGTCATGCTTTCGGGCGATCTCGGCGCCGGCAAGACGACGTTCGCGCGCGCGCTGATCCGGGCGTTGATCGAAGACCCACGGCTTGAAGCGCCGAGCCCGACCTTCACGCTGATGCAAATCTATGAGGGCGCCGGCAAGCGCGTCGTGCACGCCGATTTCTATCGGCTCGAAAACACGGCGGAGCTTGACGGATTGGGCTGGGAGGAGGCGACCGACGATTCGATCGTGCTCGTCGAATGGGCCGAACGCGCGCGCGAAGCGCTCTCGCCGGATCGACTCGAAGTGCGACTGAGTTTCGTCGACGGCGACAATCGCGAGGCGCGTCGGCTGACCATTTCCGGCTATGGCGGCTTCGTATCGCGCTTGGCGTCCTTCAAGGCGATGCGCGAACTTCTGCGCGCGTCGGGCTGGGCCGACGCCGCGCGGCGCTTTCTGCAGGGCGACGCCTCGACGCGGGCGTATGAGCGGCTCGAAAAGCCGAACGGACAGCGCGCGATTCTGATGATTTCGCCGGCGCGTCCCGACGGACCGCCGATCCGCTACGGCAAGTCCTACAGCGCCATCGCGCGCCTCGCCGAAAACGTCGTGCCCTTCGTCGCCTTGTCGCAGGGGCTGCGCGGCTTGGGACTCTCGGCGCCCGAAGTCTACGCCAGGGACGCCGACGCCGGCTTGCTCATCATCGAGGATCTTGGCGGAGAGGGCGTCGTCGACAGGAATGGCCCGATCGTCGAGCGCTATCTCGAAGCGGCGGGCGCGCTCGCCCGTCTTCACGCGCAGCGTCTGCCGGACGTGATCGCGATCGAAGGCGATGGCGATTACCAGATCCCGCCATATGATCTCGACGCGCAGCTGATCGAAGTGGAATTGCTGGTCGACTGGTATCTTCCGCGTCTGAAAGCGCATCTGGCTTCCGGCGCGCGCGCCATCTTTCTCAATATGTGGCGCCAAACGCTTCATGGCGTCGCGAGCGCTGCGCCGACATGGACGCTGCGGGATTATCACTCGCCAAATCTCCTGTGGCTCGCGCATCGCAGAGGCCCGGCGCGGATCGGCATCCTCGACTTCCAGGACTGCGTGCTCGGCAATCCCGCCTATGACATGGCGTCGCTTGGACAGGACGCCCGCGTCGACGTGCCCGACGATTTGGAGTTGAAGCTCCTTGCCTCTTACGCCAAACTGCGGCGCGAGGCCGATCCCGGATTTGACATGGCCGAGTTCGCCAAGGCCTATGCGGTCCTGGCGGCGCAGCGCGCGACGAAGATCCTGGGAATTTTCGCGCGGCTGGATCAGCGTGACGGCAAGCCGCAATATCTCGCGCATCTTCCGCGCGTTGAATCCTATCTCAGAAAGAGCCTGCGCCATCCGGCGCTGGCCGAAATCAGGGCTTGGTATGAAGCCAATCTCCCCGGCCTGTTTCGCGACGCGTGAATCGCCAGCGCCCGCCCCAGCGCCGCGCGTCGCCATGGTGTTCGCCGCCGGGCTGGGGACGCGCATGCGCCCCATTACCGACAAAATCCCGAAGCCGCTGGTGTCGGTCGCCGGCCGCACGCTGATCGACCGCGCGCTCGACGCCTTCGAGGACGCGGGCGTTGAAACGGCGATCGTCAATGTTCATCATCTGGCTGATCAGATCGAGGCGCATCTCTCGCGCCGCGCCCGTCCGCGCATCGTGATTTCCGACGAGCGCGATCTGCTGCTCGACCAAGGCGGCGGAATCAAGAAGGCGCTTCCGCTGATTGGCGACGATCCTTTTTTCGTCTGCAACACCGACGCATTCTGGATCGACGCGACGCCGTCCAATATTCTTTCGCTGGCCGAAGCGTTCGACGCCGACAAGATGGACGCCGCGCTGCTGCTCGCGCCGACGCGTGAAAGCGTCGGCGTCGACTGGGGCGGCGATTTCGATCTTGACGCCGAAGGGCGCATCGTGCGTCGCGAGGGTCTAAAGCCCTATGTCTACGCCGGCGTCGGACTGATGAAGCCGCAGCTCTTCGCGGGGGTCGCGGATGACGTCTTCAAGCTCGCGCCCTTCTTCTTCGAGGCCGCCCGCAACGGACGACTCTATGGCGTCGTCTCCAGCGGGCTCTGGCTTCATGTCGGCACCGTCGCGGCGATCGAAGAAGCTGAACGGGCGATCGCGTCGCGTCGCGGCTGAAGGCGATGCTGTCCGGCCGGCGCAATCTCTTCACCATTGCGCCCGGCGCGCCGTTTCTGAAGACGTTCGTTTCGGCCCTGCTCGACGGCCGGGTCGTGCCCGCCCTGTCGCGCGACACGCCGCCGCTGACGATGGCGCGCGCAACGATCTATGTGCCCACGCAACGCGCGGCGCGGGCGCTCGCCGCCGAATTCGCGCAGGCGTTCGATCACGCCGCCTTTGACGCAAACGATCTCAAGACTTCAGAGCGCGCCCGATCCGAAAAACCGGGTTCCGCGTTTTCGCCGGGGGCTCCGGACCGGCGCGCGACGCTGCTGCCGCGCATCCTGCCGCTCGGCGCTCTGGAGGAGCGGGAGAACGCCGCGCTTTTCGGCGCAGACTTCGACGTCGAGGCCGATGCGCCGCTCGCCGCGCCGATCGACGAGCTGGAGCGGCGCCTGCTCCTGTCGCAGCTCATTCTGCAATGGGCGCAAGCGCTGGGGCGCGCGATCATCTCGATCGATCCGACCGGCGCGCCCTTACTGCACGCGAGCGAGCCGCTTCTCGTGGCGGCCACGCCGGCCGCCGCTTATGCGCTCGCCGCCGATCTCGGCGCCCTGATCGACGAATTGCACATCGAAGACGTTTCGGTCGACGCCTTCGAGAAATTGAGCGACGACGCCTACAGCGAATTCTGGGCGATCACGACGCGATTTCTGCAGATCGCCTTGCGCGAATGGCCGCAAATTCTCGCGGAGCGGGGACGCATCGACGCCAGCGCCTATCAGAAGCGCCTCGTCGAAGCGCAGATCGCGGCGCTGACCCGCACGCCGCCGGACGCGCCCGTCATCGCGCTCGGCTCCACTGGCGCGCAGCCGGCGACGGCGCGGCTGCTTGCCGCCATCGCTTCGCTCGACAATGCCGCCGTGGTTTTGCCGGGGCTCGATCAAATGATGCGCGCGGACGCTTGGGCCCGCGTCGGTCAGACGGAGATCGGCGGCGAGCCGGCGTTCACCCATCCGCAGACGATGTTGAAGCGCTTGCTCGCTGCGATGGGTGTCGCGCGCGACGAACCGCGCGAACTGGCTGTCCTGACGCCTGCGCTCGCGGCGCGCCGCGCCTTGACGTCGCAAGCCATGGCGCCGGCGGATGCGACCTCCGCGTGGCGCGACTATCAGGCGACTGAGCGCGACGGGTTTGCGTCGGCGCTCGAAGGCGTCATTGCGCTCGACGCGCCGGACGAGCGGCTCGAAGCCCTGGCGCTTGCGCTCTTCATGCGCGAGGCGCTCGAGACGCCGGGCTGCACGGCGGCGCTGGTGACGCCCGATCGGCTCATCGCACGGCGCGTCGGCGCCGAGTTGCGGCGCTTCGACATCGAGATCGATGATTCCGGCGGTCTGCCGCTCGCGCGGACGCCCATCGGCGCGCTTGCCCGGCTCGTCGCGACGATCGGATCGGATCGCGCGGGCGCCGTCAATGTCGCCGCGCTGCTCGCGCATCCGCTGACGGCGCTCGGCCTTTCGCCCGCGCGGATCGCCGCGCTCGCGCCGCTCGTCGAGATCGGCGTGCTCCGGACATTCGCGCAGCCTGATGGCGGCTGGGCGTCGCGCGTCGCGCCGGCGCGCGTATTGGCGCGCGCGCCGCATGCGCATCCCGCCGCGCGCCGCATCAGCGACGATGACTGGCGGGGGATCGAGGACGCGCTCGCCGGCCTCGACGCCGCCTTCGCGCCGTTTGCCGCCTTGGCGCCGACGGCGTCGCTGTCCGAGCGCGCCCGCGCGCATCGCGCCGCGCTCGACGCCGTGATCGCCGTCGAAGAAGTCGATGAAGAGGGCGCGTCGACGCTGTTCGAGCTTCTCGAACGGCTCGCGCACGCCGAGGCGCCTGCAGGCTTCGACGCGCCGAGCTATGCCGCGCTGTTTGACCGCATCCTTTCGGAGACGATGTTGCGCGGCCCGAGACGCGCGCATCCGCGGTTGAAAATTCTCGGTCCTTTGGAAGCGCGGCTCATCGACGCCGATCTGGTTCTGCTCGCCGGGCTGGACGAAGGCGTCTGGCCGCCGCAGACGGACACGGGCGCCTTTCTCAACCGCTCGATGCGCGCGCAACTCGGTCTGATGGCGCCGGAACGGCGTATCGGTCAGAGCGCGCATGATTTCATCATGGCGATGGGCGCGCGGCGCGTCGTGCTGAGCCGCGCGGTCAAGCGCGATGGCGCGCCGACCGTCCCCTCGCGCTTCATCGCGCGTCTCTCGGCGCTCGCGGGCGAGGCCTTCGACGATTGCAGGACGCGCGGCGACGCGATGCTCGCCATCGCCGCGGCGCTGGACCGTCCCAAACAGGCGATCGCGATTGAACGTCCGCAGCCGCGTCCGCCTCTCGCGCTGCGTCCGCAGCGCTTGAGCGTCACCCGCATCGAACGCCTGCGGCGCGATCCTTATGCGATCTTCGCCGAATATGTTCTCAAACTCGCGCCTCTGCCGCCGATCGGAAGGGAAGCCGGCGCGCGCGAGATCGGCATGGCCATCCATGAAGCGCTTGCGGAATTCGTTGTGCGACATCCGCATGGCGCGCTTCCCTCTGACGCCCGCGAAACGCTCCTCGCGCTCGCGCGCGAGCGACTCGGCGGCTTCATGGCCGATCCGGCGTTCGTGAGCTTCCAATGGCCGCGGATCGAAGCGGGGCTCGATCATGCGCTCGGCTTCGAACGGGAACGGCGCGCGCTCGACTGCGGGATCCATGTCGAAACGCGCGGCGAGATGGCGCTGACGCTGGCCGACGGAAGCACATTCCGCCTAACCGCGATTGCGGATCGCATCGAGATCGATCGGCAGGGCCAAGCGTATGTCTTCGACTACAAGACCGGCGCGCCGCCGTCCAACAAGCAGGTCAGGGTCGGCTGGTCGCCGCAACTGACGTTGGAGGCGGCGATGATCGAGGCCGGCGCCTTTAAAGACGTCGGCGCGCAGGCGGTAGCAGGCGCCGCCTATATTGGACTGCGCAAGGGCGGCGAGACCCAGTGGCTCGAATGGAATGACGCGCGCTTCGCCGATGTCGTCGCGGCGCAACGCGCGCAATTGCTGGGGCTCTTGTCGCAGTTTCGCAGCGAGTCGACGCCCTATGCGTCGAAGCCGCATCCGGCCTTTCTCAGCGACGTCGGCGATTTCGATCATCTCGCGCGCGTCAGGGAATGGATGCGTGGCGGAGAGTCGGCATGAGCGAGCGCCCCGTCGCCAGCCTGACGATCCGGAGTCAGCAGACGGCGTCCGATCCCTTTGCGTCCGCCTGGGTGGCGGCGCACGCCGGCTCCGGCAAAACCCATGTGCTTGCGCAGCGCGTTCTGCGGCTGCTGCTTGCCGGCGCGCGGCCTTCGCAAATTCTGTGTCTCACATACACAAAGGCCGCCGCCGCAAATATGGGGTCGCGGGTTTTCGATAGACTCGCGCGTTGGGCGACGCTCGACGATGTGGCGCTGGCCAAGGACATCGCGCGAATGGGCGCGGCCGACGAGTCGCGCGTCAATCTTGATTTCGCGCGGCGGCTTTTCGCGCGCGCCGTCGAGACGCCGGGCGGTCTCAAGATCCAGACGATTCACGCCTTCTGCGAGAAGCTGCTGCACATCTTTCCGCTCGAGGCCAATGTTCCGGCGTCTTTCCGGGTCGTCGACGAACTGGAGCGCGCCGAGTTGATGGACGCCGCGCGCCGCCGCGCGCTCGATGCGGCGACGCGGGATCGCGGATCGCTGCGCAAGGCGCTGGAGCTCGTCGCCCGAGACGCCTCCGCCGCCGGTTTCGACGCGCTCTGCGAGGAAGTGCTGCAGCATCGGCAGGACATGGCGCGCATGCGCGAGCAGGATGACTGCGAAGCCAGAGTTTTCGCGGCGCTCGGCTTGACGACGGATGAAAATCTGGCGCGGATCGAAGCGGCGATCATTGAGGAGGGCGAACCGCCGACGGCATGGCCGGCGCTCGCCAAAATGCTGCGCGGCGGTTCGACCAATGACTGTAAGCTCGCCGATTCTCTCGACGCCGCCTTCGCGCAGGCGCCGCATCCGGATTGTATCGAATCCTATCTCGCGGCGTTTTTCACCAAGAGCGGCGAACCGCGCGGCGTCAAGAAAGGAAAGATCGTCACTGGTCCGCTCGCGACGCGCGAACCGCAGCTTCTCGCGCGCATGGAGGCGGAGCGCGACAGACTGACGCCGCTCATCGACATGCGCAAGGCGGCGGCCGTCGCCCAGCGCTCGCTGGCGCTTCACGCGCTTGGCGACGCGATCCTCGAAGAATATGAACACGCCAAAAGGCGGCGGGGACTGCTGGACTATGACGATCTGATCGAGGGCGCGCGACGCCTGCTGTATCGATCGAGTCCGTCCTGGGTTCTCTATAAGCTCGACGCGCAGATCGAGCACATTCTGCTCGACGAGGCGCAGGATACGAGTTCGCGGCAATGGGACATTCTGGGCGCGATCGCCGACGAATTTTGCGCCGGTGCCGGCGCGCGTGACGCGCGCGGCGGGCCGCCGCGCAGCTTTTTTGCGGTCGGCGACGAGAAGCAGTCGATTTTCTCGTTCCAGGGCGCCGCGCCCGAAAAATTCGATGACATGCGGCGCGCGTTTCGTCGAAAGTTCAACGACGGCGGACGGCCCTTCGAGGAGGTGAAGCTCACCCAGTCCTTTCGCTCGGCGCCGGGCGTCCTGCAGGCGGTCGACGATATTTTTGTGGTTGAAGAAAATCGGATGGGTCTGTGTTCCGACCCCAAGGAGCCCGCGCCGCGACATGAGGCCTGGAAGGCCGACCTCGCCGCGCTCGTCGAAATCTGGGAGCCGATCGGCGCGGAAAAAACGCAGGAGGCCGACGACTGGCGCCTGCCGCTCGATTATGCGGACGCCAACGACCCCAGTGAGCGTCTCGCGCGGAGGATCGCCCGCAAAGTGCGCGCGTTGCTTGCGCCGGAGAACGGCGAATGCGTCGAGGATCGCGGCGCGTTGCGCCTGGTCGAGCCTGGCGACATATTGATACTCGTGCGCAAGCGCGGCCCGCTCTTCGAGGCGATCATTCGCGCGTTGAAGAGCGAACATATCGCCGTCGCCGGCGCCGACCGGCTCAATCTCGCCGAGCACATCGCCGTGCATGATCTGATCGCGCTTGGGCGCGCGGCGCTGCTGCCGGAGGACGATCTGACGGTGGCGAGCGTGTTGAAGTCGCCCTTCTTCGGCTTCGATGATGACGATCTCATCGCGCTTGCGCCAGGCCGTCGCGCATCGCTCGTCGAGGCGCTCGCGCAGTCGGAAGATGCGCGCCCCCGCCAGGCGGCGGAGCGGCTGCAGCGCTTGCGGCGCGACGCCGCCGAACTCGCGCCGTTCGATTTCTACAGCCGCGTTCTCGGACCCGATGGCGGCCGTGCGCAGCTTGTCGCGCAGCTCGGCGGCGAAGCCGAAGACGCCATCGACGAATTCTTGAAGCTCGCCGCGGGCTTCGAACGCGAACAGCCGCCGTCGCTGACCGCCTTTCTGGCGATGGCCGAGTCGCTCGATCTTTCGATCAAGCGCGACATGGAGTCGGCGGGCGCCGCCGTGCGCGTGATGACCGTCCATGCGGCAAAAGGGCTGGAGGCGAAAATCGTCGTCCTGCCGGACACCTGCGGCGCGCCGGCCGGCAAGCATGATCCCAAGCTCTACGCGCCTGAAGAGGCCGGCGGCGTTGTTCTCCTCTGGTCGCTCGGCAAGGACAGCGATCCGGCCGCGCTCAGGCGCGCGCGTGACGCGCATCGCCGCCGAGAACTCGCGGAGAGTCGGCGCCTGCTCTATGTCGCGCTGACGCGCGCCGAGGAGCGGCTCTATATCTGCGGCGCGCACGGCGTCAGCGGCCGCGCCGACGGCTGCTGGTATGACGCCATTCGCGGTGCGCTCGAACCAAATTGCGAGACTCTTCCCGATCCGCTGGAACCTGAATCGACAATCCTGCGGCGCGGCGCGGCGCCGTCGCGGAGCGATCTTTCGCCAAGCGGGTCGGCGCCTGTCGCCGTCGAACTTCCGGCGTTCGCCACGACCGCAGCGCAACGCGAAGCGGCGCCCGCGCCGCCATTGCGGCCGTCGAGCGCGCTCGCCGGGGCGGATGTCGGCGCGGTTGGCGTCGCGGCCGCGCGCCGCGGCGAAGCGGAGCGCCTGCTTCAGGGGCGTCTCGTTCATGCGCTGCTGCAGCATCTGCCCGCCTGCGCGCCGGATCATCGTCAAGCCGCGGCGCGACGCTTCCTGGCGGCGCGCGGCGGCTTCCTGGAGGACGACACGCGGGAAGCGCTGGCGCAGGCGGCGCTCGCGGTCATCGACGATCCGCGCCTGGCGCCGCTCTTTGGGCCGGACTCGACGCCCGAGGTCGACGTCGTCGCGACGCTTGGACATGGCGCCGTCGTCGCGGGCCGGATCGATCGGCTCGCCGAGACGCCGACCGAGACGCACATCGCCGAATTCAAGACGGGACGGGCGCGCGCCACGCTCGAAGACGCGCATTTGCGCCAGCTGGCTCTTTATCGCGCCGCTGTGGCGCCGCTCTTTCCGGGCAAACGGCTGCGCTGTTTTGTGATTTTCACGCAGAGCGCGAGCGTGATCGAAGCCGACGACGCCGCGCTCGCCGAGGCGCTCGATCTCGCGCTGGCGCAGCATCCGGTCCACGGGTAGGCGGCGAGGCTAAGCGGATGGATCGTGCCCGACGCGGCGGCGCCAGAAATCCAGCAGCAGGGGGCTCAGCGCCATCACGATCGGGCCGAGAACGATGCCCGAAGCGCCGAACAATTGCAGACCGCCGAGCATGGCGATGAACGCCGGCACGGTGTGCAGCCGCAGGCTGTCGCCGATGAGCAGCGGCCGCACCAGATTGTCGACGCTGGCGATGACGACGCCGCCCCATAGTCCCAAAATCAGCGCTTCGACCCAGCGGTCCTCCATCAGCAGATAGATGGTCGCTGGGATCCAGACGACAAAGGAGCCGAGCACCGGCACGATCGACAAGAGACCCATGATCAGGCCCCACAGCACCGGCGAATTGAACCCCAGCACCCAGAACATGAAGCCGCCGAGCATGCCCTGGAGGGCGGCCACCGCCAGCGTTCCAAAGATGATCGCGTGAATCGTATCGCGCACGCGCAGGATGATCCTGCCGGTTTCGAAATCGGAAAATGGCGACAGTCGCGCCAGCGTCTGCAGCGCCGCGCTCCGATCGCGCAGGAAGAAGAAGAGCAGATAGAACGCCAGCAGAGTGGTGACGACCTGACCCGTCGAGGCGCGCAGAAAGTTCGCCGCGATATTGGTGATGAAGGCGCCGAGCTGCGAGAAGATCGCCTGCAGATCCAATCTCCGTTCGATCCAGTGCTGCAGCCCGCCAAGCCAGGGATGCGCCTCGAGCATCGTGCGCCAACTGCCTTCCTGCATCGCTCTCTGGACATAGGCGACGCCCGTCACGGCCTCGCTTACGAAGCGCTCGATCACCAGCAGGAGCGGTCCGACGACGAGGAGCCCGACGATCAGTATGGACAGTCCAGCCGCAATGGACCGCGGCAGAAACCGCTCCAGTAAGCGATGCGGTCTGATGAACAGAACCGCGAGCACAAGCGCCCAGGTGAGCGCAGGCAGGAAGGGCGCTGAAATCAGCAGCGCGTAGACGATGAAGACGAGCGTGACGGCGAGCCGGGCGAGGGCAAACACGTCGAACGAGAATTTTTGCTCCTGCTCGACGAGCGCCGCCGCCTCCAACTGCTCGTGCATGTCCGCCTCGGTCTGCATTCAGCCTATAGACAGGGCGCGCCGCAGGCTTGGCAAGGCGCAAAGGCGACCGCGTGCCGCTGCCAGGATCCATATTGGACCGCTTCCCACAAGATGCGGAATGAAACATCGAGCGTGCGCGCCCGCAGACGCACGCGTCTTAGACTAACGTGGCGGACGACCCGGTCCGGGCCCGGGGCCTCCAAAACCTCCAGGACCTCCAAATCCAGGGCCATTGGATCCGCCCGGCCCCCAAAAACCGCCTGGCCCGGCGGAGCCGCCCGGTTGAAAGGCGCCGCCAAAGCCTCCGGGCGCGCCATGGTTGGGGAGGCCTCCCTGGCCTCCGAAGCCGCCTAGTCCGCCAGCGTTTCCGGAATGGCCGCCGCTATCGGTTTTTGGCGGCCGATTGAGCCAGTTGGGCGTTTCCGCTTCCCCTCGATCCTCTTTAAAGGATCCACGTTTCCCGCGATTCTCCATGGGCCGGAACGATTGGATCGTCCATGCGCCCTCGGCATTGACGTCTACGCCAATGACGGCCCGGGCGACGCCTTGGAACGTCACGTGGCGCGCGGCGTCCAGTTTGAGGCCGCTCGCCGTCCTGACCGTCGTTCCCTGGCGCTCGAGATAGGCTTCCACAAGAAACCGTGGGGGGCCGGGCGTGAACAGCGGGGCGGCGGCGACAGACGACACATCCAACGCGCCGGCGCCCTTGACGCCGCGCACGACCACTCTTTGACCTGCCATCGCCGTCGCGACGCCGAACAGCTGCTGCGCGCCAATCATCAGTCGCCCGTCGGGCGCATGAGTCACGGTCCCCACGAGCTGCATGGGGCCTGGCGCAACGACGTCAATGCGGCTGGCCACAATCGTCTGATCCGGCAGCCGCAACCCGCTGACGGCCACGCGCTGGCCAACCGTCAACGGGCCAGTCGTCACATGTCGCGCCAGTTCGACTTTCTGACCGAGCACCTGCAGGCGTCGATCTGAAACGGCTTCGATCGTCCCCACCGCTTCGTGGAGAATTTCGATTCTCTTGGTTGTGAGTCGCGCGCCCGCGCCTTCGGCGACGAGTGAAACGACATGTCCGACTCGCATGCGCGAAAGGGTGGCGGGTTCGCCGTCGATCGTCAGTTCGGCGTTGGCGGGATAGGCGATCCGCAGGCCGTTGACGATGATGCTGCCGAAACCGCGGATCGTGCCGACGACGCCGGTGCCGCCAATGCCGTTGTCCGGATCAGGCAGGACAGATATGGAGCCGGTCCCGCCGATTCCATTGTCTTTCGGCTTGTCTCCCGCCGCCGGCGCGCGCGTCGTGAGAGAGAACAACAGTGCGGCGACGGCCGCGCCGAACTGGCGCCTGTTCGGTCGGCGAAGGTCGCTCACGGCTGAGGCTCCTCGTCGTCGGCCTCATCCTTCGTCGCCTGCGGCTCCTTCTCTCGATAAACATAGACTCCGAAATTCCAGCGCCACTCGCCGCCGCCATCGCGTGCATGAAGCGTCTGCGCTTCACGGTTCGCCGCGACGAGCGCGGCCATCGCAAGTTCACGGGAAAGCGTTTCGAGGCGGCGCGCGGCGTCTTCGGACAGTCCTTCGTAATGGACCGCCCGCTCCAGGAACGGAGACGCGTTGGACGAGACATTTGCCGCCGCCGCAGCGATATGATCGTGGAGATTGCGGCCGAAGTAATAGAGTTGACGCTCATCGCCCCTGTTGGGCGCAATCGCGGCTTCGGAAAGAACGACCCGTCCCTGTTCGTCGACGTCGACGATCTTGCGATCCAGCCAATCGTCGAGAACAGCGCGCGGGCGGACATCCCGGGTCACCTCGCTGACCAGGTCTTCAAAGGTCGGGCCGTCTCCTTCGGCGCCGGCGCGCCTTAAAGGCGCCGGGGCGCCGTCCTGATCGGTAAAACGCGGATCCGCCATCCAAAGCGCGACGATTTGGGTCGTGCGCGACACTGCCGCGGGCACGGACCGGACCGGCGCGCCAGCGCCTCGGAGCCGTCGGACCTCCTTGCGGTGAATGCCCGTCAACAGGCTGATTCGGCTGTCGGTCTGCTCCTTCTTTGGCAACGCGAAGTCGTGAACCGCCACATTCACATAGAGCTCGCGCAGGACGTCGCTCAGCGCCGGAAAAGTCATCCCGCAGCGAATGAACAGGCGAACCAACGGTCGAAGCAGCCGCGCGATGGGCTGTTGAAGACGGGCGGCGTCGGGGAGCGCATCGTCTTTCCGGTTGGTCATGCTTGTCCGTAGCCCGCCGTTACGTGGGACACAATCCCACGCCTCTTGACGTGGGAAGATTTACCACGTAATAAAAGTTTTGTGTGGGATATTTTCCCACGTGCAGAGTTCGGAACCATGCTGCAAACTGAAATGTCGATCTCTCGATCGCGCGCCTGGCAAGAGACGCTTCGGACCTATCCGCCGCAAGGCGGCGTCACGCGTCGTCTCATCATCGTGCTTGCTTTGGCGTCGTGTTTTGCTGTCGCCGTCGACTGGCCGCGCGTGAATCAGTCCGGCGCGCGTCAGTATTTCTCCTGCAACCCGTTTCTGACGAACGATCCGTGCGCGCCAATGGATTCTGGATCCAGAGAGGCGCGCGCGGCGCGTGACTGATCGCGCGCGCCGCGTTCGTCGAAGGGAGAGTTCGGCAAGCCGGGCCGTTTCCGCCGAACTCTCCCACACTCCGAAATCAACATCGCTGAAACCCTTCGCTGGACGACGCTTGGCGCTCGTCCGCGTTCTTGGCGCGCACTCTGGAGAAGAGCAAGATGGAGCCGCAAATTGATTACGAAAGCCAAGTCGCTCTTTATCTGGCGGCGCAGATTCAGGAAGAGAACCTCGAAAGAAATCGAAAAAGAATGGCCGAGGCGTTCGATCCTGTGACGACTTTCGTCTCTCTCAAATGCAGAGAGTGATATTGTACCGTGA
>NZ_JBFWNB010000057.1:0-21302 GCF_050251305.1 Methylocystis sp. | reverse complement strand
GCCCCCCCCGTAAGGCGGGCGGCGATGCGGCCGGCGCGTGCACTCTTCGATGAAGCGGTCACGCGCGGATTTTCGATACTTGATGGCGCGGCCGATTTTCACGTAATCGGGTCCGTCGCCGAGCGCGCGCCAGCGCGCCAGTGTGGGGACGGACTTGCCGACGTATTCAGCCGCCAGCTTGCAGTCATAAAGGAGGTCGGTGGTTTCGATATATGTCATTTGACGCCTTCTGATTTCGGATGGCGTCTGTTGAATTAGTCGGAAAAAAATCCGAGAAAAATGCCGCGGAGATTTTATTTTTCAGTTTTTTTCGGTCGTCCGCGCCTTCCGGCGCTTTTCCCCAAAGCCGCACGTTCGCTGGGTCGCACTAGACGTTCCAACGCCTCAATGTAAAAACCCTTGGCGATTTCGTAGTATGTCTTCGCGGAGTCAGTCTCGCCGCTATTCAGCGCGTCAATTCCCGTTAACGCGCACCGATTCGCGGAGCGCATTTGCTGCCGTCCGGATTTCAAATCATCACGCACGCGGCGTTCCTCGGCCTTGTCGCCAATCCGATACACTGGGGGCTTAACCGCCGCGCCGGCCGCCGTTTTTTTTTGCAGCTCCTCCAGTAATTCGCGAAGGCCGTCAGCGCTAATCATTGAGCACCGCCTTTCCGAAGCGTGCCGCGCTTTCAGCGGCGGCTTTGCGACGTTTATCCGAGGCGTGGAGATAGCCCGCCGTCGTCTGTAGGTCGGCGTGGCCTAAAAGCGCTTGCACGGCTCTAACGTCAGCGCCGAGCGTCAGCGCGCCCGTGGCGGCGCTATGGCGCAAGTCATAGGGTCGGAAGCGCTCAATCCCCGCGCGGGCCTGCACGAGGCCGAGAGCCTTATGAACGGCGACGATCGGCTCGCCGAAGCGCCGGCCAGCGAAAACGTATTCGCAGCCCTGCACGCGCGGCGTAGCGGTCAGTATGTCGACGGCCGCGTCGGTCAGATGGATTTCCCGCTCGCCGGTCTTGCCGACGACGATCATCTTTCGACGCGGAATGTTTACGTTCGCCCATTTAAGGGTTCGCACTTCGCCCGGACGAAGCCCGCAGACGAGCGAGAGGCGCAGGAGATTCGCGAGCCAAGGCGATACTTTCCCCTCCCGCTCCATATCGGCGAGCGCCTTGCCGAAGGCTTGGATTTCCTCGATCTCAAGCGCGCGGCCCGCCTTGCGGCTCCGCTTCACCTTCATGTCGGCTGCGGGGTTGCGATGGGCGACAGGCAGGATACGCGCCCGGATGGCGTGATTGATCGTCTTCTTGATTAGGACCACCGCATAAGCCCGATTCCGCTCGCCAGTGATCGCGGCGACGATCTTGTCGACGTCCGCGGGCGCAATGTCGCCGATGAGCTTCTTTCCGATCTTAGGAAGGATGAGCCGCTTGGCGCGGTCCTCATAGTCCTTGATCGTCGCCGGTGAGAGCTTCGGTCGGTCCACTTCGTCCAGCATCTTGTTCCAGACGTCGCCGAACGTCGGCATGCCGGCGCGCGGGTTCTCTGATGCGTCGACGCCTTTGCGCGCCTGCGCGAGAATGTCTCGCGCTTCGTCCCGCGCCTCGGCGAAGGTCTTAACCTGCGTAGAGCCGAGCACGACGCGGCGGCGGCGGGAGCCGAGCCGGAAGTCGACGACATAGGAGATTTTATTTTCACTGAGGGCGACGCCGAAGCCCTTGAGAGCGTCATCCCAGATGGTTTTGCGCTCGCCGGGCTTGAGCGCGTCGACAGTGCGTTGAGAGAGCTTCAAGGTGGCGAGTCCGTTGGTCTAGGTGATGTGAGACGAAACCAATGGCCTCGGCTTTTGGCCGGTCCGTCTCACCTCTGTCTCACCAAAACGGTGATATTTCAAGATAGCGGCTGATGCTGTTTGATAGGAAATTTGATCGATAAGCCGTTGGTTTTGCACACGAATGATATTTGTTGATTATTTGCGATATTCACAAGAAAAGGACTCTGACTCCGTTAATCTTGGTTCGAATCCAGGTCCCCCAGCCACGTATCCTATTGATTCCAGAGATTGTCTCGGACTCCGAGAGCCTGTCCAAAGACGGCGGCTTTCCGGCGACTTGTCGCCTCTAAGAATATGGCTCCGTAAGCCGGAGACGCGTTACGCCCGCGCTCGGGGCGTGGCGGGCCTCAGGGTCTCTGGAGGCCGTTTTTTGGGCAGGGGTATGGAGCGTTTCGGTCGACTGCGGGCGACGGACGTTCGACGAATCCGAGAAATCGTCGCTGTTCGCGCCAGTCATGCGGCAGGTCCTTGCTCAGCTTTAGGAGCCGCGTCGGCGTCAATTCGATGGGCTGGCGGCCTTCGAGCAGTGCGCGCACGATATCGGGAGCGAGATAGGACAATCGAACCAGCGCCGTGAGATGGCCTTTACCGGCGCCCAGGCGTTGCGTCATCGCCTCGATACTGTCGTCGGCGCCGGCGAACAGTTGCGTCCGAATCGAGAAGGCTTCGACAGTCATGGCGACCAGCTCCTGGTTGATCTCAGGAGCAATCTCGTTGTCGATGACGAGCCTCTTTCCTTTTCCGGCGCGTTTGAGCGTGGCGTCGATTGTTGCGAGCATCGGATCGGCGCGCTTGCAAGGCGCCTCGTCGTCGCCGATGAGGGCGCGGGCGAGTTCGCCGCGGTTGAGTTGAAGCGCGATGCCGTTGAGATTGACTTGCGCCCTTTCGACGATTCGCCGGACCAGGGCGGCAATGTCGATCGGCGTCAGGGTGAGCCATCGCCGGGAAAGATCGGACGCCTTGTTCAGGGCCGCGTCGAAACCGGTTGCATCCAAATCGAGCGGCGCGAGAGCTTCGCCGAGCTCCGACCTTGACGCGATAAGTTGTCGTAGCCGATCCAGCACAAGCCCTTCGATGTCGCCCGCCGGAAGGCGAATCCCGGATGCAACGCGGCCGCCGGTGAGAAGCGACGCCGAGACATAGTATCGATACCGCTTTACGCCTTTCGCCGCATGGGATGGCGTCATGTGGGCGCCGTCCGCATCGAAGATCAGCCCCGCCAACACGCTTCGTGCCTCCGCGCCTGCGGCGAGGCGCCGCTCGCGTCGATTTGTGGCGAGCCTGTCTTGCACGATCCGCCAGAGCTCTTCGTCGATGATCGCCTGATGCTGCCCGGGGTAGATATTGTCCTGATGGGTGATCTCGCCGCGGTAGATGCGATTTTGCAGCAGCAGATTGAGTGCGCCGCGCGAGAATGGCTTGCCGCCCGCAAGACACCCGCCAGCGCCGGCGCGACGCTTGCTGACGACGCCCAATCGGTCGAGTCCGGCTTTCAGCAGAGAAACAGACCCTAGCTCGGCATAGCGTTGGAAGATCGCGCGGACGCGTTCGGCTTCGATCGTATTGACGATCAGCTTTCGGTCTTTGACGTCATAGCCAAGAGGCACATTGCCGCCCATCCACATGCCCTTGCGCTTGGAGGCGGCGATCTTATCGCGGATGCGCTCGCCGGCGATCTCGCGCTCGAACTGAGCGAAGGAGAGCAGCATGTTGAGCGTCAGACGCCCCATGGACGTCGTGGTGTTGAATTGCTGCGTGACCGATACGAAGGATGCGCCATGAGCGTCGAGCACGTCGACGATTTTGGCGAAGTCGGCGAGCGAGCGCGTGAGGCGATCGACCTTGTAGACGACGATGATTTGAACTTTGCCGGCCTTGACGTCCGCCAACAACCGCTGCAGGGCAGGGCGCTCCATCGTGCCGCCGGAAAGACCGCCGTCGTCATACATGTCCGGAAGCGCGATCCAGCCGGCATGACGCTGACTGACGACATAGGCCTCGCAGGCTTCGCGTTGGGCGTCGAGCGAGTTGAACTCCTGCTCGAGCCCCTCATCGGAGGATTTGCGCGTGTAGATGGCGCAGCGGAATGTCGCCCGGGACTTTGGATGATCAGGCTTCCGCACGCGGATCCTCAGCACGCTCGACGGAGCGGCGGTCAGCCTTGTTCAAACCGAAAAAGCGCGGGCCGGACCATCGTGCGCCGGTGATCTCCCGCGCCACTGCCGAGAGGGATGGATAGCGCCGACCGCGCCATTCCACACCGTCCGGACAGATCAGCACCAGGTGAGTGGTCCCGCGCCACTCGCGCACGAGCCGCATGCCTGGCCTCAGCGAGATTGGCGGCGCCGGCTTGCGTTTGTCACGATGGCGCGGATCGGCGCTCAACGCCTCGAGCTTTCGCACAACGGCTTTGGAGAGGCCGCCATAGGCCTTTTCCTGCAGTCTGTAGTTGATTCCGCGGATCAAAAGATCACGGGAGAGCCGCATCGGCGGCGGCGAACGATGCAGTCGCCGCCACTCGATGCGCAGTTCGAAGATCGTTAACGCAGAAAGCTGCGTGAGCGTTTCGGCGACTTCGATTGGCGGTTTGTTCATGCCCAGCATGCCGGCGTCAACGATTGCGTTTGGGCTCGATCCGGTAGCGGCGCGATCCATCCTTGGCCGTGGCGGAGGACAGGGAGAAGCCAAGCTTCTTCTTGACAGTCCCTGCCAGGAACCCGCGCACGCTGTGCTGCTGCCATTGCGTCGCTTGCATTTTCTCATGAATGCTGGCGCCGTCGGCTCGACTCAGCAGAGTGAGCACGCGTTCCCGCTTGGTGGTCTTTTGATCGCTGGGAGCGTTGACGCGCCGGTGGCGCTGCTTTTGGTTGCTTCGAGACGGCGCACGCCGCGCGCGGTTTGGATCCAGGCTTCGACTTGACGCTCGCCTTTGCGGCGGCGGAGTTGTTCGACCTGGGGGATTTCTTGAGAGAGGCTGTCGACATTGGCTGCGGGCTCCTGGAAGCGGCGTCGGATAGACGCTCGCACCGCCCAAAGCCCCGCAAATGGCGAGGCGAGCCCTGGGAGTCAGCAGGCGACCCGCTGATTGACGCACGTAGCAATGCGTGCTTTGCCGTGGAAGTCCAGTCGTTTTCGAAAGCCTTGAAGCAGCTCCGAACCGCGTTTGCTGACTCGCGATTGGCGGATCAACGGCAAAATGCCGTTGGCGTTCGCTCCGTCGCACAACCGAGTGAGAGTTCGTCTCGATCACGCGCGCCCGTTCTCAGCGGAATGCGGCTCGACGTCATGCTCGTGTCAGCCTTCCGACGCCGACAAAGCGTGATGAGGATGCGATCAGTATTCGTCTAGGAGCCTTTCGGCGATCGCTTGATATTCATCATATGCGGCCATGGCTTGCTCGTCGGATATTTCGTCTTCTGGCGTCCCCGTCCATCGGCAATGCCAGAGGCGACCAAACGTAAGCCAATCGCCTGCTTCATAGGCCTCAGAACGCCGACGATCGAGCTCAGCGTCACGCGCCCGGATCTGCTCCAGCGAAGTTGGACTCTGCTGATACTGGCTGGCGAAGGACAGTACTGAGACGCTGCGTTTGATCGCCGCCAGCGACTCAGCGCTCTCGCGCTCCGGATGCAGCGCGTCGCCGCGCCGACGTCTGAAAAAGCGTCGACCAAGCGGGCCTTCGATCAAATGGCATTCTTCGTCCTCGGCGATCGCCGGCAAGCGCAGGACGTCCCAGTCTCCTTTTTTCAGCAAGTGGCCCACGAGGTCCTCCAGATGCAGCCGCTGCATAACGATGATGATGGCGCCTTGCGCCTTGTCGTTGAGGCGGCTCAGAAGCGTATTCTCAAACCAGCTATGTGTCGTGTTGCGGCTCGCCTCCGAAAGGGCTTCGTCGCCCTTGTGGGGGTCATCGAGGATGATGATGTCGGCGCCGCGGCCGGTGAGAGCGCCGCCAACCGACGCTGCGAGCCGTCGACCTCCGAGAACCGTCTCGAAATCATTCACGGCCTGGCGACCCCCGAGCACGTCGCCGAAAAGCGTCCGGTAGAGGGTGCTCCGCATGACTCGCTGGCAAGCGCTTGCGAGTTCATCGGCGAGGTCCTGTCCATAGCTCGCGCAGATCACATGCTTGGCGGGATCGTGCCCAAGCATCCAGGCGACAAAGGCGACCGACACGCAATGCCACTTCAGATGGCGCGGCGGCAGATTGATGATAAGTCGCTTGATCTCGCCGCGGCGTACAGCCTCGAGCTTGGTTGCGACGACTTCGATATGAGGCGCAAGGTCGAGGCGTTTGCCGGGATACAGTTCATAGAAACTGGCTTCGATGAAGCTTGTGAGATCGCTCTTCAGAATACAGGCGTATTCTTCCGGCGAGATGGAGAGATCTGATTGGCTCGCGTTTGAATCTTTCATTTCGGGGCTTCTCCGTTATCCGGCGACGCGTCCATCTCCTCCTCCGCTTCAGCGGCCAGTCGGATTCGACGGACGATGCTTTCCACGACCAGCTTGTTCTCGCGGAAACCAGCCTCGACGACGGCCACAGGCGCCTTTCCGGAGCCTTCGCTGCGCCGAATCTGATCGAAGACTATCGCTGTCGCCCTAGGGTCATTGCCTAGAGCCTTGTTGATGGACTGCTTCACCAATGCGCGCGCTTTCGGCATTTTCTTGCGCTTGCCGTTCTCGATGAGGGTGACGGATTGCGCCAGCTCTTCGGCGAAGACCGTATGGAAGTTCTTCGACCCTTTTGGTCGGCCTTTTGGATTGCCGCTACGGCCGGGCCGAAACCGCGTGTGCTGCGGAGGACGGCCGTAGCCGACGGAATATTCGCCATTGCGGGGAGAGGAACGCTTGCGATTGCTCATGCGAACGTCTCCGGCTTGCTGGAATCGCCGGCGAGCGTTTGCTCGCTGAGCGCGCCGCGATCCTCGCCTAAGGCTGCACGAGAGTGCGCCTGATTGGCGTTTGAGCGGGCGAGGCCGAGGCCGGCTTTCTCGTTCAGCCGCTCTTCGGCGATCTCATCGAAGGTTCGTCCGTCACCGTCGAGAATGGCGTCGACTTTTGTGTAGGCTTGCCAGCGGCGCTCATATTCGAGGCCAAAGCAGCGGCGACCGATCTTCTCCGCCGCCATCAGCGTTGTGCCGGAGCCGAGGAACGGATCCAATACGATATCGCCTTTGGAGCTACAATCGCGCATCGCGTCGGCAACCAGCGCGACCGGCTTCACGGTCGGATGCATGGCGAGCGCGTCATCGCGATCGGCGCCAAAGCTGTTGACGCCAGCGTAGGTCCAGACGTTGCTGCGATTGCGGCCGTGTTTGCCGAGTTCGACATTGTTCTGATGCCGCGCCGCGCCCGCCCTGAACACGCCGATCAGCTCATGCTGGCTACGATAGAAGGAGCCCTGGCCCGGATTGGTCTTGTTCCAGACGACCAAGTTGAGCATCGCCCCATAGATCTTGCGGCCGACGGTCATGAGAAGGTCAATGTGCCGCCAGTCCATGCAGACGAAATGCACGGCGCCGTCGCGCGAGACGGCGGCCGCCGACTCCAGGCAAACGGCGAGGAAGGCCTCGAACTCGCGTTCCGACATTTCTCCCGAGGCGAAGGCGAATTCGTCATGCTTGACGCGGCCGCGGCCCTGGACATGGCCGCCAATGTGGACGTTATAGGGAGGATCGGTGAAAACCATCGCCGCAAGTTCGTCCTGCATGAGACGGGCGTAGTCTGCCGCCTCGCGCACGTTCGCGCGCCAAGCGGATCATGACCGTTGGCGATTAGAGTAGCTTCGTATCCGGGAACGGGCCGAGGGTTTCCATGCGCTGAAGATCAGCAACAAACTTGAGCAGCGCCGGAGGCGGATTCTGAAGAATTTTTTTGCGGCTTGCAAAAGTTGCTCTGCGAGTCGTTTGATCGACGCCTGTAACGCGGTCGCCATCCACACGAGGGCTCCTTGGGCGGGTTCCAATGCCTCAAGAAAAACAATGCTTGGATCGGACACTCGCTGGATCCCTTCATCCATGGAGCGCAACGTTAATTCCCCAGCGAAAGCCCTCGCACTCCTCTTTCGATTTAGCTGGTGGAGGCGTTGCACGAGTCAAGACGGTTACATACGCCAGTCTGAACGCGCGCGGTTTTGGCCGACTAACGGCTAACGGCGGGCGTGCGGGACAGTCTACTCCTCAGTTATGAGCATCATGATGCTCGGCCTTATCGCTGAACCCCTGAACCGCTCCGCTTTCTCGCTCGAGTTATGAGCGAGGTCAAAAATTGAGTCGCAATCTCAGTCGGTCTTTAGGAACAATTCTCATTCTCTCGGGTTTCCTTTAGTCGCCGGCACATAGGCGCGGGTCAACTGCCTTGAGCGCGTCCGCAGCAGGTCAATTCTCCATTCGCCGACGGGAAAGGACCGCTTCGCTGCATTCAGTCGCCACTCTCTTTCGGTCAAAGGATTGATTGATGGCTCCAGATCCCAATCCACTCCCAAAAGGCGATGAACAACATCCGCCGAAAATTAGCGAACTTCATGTACTCTGGATCACGGCCGGTCTCGGCTGCGACGGGGATTCTGTTTCAATCACCGCGGCGAGCGAACCGAGCATAGAAGACGTCGTGCTAGGGGCGATACCTGGACTGCCGAAGGTTCATCTGCATAACGCGGTGCTGTCCTACGCGGTGGGCGATGATTTTATGAAGCCCTTCCATCAGGGCGCTCGCGGCGAACTCGAACATTTCGTTCTCGTCGTCGAAGGGTCGATTCCAAACGAAAGTCTCAGTGGCGACGGCTATTGGGCCGCGGTAGGCACCGATATGGCGACCGGCCAACCCATCAAGACCACTGAATGGATCGATCGGTTGGCGCCCAAGGCGCTCGCCGTCATTGGGGCCGGCACCTGCGCCACTTTTGGCGGCATCCACGCGATGAAGGGGAATCCCACCGGGTGCATGGGTCTTCAGGATTATCTAGGCGTCGAATGGAAGTCTAAGGCTGGTCTGCCGATCGTCAACGTGCCGGGCTGTCCCGTTCAGCCGGACAATTTCATGGAGACGTTCCTTTACCTGCTGCGCCAGCTCGCCGGATTGGCGCCGATGATTCCCGTCGACGGACATGGGCGCCCACGTTGGCTCTTCGGCTTTACCGTTCATGAGGGGTGCGACCGCGCCGGCTATTATGAACAAGCCGATTTCACCCATGAATACGGTTCGCGCAAATGCCTAGTGAAGATCGGGTGCTGGGGGCCGGTCGTTCAGTGCAATGTCCCCAAGCGCGGCTGGATCGCCGGTCTCGGCGGTTGCCCGAACGTGGGCGGCATCTGCATCGGCTGCACCATGCCGGGCTTTCCAGACAAGTTCATGCCGTTCATGGACGAGCCGCCAGGCGGACGCATCTCCTCGACGCTGGTCAAGCCCTACGGGCTCCTGATCCGCAATCTCCGCAAGATCACCAATCACACGCTCAATAGGGAGCCGAAGTGGCGCAATACGAAGCCGACCTACACCACCGGCTATGATCCTGATCGGCCGAACAAGACTCATCCACTCTAACAAGGATCGCGACAATGGCCGACCTCGCAAGCCGTCCTTCGACAAGCCGCAATCAGCAGTCCCCCCAACTCGTCGAGATGAATTGGGATCCGATCACGCGCATCGTCGGCAGTCTCGGGATTTTCACAAAGATTGATTTTGAAAATCGGCACGTTGCCGAATGTCACAGCACTTCGTCGATCTTTCGCGGCTACAGCATCTTTATGAAGGGCAAAGACCCGCGCGATTCCCACTTCATCACCAGCCGTATCTGCGGCATTTGCGGCGACAATCACGCGACCTGCTCCATCTACGCACAGAATATGGCCTACGGCATCAAGCCGCCGGCGTTGGCGGAATGGATCATTAATCTTGGCGAAGCCGCCGAGTATATGTTCGACCACAATATCTTTCAGGATAACCTCGTCGGCGTCGATTTTTGTGAGCAGATGGTCAAGGAGACCAATCCAAGCGTCTGGGCCATGGCGCAAAGGACGGCGGCGCCGAACGCCGACGCCCATGGATATCGCACCATCGCCGAAATCATGACCGCGCTCAATCCGTTCACCGGCGAGTTCTACCGTGAGACTTTGATCGTCAGCCGGTATACGCGCGAGATGTTCAGCTTGATGGAAGGCCGCCATGTGCACCCCTCCACGCTCTATCCCGGCGGCGTCGGCACTGTGCCGTCGCACCAGCTCTTCACCGAATATATGACGCGGCTGGTGCGCTACGCCGAATTCATGAAGAAATGCGTGCCGCTGCACGACGACCTGTTCAACTTCTTCTACGAAGCGCTCCCGGGCTACGAAGAGGTCGGACGCCGGCGCATCATGCTTGGGTGCTGGGGCGCATTCCAGGACCCCAACCACTGCGACTACGATTATAAGAACATGACGAGCTGGGGTCGAAAAATGTTCGTCACCCCGGGCGTTGTTGTCGACGGCAAGCTCGTCACGACCGACCTCGTCGACATCAATCTGCAAATT
The DNA here is from genome assembly GCF_050251305.1 of Methylocystis sp. Classification (GTDB taxonomy): domain Bacteria; phylum Pseudomonadota; class Alphaproteobacteria; order Rhizobiales; family Beijerinckiaceae; genus Methylocystis. The sequence continues at coordinate 10,974 of NZ_JBFWNB010000057.1, read as the reverse complement.
CGCATTCTTCGCGGGCAGTCCTATTACGAGGACTGGGACAATTGTGAAACCTTCGTCAAAACCGACCCGCTCGGCAATCCGGTCGATCAGAAGCATCCATGGAACCAGACGACCATTCCCAGGCCGCAGAAGCGGGATTTCGACAAGAACTACTCGTGGGTGATGTGTCCGCGCTGGCTCGATAAGAGCAGCGGAGACCATCTCCCGCTCGACACAGGCGGCGGCGCATTCGCGCGTCTGTTTTCTACCGCACTTGCCGGACTGGTCGACATGGACGGCTATGTCAAAGCCACGGGCGATAGCGTTAAAATTCATCTTCCCAAGACGGCGCTCAAGCCCGCAGTCGAATTTGAGTGGAAGGTTCCGAAGTGGAGCAATGCGATCGAACGCGATCGGGCGCGCACCTATTTCCAAGCCTATTGCGCCGCCGCGGCATACTACTTCCTGGAGCAGGCCTTCGCAGAACTGCAGGCCGGCCGAACCAAGACCTGGACCGACTTTGAGGTTCCTGACGAAGCGATCGGCTGCGGCTTCCACGAGGCGGTGCGCGGCGTGCTGTCTCATCACCTCGTCATAAAAGACAAGAAGATCGCCAACTATCACCCCTATCCGCCGACGCCTTGGAACGCGACGCCGAGGGACGATTTCGGAACGCCTGGACCATACGAGGACGCCATTCAGAACACGCCAATCTTCGAAGAAAACGGACCGGACAAATTCAAGGGCATCGACATCATGCGCGCCGTGCGCAGTTTCGATCCCTGTCTGCCCTGTGGCGTGCATATGTATGTCGGCGGCGGTCGGACCGTAAAGACGACGCATTCGCCGATGTTTGGCGCATCTCGAAAGCAATCGGCATGAGCGCAGAAGCGCGCGGGAGGGAGACGCTGGAGGAGGCCCTGGCGCGACTGGAAATGCTGACGGCGGCGCTTGAGCGCGTCGCCGACGCGCAAGCGCGCGAAGCGACTCGGGAGCTGATTGCGCTCGTGCTGGATCTGCATGGCCGGGCCTTTGAGCGACTCAATGCAATCATCGGCGCTTCGTCCGACGGAGCCGCGCTCATCGAACGGATTGTCGAGGATCAAGACATCCGGGCGATGTTGCTGCTCCACGGACTGCATCCGCAGCATGTCGAGCAACGGCTTCGCGACGTCGTTCTGCGCATGCAGCCGCAATGGAGTGCGCGTGGCCTGCAAGTGGATCTGATCAGCGCAGGGAAATCCTTCGCGATCGTTCAGCTCAGACGCAATGGCCTCGCCGAGCCAAACGATGAGTTGCGGCTGGAGATCGAGAACGCTCTCACCGATGCGGCGCCCGACCTCGACGACATATTGATCGAAATGGATATGACCGAAATCTACGCCGAAACCGCAGCCTAGGGAGAGAGGCCGGAAGGCATGGAGAGAGTACAATCGGGGAATTGGGCGTCTCGGCTGCGGCGATTTCTAACCGTAGCGGAAGAGGAGCATTGCGACTTCTGCTCGAAGACGATCAACTGGCGACATGCGCATTTGCTCGAGCGCGCGACGCGAAAGTTCTTTTGCGCCTGTCCAGAATGCGCGTTCCTTCTGGGGGACGGAGATCGCTTCGCCGCCTTGCGCGCACGCACGCATGCGCTCCGGGATTTTGAGCTCAGCGACTCGGAGTGGCGGGCCTTTCGCATCCCAATCGATCTGGCCTTTGTTTTCCACAGCACGTCGGCGCAAGGGCCGGTGGCGATCTATCCAGGGCCTGCCGGCGCAACAGAATCGCTACTTGCCGCCGATGCCTGGTCACGACTGGCTGCAGCCAATCCTGCCTTGGTAGATCTCACGCCCGACGTCGAGGCGCTGCTCGTCAACCGCATGAATGGCTCGCGGGAATATTACGTCGTCTCGATTGATCGCTGCTATGCGCTGGTTGGCCTCATCCGCAGACACTGGCGCGGGTTGTCAGGGGGGACGGAAGTCTGGGAGGCCGTTCGCGCTTATTTCCGGACGCTTCGTGATGGGATCGAAATGGAGGACGCAGTCCATGGTTGATCTCGACTTTCGCATCGAGGACGTGAGAGTCGAAAATTATTCGGCCGCGCCGCTGCTGTTGTTCGCGCTGCATGTCGTGAACAGAACGCCGGACCTGCCCGTTCTCAACGTGATGCTGAACTGCCAGATTCGCATCGACCCTCTGCGGCGGCGTTACGATGGCGGTGAACATGACCGGCTTTCCGATCTCTTCGGCGATGCTTCGCGCTGGGGCGAGACGCTGCGCAGTCTTCTTTGGACGCATGCAAGCGTTTCTGTCCCGTCCGTAGACCCCGAGCGCAGGATGGATCTGCCAGTTCCATGCAGCTATGATTTCAATATTGCGGCGACGAAATACTTTCACGGCCTCGAGCAAGGCGACGTTCCGCTCAATTTCCTGTTCAGCGGCTCTATCTTTTACCGCGACAGGCAAGGCAGGCTGCAGATCGAGCAAATCCCTTGGAGCAAGGAATGCGCCTATCGCCTGCCTGTCAACGTCTGGCGCGCCATGATGGAGCGCTACTACCCTCAAGGCGTTTGGCTTTGCCTGCATCGCGACGCTTTTGAAGAATTAGACAGCTATCGACGAAAGTCGGGACTTCCGACCTTTGAGCGCGCGCTGCATGCGCTGCTCGGCGCGAATGCGACGGAGACGGCATGAAACTCGACTCCATCAAAGCAATCGCCAGCGCCGTTCTTTATGAGGGCTATATCCTCTATCCCTATCGGCCGTCGTCGATCAAAAATCGTCAGCGCTGGACCTTCGGCGGCGTCTTCCCGAAGGGATTTGATCAGCAAGGCGACGCCTCGCTGATGGAGACGCAGGTCTTGTTGCAAGGCGGAGAGCTGACGGCTTTTCACGTTCATGTTCGCTTTCTGCAGGTCGTCAGGCGCGAAGTCGGACAGCTGACTCCGCCGCTGCAAGCACTTCCGAACGACGGCAATCCGGCGCTAACGTTCGTCGCGAGCCTCGATGTCGACGGTCGCGAACTGCTGGCTTGGGAAGAGGCGATTGAACGGGAGGCAGCGCTTGGGCCGCTGCGGGTCGCCGACATTCAGCACGGAGCCCTGGTTACGCCGTTCCGCTTCGAAGGCGCCCGCGATGTCGAATTCGTGCGCGCGCAGGACGGGCGCATCGTCGCCGCGCTCATTCGCACCTCTCATACGATCGAAGGGATGATTGAAGTAAGGGCACTAGAGCTCGCGCCTGACTTGTGGAAGCTTACTGTTCGGATCGAAAACGTGACGCCGCTTTCCGACCCCGAGCGCCAGGAGCGCGCCGCGGCGCAACTTCGCGCCTTCGCTTCGACCCATGCGATTCTTACGGTCGAGAACGGCGCGTTCGTCTCATTGCTTGATCCTCCTGACGATCTGCACGAGGCCGCGGCGCAGTGCAGAAATGTCGGCGTCTTCCCGGTGCTGGTCGGCGGTCAAGATAGCAGCGCCATGCTCTCTTCGCCGATCATTCTGTATGATCATCCGGCGATCGCCCCGGAAAGTCCCGGCGACCTGTTTGACGGCACTGAAATCGACGAGATTCTGACGCTGCGCATCCTCGCGATGACCGACGCAGAGAAGCGCGAGATGGCGTCCGTCGACGCCCGCGCACGGGCGCTACTGGAGCGCACGCATGCGTTGACCGCCGACGACATGGCGCGACTGCATGGCGTAATGCGTCAAGGACAGTCGCTGACCAGTCGGGGCGATCCGTTGATTGCTGTCAAAGACCGTGAGAAGCCTCGCCTCGTCTCGCTGCTCGACAGCGGCCGCAACCTTTGTGTGGGAGCCCGCGTGCGACTTCGTCCCAAGCCAGGCGGCGATGTCATGGATATCGCGCTCAAGGATAAGATCGCCGTCGTTGAGGCCATCGAACGCGATTTTGAAGACCGCGTTCACGTTGCTGTTACGTTAGTCGATGACCCGGGCCGTGATTTGGGTGCGGCGGGTTTTCCTGGACATCGCTTCTTTTTCAGTCAGGAGGAGATCGAACCGATCGCTGCAGGAGAGGGGCCATGACTTCGATCTTGGTCGCTTGCGTCGGCAACATCTTCAATGGCGATGACGCCTTCGGGGTCGAGGTTGCGCGCAGACTTGCTCAAATTACGCTTCCGGAGGGCGTACAAGTTGTCGACTTCGGCATTCGCGGGATCGATCTCACTTATGCGCTGATGGATGGGTACGACGCAGTCATTCTGGTGGATGTGGCGCAACGCGGAGAAACGCCTGGCGTGGTTTCGATCGTGGAGCCGGAGTTCGTCGAGGAAGGCGAACTCTCCCCTGAGGATCTGGCGCTTTCGCCGCATGATCTCGATCCGGCGAAAGTTTTGCGTCTCGTGTCAGCGCTTGGCGGAAGTTGCCAGCGCGTCCTCCTGGTCGCCTGCGAACCGTTGACCTTTGGCGGCGAGGAGGGAGTCATGGGCTTGAGCAAGCCTGTCACGGCGGCGGTCGGCGTCGCTGCGGAAACGATTGAAGAGCTGATCGGGGGAATGTTGGTCGCCTGACCATGGGCGACTGGGCTAAGCGGGGCGCAAACGGAACGGGAAAAGCGTCATGAGCGGATGGGAGATTACAGGTATCGTCCTCGGCGTTATCATCGTCGGCTTGCTGATCATGAATGCGAAGGACCTGTATCGCTATATCAAGATCAGCAACATGTGAGCTGACAGGACATGACTCTCGTGGGGGAGGAATTGCAGGCGCTTGAATTCCGAGTGCGCGGACGCGTGCAGGGCGTCGGCTTCCGCCCGACGATCTGGCGCATGGCGCGCGAACTCGGGCTCGCCGGCGAGGTGCTCAACGATGGCGAGGGCGTAGTGGTGCGCGTCAGCGGCGACCGGTCGCGAATCGCGGCGCTGCTTAAGCGGATCGAGCAGGACCCTCCGCCGCTCGCGCGGATCGACCGCATTGAGCGGCAAAGATATGACGGGCGGCTGCCGGAAGATTTCCGCATCGCCGAAAGCGTCGGCGGCTCCGTCCGCACGCAGGTCGCGCCGGACGCTGCGCTTTGCGCCGCTTGCGCCACGGAGTTGCGCAACCCGCTTGACCGGCGCTATCGCTATCCTTTCGCCAATTGCACGCATTGCGGACCGCGTCTGAGCATCGTGAGGGCTGTTCCCTACGACCGCGCGACGACCACGATGGCGCCTTTCGCTCTCTGCGCTGCGTGCGAGGCGGAATATCGTGAACCGACCGATCGTCGGTTTCATGCCGAAGCTGTGGCCTGCCCGGCATGCGGGCCGACCGCAACGCTCATTGCGTTCGGCCAGGCGGAGGTGCCGTGCGACGGCGACGCGGTCGCGAAGGCGGCGCGCGTCATCGCGCAAGGCCATATCGTCGCGGTCAAAGGGCTCGGCGGCTATCATCTGGCCTGCGACGCGACCAATCCTGAGACGATCGCGCGTCTTCGCCGGCTGAAACGTCGCGATGCAAAGCCGTTCGCGCTGATGGCGCGGGATCTTGACGTCATACGGCGCTTCTGCGCGATCGAGGCGGTCGAGGCGCGCGCGCTCACGAGTGTGGAGGCCCCCATCGTGCTGTTGCGCGCGACGGGTCCGGAGCGGCTGCCGGAAGCGATCGCGCCCGGATTGGATATGCTCGGCTTCATGCTTCCGACGACGCCGCTGCATCTGCTCTTGATGGAGGCCTTCGAACATCCGCTGGTGATGACGAGCGGCAATATCTCGGATGAGCCTGCGATCATCGACGATGATGACGCGCGTCGGCGGCTTAGGGACCTCGCGTCCTTTGCATTGACTCACAATCGCGCCATCGCCAATCGCGTCGACGACTCGGTCGTGCGGGCGATGGGCGGGCGATCGCGCGTTCTTCGTCGCGCGCGAGGCTATGCGCCTGCGCCGCTGCGCTTGCCGAAGGGCTTCGAGAATGCGGCCGATCTGCTGGCGATGGGCGGCGAGCTGAAGTCGACCTTCTGCTTGGTGCAAGACGGTCAGGCGATCCTGTCGCAGCATCAGGGCGATTTGCAAAGCGCGGCGACATTCGATGACTACCGTAAGAATCTCGGTCTCTATCGTAAGCTGTTCGACCATGCGCCGTCGGCGATCGTGATCGATCGGCATCCCGACTATCTCTCGTCGAAACTCGGCCGAACCGAAGCCGACAGGCTGGGCGCGCGCCTGATCGAGGTTCAGCACCATCACGCCCATGTCGCCGCCTGTCTTGCCGAGAACGGCCGACCGCTCGACGCGCCGCCGGCGCTCGGCGTCGTTCTCGACGGGCTGGGCTTCGGCGATGACGGAGCGATATGGGGCGGAGAGTTTTTGCTTGCAGACTACCGGGGCTGTGAGCGGCTGGCGCGAATGAAGCCGGTCGTGATGCCGGGCGGCGCTCAGGCGGCGCGCGAACCCTGGCGCAATCTGTATGCGCAGCTCAAAGCCGCGGGCGCATTCGATGCGACATGCGGCTCCGCCGGCGATTGGGCCGCATTCGCGGGCAAGCCGCTTGCGACGATCGACGTGATGATCGCGCAAGGCGTCAATTCGCCGGCGGCGTCCTCTTGCGGACGACTGTTCGACGCGGTTGCGGCTGCGCTCGGGGTCTGCGCCGACCGTCAGGTCTATGAGGGCGAGGCGGCGGCGCGGCTCGAAGCGCTCGCATCGGCAGCGCCGAACGAGACCCGTGCCTATACATTCAAGATTTCAGGCTCGGACCTCATCGACATCGATCCGGCGCCGATGTGGCGCGCTTTATGCGGCGATCTGCGGCGGGGCGTCGCTGCGGCGGCCATCGCACGGCGGTTTCACCTTGGTCTCGCGGAGTCGATCGCTGTGGTCGTGATGCGGCTGGCGGCTGCGCGCCGCTTCGAAACCGTGGCGCTGTCGGGAGGCTGCTTCCAAAATCGGCTGCTCTTTGAAAGCGTGCGCGACAGATTGCGCGAGACGGGATTCGAGGCGCTGTCCCATGCTGACGCGCCCGCCAACGATGGCGGGCTCTCGCTGGGTCAGGCCGCGATCGGCGCGGCGCATCTGATAAGCGCCGACGTGACAGGAAACGAAGAGGAACGCACATGTGTCTGGGCATTCCCGGCTGCATCGTCAGCATAGACAATGTCGATGATCTGCTGGCGACCGTCGACGTGAGCGGGGTGCGCCGCCAGATCAACATCAGCTGCGTCGTCGACGAGGCGCATCCAGTAGAATCGTGCGTCGGCGATTGGGTTCTCGTCCATGTCGGCTTTGCGATGAGTCGGATCAATGAGGAGGAGGCCGCGGAGACGCTAAGGTTGTTGCAGGAGCTTGGCGAATTGCAGGCAGAACTCAAGAATATGCAGGAGCCGACCGACGAAGTGGCGGCGGAGGAATAGTGAGATGAGCGGCAAGAGCGCCTTGGAGGCCCTGTATCCGTTCCTGCATGGCAAGGAGCAGGATCCCGCCGCCGTCGATGCAGGCTTGTTGCAGTCGATCGAAGAGAAAGCGCGTGAGTCGCGTGAGACGAATGCAAAGTGTTTCTCCGAGCACGCGTCGATCCTGCTCGACGCGGCGAAGGCGCTCGCGGCCATGTACCGCCGCGGCGGCCGCATGTTCACCATGGGCAATGGTGGCTCGAGTTGCGACGCCTCCCATGTCGCCGTCGAATTCTTGCATCCGATCACCGCCGGCCGGCCCGCGCTTCCGGCGATCAATCTCACCGCCGACATCGCCATGACGTCGGCCGTCGCAAATGACGTTGGGTTCGAGCATATTTTCGTCCGTCAGCTGATCGCGGTCGGCCGAGCGGGAGACGGTCTCATCGGCCTCTCTACGAGCGGCAATTCGGCCAACCTGATCGCCGCTTTCGGCAAGGCGAAGGAGATGGGCCTGACGACCATCGGGTTTTCGGGGGGCGACGGCGGGACGATGGCGCAGGTCTGCGACCATTGCCTCGTGGCGCCGACGACGTCGGTGCACCGCATCCAGGAATGCCACGTCGCCGCCTACCACATCCTCTGGGATCTGGTTCACACGTTGCTCGCGGACGATCGCGGTTCGGCCATGAACAGGGAGGTCGCGGCGTGAAATATGTCGATGAATTTCGTGATCGGGCGAAGGCGGAGGTTCTCGTCAAGGAGATCGAGCGGCTGCTCGCGCGCATTGGACGTGACGAGGACCCGCCGTTGCAGATCATGGAGGTCTGCGGCGGCCACACGCATTCGATTTTTCGCTATGGCGTTGAGGGGATGCTGCCGAAATCGATCGAGCTGGTGCATGGTCCGGGCTGTCCGGTCTGCGTGCTGCCGATGGGGCGCGTCGACGATTGCGTCGCGATTGCCGAACGCCCAGAAGTGATTTTCGCCACCTTCGGCGACGCCATGCGCGTGCCGGGGTCCCGCAAGAGTCTTTTGCAGGCGAAGGCCGACGGCTGCGACGTGCGCATGGTCTATTCGCCGATGGACGCGCTGGCGCTCGCGCGCAAAAATCCCGAGCGCGAGGTGGTGTTCTTTGGAATCGGCTTTGAGACCACCATGCCGTCGACGGCCTTGACCGTGCTGCAGGCTGAGCGCGAAGGAATCAAAAACTTTTCGATCTTTTGCAATCACATCACGATTGTTCCGACGATCAAGGCGATCCTCGACAGCCCCGATTTGCGCCTCGATGGGTTTTTGGGGCCAGGCCATGTGTCGATGGTGATCGGCGACGCGCCCTATGAATTTATAGCGCGCTATTACAAGAAGCCGATGGTGATCGCGGGATTCGAGCCTCTCGACATTCTGCAGTCGATCTGGATGCTGCTGAAGCAGATCGACGAAGGTCGCTGCGAGATCGAAAATCAATATGCGCGAGTCGCGCCGCAGGGCGGAAACGCCGTGGCGCTGAAGGCGGTTGCGGAGGTGTATGAACTGCGCGAATTTTTCGAATGGCGTGGGCTTGGATCGATCGACCACTCCGGCGTCAAGGTCCGCGACGCCTATGCGCGCTTCGACGCCGAGCGCAAATTCGCAGTGCCGAATGCTAAAATCGCCGACCCCAAAGCCTGCCAGTGCGGCGAAGTTCTCAAGGGCGTTATAAAGCCCTGGCAGTGCAAGGTTTTCGGCCGCGCCTGCACGCCGGAGACGCCGCTCGGCGCGCTGATGGTGTCTTCTGAAGGCGCATGCGCCGCCTATTATCAATATGGCGGCGTCAAGCGCGGACGCGACGAAGCGGAAGCGAGCGCCGCATGAATATGGTTTCCTTCCCGCCTCGACGTTCGCGCGGAAAGATCCACGTGCCGACCGTCACGCTGGCGCATGGCGGCGGCGGCAAGGCGATGAAGGACTTGATCGACGACGTGTTCGTCGAAGCCTTCGACAATCCGCTGCTGGCCGCGCTCGACGATTCTGCGAGGATCAACCTCCTGGATCTCGCCCAATATGGCGATCGGCTCGCCTTCACGACCGACTCCTTCGTTATCGACCCGCTGGTGTTTCCCGGCGGCGACATCGGCAAGCTTGCCGTCTGTGGCACGGTGAACGACCTTGCCGTGGGTGCCGCGCTGCCGCTCTATCTCTCCTGCGCGGTGATCGTTGAAGAGGGCGTCTCGATCGATCTCCTGCGGCGGATCGCCAGGTCGATGGCGGCGACGGCGCAAGAGGCCGGGGTGAAGATCGTCACCGGCGACACCAAGGTCGTGAACAAGGGCGCCTGCGATCAAATGTTCATCACCACCACCGGCGTTGGCGTCGTCGCCGCAGGCGTCGAGCTTGGCGCGCATCGCGCGAAGTCAGGCGACGCGGTGCTGGTCAACGGGCTTCTCGGCGACCACGGCGCAGCAATCCTTGGCGCCCGCGGCGATATGGCGCTGCAATCGCCGATCGAAAGCGACTGCGCGCCCTTGCAGGGCCTCGTCGCCAGCCTGCTCGACGCGGCGCCGAATACGCGCTTCATTCGCGATCCGACGCGCGGCGGAGTCGCGACCGTGCTGAATGAAATCGCCGAAGCGGCTCAGGTCGCCATCGAGATCGACGAGACGGTCACGCCGCTTCGCGACGAGGTGCGCGGCTTTTGTGAGATTCTTGGCCTTGATCCGCTCTATCTCGCCAATGAGGGCAAGATCGTCGCGATCGCGCCGTCCGACGAGGCGGAGCAGGCGCTCGAGGCTATGCGGTCGCACCCGCTCGGGCGACAAGCCGCCATCATCGGCAATGTCGTCGCCGGCGAGCCGGGGCGCGTCACCATGCGCACGATTTTCGGCGGCCGCCGCATCGTCGATATGCTCGTCGGCGAGCAATTGCCGCGCATCTGCTAAGGAGGCGACGTGCACGAACTCTCGATCGTTTGCAGCATCGTCGAATTAGCGTCTGAAGCCGCCGAGGGCCGCAGCGTGCGTCGCGTGACGATCGAGATCGGCAAATTGTCGGGCGTCGAGCCGGAGGCCGTCGCCTTCTGTTTTCCTGAAGTCGCCCGCGGCACGTCGCTCGAAAACGCGACGCTGGACATTCGGGAAGTCGACGCCGAGGCGCGCTGCGATGTTTGCGGGACAGAATTTCCCACGCCCGACATTCTGTCGGCGTGTCCTTGCGGCTCTCGCCAGTTTCAGCGCCTGCGCGGCGAAGAGTTGAACATCAAAAGCATCGAAGTTGAAGAGGCTGCATAATGTGCACGAGCTGCGGCTGCCAAGGGCAGGGGACCACGATGACCAATCTGCAGACCGGCGCGAGCGCGGAGATCGCAGCGCGGCCGGAGCATCGTCACGACCATGGCCATTCGCATAACGCGGACGGGGACCGCAGCCACGCGCATTCGCGTGGCAAGCATGATCACGGGCATGATGCACATCATCACGGACATCATCATCACGGGCGCGTACATGGCCATGGGCTCGGTCATGATCACAGCCACGCGCATGGGCATGATCACGGCGACCAGGATCACGCTCACGAGGATTCCCACCGGCGCCTCGAACTCGAATCGCGGATTCTCGCGAAGTACGACGCGATCGCCGCCAAATGCCGGGCCTGGCTCGCAGGTCGAGAGATCGTGGCGCTCAATTTCGTCAGCTCGCC
>NZ_JBFWNB010000056.1:0-21412 GCF_050251305.1 Methylocystis sp. | reverse complement strand
GCGGTCACCGCTGACGTCTTGGTCGGCGAAGACGGCGCGGACGGCGTCCTCGCGGCGATCGGCGGCGTCACCTCGGGCTGGTCCTTCTATGTGAAGGACGGCAAGCCGACCTTCTATTACAACTTCATCGACGTCGATCACGCAAAGGTTCAGTCGTCCGAGCCTCTGCCGAAGGGCAAGTCGAGCGTTCGGGTCGAGGTCGCCCCGACGGAGCCGGGACCGGGCAAGCCGGCCAATGTCAAAATCCTCGTCAATGGCAAAGAGACGGCACACGGCGTCGTCGGCAAGACGGTGCCCTTCCGCTACAGCGTCGAGCCCTTCGACATCGGCCGCGACACTGTCTCCGCCGTATCGACGGATTACAAAACGCCCTTCCCCTTCCAGGGACAGATCGAACAGTTGACGGTGGAAACCCGATAAGCGCCCAGCCCGGATGATCATCAGTCGATGCACGCCGCCCTTGACCCACCCTCCCGATGGAATTTGCCGCGACGCGTCATGTCGTGCGCGCCGCGCAACATCGATGGCGGTTGGGGATATGGCGAACGGATCTTGTCGAAGCCGGTAAACGGCGTCATGCTTGCGCTGCAAGCAGCGGCCGTCTCGCGAACGATGGTCAAAAAAGTCAGGAGCGCGCGAAGGCCGACTTCGATTCAAGAGTGCTGAGCTTTCGGAGGAACGCCATGGAACCGAACGAAACAAACACGCTTGAACAGCGCCGCGAATTCAGCGAAGTCGTCGGCCTGTTCGACTCGGTGGAGAAGCTGCAGTCCGCCATTGACGACCTGCTCACCCACGGGTTCGACCGCTCTCAAATCAGCCTGCTCGCCGAAGACGATGCGGCGCGCGAAAAAGTCGGAACGAAAAGCTCGACGGAGATCGAGGACAGCGACGAGGCGCCGCGCATCTCCTATATCGAAACCGAGTCGCTCAACGAGGGCAAAGCCTCGCTCATCGGCCTGCTGTTCTACGTCGGCGCTATCGCCGGCGCCATCGCCGTCTGGACCATCCGTGGCAGTTTCGCCGAGGCGATTTTTGCCGGCATCGCCGCCGGGATGGTCGCCAGCCTGATCGGCATTGGCGTCATCAAGCTCGTTCAGCGTCGTCAGCGCAATTGGGCGCAAGCGCAATTGGCGCGCGGAGGCTTGCTGCTGTGGGCGCGGACATGGACTGACGACCATGAACGCGCCGCATTGGACGCCATGGAGCGCAATGGCGGCCATGATGTGCATGTTCACACGGTGGCGCCGGCATAGCCCAGCAATCGTCGTCTACGCCGCGAACCTGCGCCAAGCGCGAGCGATCGGCGAGGCGCGCGCTTCAGCTTCGGCCACGATCTGACGGAGAGGTCGGTTCGCCTTCTCCCTGATGTCTGGCCGATGCTGAATAGTCGCGCGAGCCATGAGGCGGAACCTATCTGCGGCGACCGATGTTTGGCGCCTGACGGGCGCCAACCGCTCAACTTACGCTAACCATCTATTTTTCAAGCCTTTGTTGGAACACCACCGCCGAGACGCAGTTCCCTCTCTATTCGGGAGGATCGCCATGTCGAACAAGGCGAGGGAAGACTGGCGAAAAGCGGTCGACCGCGAAGCGAGAGCGCGCTCCGACGCCGGGCTCGAAGAGATTGGCAAGCGGCTCAGAACCGAGCTCGGCAAAACTGTAAACGCCTGAGAAGGTGACGGCCTTATTGACCAAGCTGAAACGACGGCGCGAAAGCCCCGATCGGGAAGGAGACATATGATTTGCGCGCCCTCACGGCGCAAATCACGCCGCTGGCCCAGGCGCGTCGACGGCGTCAAATGATTGGACCGATTTTCAGAGAAATTGTGGAACGAAACCGCCGCCGAGAGGTTAGCGCCTGAAGCGGGGGCGTCACATCATGAAACAGCTTGGATCAAACGAATGGCGGGCCGTTTTCGATGGCGAAATTGAAGGTCAGCCCGTCGTCGCCCTCGAAAAAATCGGCAAGCAGCTGCAATTTTCATTCGCGAGAACCGTCGCCGAGCCGTTGCCCGCCGACATTCGCGACCTTCTGAGCGATCTGGAAGCTGCGCTCGATCGAGATTAAACGCATCCCAACAGCGCGCAGCTGAGTCGATGCGCCGGCGTGGCGTCGGCGCGATCCCCGTGTCGGCGAACAATTTTGAGCCGCGCGCCGCGCAATTGCGACGCTGCTTTAGCAATGACCCCAGTGCAGGAAGCGTCCCGTGCGACGATTGTAACAATAGACGCGTGGACGCGCGTGATGGCGCACATGACGACGCGCGCAGCGCCCCCAATGGAGAAAGCGGCCGGTGTAGCGATTGTAACAGAACACCCGAGCCTGCTCGACGATAGACGCGTCCTCCAACGCCCTGAGCACGCCTCCGTGCCCCACGACGGGCGAAGCGAAGACATGGATCGACGAGACCAGGACGAGTGCGGCCGCGCTAGGAAGCGCCAAAAGGGATTTGCGCATACTGTTCTCCACAGGAGCGCCGCTTTGACTTGAGCGTGACAAGAAAGTCTCGCTGTTTCACTGCGCGTTCCTTATCGCAAGAGGAACGCTCAATGTGTCGCATCGTTCCAGCCGAACCCGGCTTCGGCGCGGTTCGTCGCTTGAACGGACGATCGCACGCGACGCGCGCGCGTCGACGCCGAAACCCGAATCTCGATGTCGAAGCGCCGGGCGCCGCATCAATGCGCGCAGGATGCCGCTCATTCCTTGGCGGCATTCTTCGGCGAATAAGCCATCGCCAGGCGAGAAAAGACCAAAGTTAAGTGCAACGCAATATAATGATAGACTTCGCTGTCGTACAACTTGGGTACTTCGAGAAATACTTCGAGAAGCCTGACCGCCGAGATCACGACAATCGTTGTGAGCAGGTTCAACTTCAGCTGCGAGAAATCGACTGAGGCCATCCAGGCTGGCCGGCCCAAGTCTTCTCTATCGTTGATCTTGTAAACGAAATTTCCATAAATCGAAATCGTGACGATCACAACAAGAGCAGAAATCAGCGTAAGATCAACCAATTCAAGCAAATGGATTTTGATATTCGAGCCATTTTCCGAGAAAATCATCTGAATTAGATGATAGGTGCTGTTTGCCGCCGTCAGGGCCATGCCGACCAAACCGACGCCAAGCATAAATATGAAGGGAAGCAACAACCAGCGTGTAAAGAAAATATAGTTTTCGATCAGACGCTTGAACATGGCGGATTCCTCGAGTGGCTCTCGCGATAGGCGCTTGCAGAGGCAAAATGTTGCTCCGCGCCATCAAGGCGTTGGCCCTTCGCGTTGCGTGCGAAGACCCCAATATAGCTGGCTAAGGCGACGCTTCCGAACGCGCGCTCGGCGCGCCGAAAACGCCTGTTATATCAATGGGCCGTTTGGACGGCGGCGACGCGATCGCCCAGACTCTGACATGCGCGCGCTCGTCACCGCCAGAAGGGGCGGACGCGTTCGAGGTCTTTCCAAAGGTCCTTGGCGCCGATCCAGCCGAACTCGGCGCGCGCCTGGCTGGCGCCGACCATCCAGCCGATGGCGCGCTGGATCGACGGATCGCCGGCGCCGGGCACATCCGCCCCCGTGAACATGGTTTTCAGCGTCGCGGCGTCATTGAGATCGCCGAAAACGGTCTGCAGCTTTTTCAGCCGCTTCAGAAACGGATCGACGCGTTTCGTCGGAAACAGCGAACAGAAGAACTCGACGGCGTAGCGCAGCTTCTTGAGCTGCTTGCGCAATTCGTGACGCTGCTCCACCGAAAGCGTCTCAAGTCCGTGAGCGTGTTGCGCGACGCGTTTCCAGCGCTTCGCAAGCGACTGGCGCGCCAGCGTCGCAATCGGAGTCCCGAGCCGCTCCGTCTGGCCGAAATCCAGAGGCGCCAGCCAGCCGCGCGTTTCGACGAAGCGCGCGAGATCGATGAGAAACGCCTGCGCGCGGGCGCCCTCGAGGAGTTTGCGCAGCAGCGCGCGGCGTTCTTGCGCTTGCCGAACGACCAAATCGGCGAGCGCGGAAAGTTCTGGCTCGTCGGGATGTCTCTCGGCCTCGCGCCGCGCCATATCGTTCGCCACGACGTCGAGGTCTCTCAGAGCGCCGACCTCCCGGCCGAACCAACGCGCCTCTGCGTCGAGCCGCTTCATCGCCGGGCTGCGCAAGACCGGCGCATAGACGGAAAAGGCGCTACGCAACCGCCGCAGGCCGACCCGCAGCTGGTGCGGCCCTTCGATATCGTCCATCTGGCGAACGACCAGAACATTGGTCGCGATTTGGTCGAGGCACTCTCGCAAAACTTCGCGCGCCGCTTGCTCGGCGGTCTGGCTCGGATCAAGCGCCACGTTCTCAGCGGTGCGCGGCGCAAGCGGGACGTCGATCCGCCCCTCTTCCGCCAACAGATAGCCGCGCGCGGCTTTCGACAGCCGGGAGAATCGCAGCCCGCCTTCGGGAACCAGAATGCTCGCAATGTCGAACAGTCCGCTTGCGTTGCCGTCGAGGAGTTCGATTTCCAGCTCGGAGAGTTCAGCGGAGCGTTCGCCAGCGCGAACTTCGCCGACGTCGACGGCGAGTTCCGCGCGCGTGCCGTCGGCAAGCGTCAGTTCGCCCGTGCTGCGCTTGATCACCGTTTCGCAGACGGGCTGGAGCAGCGCGCCATTGACGCGGTCAACGATCGCCTCCCTGACCGCCGGATCCGGAATGGCGTCAAGACACACGCGTCCGCCAGGCGCCGGGGTCTCCAGCTCGCCGCCTTGCGACAGGCCGCCATGCAGCGTCCGTCCGGTTTTGACGCCCTGGATCCAGCGGCGCCCATCGCGGCGGAGCCGCAGCGCAATCCCGGCCTTTTTCAGGGCGTGCTCGGGCGTATCGAGATAAATGCTTCTCAGCGTCCTGGTGATTGGCGCGTCGCGGGTCAGCTTCGAGGCTTTGGCGCGCGCCCAGATCTCGCTCGACTTCTTCTTGTCCAGCAGAAATTTCAGCTCGATCTCGCTCATGTCGCTTATGTATAGCACGTCCATCTCAGCGCGTAGCGTCATGTGCGCGCAGAAGCGAGCCTTGAGGCGTCATCGTGCGCGCTCGCCGTCGCCGGAGACGATGGCCGCGCCGAGTTGGCGCCGTTCAAACGAAGGTCTTTGGCCACCGCGCGTCTGAGCGCCTAGCCAGTCGGGCAAGCCTCGCCTGGTCCGGCGTTGGGCCCTCTTTAGTCAGGCGCCCGCCACGTCGCGATCCGATCTCGCCCGGCGGCTTTGGCCGCGCGCAAAGCCTCGTCCGCGCGCTCGATCGATTGTTCGACCGGAACGGAAGCGTCGAGCGGCGTGAGGCCGAAGGACGCGGTCACCGTGAGCGGCAAATAGCCTTCGACGAAGAATTCCCTGTTCGACAAGCCTTCCCGCAACCGCTCGGCGATTGCGCGGCCTTGCCGCAGGTCCGCATCGGCGGCGCAATAGAGGAATTTCTCGCCGCCAAATCGAAAAAACTCGTCATGCGGCCGCAAGTGGGACATGACGAATTCCGCATATTGAACGAGAAATTCATCGCCAAGCGTGTGGCCATAGGTGTCGTTCACCTCCTTGAAGTGATCGATGTCCATCATCGCGAGGCAGGTGGCTTTGGGCGCCAGCGCCTGTCGTTCGCGCAAGGTCGCCACCATCGCGGCGTGGTTCCCCGCGCCCGTCAACGGATCGCGGTCACGAAGCAATTCCTCGAGTTCGTGCTTGATGGAAACCAGTTGCGCGCGCACCTGCTTGAGGGCCGACAGGAACAATTCATAATCGTCGAGGGCGATGGACCGGCGTTCTGACGACGTTCGCAGAACGATCGCCGCGTGGCGGTGCATCAGCTCGTGCACGGCCAAAATCTGGGAAAAACTCGGATGCGCGCCCAGTTGGTTCGCGCCGGCGCCATGCAGCCACTGTCCCAGCGGCCATCGGCGGTTGGCGTCTTCCCGAAGGTCCCGTTCGTCCGGAACCTGGCGGCAAATGATGGTTCGGTTGAAGTTCTCGTACCAGAGATCGTGCTGAAAAAGCGCCTGCCGGAGTTCATTCAAGGCCGCGCGCTTCTGGGCGCGGCTCAATTTCGAGAAGGGCATGCGGATTTGCCTGTCGCTGCGGGAAGCGGCCCGACACTCGGCCGCCGCCGTCCTGGAGTGAAGAGCGGAGCGAACCGGAGATGGCGATCCTGGAATTTTTTCGGCCGAGGGCTGCTCGATCTGACGCACGGGCCGCATAGGCGCGCGAGCAGTCCCCGAACCATTCTCTCTTAGGCTTTCGCCGCGCATTTTTAGCCAGCGCCAGATGGCCGCGCAAGGTCCCCGCCAAGGCGCCGCAATAACCCAGGGCGGCCCGCCGCCCGGCTGATTGTTCCGCGCCGGGAAAGCGCGAGGCGCAGCGCGCCGGCCGCATGTCAGATTCTCGCAACTGAATTCACTCGCGCTTCCTTCGCGCGACGCAGCGTTCAGATGCGGGCCGTCATTCCATCCATGACCCGATTCGCGCTTTCCGAACCGCCCCCGATCAGCGTAAACTTTGGCCAAACTGTTGCGGCGTCTGCCTTTTCGGCGTCGCAGTCATCCATATAATTGGGTTCACGTCAGGCGTGCGGGGCGCGACGACGGGGACGAAATCCTATTTCAGGCGGGCGACATGGCGGCGGGCGAACGAGCGCTGGTGACGGGCGCAAGCGGTTTCATCGGCGGCGCAGTCGTCAGAAAGCTTCTCGCGGACGGTTTTGATGTCCGTGCGCTCGTGCGAAAGGCGAGTCCGCGCGACAATATTCCCGCGTCCTGTGAGATCGCCGAAGGCGACGTCACCGACGTGGCCAGCGTGCGCCGCGCCATGGCCGGAACCGACGTTCTCTTCCATCTCGCCGCGAACTATCGGCTCTGGACGCCGGATCCCGAGCGCGTGATGGGCGTCAACGTAAGGGGAACGGAGATCGTGATGCGCGAGGCGTTTCGCGCCGGCGTGAAGCGAATCGTGCATACCAGCAGCGTCGCCACGCTGGCGCCCGAAGGCGACGCCCCCTGCACCGAGCAAAACCGCCTGTCGCCGGAGCGGGCGGTCGGCGCATATAAGCGCAGCAAGATCCTCTCCGAGAGGCTCGTCGAAGAGCTCGTCAAGAATCACGGTCTGCCGGCGGTCATCGTCTGCCCTTCCGCGCCGCTCGGCTCCGGCGATTTGAAGCCGACGCCGACAGGACGCATCGTGGCCGAGGCGCTGCGGGGCGGCATCCCGGCATATGTCGACACCGGCCTTAACATCGCTCATGTGGAGGATGTCGCCGCCGGCCACGTGGCGGCGTTGAGATATGGAGAAATCGGCGAGCGCTACATTCTGGGGGGCGAGAATTTGACCCTCCAAGAACTGCTGATCGAGATTTCGCGCGTTAGCGGGCGTGCGCCGCCATTGGTGAAACTGCCTTACTGGCCGCTCATCCCGCTTGCTTACGCCAATGAAATCCGCGCGCGGTTCGTCGGATCGGAGCCGTTTCTCAATCGCGACAGTTTACGGCTTTCAACGGTCCGCATGTTCGTCGACGATTCCAAAGCGCGTCGAGAGCTCAACTATCAAACGCGTCCGGCGGCGGTCGCCATTGCCGCGGCGGTTCGCTGGTTTGGCGCTGACGCCGTCGAGCGTCGCGGACGCCGGACAGTGTGCGGGGCCTCGTAGAGTCGCGGTCGCCGAAGTGCCGGCGGCCCGGCCGCGTTCCCCCCACGACGAACTGGCCAAGCCTCCGCGCCGGACCCCGCGCGCCCCGAGCGGACACCCGGCCCGGGGGATCCCTTACGTGCGAAAAACAGTTAGGCGCCATGGCGCGCAGGGAATGCTGCGCCGAACAACGCTTCAGCTTCCGCTGCCTTGTCCGCCGCAGCCTCGTTTGGCATGTTGCGCGGCCAGGACGAAGGGGAGCACGCATGACCGGGGTTTTCAGAATTGTCGCCGCCATCTTGTTTTGCGTCGGTCTCGCGGCCCCGGCTGCGGCGCATACGCCCGACATCTCGACGGGCAAGATCGTTCCGAAAGACAATCGAATCTACATGATCGACGTCGGCTTTCTCGCCACCGACCTCGAACGCATGTTTCAGGACACGATGAGCGAACGCGCCGGGGTCGACCTCTCGGCGCCGGGAGCGCTCGAAACCGAAATCGGAAAATTCGTCGAGAAGCGGGTCGCGATGCGCGACGCCACCGGCCGCGCCTGCGTCGCGAATGTCGTCAAATCCGGCGAGGACCCGACGAATCAGGACAGCGCGCTCATTGCCGTGCGTTTCGATTGCGGCGGAACGACCGGAACGCTCTTTTACGACGCCACCAAGCTCCTCGCGGCGCAAGGCGCAAAGGGAAAGCACCTGGTGACCCTCGAGGGAACCGAAAACGCCGGCGAGACCATGCTCTACCCGGAAGATCCCCCGCTCGATCTTTCAAAGCCGATGGAGACGACCGCAGAGCTGATGTGGAAGTTTCTCAAGGCCGGCGTCGAGCATATTGTCACCGGCTACGATCATTTGTGCTTCCTGTTCGCCCTCATTCTCTGGGCGACCCGCATCTGGCCGGTCGTCAAAATCGTCACGGCCTTCACCATTTCCCACTCGATCACGCTGTCGCTTGCGGCGCTCAACATCGTGACGCTTCCCTCGAACCTGGTCGAAGCGCTGATCGCCGCCTCGATCATTTTCGTCGCCGTCGAAAACTTCTTCTCGCGCGACGTCGACAATCGCTGGCGCAACACCTTCTTCTTCGGGTTCATCCACGGATTCGGCTTCGCCTCCGCGCTGACCGAAATGGGCGTGCCGCAAGGAGGCGTGGTGCCCGCGCTCGCGGCCTTTAACATCGGCGTCGAGCTTGGCCAGATCGCCATTGTCTTCGCGGTGATGCCGATCCTGTTCGTCATCGACAAGCAGACCGGCGGGAAGCGAAGCGAGAAACTCGTTTACGTGGTGTCCGCGCTGATTGCGGTCGCCGGGCTCTATTGGCTGCTGGAGCGAATCGGCCTTCTTCCCGGATAGCGGATGATCTGATCGACGTGCGTCGGGGCGGCGCGCAAGCGAGCCACGCCATGCCGATCAGTCTTTCCGCAAGTCCGGCGCGCCCGCGGCGAGGATCTCCTGCAATGCGTCGATATCCGCCGGCTTGACCAGATGGCGGTCGAACCCGGCCGCGCGGGTCCGCTCTCTGTCTTCGTCCTGTCCCCAGCCGCTGAGCGCGACAAGCTCCGCCTGCCGGCCGTCCGGCGCGGCGCGAATGCGACGCGCGGTTTCGTAGCCGTTCATGTCCGGCATGCCGAGGTCCAGGAAGACGATGGTCGGCTGAAACTCCGAAACAAGCGAGACGGCGGCGGCTCCGCTATAGGCCGTTCGAACCTCGCATCCCAAGAGCCCGACCAACATCGCCAAGCTGTCGGCGACGTCTTTATCGTCATCGACGACCAGAACGCGTCGCGCCGACTGCGTCATAGCTGCGCTCCTCCCGCCGAAGGTCCCTCGCCTGAAAGGTCAGGCCCGCGAGACAATCTCATTCTCTTGTGCCGAGCATGTCCGAATTTGGATGCGCAAGCGAATCTAGCCGCGGCGCACGCCTGACGGACCAGGCTTGCGGGCGCGGCGTTCGGCGGGTTTGCGCGTCGGAGCCAGAATGCTCCGACCATCGAGGAACATTCTGACAAGTTCCGCCAGATTTTTGACGCGCATTTTCGTCATGACGTTGGCGCGATGCGCTTCCACAGTGCGCACGCTGATTCCGAGATCATGCGCAATGACCTTGTTCGAGCGGCCGTCCACGAGCATTTCAAGAATTTCACGCTCGCGCTTGGTCAACGTCGCGAGTCGTTCGGACATCTGCCGCTCTTCCGCTTGACGCGATTGCACGGCCTCGTGCTTGGAGAGCGCGCGTTTGACGGCCGCGAACAGCGCCTGGTCGTCAAACGGCTTCTCCAGGAAATCGACGGCGCCGCGCTTCATCGCTTCGACCGCGAGCGGCACGTCGCCGTGGCCCGTGATGATAATGATCGGCAAGCCGAGATTTCGGTTCTTGAGCTCAACGAGCAGATCGAGTCCGCTCACCTCCGGCATACGAACGTCGGCGACGATGCACCCGGCGCTTTCCGGCCCTACCGACAGAAGCATAGCCGGCGCGGAAGGAAAGCTGGTTACGACATAGCCTTCGGCTTCGAGCAAAAGCTGTAGCGCGTCACGGACGGCCGGATCGTCGTCTACGATATAGACCTTACCCGCGGTCATCCGCTGAATTCTCGCCTTCGCAAGGAAGATCACATAGGGATATAGCGCGCCCTTTGGACTTGGCCTTAGTCCGAGTCCGCTCATCATGCGCGTCGACACATTTGCGCGCGAGGCGCCAAAAGAATCTTATCGCATTGCAAAATCTTCAGTGGCCTGAACCCGGTCGGCCAGAGCGCAATCATCCGCTTCCGCCAACGGCCTGCCGATCGCGACGCCGGCGTCAGACGGCTGTCGGACGACGGGAGAAAAGCGTCTGGTCGATCAGCGATTTAACGCCTCTCTTCGGATTTGCCATGCGCAACGAATTCGCTGAGCGCTTGCACGACCTGCCCGGCGCGCAAAATCTGCGTTGCGGTCTTATCGAGCGTTTCGGCCATTCGCGCGCTGGCGTCCTTTGGCGCCGCGCCCGTGAAGCGTTGCGCCGCCCTGAGATAGGCGATTGCCGCCGTCAGCGGCTGATTGATGTCGTGGACGAGTGTCGTGGCGGCCCGACTGATCGCGCGCAGACGTTCGAGCTCTTCGCGACTGACGCTGACGAGATCGGGACCTGCTTGATTCACCGAAGCGACCCTATTGAGCCGATGGAAAACGTCCGGCGGCCCTCGATCATCGATTGACCGGCCGTACGCCGCAAGCGCGAACCGACATAGCCATCGATTGCGGCGTTTTACCAGCGCCCAAACCGGGTCGCCATTCTTTTGCGGCCGCGACGCAGAGTTTGCTGTCGCATGCCAGCGCCAGGACTATCGGCCCGCCGGCAAATCCGTTCAGCATTTCTTTCGACAGGGCGCATGATCGATTCCGATCGCGCGAAAAAAGGCAAATTCTACGTAAGATTACCAGCTTGGCAGCAGCTTGATCTCGACAAAAAATGACTCCGGCCAACTCGGATTCGGGGCTCGCGGGTCTGGGTTCGCTTCTTCTGAATTGTCGAGCAAACGAAATTGGAGCGCGATTGATGAATACGGTTCCAGCGGCGGGCAAATCACGGAGGGGTTTCGCATCAATGTCGCCCGAGCGGCAACGTGAGATCGCGCGCAAGGGCGGAAAGAGCGTTCCCAGCGATCGACGCAGTTTCGCCAAGGATCCCCAGCTGGCGTCAAACGCGGGGCGCAAGGGCGGTCTCGCCGTCAGCGCGGCGAAACGCAGTTTTTCTGTCGACCGGCAGCTCGCGGCGCAAGCGGGAAAGAAGGGCGGACACGCCTCGCGCAGCACGCCGCGAACCGACGACGACAGATCAGACGAGGCGAAATAGCTCTGGGCGGACAAGCGTTACGCGCGAGACCGTCATCGAATTCAGCGCGCGAGCTTCTTCGCTTTTTCGTTTCGGCGGCCTTAAGACCGGCCGGAGAGAGCGCAGTCCGCTGCGCCGGCCAGCTTTGCATGTTCGGGCTCAGGCGCTCGTTTCCTGCGGCTTTTCGTTCTCGGTCAGCACATCGAACGCCGAGGCCAACACCACTGTGGCCGGAACAGCGAGAACGACGCCCATCACGCCAAACAGAGTTCCCAACGCCAGCATGAAGAACAGGAGAGTCACCGGCGGCAAGACCAGCGCCTCGCTCTGCAGATAAGGCGTGATCAGATAGCCTTCGACAAAGCTCGCGGCGCCGATCACGCCGGCGGCGAACAGCACGGCGGACAAACCTTGCGGCAACGCCGCCAAGGCGCCGATAACGATCGCGACGATCGAGCCGAAGTAAGGAATGAAGGCCAGCGCGCCGCTGATCGTCGCCAGCGCAATGGGCGCATCGACGCCCGTAAACCAGAGCCCGACGCCGACGAGACCGGCGTTCAGCACGACGACATAAAGCTGGATCGACAACCATCGACGAAGCATTGTCGCCGATTTGTTGAGAAATCGGCTTAGCTCGGCCTTTCGGCGATCCGGCGCAAGCGCGACCAGGCCTTCGACGTAACGGTCCGGATCAACCGCGAGATATGCGGCGCCGAGAAAAATGAACGCCGTTAACGCGAGCACGCGGCCCAGCGAGCCAATGAACGACGCAAATTGCATCGCCAGCGGCGCCGTCGCTTTCGACAGATCGACGCCCGCGACGAAATGTTCGAGAAAACGTCCCCAGGGATGGGCTTCGACGCTCTCCTTGATGACGCTGAGAGCGGCGGGGATGTCCTGCGCAAGATCGTCATATTGCTTGAGGAGATGGTTTCCGAACAGGATCGTCGCCAGGCCGACGCCGCTTACGATGATGATCGCGACCGCAAGCAGCGACAGCCCTGGCGGCAGTTTGAAATGCTCCGTGATCGGACGCGCCGCCCCGCGCCAAGCCACCGCGACGACGACGGATGCAAAGGCCGCGATGATCGCTTCCGTCAGTCGCCAGAGCACGATCACGCCGATGCAGATCAACAAAACGATGATCGTCCGCAATGCGAAATCCAGGAGGGCCTGGTCTTGTGGATCTTTTTTCGTCGCAAGCCCGCGCGCGCCAAAAATCTTCATCCATCCGATCCCATCATTGCAGGACAAGGCCGTGGCGTCGCTCTGCAATGCGCGACGCTGCTGTCCACATTCGCGAATTCGATTGCGACATCGAGGTTTCCCCATCCAAGGGCGTGAGACGTCGATGAAGCCATTGATTGAGCCGCAGGATTTGGCGAACCATCAGTCAGCGAAGCTTAGCGCATGGCAGAGACCCGATCGAGAGGCGGAGACAAAGGCCTCCCCGCCTGTCGGCGGCCTCCATCGCGCGCCTTGTGCATGCGCTGTATCATCGACGTCCGACGTTCGCGAGACCTGAGACGTCGATTCGCTGCAGCGCACGCGACATGGCCGAACTGGGAGACAAGGTCGAAAGCGGAGCATCCTGCGATCGACCGCTCAAAAGCCCTAAATTCGCCTGAGACGCTTCGCGCTCAGCGGAAGGAAAGGCGGTCATGACGAGAACCGGATCGGTCAGGGGACTGCTGTGGCTCATCGCGCCGATGGCGGCAGGGATCGCGGCCGCGCAAGATGTGCGCCCTCCCCGGCTCTATGCAAACGAAACATTGATCGAAGACGTGACCCGCAGGACTGAGTTCGACATCGACGACCCTGTCGCCGTCTTCGCCTTCGTTCTCGGCGCGCTCCCTGACCGCGTCCGGGTGTATCCGACCGAGAACTATTACTATTTCAGCTTCTTTCTCAATGGGAGCCGCTATTCGGGCAACATCCGTCTGCCGGCGGCCGAGCGCGACAAAGGCAAGATCCGTTTCGAATATTATCAGGACCTCAGCGCGTGGGCGGATCAGGGTAGAGCCCATCATACGATTCTCGACGCCTCGCGCAGCGTGGCGGTCGAGCGGATCGCTCCCCTTGTTTATCGCGTGTCTCACGGCGCAAAGAGCGTCACATTTGCGCTCGAAGATTTGTCGGGCGTGCAGCCGGCCGCGAATGCGGTCGGCCCGAACGAGGAATTCATCGGGCCGATCATCGATGAATCGGGCGTCAGGTTTTTCCTTCTCTACAACTCAAAACTGAAGGTCTTCCACTATATTCTGGACGAGCGCTTCCCCGCCGATGAACTACTGGAATTGAAGCGCGCCGATCGACTTCTTATCGGCCGCCGCACTGGTTTTGCTTTCTACCGCGATCATCGGCTGGATCGTCTGATCCTGATCGGCGCGCACGCAGGCAATTCGCGCTTCAACACATATTTCGACGGCCCGTTCGATCAATTGCCGGAGAATACCGTCGATGGCGATAAGCTCAGACGCGCGATCATCGATTCCGACCGCGCGGTCGAGGGCGAGATCGATCGATTCGTCAATTTCGTCGACGGGTCCGGGCGATATCTGATTCACCCCTATAGTCTTTATCGAACGCGCGCCGATCTCTCGAACGTGCACAGCTGCGCGATACGCAACATTCGCTCAACGGCCTATTACAAATGCTTTGCGCAAAACGACGACGGACGGGGCGGCCTCAAAGGCCACCCCGTCCAAGACGTGAAAGGCCGCCATGCGGCCGCAACCAAGAGCGGCGCGAAGAGCGGGTCAGCCTACCACCGCCAGCATCGACGCCACGTGCGGCAGCGCCGCCCGCTGTAATAGCCGTGCCAGCAGCGTCGGTAGAGACGGCACCTTGCCTCCTGAACGCCGGACGCCGCCGCGATCGCCTCTTGGACGCCGGCGGCGCTCGCCGGCGCGGCGTTTGCCGGCGATACGCTCAGGAACAGCCCAAAAAGTCCGGCTGCCGCAAACGCGATGAGAATAGAGCGCATTCCTGTCTCCCCTCCTATGGACGAACTCCTTGGCCTGCACGTCGTCGCGCGGACGCCGGCGACGGACGTTCGAAGAACGTGTGACGCGCTGGGCCGACCCAAACATCCGCATAAATAGATTTGTCGGGAGAAATGAAAAGCCTGCGGCAGGACCGTCGGCGTCTTTCGTTTCCGACAACGCTCGACCGGGCGCGCCGGATCATGCGCGACACCGACCCGAGCGTTTCGGCTGTCACATATCGAGGCTCGAGTCGACGGGCTCCTTCTTCGCCGCGCCCTCGACCAGCGCCGCCAGCGAGGAGCCGGAGAGCCCCAACTCCTTCATGAGGCCGTCAATGATCGGGGCTTGCGCGCGATAGGCCAATGCAGCGGCGACGGCGTCATTGGCGAGATTGCCGGAGCCCCCGTTGCCCAAACCGCCGTTGCCGGCCTTTGCCGCGCCGCCGTTCTGCGAAATGCCGTCGACCTGCACGATCTTGATCGAATCGATCGCCTCGATCGGCCGCACGGACTCCCGGACGATCTCCGGCAAGACCTTGAGCAGCGCGAGCTTCATCTGCAAGGAGACCTGATCGGACGACAAAAGGTTCGCGGCCTCGTTGACCGCGCGCTGGCCTGCCGCCTCCACTTCGAAGCGCACGCGGGCGGCTTCCGCCCGCAGCTTCTCCGCCTCAGCCTCGCCCTCAGCGACAAGCTGCGCCGCGGCGGCGCGGTTGGCGGCGGCTTCCTTCTCCGCCTCGGCCTCGACCTTGATCGAGATCGCCTGACGCTCAGCCTCTTTCGCGGCCTCGATCAGTTCAATCCGCTTGACGCGCTCAGCCACTTCCGTTTCGCGACTGGTCACGACCTGCTCTTCGGCGGCGACGGCTTTGGCGCGCGCTGCGTCGGCTTCAGCCTTGGCCTGACTCTCTTCGCGACTCTTGTTCTGAATGGCGATCTGCTGCTCCTGACGGGCGAGTTCGACCGCCTGCTGCTGTGCGATTCTCGCCTCCTGGATCGCGCGATCCGCCTCGATCTGTTTGGCGTCGACCTCCTGTTTCGCCTGAATGCGCGCCTCCTCCGCCTCACGGTTGCGAAGCGCCTGTTCGCGCGCAACCTCAGAGGCCTGCTCGGCGCGGCGCACCTCGATCTCGCGCGTCTGTTCGAGCCGCGCAAACTCCTCTTCGCGCCTGATCTGAAGCGACTGGCGCTCGGCTTCCAAATTCTTGGACTCAATCTGAATGCGCGTATCCTGCTCGATATCGTTGCGCGCTTTCTTGCGCAGCTCGATCTGCTCGGTCAGCTTCGTCAGGCCCTCTGCGTCGAAGGCGTTGTTGGCGTTGAAATGTTCGATCGAGGTCTGGTCGAGCCCGGTCAACGAGACTGATTCCAGTTCGAGGCCGTTCATCGCGAGATCCGACGAAGACACCTGCTGCACCTTCTGCACGAATTCGGCGCGCTGTTCGTGCAGTTGGTTCATTGTCATGCCCGCCGCGACGGAGCGCAGCGCGTCGACGAACTTCCCTTCGACGAGGTCTTTGAGCGCTTGAGGCTGCATCGTGCGCGCGCCAAGCGTCTGCGCCGCCATTGCGATAGCGGTCGCGTCTGGACGCACGCGCACATAGAATTCCGCCTTCACGTCGATGCGGAGGCGGTCGAGCGTAATGAGCGCGTCGTTATTCTTGCGCTCGACCGCCAGTCGCACAGTGTTCATGTTGACCGGCATTGTCTCGTGCAGCACGGGCAAGACCAGCGCGCCGCCGTTTATCACGACCTTCTCGCCGCCCAATCCAGTCCGGACGAATCCTATTTCCTTTGTCGCCCGCTTGTAGAGGCGCGTGATGATCAACCCGAACGTCAAAAGCAAAACAAATATCAGGCCCGCGAAAACGCCGATCTGGATCAATCGCTCTTGCATCAAATCCCCCAAATTTTTACGGGCGCAGGATCTTCAATCCCGCCAACGCCCGATATGAAGTTTAGCTGAAGCTAGACTCGGCGGAAATCGGATTCGGAGCGAGGCGCGTCGATTTTCCGGAAGTCAGTCGAGCCGCGGCAAGCGGCTGTCGCCCCGGCTGATCGCCCGGAACAAACCGTTTTCGAACCGAACGAGCAGGATGCGCTCGCCCTGACTGAACGACTGACCGGCGTCATCGGGCTCGACCATCACATAATGCGTCTGCCCAAAGCCGTCGACGACGCGCGCGCGCGCCGGGCTGTTCGTCGCGGCGCGGCCGATGACAATTTCCGCCTCATGCCCGACCAGCGCGTTCACATGGATCGCCGTGGTTTCGTCGCGCGGCATGATCCTGGCGAGCGGACGGGCAAGCACAGCGGTCAGGGGCAGCGCGATCAGCGCTGCGGCGCTTGCGGCGACCCAGGCGTTCAGCGCGCTTCCGGCAAGCGCCGCGACCAACTGCTGACCGGCAAGACCGACCAAGCCGAACGACGTCAGAAACATCATCAGCCACATCAGCAGCGGCAGTCGTCCGAGCCCGACCAGCGAGAGAAGCCCCGCGTCGATGGCTGCAGGCGCGGACACGTCGACGTCCGCGTCGCCCCCGATCACGTCGGCCAGACCGCTGAGCTGAACCAGCGCCAACAGCAGCATCAACGCGATGGCGACGCTAAACGGAAGGTTGTTCGCCTGAAGGAATAATTCGATCATTCTCGCCAATCTCCTGGAAGCGCAGCGCGTTTCCAGATGCGCCTGCGACGCTGTTCAGGCTGCGGCTGAGTCTGCGTGAGGCCTGATTTCAGAACCGCCTGCGGCGGGTCGTCTCAATCCAAAATTTCCAACAACCCCGGCGCATGCGCGTCGCGGCCGTCCGTCGCGTCTTTGCGCTCTCCTTGAACGACGGCGATATAGGCTTTGGACCTGTCGATCTCGGCTTCAAGCGCGCTTACGGTCTGCTTCATGCCGTCGAGCGCCTGCAGTTTGAAAGCGTCGATTTTGTCCATGACGTCGTAGATGTTCTGAAAGGCGCGACGAAGCGTTTCTATGGAAACCGTCGCGCTCGCCGCCTGCTGGTGAGTCTGCGCGGTGTTGTCGCGCAGCATTTGACCCGTGCCGTCGATGATGTTCGCCGTTGTCGTGTTGAGAACGGCGATCTGATCGAGCACCAGCTTTTGGTGCGATAACGCCTGCGCGACAGTGACGGCGGTGCGCAACGCACCGACCGTTGTGGTCGAAGCGCGATCGACTCCCTTGATCAATTCGATGTTGTTCTTTTTTACGAGATCAAGCGCGAGGTAGCCTTGCGTGCTGACCGCGGCTTGAGTCATCAGATCCTGAGTCCGCTGCCGCACATAGAACAGCGCCGTCTCGCGGATGGCTTTGGCCTTGCCCGGATCGCTGGCGTCAAAGACCGCGGCGCGGTTCTGGAGCTCGTCGTCGAGCGCCTGCGACACGAAGATCATCTGCTCGACCCGGCCCAATGCGACCCAAAGATTCTGCCGCTCGACGTCAATGGCGGCGTTATCCCTCAACAATTCGTCCTTCCCGCTCTGCAGACGCGCGAGAATGGCGCCGATATGGCTCTGTGCCGACTTATAGGCGTTGAAGTAGCGTCGGAGATTGTCGCCGAACGGAATGAGGCCAAAGAGCTTGCGCGGGGCCAGCAGATTGCCGCGCTTGAAGGGATCGAGGTCCTCGATTGCGCGACGCAGCTCTACAAGATCCGCGCCCACCCCCGACGTTTCCTCCATTGCCTCGGTTGGGCGGTCCAGGAAACGGTTCGAGCGTCCGGCCGCGTCGGCAATTTCTCGTCGACCTAAATGTATTATTTGATCGACGCGCCGGCCGAACTCGGGAGAATTGGCGTCCTGAGAAACAAGGTCGTCAACGAATTCGGTGACGCGCAACGCCAGCTTGGACTTTTGCTCCTGCGAGATTGACCCCTGCCGAACGGCCTGCGCCGGGCGCGTCGCGGACGCCGGATGGGACGGCGTTAGATTGAATTCGTCGTCTGTCACGGAGGGTTGATCCTTACCAACGCATTATGCGTCGCGGTCCTGCCGGCAAGCTCCGCAAGCGTCTTCAACCTAGAATTTGACCCGACGAATCGCAAGCCGCCGTCAGAGACGGTCTCGCGGCGGCTCGGCGCGGAGGGTGGATGTATTTTTGTCATTGCGTTAAGAGTTCGAGCCTGCATGTCAGATCGCCGGATTGAACGGAGACGAGCCGTCGCAAGAACAACGCAGCCCGCCGGAACAGACATCCGAATTATCCGCTGACCGACCGCCGAAAGGCGAGCTGCAGTCTGGACGTGATCGAACGCCGCAGCGCGCGTTGGCGATTGCGGCGCTGATCATCGCAGGCGAATCGATTTTTCTGCTGCCTTTCGTATTGGCGCGTGTCTTCCGGCCGACGCTCCTCGACGTGTTTGGGATGACCAATTTTGAACTCGGCGCCGCCTATTCGGTTTATGGCGTCGTCGCGGTGGCCGCGTATCTTTTCGGCGGCTTGCTTGCAGATCGATTCCCGCCGCGCGCGATGTTGACCATCGCTTTGGCGTCCACCGCCGCCGGGGGGCTTGTCATGGCGGCGATTCCCTCTGCGCCCACGTTGGCGCTTCTTTACGCCTATTGGGGACTCACCACGATCGCCTTGTTCTGGGCGCCTTTGATCCGCGCCACGCGCGAATGGGGACTCGCCTATTCGCAGAGCCGCGCGTTTGGCCTGCTCGAAGGCGGCCGCGGCGCTCTGGCGGCGGTCATGGCGTCGATCATGGTCGTCCTGTTCGCGGCGCTGCTGCCGGAAGATCGCGAAACAGCGACTCTGGCGCAGCGGACGGACTCATTGCGGCAGGTCGTGTTGCTGTTGTCTGCGGCGACCTGTGGAGCAGCCTTGCTCATCTGGTCGGCGTTGCCCAAGGGCAAGCCGCCGTCGCAAGAGGCGATGTCGATGAGCGGCGCCGTCCGCGTGCTCGCCCTGCCATCGGTCTGGATTCAGGCGGCGATCATTCTATGCGCCTATGTCGGGTTCAAAGCCATCGACGATTTTTCGCTCTACGCCAACCAAGTCATTGCGCTGAATGAAGTCGAAGCCGCGCGAATCGGCGTCGTTGCGCTCTGGATGCGGCCTTTTGCGGCTATTGGCGTCGGCTACCTCGCCGAGCGAACCGGCGCGCCGATGATGACGATCGGCTGTTTCGCGCTGCTTGCAGCGGGCAGTTCCGCGCTTGCATCCGGCGCGATTGGCGCGGGCATGGCCTGGGCGTTCGTCTCAACGATGATCTTCGTCAGCATCGGGATATTCGGGCTGCGCGCCCTGTATTTCGCGATCATGCAGGACGCCAGGATTCCGATGGAGCATACGGGAAGCGCCGTGGGCTTCGTGTCCGTCATCGGCTACGCGCCGGACATATTCATGGGCCCGCTTATGGGTTATCTGCTCGATCGATGGCCTGGGGCGACGGGCCATAGTCGCGTGTTTTTGGTCGTCGCCGTCTTCGCGGCGCTTGGGCTGATCGCAAGCTATCTTTTCGCCCGACTCGCCCGACAATCGAACCGCCTCGCGGCCCCCTAGGCGCCTGTCAAGCCACAGGCGATCCCGATCTCTACTCGCGCGCCGCATATCGCGGCGCGACCGCGTCAGCCCTGTCGCTCTGACAGGGTTTCGATCAGCGACAGACGCTGGCGAGCGCGTCATTGCGAGCGAAGCGACGCGCGCCGGAACCAACACGCCCTGCATCGCCGCTTGCGCTCGCCGCAATGACGACGCTCAACTGCCGGCGGGCACCAGCCAGTCTTCCGCCGGCGCATAGCCTTCGCCGACGGCCTTGCGATAATGCATCGTGAAGCCGCTGATCGCTTTGCGCAGCGCGTCGCCTGGCGTTTCCGCCTCCGGCGCGCAGCTCCAATAGGGAGTCGGCTGGCGCGGCGTCTTGATGGCGTGACTCAGGCGGTAGGCCGTGCGCGATCCCCAGGTCCGGCGCAGTCGAATTGTGACGATCGTCTCAAGGGTCCCGATCCGAATCATATAAGCGCCCTCGTCGTCCTGTCTTTGAACGACGCTGACGCACTCGTCTTGCAACGCGCTATCTACCGAACACACGGCGTTATCCTCCCTGCTTGCGCTCAGCGAAACGAAAGCAAAGCTCAAAACCGCCGAAATTGAAATCCTTGTTAACCATTCTTTTCAAGTGGGTCGAAAAATGTCCGGCCGCTGTCGCCGTCGGTCGGACGAAAAGCCGACGGTCAAGGCGCGGTCCTGCCGCCGAATGCGGGGCAGTCTTCCAACAGTCCCTGACCGTAAAGCAACTTGCTCACGCGCCGATGACAGGTCCCGCGCTTGGCCTTCGGATTGGCGCCAAGCGCGGCTCTAACCGGTTGGCGGGATATACAGATTTTAGAGTTTCGCGACAGACGACGTCCCGTTCCCGCATCATCTGCAAGGCGCTCCAGGCGAGACTGACGCTGCGGCGCACTATGGGACCGATGCCAAAAACGCTTTGCTGTTGCGTCAGAAGGCGCAATTCACGCCAAGCGCTTGTGGCAAGCGAATCATCCTCGCGTCGCCCTGCAACCTTTGCCGCATGGAAGCGCCTGCGGGCTCGGCAAAGCCGATTCGCGAACATTACGTCGCCGCGCAGAAATGGCGTACGGCGGCCGCGGGCGACGTTTACAAATTCAACACCAGCAGATCGCTCTTCGCTCGCGACACGCAGGCCAGGAAAAAGCCCTCCGCCTTTTCCTGATCGGAGAGATGCTTGTCGCGATGATCCACCTCGCCTTCGAGGACCTGAACCTTGCAGGTTCCGCACATGCCTTGTTCGCAGGACGTGGGAATCTTCACGCCCTGCTCCTCGAGGAAGGCGGTGACCGTCTTGTCGCCGGGGATTTTATACACGGCTCCGGTGCTGGCGATCTTGAATTCGAAAACCTTGTCGAGCGCCGCCGGCGGCACTTTCGCGGTGAATCGTTCGACGTGGATCCGCTCCTTCGACCAACCCTTCTGTTCCGCGAGGTTGATGATCGGATCCTGCCACCAATCAACGCC
>NZ_JBFWNB010000055.1:0-21433 GCF_050251305.1 Methylocystis sp. | reverse complement strand
GACCGGGATCGGCGCCGAACTGCGCCGACCGCTCGGCATCACCATCATCGGCGGCCTGCTGCTCAGCCAGGCGCTGACGCTCTACACGACGCCGGTGATCTATCTGCTGATGAGCAAGCTTCGGCGCAAAAAGCCGGCCGCGCCCGCCGATGAGCGGGTCGCGCCGCTAAAGGCGCATGGCGCTTGAGCTTAGTGCGCCGGCGCGCGCGGTGCTTCGAAGAAGAAGCGCAGCACCTGGGCCGCGCCGCAATCCTCGATCGGCACATGCCAGAATTTCGAGTCGAGATCCGGAAAGCGCTCCATTGGCAGCTGGATCTGCGTAAGCCGCGCATGATTGTCGAATCCGCGCAACATGGCGCGTTCGAACAGTTTCAGCAGCTGCTCTTCGCAGTCTGGCACTTCCGTGACGGTGAGGATGGTGTTGTTGGCGAGCGGGAAGGCTTTCTCGAACAGCTGTTCCAAATTAACCGGCGCCATGTTCGCGTCTCCGACGCCCCCAAATGGGCTTCGACTATCCGGCGATCCTAACGCTGCAACCTTTCACGCATCACCCTAAAAAGTCGAGCAAGGCTAACAGGTTGTCTCCAGGAGTCCACAGGAAAGCTGAATTCAGCCTTTCAGTTATTTAAGGCAGGTTTGTGGACTCGCCAGCTCTCCCCAGCCGTCTTCAAAGATCAGATTCTCCAGGGGAAGGCGCGACGCCCAGCGCTTGACTTCCAGTTCGGGCGATCGATACGCCTGCGCGACATAGCCGACGCAGAGATAGGCGACGATGGCTATCTCATTGGGAATATTTAAGATCCCGCGCAGATCGGCGTCCCTGACGATGCTCACCCATCCAACGCCGACGCCTTCGGCGCGCGCCGCAAGCCACAGGTTCTGAACCGCGCAAGCGGTGCTGAGCATATCGGTGTCGGGTTGCTGCGTACGGCCGAGCCCTGTCGCGCCGAAGCGGGCGCGGTCGCAAGTGACGCAAATATTGAGAGGCGCCTTGATGATGCCCTGCAGCTTCAGGCTGCGATAGAGCGACCGCCGGTCGGGCTCCAGGGCCTGCTCCTCGGCTTCGCAGGCGCTCCGGAAAGCGTCATAGGCGGCGCGCCGCTTCTCGACGTCCCGGACGATGATGAAATTCCAGGGCTGCATGAAGCCGACCGAAGGCGCATGATGCGCCGCGTCGAGGATGCGCAGCAAAACGTCGCGCGGCACGTCGTCGGGCAGGAATTCGTCGCGCACGTCGCGGCGGGCGTGGATGACGCGGTAGATCGCAGCGCGCTCGGCCTCGCTGAAGGCCTCCGCGGGCGCGAGATCGGTCGCTGGCGGCGCGTCCCTGTTCTCCGGCGCTTCAGCGGCCATCGGCGCTCTCCAGCGCTGTAGCCAGCCTATCCCAATCGGACTCGTTTTTCGGCAGACCGAACCGTATCCAGTCCGGCCCCTCCGCGAAGACTCGGGTCAATATGCCGCGGGCGGCGAGATGCAGGAAACGGCGAGAGGCCTGCGGATGCGCCGCCAGCCGAAACAGCGTCGTTCCGCCTGCGATCTGAAAACCTGACTGCATCAGAAGCGCGTCGAGACGGGCGGCGTCCCGCGCGGCCGCATGCGCTGCGCTCGCGCGCCATGCGTCATCGGCAAGCGCGCGTGCGCCGATCGCGAGCGCCGGACCAGAAACTGCCCAGGGTCCCAGCGCGGCGCGAAGCTCCGCCGCCCGCGCGCGCGAACAGAGCGCAAAGCCGAGCCGCAACCCCGGAAGCCCATGAGCCTTGCCGAAAGAGCGCAGCACAAGGAGGCTCCTCCCGTGAGCGAAACGGGCGACGCTACGCTCCGGCGTGAAATCCATGAAGGATTCATCGACGATGAGCAGGCCGTCGCGTTGCGCCATGCGCGCGGTCGTCGACAACATGTCTTCAGGCGCGACGACGCGCCCGTCGGGATTATTAGGGTTGACGATCACGCCGACATCGGCGTTCGCGAGCGCGTCCAAAGTCTCGACGACGTCAATCTGCGCGCCCGACGCCGCCCAACACGCCGCATGCTCGGCATAGGTAAAGCCCAGAATCGCGACTCGTTTCGCCGGAAACACGCGCGGCAGCATCTGAATAAAAGCCTGCGCCCCAGCGCCAGCAATGACGTCGACCTCGGCATGCGCGCCATAGGCCCGGCGCGCGGCGCTGTCGAGCGCGGCGAAAGCGTCGTCGTCGGGAAGCCGCGTGAAAGCCTCGTCAGCGAGCTGCGGCAGCGGATAGGCGCGCGGATTGACGCCGGTCGACAGATCGATCCAGGGCTGCGGCGCGTCGGGATAAAGCCGGCGCGCGGCGTCGAGTCGTCCGCCATGCGCGACAATCGCCGGCGCGCCGATGGTGGAATGCGCCGTCATCGCGCGATCTCCCAGAGCGCGTCGAGATCGATGTGGCGCGCGCAATGCGCCGCAAGCGTGTCGAGCGTCTCTTCGATCGACTCCTCGTAACGCAGCGCGGACGTCGGCGCGCCGAGCGTGCGCAGCAGCGACGCGCGTAAAGAGTCGTCCGCGAAGATCCCGTGCGCGTAAGCGCCCGCCACGCGTCCATCACGCGACGTCGCGCCATCCAACCGCCCATCAGCAAGGCGCAACGCCGGTCGCGCGCAGGCGGCGCCGGAGCTTTCGCCGACATGCATCTCATAGCCGCTGAAGGGCGCATCGAAGATCGGCGCATGGCCGCTGACGGGCGTGAGAGTTTTTGCTCCGCTCAAAGTGGTCTCAACGTCGAGAAGCCCTAAGCCGTGCGCTTCGCCGGCCGCGCCTTCGACGCCGAGCGGATCTCGGATAACGCGGCCGAGCATCTGATAGCCGCCGCAAACGCCGAAGACCCGGCCGCCGCGACGCACATGCGCGAGAATGTCGATGTCCCAGCCATTAGCGCGCAACGCCGCGAGGTCGGCGATCGTCGCTTTCGATCCCGGCAGGATGACAAGTTGCGTCTCCGGCGGCAGCGGTTCGCCATCCTTGAGGAAGATCACGCGCACGCCCTGTTCCGCCTTCAGCGGATCGAGATCGTCGAAATTGGCGATATGCGGCAGGAGCGGAACGGCGATCGTGACGCCGTTGCGCCGCTCGCGGCTTTGCGTCCGCAAACCGAATGCGTCTTCGGCCGGAAGCCGCGCGGCGGCGTCGAAAAATGGCACGACGCCGAGCGCGCGCCAGCCGGTGCGCGCTTCGACGAAGCGCAGACCGTCGTCGAACAGCGAGGCGTCGCCGCGAAACTTGTTGACGATGAACGCCTCGATCATCGCCGCGTCATCGTCGTCGAGCGCCGCCTTGCAACCGACGAGCTGCGCAATCACGCCGCCGCGGTCGATGTCGCCGACGAGCGCGACGGGGGCGTCGACTTCGCGGGCGAATCCCATATTGGCGATGTCGTTCCTGCGCAGATTGATCTCGGCGGCGCTGCCGGCGCCCTCGACGATGACGATGTCCGCTTCCGCTTTCAGGCGCGCATAGCTCTCGAGCACCGGCTGCATCAGGCGCGGCTTCAGGTCCTGATAGTCGCGCGCCTTCGCCTGTCCGGCGACGCGCCCCTGCACGACGATCTGCGCGCCTGACGCGCCTTGCGGTTTGAGCAGCACGGGATTCATATCGATGCGAGGCGTAAGCCGCGCGGCCCGCGCCTGCAAGGCCTGCGCCCGGCCGATCTCGCCGCCGTCGGCCGTCACCGCGGCGTTGTTCGACATGTTCTGCGGCTTGAAGGGCGCGACCCTGACCCCGCGATTGGCGAAGGCGCGCGCGAGCCCGGCGACGAGCAGCGATTTGCCGACGTCGGAGCCCGTGCCCTGAATCATCAGCGTGCGGCTCATGACGCGAGAAACGCGAGCGCCGCATCGACGCTATGCGTCGTCGCCGCGGCCGCGCTCGCCGGCCGCGCGATCATGACGACGTCAAGCCCAAGCGTCCGCGCCGCCTCAATCTTGGCGTAAGCGAGCGCGCCGCCGCTGTTCTTGGTGACGATCGTCTCGACGCCCTGATCCCGCATCAGCGCGATTTCGTCTTCGAGCGCGAAAGGGCCGCGGCCGAAGATGACCGCGCAGGAAGGCGGCAGATCTTCGGCGCGCGGCGGTTCGATGACCCGCAAAATATAGTCATGCTGCGGGGCGAGACGAAAATCGGCGACGCCCTGGCGACCGATCGCGAGAAAGACCCGGCGCGGCGCCGCGCCAAGCGCATGCGCCGCGTCGGCGTTGCTTTCGACCTTGATCCAGCGGTCGCCACGTCCGGGACTCCATGGCGGGCGCGTCAGCACGAGCAGCGGCGCGCCGACGGCGGCGCAGGCGGCCCGGGCGTTTGCGGAGATGCGCGCGGCGAACGGATGGGTGGCGTCGATCACATGCGAAATGCGCGCCTCGACGAGATAGCGCATCATTCCTTCGACGCCGCCGAAGCCGCCGACGCGAGTCGGCAGATCATGCGCGAGCGGCGCGCTGGTGCGGCCGGCGAGCGAAATGACGCCGTCGAGACGCGGGTCGGCGGCGATCCGCGTCGCAAGCGTGCGCGCTTCGCTCGATCCGCCGAGCACAAGCGCGCGGCGTTCGGTTGGCGCCGACGACAGACGCATCGCCGATCGCGCATCTCTCACGCCATTGTCCGTTGAGTCATCCACGCCACAACAACCAATCAAAGTTCTCACGCATGTCGTTCCCGACGCGCGCAAGGCGCGTAATCAGGAAACCAGGGCCGGCTTCAAAGATTCGCGTCGCCGCGCTGGGATTCCCGATCAGACCTTCGGTCGCCGGAAATGACAGACCTAAAGCGGCGATTGGGGCGCTTTATATCACAGCGCCGTCGAGAGCGCGGCTCACTCGGCGGCGAGCTTGACCGCCGCCGGATGGCGATATTCGGCCATGAGCCGTTCGCGCTCGGCGTCGACGGCGGCGATGTGGCGCGCCTTGACGTGGCCAAATCCGCGAATGTGCTCGGGCAGGCGCGCGAGGGCGACGGCGCTCGCGTAATTCTCCGGCGTCAGCGAAACGGCGAAGTCGTCGAGCAGCGCTTCATAATCGCTCAGGAGCTTGCGCTCGACGACGCGGTCGTGATCGAAACGGAAGACGTCGATCCAGGTGTTGCGCAACGTCTTCATCCTCGCCAGCACGCGCAGCACCTTAAACATCCAGGGCCCGAAGGTGAATTTGCGCGAGCCGCCGAAATCGGTCTTACGCTGCAACGCGGGGAGATTGGGCGCGAGATGCAGTTCGAGGCGCAGATCGCCCTCGAACGTTTCATCGAGCTGGCGCTGGAAGGCGCCGTCCGTATAGAGCCGCGCGACCTCGTAATAGTCCTTTGCCGCCATCAGCTTGAAGAGATATCGCGCGACCGCTTCGCTGAGTTCGCGTGAACCTGGCGCGCGCGCCGCTTCGAGGCTGGCGATCTTCTTGACGCCGGCGCGGTAGCGCGCGGCATAGGCTTCGTTCTGATAATCCGCGAGGGACGCCGCGCGGCGCTCGATGATCTCCTCGAGAGTCTTCGATTTCTCGCGACTGCGATTGGGCTGACGCAACGACTCGACGACGGAGAGCACGCTGTTCAGATCATGCGCGGCGCGGCGGCCCCACAGGAAGGCCGACTGATTCATCGGCACGGATTCGCCGTTCAGTTCGATGGCGCGCAGGATCGCCGCGTCGGACAGCGGCAGATAGCCCTTCTGCCAGGCGTAGCCGAGGATGAAAATATTCGCCGCGATGGAGTCGCCAAGCAGCGCCTGCGCAAGCGCGGTCGTGTCGATGAAGGTCGATTCCGGCCCGCCGGCGCGGCGGATCGCCTGCTTGACCTCTTCCGACGGCAGAACGAAATCGGGATTGCGCTCGATGTCGCCGGGAAACACCTCGGCGCAATTGACGAGCACCGCCGTCTTGCCCTGCTCCACGGCGGCGAGCACCTGCTTCGCGCCGGCGACGACCAGATCGCAGCCCAGCATCAGATCGGCTTCGCCGGCGGCGATGCGGATGGCGTGAACATCCGCCGGCGTTTGGCCGATCTTCACATGGCAATAGACCGCGCCGCCCTTCTGCGCGAGGCCGGCCATGTCGATGACGCCGACGCCCTTGCCCTCGAGATGCGCGGCCATCCCAAGAATGGCCGACACGGTGACGACGCCGGTGCCGCCGAGCCCGGCGACGAGAATTCCATAAGGCGTGGCGCCGATCTCGGCGATGCGGGGCTCCGGCAGATCGGGCTGTCCGCTCGCGTCTTCCTCGGAAGGCAGCGGCGCCTTCTTCATCCGCCCGCCATGGACGGTGACGAAGCTCGGACAGAATCCTTCGAGACAGGAAAAATCCTTGTTGCACGCCGACTGATCGATGCGTCGCTTGCGGCCGAATTCGGTTTCGACCGGCTGCACCGCGACGCAATTCGACGCCGTGCCGCAGTCGCCGCAGCCTTCGCACACGAGTTCGTTGATGATGACGCGCGAGTCCGGATCCTTCATCAGGCCGCGCTTGCGCAGACGGCGCTTTTCGGTGGCGCAGGTCTGATCGTAGATCAGCACGGTGACGCCTTCCGTCTGCGCCAGATCGCGCTGCACCTCGTTGAGGACGTTGCGGTGATGAATGGTCACGCCCGCCGGCCAGACGACCGTCGGCGCATATTTGCCGGGCTCGTCGCTGACCAGCGCGATCTTCGTCACGCCTTCGGCCGCGATCTGCCGCGCGATCGTTTCGACCGTCAATTCGCCTTCGTGCTTCTGGCCGCCCGTCATGGCGACGACGCCGTTGAAGAGAATCTTGAAGGTGATGTTGGTGTTGGTCGCGACGGCAAAGCGGATGGCGAGCGACCCGGAATGATTATAGGTGCCGTCGCCGAGATTCTGGAACATATGCTTGCGCGTCGAGAACGGCGCCTCGCCGATCCAGTTCGCGCCTTCGCCGCCCATATGGGTATAGCCCTCGGTCGAGCGGTCCATCCATTGCGCCATGTAATGGCAGCCGATGCCCGTATAGGCGCGCGAGCCTTCCGGCACATGGGTCGACGTCGAATGCGGACAGCCGGCGCAGAAATGCGGTACGCGAACGGTGACGTCGGTCATCGTGCGGCGGCGATCCTGCAACCGCTCGAGCCGGCGCACGCGCGCTTCAAGCGTCTCCAGCGGATGATATTTCAACAGCCGCCGCCCGATGGCGATGGCGATGTCATTGGCGTCGAGCGCGCCCTTGACGGGGAACAGCCATTCGCCGCGCTCGTCCTTCTTGCCGATGCACAGCGGCTGATGCGGCGCGCCGTACAATTCCTCGCGCAGCTGCGTTTCGATCAGCGAGCGCTTCTCTTCGACGACGATGATCAGATCGAGGCCGCGCGCGAATTCGCGCAGCCCCTGCGGCTCCAGCGGCCAGGGCGCGGCGATCTTGTAGAGACGCAGACCGAGATCGTTGGCCTTCACCTCGTCGAGGCCGAGATCGTCCATCGCCTGGCGCACGTCGAGATAGGACTTGCCGACCGTGATGACGCCGATCTTCGGATTGGCGCCGCCCGAGGTGATGATGCGGTTCAAGCGATTGGCGCGGATGAAGGCGAGCATCGCGTCGCGCTTGCTCTCCTGCATGCGCTCTTCCTGCGCGAGAACCGGATCGCCGGGCCGGATGTTCAGGCCGCCCGGCGGCATGAAGAAATCCGGCGGCGCGATCGGGCGAATGCGATCGAGCGAAGCGTCGATCGAGGCCGTCGACTCGACCGTATCCTTCAGAAGCTTCAGCCCGACCCAGACGCCGGCGAAGCGCGACAGGGCGAAGCCATAGAGTCCGTAATCGAGGATTTCCTGCACGCCGGCCGGCGACAGGATCGGGATCATCACATCGACGAAATGATAGTCGGACTGATGGGCGGTGGTGGAGGACTCCGCCGTGTGGTCGTCGCCCATGAGCGCCAGCGCGCCGCCATGGCGCGAGACGCCGGCGAGATTGACGTGGCGAAAGGCGTCGCCGCTGCGGTCGACGCCGGGACCTTTGCCGTACCAAAGCGAGAAAACGCCGTCATATTTGCCTTCGCCGCGCATCTCGGCCTGCTGCGCGCCCCAGATGGCGGTCGCCGCGAGGTCCTCGTTGAGCCCCGGCATGTATAAGATATTGTTTGCGTCGAACAGCGCCTTGGCCTTGTGCATCTGCGCGTCGACGCCGCCCAGAGGCGAGCCCCGATAGCCGGTGACAAAGCCCGCCGTGTTCAGGCCGGCGCGGCGGTCCGCCTCCTTCTGCATCAGCAGCAGGCGCACGATCGCCTGGGTGCCGGTGATCAGCACGCGCGATCTTTCGAGATCAAAACGATCGGAGAGCGACGCCTCGGCGAAGGCGGAGCCGGTCACTGCGTCGCCGGCGGCAATTTCCGCCATAACTGCTCTCCTGCGCGAAATCGGCGAAGCGCGCTTGGGACTCTTGCGCTCACACGCTAAAAGACAAGGATCAACCCGTGAACGAATCCGGTTTTAACGACCCAGCCGGTCGTGGCCTTCAGCCGCACAGCGCCTCGTCGGCGACGACTCTGTATCCGCCACCTTATGCCACAGGGAAGCGCCTTTTCAAGGACGGATCTCCTAGCATACACAGGCGCGGAACGGCCAGCCCGCGCCGCGATTCCGCCGCCTTCGCCGCCTAAGCGCGAGAGTCGCATGAAACTGAAAATCCAAGCGATTCTTCTCCTTTTGATGACAGCGGCCGGGATCGGCGCCGCCGCGGCCCATCCGCATGTCTGGGTGGCCGTGCGCAGCGAGGTGGTGTTTGCGCCCGACGGCAAGATCACCGGCGTTCGGCACGCCTGGGAGTTCGACGAAATGTATTCGGCCTATGCCGTGCAGGGGCTCGGCAAGGACGGAAAGCCGCCCACCCGCGAAGAGCTGGCGCCGCTCGCGAAAACGAACGTCGAATCGCTCGCCGAATTCGACTTTTTCACCTACGCCAAGCGGAACAGCGCCAAACTTGCGTTCAAGCAGCCGGAGAATGTGACGCTCGAAGCCAACGACAAGAAGATCGTCACCTTGCGTTTCTTTCTGCCGCTGGAGAAGCCGGTCGCAGCTAAGAAGCCGTTTTCCTTCCAGGTCTACGACCCGACCTATTTCGTCTCCTTCGGATTTGAGAAGAAAGATCCGGTGACGCTCGCGGGCGCGCCGAACGGCTGCTCGGTCAGCCTCGTCGAGCCTGCGCCGCTGCTGGCGACCGACAACCAGAAACTGAGCGAAGCCTTCTTTCAGAACATGTCGCCGGGCGCCGATTTCGGCATCAAGCTGGCGACGCGCGCGATCGTGGCCTGTCCGTGACATTTGAGCGGAGAATGGTTTGGCTCGGCGTGATCGCCGCCGCCCTCGCCGCGACTGCGGCGTCGTCGGCCTGGGGCGCGCCGCGCCATCCATTCGCCGTCGGGGCGCAGGAGTCGACCGCCGCGGCGACGGGCCTCGCGGGGCTCATTTTGGCGTGGCAGGCCAAGTTTCACGCCGAACTGCAAACGGCCGCGCGCGCGCTCAAGACCGATCCTTCGGCGTTCCTCGCGCTCGCCACGGCGAGCTTCGCCTATGGCGCCTTTCACGCGGCCGGCCCCGGCCACGGCAAGGCGGTGCTCGCCTCCTACATGCTCGCCAATGAAACGGCGCTGCGCCGCGGTCTGCTGCTCGCGGCGCTGGCCGCGCTGCTGCAGGGCCTGGTGGCGATCGCCGTGGTCGGCGCTGCGGCGGCGTTCTTCCGCGCGACCGCCAGCCAGATGAGCGACGCCACCCATTTTATCGAGCTCGCCAGCTATGCGGCGGTCGCGGCGCTCGGCGCGCGCCTCGCCTGGGTGAAAGGCCGGGCGCTGGCGGCGGCGCTGCGCGCGCCCGCAATCGCGCCGACCGCGCGCGGCTTCGTCTGCGAGGCGATCGACGACCCGGCGCATGTGCACGACGACAGCTGCCGCCATGCGCCGGACCCTTCGACATTGGGCGGACCGAAGTTTCGATTCGCCGACGCGGCGGCGACCGTCGTCGCCGCAGGCCTGCGCCCCTGCTCCGGCGCCATTCTGGTGCTGGTGTTCACCCTGTCGCAGGGGCTGTTCGCCGCCGGCGCCGGCGCGGTCATCGCGATGTCCGCCGGCACCGCGATCACCACGGGCGCCCTCGCCGCGACGGCCGTATACGCCAAGAGCGCGGCGGTCCGGCTGGGCGCGAAGGATTCGAGACGCGCGATCATTCTCGCGCGCGGCGGCGAGTTCATCGCCGCGATTCTCGTTCTGGCGCTCGGCGTCACGCTGCTCTTCGGCCTCGCCCCGGCGTCCACAGGCGCAAAGTGACGTCTCGCGGCGACGCAACATAACGTTCGCAGGCCGCGCATAGCCTCATTCGACGCGAGACGCGCTATCTTGAACAAGAGCGCATCGGCAGTGCGCATGATTCGCAGCGCGTTTCACGACGGCTCGTGGAGGCCCAATGGAAATGACAAACGCCGAACAACAACGCGAGGACCCCTATGCGAAGCGGCCGTGGCTTGCGTCGTATCCCGCTGGCGTTCCGGCTGAAATCGACGAATCGTCCTATTCGACGCTTGTCGCGATCTTCAATGCGAGCGTCGTGGAGTTCGCCGACAGGACGGCGATGGAGAGTTTCGGCGCGACGCTCACCTTCGAGGAGCTCGGGCGCGCCGCGCTGGCGGTCGCCTCCTGGCTGCAGACGCGCGGACTGAGAAAAGGCGACCGCGTCGCGATCATGTCGCCGAACGTCCTCGCCTATCCGGCAATTCTCTTCGGCGTTTTGCGCGCCGGCGGCGTCGTAGTGAACGTCAATCCGCTCTACACGCCGCATGAACTCGAACACCAGATGAACGACTCGGGCGCGCGCTTTCTGTTCGTGTTCGAAAACTTCGCGCATACGGCGGCGACCGCCTGGCCGCACATGAACATCGAGCGTGCGGTGATCGTCAAACCCGGCGATCTGATGGGGCTGCGCGGACTGATCGTCAATTTCGTGTCGCGCTGGATCAAGCGCATGGTCCCCGCCTATCGCTTGCCGGGCTGCGTCGGCTTCGCGCAAGTGCTGCAGGCGGGCGCCGAAGAGCCGTTCAAGCCGCCGCAGGTCGGACCGGAGGACATTGCTTTCCTGCAATACACCGGCGGAACGACCGGCGTCGCGAAGGGGGCGATGCTGCTGCATCGCAATGTCGCCGCCAACGTCGAGCAATCATGGGCCTGGCTCAAGCCCTATCTCGAGAACAAGCCTTTGGTGATGGTGACGGCGCTGCCGCTCTATCACATTTTCGGACTGACGGCCTGCCTGATGCTCGTCGTGAAGACGGGCGGCTGCTGCCTGTTGATCGCCAATCCGCGCGACATCAAGGGCCTGATTGCGACGCTGCGCAAATCTGATTTCACGCTGTTCTCCGGCGTGAACACGCTCTATGCGGCGATCGCCGACCATTCGACGGCCAAGTCCGTCGACTATTCCAACCTTCTGCTCACCATCTCCGGCGGCATGTCGACCCAGGAGGTCGTGGCACAGAAGTGGAAGGCGCTGACCGGAAAGCCGATCGTCGAAGGCTATGGGCTGACGGAAACGTCGCCGATCGTCACGATCAACAAGCCGACGATCGCCGAATTCACCGGCGGGATCGGCTATCCGGTGCCGTCGACGGACATCTCGGTGCGTTCGCCCGACGGCGAACCGGTTCCCGTCGGCGAGCGCGGCGAACTTTGCGTCAAGGGGCCGCAACTGATGGGCGGCTACTGGCGCAGGCCGGATGAAACCGCCAAAGCGCTGACCGCCGATGGTTTCCTCAAGACGGGCGACATCGCGGTGATGGCGCCGGACGGGCTCGTCAAGATCGTCGATCGGCTGAAGGACATGATTCTCGTCTCGGGCTTCAATGTCTATCCGAACGAAGTCGAATCCGTGCTCGCCGAACATCCTCTGGTCAAGGAGGTGGCGGTGATCGGCGTGCCGAATGAACATTCGGGAGAAGCGCCGATGGCTTTCGTCGTGGCGCGCGACCCGAGTCTCACCCGCGAGGCGTTGCGCGCCTTCGCGCATGAGCAGCTGACGAGCTACAAGATTCCGCGCCACTTCGAATTCCGCGAGAGCCTGCCGAAGACCAATGTCGGCAAAATCCTGCGACGCGCGCTCAAGGACGAATTTCTCGCGCGCAAGGACGCCGTCGCGAACGGAGGCTGCGGCGAGAGCGTGCGCACGGAGCTGGGACGTTAGCGCTTGCCGAAGCGCTCCGCCGCCTCGCTGATCGCGTCGT
Source organism: Methylocystis sp. (assembly GCF_050251305.1). GTDB lineage: Bacteria > Pseudomonadota > Alphaproteobacteria > Rhizobiales > Beijerinckiaceae > Methylocystis. The sequence continues at coordinate 9,232 of NZ_JBFWNB010000055.1, read as the reverse complement.
AAACGAGATCGAGTTCGGCGGCCGCGACGCAGTACGGCGGAAAGACATAGATCGTCGGGCCAAGCGGGCGCAGGAGAAGTCCGCGCGCGTTGAAGAACCCCATCAGATCGAGCGCGATCGTCGCCAGATAGCCGCCCTGCCCGACATGCAGATCGAGCGCCGTGACGATTCCGAGCCGGCGCACGTTCGAGAAGCGCGCGTCGTCCGCAAAGCGCGCAAGGCGCTCGGCCTGCATGTCGCAAAGCGCCGCGACCCGCGCGGCGGGCTCGCCCGTCGCCCATACGTCGAGATTGGCCAGCGCCGCGGCGCAGGCGATCGGATTCGCCGTATAGGAGCTCGAATGAAAAAAGGCGCGCGCCCGCTCCGGCGACAGATGCGCCTCGAAAATCTCGCGCTTGCACATGGTGACGGCGAGCGGCAGCGCGCCGCCGGTCAGGCCCTTGGCGTAACAGGCGATGTCGGGAACGACCGCCGCCTGCGCGCAGGCAAACAGCGTCCCAGCGCGGCCGAAGCCCGTCATTACTTCATCGGCGATGAACAGCACGCCGTAGCGCGCGCAGATGCGCTTCATCTCCGCGAGCGTGTCGGCGCCGTATATGAGCATGCCGCCCGCGCCGAGAATCAGCGGCTCGACGAGGAGCGCGGCGGCTCTATCGCGACAGGCCTGCTCGAGCGCGTCGAGCGTCTCCTGCTCGCGGCCGCGCATTGGAAACGGGATCCGCGCGACGTCATAGAGCAGCGGCTCGTAAGGCGCGTTGAAGGGCGAGCGCGCGCCGACGGACATCGCGCCGATCGTGTCGCCGTGATAGCCGTGCTCAAGCGCGACGATGCGCGAACGCGCCTCTCCGCGATTGCGCCAGAAGCCAAGCGCCATCTTGATCGCCACTTCGACGCAGGTCGAGCCGCTGTCGGAATAAAACACATAGTCGAGGCCGGGCGGCGTTAGCACGACGAGGCGCCGCGCCAGAGCTTCCGCGGGCTCATGGGTGAAGCCGGCGAAGATGATCTGGTCGAGCCGCTCGGTTTCTTCGCGGATCGCCTGCATGATCGCCGGGTGGCGATGACCGTGGGTGATCACCCACCAGGAGGAGATGGCGTCGAGAAAGCGGCGACCGTCTTCGGCTTCGAGCCAAGCGCCTTCGGCGCGCGCGATCTTGAAGGCGCCGGGCTGCAGCGCATGCTGCGTGAACGGCCGCCAGACCGGCGAGTCAGTGACATAGCTCATGCGCCGCTTCCGAAGGCGTCGCGCGCGATGGCGGCGTTGAACGCGGCGCGCAGCGTTTTCTCAGTCAAGGGATCAAGCCTCGGCAGCCGGCCGAGAATGCGCGCGCCGCCGATCGTCTCGATCGCATGTTGCGCATCGGCGTCAGCCTCGCCGGAAAACACGATCCCGACGATCGGAATCGCGCGTCTGCGCAAGGCTTCGAGGGTGAGCAGGCTGTGATTGATCGTGCCGAGACTCGTGCGCGCGACGAGTATGACGGGCAAGCGCCAGCGCTCCAGCACGTCGATGGTCAGCGCGCGATCGCTGAGCGGCGTCATCACGCCGCCGGCCGTCTCGATGATGAGAGGAGCGTCGCACGACGGCGGAGTCAGCGCGGCGGCGGCGATCTCGACGCCTTCGTCGCGCGCGGCAAGATGCGGCGACGCCGGCCGACGCAGCCGCCATGCCTCGGCAAGAATGCGCTCCGCCGGCGCGCCCGAAAGGCGCGCCACGGTCTGCGAATCCGTCTCGCCGTCGAGCCCCGCCTGCACAGGCTTCCAGTACGACGCGTTGAGCGCGCCGACGATCGCGGCGGAGACGATCGTCTTGCCGACGCCCGTGTCGGTTCCCACGATGACAAAGCGGCGGTTCATCGTTCGAGCCCCGCCAGCGCTTCGCCAAGATGCGCGATCATGCGCGCGACGTCATCCCGGCTCGCATGGAGCGTCAGCGCGATGCGCAGGCGCGCCGAGCCGTCCGGCACTGTCGGCGGACGGATGGCGCGAAGATCATAGCCATGCGCCTGCATGCGCGACGCGAGCGTCGTCGCGCGGACGTCGGCGCCGACGATGACCGGCTGAATCTGGCTGCCCGACGGTTCGATCGCGCAGAGGCGCCGCAATTCGGCGCCGGCGAAGTCGATGCGCGACAGAAGCTCGGCGCGCCGGTCGTCCGCCGCCGCAACGATCGTGAGCGCCGCGCGGACGCAAGCGGCGATGAGCGGCGACGGCGCCGTCGCGAAGATGAATGGCCGACCGCGGTTGATCATGAAGTCGCGCAGGGTGCGCGGCAGACAGAGGAGACCGCCGACGACTCCCATGGCCTTGCCGCAGGTGTGCAAACTGATGACATTCTCCGCGCCTTCAAAACGCGCCGCGAGTCCGCGCCCGTGAGGACCATACACCCCTGTCGCGTGGGCCTCGTCGATGAGCAGGAAGGCGTCGTTCTTCGCGGCGAGCGCAGAAAGATCGTCGAGCGGCGCCTTGTCGCCGTCCATGCTGTAAAGGCTTTCGACCACGATCCAGATGTTCCCGCGTCCGCCCTTCTCGCGCCAGGAGCGGATCGCGTCCTCGGCCGCGCCCACGTCATTATGCGGAAACCTGGCGTTCGGCGCGCGCGCCAATCGCATGCCTTCATGGGCGCTGGCGTGCGCGAGCGCATCATAGAGAATGAGATCGTGGCGCTGAGGGACGGTCGAAAGCAGCGCCTCATTGGCCGCAAAGCCGGCGCTGAAATAGAGCGCGCTTTCTGCGCCAAAGAAGCGGGCCGCCTCCTCTTCGAGCGCTTCGTGCTCGGGATGATTGCCGCGCAAAAGCCGCGATCCGCCGGCGCCGACCGGAACGCCGCGCGCGAGCGCCGCGGTTACGGCCGCGCCGAGCTCCGGCGATTCGGCCAGCGCCAGATAATCGTTCGATGCGAAATCGACTCCCGCGCGCGGCGCGAGCGCGCGCAACCTGCCGCGCGCGGCGAGGCTCGCGAGATCCTGCGCGTAGCGTTCGAGCATAGGGGGCCGGTCCTGGATCAGGAGAACCGCTCCCAGGCCGCCTGCCGAGAAACGCCCAGGGCCTTGCCGATCGCCGCCCAGCTCACCTCGCGTTTGCGAAGCGCCGCGACTTGCGCGTGGATGAGAGAATGCAACGCCATGACGCTGGCTTCGCTCGCCTTGATCGACGACAGCAGTTGCGCGTCGGTGAGATCGTCCCAGCTTTTGAAGGGCGAAGGCGCAGCGTCAAGGATCTTGTTGCAAACGCCGACGCAATCCTCGCAGATATAGCCGCCGGCGGCGCCGCCGATCAGCCGCGGGACCTCCGTTTCGGACTTCTTGCAGAACGAGCAGCGCAGTTTACGTTTAGGCAGGGCGATCATATTCGGCCTTTTGTCAAGTCTTTCCTGACAGCTCGCCGGAAGATCGTCAAGATGACCTTGACGCCCGCCGCTTGAAATTGGCGGCCTGAGACGCGATTTTGAGCATACAGTCTCGTCCGGAGCAGCCGCAATGAACGCGCCGACACGCGCCGATGCGCCGCCGTCCCCGATCGCCTGGCCGCCGATCCTGATGGCCGTGACCCTTGCGATCGGGCTCATGCTCGACGCGGCGACGCGCGCCTCGCTCGTCGATCGCGCCTCCTCTTCTCTGCCGCAGATCGCTGGCGCAGCCCTCGTGATCCCGGCGCTGGCCAATGACGTCTGGTGCTTCCGCATTCTTTCGCGCCAACAGACGACGATCATGCCGCATCGCGCCGCGCGCCATCTCGTCACAGAGGGGCCGTACCGATTTTCGCGCAATCCGATCTATGTGTCGCATGTCGCCTTGATCTTTGGACTGGGTCTGTTCCTCGACTCGCCGTTCACGCTGCTATTGACGCCGGTTCTCGCCTTCGGGCTGACCAAACTGGCGATTGAGCCGGAAGAGCGGCATCTGCTTGAGAAATTTGGCGACGACTATCGGTCGTATGTGGCGCGCACGCGGCGGTGGCTTTAGACTGACGCGCGCGGGCGTTGAAAACGAGGCGGCAAGCATGAACGCTCAAACTCCTATTCAGGGCGGCGAACGTCTGGACTTCACGGTGCGGGGCATGACCTGCGCCTCCTGCGTCTCGCATGTCGAGAAGGCGCTTGCGCACACGCCCGGCGTGAGCGCCGCGAATGTGAACCTCGCGACGGAACGCGCTGAAGTTTCGCTGACGCCCGACGCGGATCCTGCGCAGCTCGTCAAATCCGTGTCCGACGCCGGCTATGAGCCGGTCGTCGAGACGGTCGAGATCGGGGTCGGCGGCATGACCTGCGCCTCCTGCGTCTCGCATGTCGAGAAGGCTTTGAACGCCGTTCCGGGCGTGCTCGACGCGAAAGTCAATCTCGCGACCGAACGCGCGTCCGTGCGCGCGCTCGCCGGCCCAGGGCTGACGGATCGACTGCGCCGCGCCATTTCGCAGGCCGGCTACGAGCCGCGCGCCATTGCCGCTGACTCGGGCGGCGCCGACCGAGAGCGGGCGCGACGCGACGAGGAGATGCGCGCGCTGCGCTTCCGCCTCGTGGTCGCCGCCATTTTGACGGCGCCGATCTTCGCGATCGAAATGGGCGGGCATCTCATCCCGCCTGTCCATCACTGGGCCATGGCGACGATCGGGGAAGCCAGGATCCGCGAGATCTCCTTCCTGCTGGCGAGCGTCGTGCTGTTCGGCCCCGGCCTCGTCTTCTTCCTCAAGGGCGTTCCGTCGCTGCTGCGGCGCCAGCCCGACATGAACGCGCTGGTCGCGACGGGCACGCTCAGCGCCTATCTCTATTCGGTCGTCGCGACCTTCGCGCCCGAAGTGCTGCCGCCCGGCTCGGCGCATGTCTATTACGAGCCGGCGGTCGTCATCGTCACCCTCATCCTGTTCGGCCGCTATCTCGAAGCGCGCGCCAAGGGCCGCACTTCGGAAGCGATCCGAGCGCTGGCGAAGCTTCAGCCGAAGACCGCCAGGGTCGAACGCGACGGCGAGACCGTCGACGTCGATATCGATGAGGTGCGCGTCGGCGACATCGTTCTGGTGCGGCCGGGCGAGCGCATCCCGACCGATGGCGTGGTCACCCAGGGCGCTTCCCATGTCGACGAGTCGATGGTGACCGGAGAGCCGACGCCCGTCGCCAAAAGGACCGGCGCCGCCGTCACCGGCGCGACGGTCAACGGCTCCGGCGCCTTTTCGTTTCGCGCGACCCGCGTCGGTTCGGACACGACGCTCGCCGGCATCATCCGTATGGTCGAGCAGGCGCAGGGCGCCAAGCTGCCGATTCAGGCGCTGGTCGATCGCGTCACCGCCGTCTTCGTCCCCGCGGTCTTCGCCGTCGCAGCGCTGACCTTCGTCGTCTGGATGCTGATCGGACCCGAGCCGCGACTCACCTATGCGCTCGTCAACGCCGTTGCGGTGCTCATCATCGCCTGCCCTTGCGCCATGGGGCTGGCCACGCCGGCGGCGATCATGACCGGAACGGGACGGGCCGCGGAGCTGGGCGTATTGTTCCGCAAGGGCGAGGCGCTGCAGACGCTGCGCGACGTGACGCTCATCGCCTTCGACAAGACCGGCACGCTCACCCATGGCAAGCCGCGCCTGACCGATCTCGTCGCCATGCCGGGCAAGAAAGAAAACGAGCTGCTGCGGCTCGCGGCGAGCGTCGAATCGCAGTCCGAACATCCGGTGGGCGCGGCGCTCGTCGCCGCCGCCAAGGAAGCGGAACTTGCGCTTTCGCCCTGCGCCGACTTCAAATCCGTCGCCGGCATGGGCGTCGCCGGAATCGTCGACCGCAAGACCGTGGCGATCGGCGCCGAGCGCTTCATGACCTCGCTCGGACTCGACGCCGCGCCCTTCGCCGAGGACGCCCAGCGCCTCGCCGAGGAGGGCAAGACGCCGCTTTACGTCGCGGTCGACGAGAAGCTTGGCGCGATTCTCTCGGTCGCCGACGATCTGAAGCCGACGAGCCGCGCCGCGATCGACGCCATTCATTCGCTCGGCGTGAAGACGGCGATGATCACCGGCGACGACGCGCGCACCGCCAAAGCCATCGCCCGGAGACTGGGGATCGACGAGGTCGTCGCGGGCGTGCTGCCCGATGGCAAGGTCGCGACGATCGAGCGCCTGCGCGAAGCCAACAAAATCGCCTTCGTCGGCGACGGCGTGAATGACGCGCCGGCGCTCGCCGCCGCCGACGCCGGGATCGCCATCGGCACGGGAACCGACATCGCAATCGAAGCCGCCGACGTCGTGCTGATGTCGGGCGACCTCGCCAAGGTGCCGACGGCGCTGGCGATCTCGCATGAGACGATGCGCAACATTAAGCAGAATCTATTTTGGGCCTTCGGCTACAACGTCGTGCTCATTCCGGTCGCGGCGGGCGCGCTCTATCCGGTGAACGGCATGCTGCTCTCGCCGATGTTCGGCGCCGCGGCGATGGCGTTGTCGAGCGTGTTCGTGCTCACCAACGCCCTGCGCCTGCGCCGGTTCAAGCCGCCGGTCGTCGCGGCCGCGGAAACCGTCCAGCAAGAGGCGCCGATCGAAACAGAAGCGGCTGATCAAGAGACCAAGGAGGAAGCGATGACGACGTTCAATGTGCAAGACATGACATGCAACATGTGCGTCAAGCATGTCACCAAGGCGGTGCAGGCCGTCGAGCCGAACGCCGAAGTTCAAGTGGACCTCGCCACCGGCAAGGTCGATGTGACGCCGGCGCCCAAGGACGCCGAGGCGCTCGCCAAGGCGATCACCGAAGCCGGCTATCCGGCGCAGGTCGCCGCGTGAGGCGGCGCCGCATTTTCGCGAATGACGGCGTGAGCGCGCCATGACGCCGACAGTCACGCGCTCGCTCGCCGGCAAGACGCTGTTCGTCACCGGCGCGAGCCGGGGCATCGGCCTTGCGATCGCAATGCGCGCCGCGCGCGACGGCGCCAATATCGTCATTGCGGCGAAGAGCGTGACCGAGAATCCGAGGATTCCCGGCACGGTCTACACCGCCGCGGCGGAAATCGAAGCGGCGGGCGGACAGGCGCTCGCCGTTCCCTGCGACATTCGCTTCGAAGATCAGGTCGAGGCGGCGATCCAGCAGGCCGCGTCCTGTTTCGGCGGGATCGACATCCTCGTCAACAACGCCAGCGCCATCGACCTGCGCGGCATCGACGCGCTGGAGATGAAACGCTTCGATCTGATGCATCAGATCAACGCGCGCGGGACCTATCTGTGCTCCAAGGCGGCGCTGCCGCATCTGCGGAAATCCGCCAATCCGCATATTCTCACGCTGTCGCCGCCGCTGGATTTGAACCCGAAGTGGTTTTCTCCCAATCTCGCCTACACGATGTCCAAATACGGCATGAGCCTCGTGACGCTCGGCCTCGCCAGGGATCTCGCGCGCGATGGCGTCGCCGCCAATTCGCTCTGGCCGGAGACGGCGATCGCGACCGCCGCCGTCGGCAATCTTCTCGGCGGCGAAGACTTGCTGCGCCGCTCGCGAAAGCCCGAGATCGTCGCCGACGCCGCGCACGCGATCCTCATTCGCCCGGCGAAGAGTTGCAGCGGCAATTTCTTCATCGATGTGCAGGTCTTGGCGGAAGAAGGGATGACCGACTTCTCAACCTACGCCGTCGATCCGACGGTCGACGCCGTGCTGGATTTTTTCCTCGACGCGCCGATCACCGCGAAGGTGACGAAGTCGGCGTTTCACCTCGGAAAATAGATCTAGGTGAGCGCGGCGGCGCCGACTGCGATCGTATAGGCGCCGACGGCGGCGACGAGCGCGCCCGAAAAATAGGGGGCGCGCGCCGCCAGCGCGTCGAATCCCGGCCAGCGCGAAGCGGCGTGGCGCATGCCGAGCGCCGCGGCGACGCCGACGAGCACCAGGGTCAGCGCCAGACCGATGCTGAAGCACAGCACAAGCGCCGCGCCGAGCCCGATGCGCCCAACCTGCAGACATAAGAGAAGCACGGTGATCGACGCCGGGCATGGAATCAGGCCGCCGGTCAGCCCGAAGAGAATGATCTGTCCGGTGGTGACGCGGCGATTGGCGAAGCGCCGTTCAATATCGAGCGCATGTTCGCGCTCATGCGCGTCGGCGTAGACCGTCGGATCGACGTCCAGAAGCTCGCTCTCGAACGCCTCTTCCTGATGGCTGTGCGGAACGCCGCCATCATGGGAATGCACATGAGCGCCGACATCGGCGCCCGCATGCGCGCTCATATATGCGTCGCCATGCGCGTGGTCGTGAGCGCGATGTGCATAGCCATGTGCATGATCATGCGCGTGATCATGCGCGTGGCTGTGCGCGCTATGTGTGTGGCCACCGGCGCCATTCGCGGCGCCTGCGCCGATCGGCGGCGCTCCGACTTGCTGCGCCGGCGCGGACCCGGCTCTGGCCGCGTCGATGTCGCGCCCGGTGCGCCACATCATCCAAAGCGCCACGGCGATGATCAGCGCGCCCGAAAGGATCTGCAGATAGGGTTCGTTCGCCTCGACGTTCAGCTGCGCGCCGAGATAGAGTCCGGTCAGCGCCACGGCCCAGACGATCGCCGTATGCGAAATCGTCGCGGCGACCCCAAGCAGCACTGCCTGCGCCACCGTCCCTCGAACGGCGACGATGAAGGCCGCCATCATCGTCTTCGAATGCCCGGGCTCGAGCCCGTGCAGCGCGCCCAAGGCCACCGCGCTTGGCGCGAAAACCCATGCGTTCGCCGCGCCGGCGCGGAAGACTTCGGAGAGATCGGGCATCGAATTCGGCGCGGGCTCCTCAGGCGCGTTTTTGCAGGACAAGCTCACGGCGGGAACGCTCGTCGCGCCGCTCGTCGCGAGCGGGCCGCGCCCCCACTTTTATAGTGAGCGCACGTCGATGAAACAAGCGGCCGCAGAATCAGCCCTCTGTCGAAGCCCCGGCCGCCGCGGCGGCGGCCGCGCGTCTTTGCCGGTTTCCACACCCCGCGTGAACAGCGCCGAGATGACGGTCGCGGCAAGGATGGATTGACCCGGCGCCGCGCAAAAAAGAAACCCCCGGTCTTTTGGACCGGGGGCTTTTGTCGGTAGTCGGCAGTTCGCTTAGGGCATGTCGCCGGCGACGAACTTCGGAATGACCGGACCGCCGATTTCGGCCGCGAAGCGGCGTCCCGTCGGCGAGAAGAACATCAGCAGGCCGCCGATCTGGCTGTCGGTGTCGTAAGCCAGGTCAGACAGACGCTCGATGTCCCAACGCGCGTCCTGCACCTTCACGGCGATTTCCTTCGTCTCGCCCGGCGCG
>NZ_JBFWNB010000054.1:0-22017 GCF_050251305.1 Methylocystis sp. | reverse complement strand
TCCTCTCAAATCCATACTCATATTCCTCCGTTCCGCTTTAGCAAAGCGAAACGCCCACGCGCCGGCGGATCAAATTCCATTAGAGTTATCAGACGCGCCCGCGCGGGAGAGCAAAGGCGCGGCGCAACAAAAAAGAGGCGGCTTCGCCCTCAAGGAAGGCGCAAGCCGCCAAGTTTTTCACGCGCGAACTCGAAACGCACGCTTCGCGCCGAACGACGCCCGGCGCGAACTCCCGCTCAGTCGAAGACTGCGCCCATCGCAACGCCGAGCAGACCAACGACGACCGCCGCCGGCAGCACGGCGTAGCCGCCCAACAGCAGGGCGCCGATCACGCCACCGATGGCCGCGGCGATCGCGCCGCCGACGATCTTGCCGGTGTTGCTTTCAGTCTTTTCTGGCGCCGAACCGCTGGCGTTCTGTATCGCCTCTTTCGACATGGCATCCTCCCGCGACATCGCGTCATCGCCGCATCGACGGGTCGGGTAGCAAAGTCATGTGAGGGGGTGATGAGCGTTTCGTGAAGGCGACGTCACCGAGTCGCCATCGTAGCTTCATCGTCTCGCATACGCCGTCGCGCGCGAGCGCCTCAACGAGAGAATTCGCGAGACTCTGCGTAAAACAGATTACGCTGCGACGCCGCGCACCACCAGAACCGAACATTGCGCATGGTTGACGATGGTCGTGGCGTTGGACCCGATCAGAAAGCGATCCATGCCGGGCCGATGCGAACACAGCACGATCAGATCGGCGCCCCATTCTTCCGCCTCGGCCAGGACCTTTTGATAGACCGGACCGAACAGCAGCGTCGTGGACACGCGCTCCGGCGGCCGATCGATCTTGCCGGCGATCTCTGCAATCTCCTTCTCCAACGCGTGACGCATCTGAAGATCGAAATTTTCAGGCACATAGTCGAGAAAGGCGACCGGCAGGAGCGATTGCACGTTAACGAGGCGCATCTCGCTGTTGAAGGCCTTCGCCAGCTCCTGAGCGACGGCGATCGCGCGGTCGGTCATCGCAGGTTCGGTGATGTCGATCGGCAGAAGAATTTTGCGATACATCGGCGCGCTCCCGGGAGATTCTCTCACCGGATATGGCGCAGTATCCGCTCGAAACAATGATGCGGTCGGGCAACGCGCGTTTTGCGACGCGCATGTGCGCGGCGAACGCAGCCGTTGGCGAACGGGTCTGCCGGATTGGTGGAGCTGGGGGGATTCGAACCCCCGACCTCTGCAGTGCGATTGCAGCGCTCTCCCATCTGAGCTACAGCCCCGCTCCGGCGCTTCGGGTACACGGGGGGCGATTTCCTGTCAATTGGCTTTGGCGCGTTCTGAACGCTCGCCAAGCGCCTAAAAACAGCTTGTTCGGTCCTTCGCCGGCGGCGTCTTTCGGCGTCTCGCGCGACCGACGCGCAGGCGCGGCCGAACGTCGCTGCTCGACGACAGGCGCCGGCCCGGCCTCTCGCGCCTCAAGCCAAAGGGGAGGGGCGTCGGCCAAGGATTGCCGCGGCGCGGCGGGGAGGCTAGACAGGGCGCAGCCCCACCCCCCGCTGGAAGCCGCGCATGTCCTACGCTATGGTCAAACTTCTTCTCACGATCATCGACATTTACTGGTGGATTCTGCTCGCCACGGTGGTCATCTCCTGGCTCATCGCCTTCGACGTCATCAATATGCGCTCGAACGCCGCCTATTCGATCTGGAGATGGCTGAACGCCATGACCGAGCCGCTGCTCGGTCCCATTCGTTCAGTGCTGCCGAGCGTCGGCGGCCTCGACATTTCTCCGCTCATCCTGCTGCTGATCATGCAGTTCGTGCGGGACCTCATCGCCAGCAGCGCGAACGCCTACGCGTTTGGATGATCGGCGGGCAGGCCGGGCGTCCAGCGCCTGGGCCGTCATGCCGGACGGCGTCGCGCTTTATGTGCGGCTGACGCCAAAGGGCGGACGCGACGCCCTCGAAGGCGTCGAGCCTCTCGCCGACGGCCGCAGCGTTCTGAAGGCGCGCGTGCGCGCGGCGCCGGAAAACGGCCGGGCGAATGACGCGCTCATCGCGCTGATCGCCTCTGAACTGCGCGCGCCCAAGAGCGCGGTCTCGATCCGCGCCGGCGCGACGGCGCGCGTGAAAACGATTTTCATCGCGGGGGCGCCCGCGCTTTATCTCGACGCGCTGGCGAAGCTGGCGCCAACAAACGGTTAGGACATGAGCAAGTCGAAGATCAACGTCGGCAATTTCTTCGAGGACTTCAAAATCGGCCAGGTGATCCGCCACGCCGCGCCGCGAACGGTCACGGTCGGCGAGGTTGCGCTCTATACGGCGCTCTACCTTCCGCGCTTCGCCGTGCAGTCGTCGACCGCCTTCGCGCAGGCGATCGGCTATGAGCGCGCGCCGATCGACGACATGCTGGTGTTCCATCTCGTGCTCGGCAAGACGGTGCCGGACGTCTCGCTGAACGCCATCGCCAATCTGGGCTATGCGGATTTCAAATTCCTGGTTCCCGTATATCCGGGCGACACGCTGTCCGCGACCTCGGAGGTCATCGGCCTTAAGGAGAATTCCAACAAGGAAACCGGCGTCGTCTATGTGCGCACCACAGGCGCCAATCAGCGCGGCGAGACCGTCCTGAGCTATGCGCGATGGGTGATGGTGAAGAAGCGCGACAGGGACGCCCCGGTGGGGCCGGAGACGACGCCCGATCTGCCGAAATCCGTCGATCCGTCACAGCTCGGCAAGGCGGCTCCCGCGATCAATGTCGCCGCCTATGACAAGGCGCTCGCCGGCTCCCCCTTCTTCTGGGGCGATTACGAAAAGGGCGAGAAGATCGACCATATCGACGGCATGACCGTCGAAGAGGCGGAACACCAGCTCGCCACTCGACTCTACCAGAACAACTCGAAAGTCCATTTCAATCAGTATTATGAAGCGCAGGGCCGGTTCGGCAAGCGCATCATCTACGGCGGCCATGTCATATCGCTCGCCCGCGCGCTGTCCTTCAACGGGCTGGAGAACGTCTTCCATATCTCGGCCGTGAACGGCGGCCGTCACGTCAACCCGCTGTTTGCGGGCGGGACCGTCTTCGCCTGGTCGGAAGTGCTGGATAAGGCGGAAATTCCGGGGCGCAGCGATATCGGCGCCCTGCGCCTGCGGCTCGTCGCGACCAAGGACAAGCCCTGCGCCGATTTTCCGCTCCAGGGCGCTGACGGCAAGCCGGATCCGGCGGTGCTGCTGGATCTCGATTATTGGGGCGTGCTGCCGCGATGAATCAGCTATGATGCGCGGTCCGATCTGCGATCAGGGGAATTGATCGAATGAACAAAACTCTGCTTATTGCGCTCTCGTTCGGCATGGCGATTGCGGTCGCCCAGCCTGTCCGCGCCGAAAACGCCGCGCCGGACGCCAAAGTCGTCGTGCCGATGGAGGCCTTGCCGCGCTACGGCTCGCTCGTGTCCGCTTGGTACAAAAAGCCCGTCTATGACCTGAACGACAAAAAGGTCGGCGTCATCACCGACATGCTGTTTTCGGGCGGCGAGATCAACGCCGTCATGGTCGACGTCGGCGGCTTCCTCGGCATCGGCGCGAAGCACGTCGCCATTCCGGCCGACGACATCACGGTTACGGAAAAGAACAACAAGACATGGCTGACCATCAACACGACGAAAGACATCGTGAAGAAGGCCACCGGCTACAAATACGACTCGAGCGAACACGCCTGGAAGAAAATGTAGAAGAAGACGCCGGTCGGACGTTTCGTTCGACCGCGCGCCGCTTCGCGCTCTCCGAAGAGGATATTTTGATGCTGAAACATGTCATCCTGGCCGCGTCGCTCGCCCTTGCGACGGTCGCGCCGTTGCCGGCGGGCGCGCAACAGGCCGAAACCGAAACCATGATCGTCGTGCCGATGGAGCGGCTCCCGGTCTATGGTTCGGTCGTTTCCGCATGGTACAAGCAGCCGGTCTACGATACGAACGAGAAGAAGCTCGGCTCGATCGCTGACATGCTGTTTTCCGCCGACGGCTCGATCAATGCGGTCATGCTGAATGTCGGCGGCTTTTTGGGCCTCGGCGTGAAGCATATTGCGATTCCGGTCTCGGCGATCACGATCACCCAGAAGAACAACAAGACCTGGCTGACGCTGAACACGACGAAGGATCTGCTCAAGAAGGCGGTCGCGTATAAGTTCGACAAGGCGACCGGCCTTTGGGATCCGATCTGATCGGCTAAGCTCTTCGGCGACGCGCCGCGGACGCGCGGCGGTCGCCCTTATCTCCCGCAAAGCTTGGAACATCGGTCTTCGGCGCTTGTTTTAGGCGGACACGAACGCTCGTTCGGTGTGACGCAAACAGACACGCAGGGAGACAGCCATGCTCAAATCCTACGTCCTTGCCGGCGCGCTTATCGCGACCTTGTCAGGCGCGGCGATGGCCGAGACGATGAATCGTTCGACGGAAGGCGGCGTGACAGGACGGTCTGAATTCCTGACCACGCTGCCGCAGAACGCGTTGCTCGTCTCGAACATTCACGATCAGAACGTCTATGACCGGCAGGAAAACAAGCTCGGCGAAGTCAAGGATCTGGTGCTTGATCGTGGCGGCAGGGTCGCCGCGGCGATCATTTCGGTGGGCGGCTTTCTCGGCATCGGCGAGAAGGATGTCGCCGTCCCGTTCGACGCCCTTCACGCGACTGAGCGCGGCAACAAGACGTGGCTCACGATGAACGCCACCAAGGACGAGCTGAAAAACGCCAAGGGCTTCCGTTTCGATAAGAACAAGGGTCTGTGGACGCTCGGCGCCAGGTAAGACGGCTCGACGCGAATCATCCTCGCGCCAAAGAGCTTCGCCAGAGAAAGGTCTCGTCGCCAAGCGACGAGGCCTTTGCGCTTTAAGGCGTTTCGTTCGAGCCCGCGCGCGAGACATTCGCGACGCGCGTCTCGTAATTCCTTGCGGACCAGCGAACGGATCGAATGCGTTCACATGCGCGCCGGCAGCTTGTCTTCTTCCGCGAGATTTGAAAAGCGCGTGACTTCGGCCTCGAAGGCGAGCTGCACGGTTCCCGTCGGTCCGTGACGCTGCTTGCCGATGATGGCTTCCGCGCGCCCATGCGCACGCTCCATCTCGGCTTGCCAGTTGATGTGTTCTTCCGTGCCTTCGCGCGGCTCTTTGTTGCGAAGATAATATTCTTCGCGAAACACGAAAATGACGACGTCGGCGTCCTGTTCGATCGAGCCCGACTCGCGCAGGTCGGAGAGTTGCGGGCGCTTGTCGTCGCGGCTTTCGACCTGGCGCGACAGCTGCGACAGCGCGATGATCGGCACATTCAATTCTTTGGCGAGCGCCTTGAGGCCGGTGGTGATTTCGGTGAGCTCCTGAACGCGATTGTCGGCGCGCGCGCGCGAACCGGCGAGCAATTGCAGATAGTCGACGACGAGCAGGTCGAGACCTTTCTGGCGCTTGAGGCGCCGCGCGCGCGCGGTGAGCTGGGCGATCGAAATGCCGCCGCTCTGGTCGATGAAGAAGGGGATGCTTTGCATTTCCCGGGCGGCGTCGGCGATGCGGCGAAAATCGTCCTCATTGATGTCGCCGCGCCGAATCTTGTAGCTCGGCACGCCGGATTGCTCGGCGATGACGCGGGTCGCCAATTGTTCGGCCGACATTTCCAGGGAGAAGAAACCGACGATGCCGCCATTGACGGTTTTATGCGTTCCGTCGGGCTCGGTTTCGAACTGATAGGCGCTCGCGACATTGAAGGCGATATTGGTCGCGAGGGCGGTCTTGCCCATGCCTGGACGTCCGGCGACGATGAGCAGATCCGATTTCTGCAGACCGCCCATCTTTTCGTCGAGGTCGAGAAGGCCCGTCGCGATGCCGGAGAGATGCCCGTCGCGCATATAGGCGCTGCTCGCCATGTCGAGCGCCGTGGTGAGCGCTTCGGCGAAACGCTGAAAGCCGCCGTCGTAGCGGCCGGTCTCCGCGATCGAATAGAGTTGCCGCTCGGCGTCCTCGATCTGCGTGCGCGGCGGCGAATCGATCGGCGAATCATACGCCGTGTTGACGATGTCCTGGCCGATGACGATGAGCTCGCGGCGAACCGCGAGGTCATGCACGACGCGGCCATAGTCTTCGGCGTTGATGATCGTCGTCGCTTCGGCGGCGAGCCGCGCCAGATAGGCCTGGACCGTCACCCCTGCCGGCAGCTCGATGTCGGCGAGAAAGGTCTTCAGCGTCACGACCGTCGCGAGTTTGCCGGCGCGAATGAGCTGCGCGGCGACTTCATAGATGCGCCGGTGCAGTTCCTCCGAGAAATGTTCGGGCTTCAGAAAGTCCGACACTCTGTCGAAGGCGTCATTGTTGACCAGGATCGCGCCGAGCAGCGCTTGCTCGGCCTCGATGTTGTGCGGCGGCGCGCGATAGGCAGGCGCGTCCGGCTGCGCAACCTGAAAGGCGCGCCGGCCCGCCAATTGTTCAATTGGTGGCATCGATGTTCGGACTTGTTTGAGACGGTTCCGGGACGCGAACGCGACGTGCGAGCCGAAGAGACGTTAACAATACATTAACGCGTCGGTCCCGCCACAGGCATTTGTCGGCGACCGCGAGTCGCGAGTCTTTTCCACACGTCGAAAAAGATTCGTTCGGCGGATGCGCGACTCCTCTTGCATCGGAGGAGAATCAGAGAGGAGCCCCGGAAAAAGAAACCGGCGACCGAAGGGCCGCCGGCGATAAGGCCTATGCGCGTTGCGGAAGCTTACAGTTCGACGTCGCCGGCCTCGGCCAGAGCGGCGCCGACTTCGAGGCCGAGATCGTCCATCGACGTCTCTTCCTTGAGAGTGACGCTTTCGCCGCGGGCCTGACGCTCCGCCTCTTCTTCCGAGCGGGCGACGTTGATGGTGATCGCGACGTCGACTTCAGGATGCAGGTGCACCGGCATCTGATGCAGACCCAGCGCCTTGATGGGGTGCACCAGGACGATCTGGTCGCGGCTGACGGAAAAGCCGCCGGCGGTCGCCGCCTCGGCGATGTCGCGCGCGGAAACCGAGCCGTAGAGCTGGCCGCTTTCGCCAGCCTGGCGAATGATTGTGAAGCTCTGGCCGTTGAGTTTTTCGGCGACGGCTTCGGCTTCCTTCTTGGCCTCGAGATTGCGCGCCTCGATCTGCGCGCGCTGGGTCTCGAAATGCTTCTTGTTGTTTTCCGTCGCCCGCAGCGCCTTGCCGCGCGCCAGCAGGAAATTGCGGGCGTAGCCGTCGCGCACGCGCACGGTGTCGCCCATCTGGCCGAGCTTGGCCACGCGTTCAAGCAGAATGACTTCCATCTTTGCTAACTCTCCAGGATTGCGGGCTATGTCGAGAAAAACCGGTCGAAAGTCAATCCGGTTTTTGCATCGCGGTCGGCCCGGGGTCCGTCTTCCGGTCCCGATAGTTGAATATGAGGTCGGCGACGCCGAGCGCCGCAAAGAACAGGATCGGCCAACCCAACAGTCCGAGCGTGAAATAGATGATCGCGAGCACCAGGGCGCTCGAGCGCGAGCCGCGCAGGAAAATATGCGCGACGGCGAGCCCCTGGAAGGCGAGCAGCAATCCCAGAGTCGTTGCGAGCACCAGCCCGATTGCGCCTGCGAGCCCTTCGAAGAAGGTCAGCACGACCCCGCTCAGGAACAGACCGCCGATCGGCCTCGGCAGCCGGAATTCCCGGGCGATGTCCGGCCAGGGCCGGCCCAGCAGCTTGGAGGCTTCCGCAATTCTTGCGGCAAGCCACAGGTTGACCACGTGGATCAGGAGGCCGTAGGCGGCGACAAAGGCCGGAACCGCGCGCGCCACGGAGCCAGAAAGCGTCGTCGGATCGATCTTGTCGCCGAGGTCCCGCTCTCTGACCATCATGTCGAGCAGGATAAAGGCGCGCGCCCGGATCGGATTCAAGGCGTCGTCGAGCGAGCCGAAGACGATGGTCGCGACGATCAGCCAGAGAATGATCGCCGCCGCCAGAAAGATCGCCGGCGCGAGCGCCGCCCAGCCTGGCAAATTGCGCGTCAGCCTG
The DNA here is from genome assembly GCF_050251305.1 of Methylocystis sp. Classification (GTDB taxonomy): domain Bacteria; phylum Pseudomonadota; class Alphaproteobacteria; order Rhizobiales; family Beijerinckiaceae; genus Methylocystis. Next base: position 13,999 of record NZ_JBFWNB010000054.1, on the reverse strand, counting down.
TCGCGGCCGCCGCGCGGCGCGCCGAGCGCCGCATAGACGGCGGACCAGGCCGGCGCCGCGATCAGAAGCCCATAGGCCATGCCGATGACCGGATGCGGCCAAAAGGACAGGATCACCGTGGCCAGGATCGCCGCGGTCCCGCCGTGGATGAGGCCGAAGGCGAAAGCGACGATCATGATCGGCAGGGGCGCGAGATGCGCCAACAGCAATCCGCCCACGCCGCCGCGCGCCACGACCGCGAAGATCACCGCGGCGGCGACGCCGCCCAGCACGGACACGGCGACGTTCGGCCAGGAGAGGACGCTCTTTTCGGGCAAGGCTGGGTTCCGCTGACGGGGCGTCGCCAATTTTCGGGCATGACGCGAAAGACGCCGTTCGGCGGACCGTCGACGCACTGGGGTTTTAAGAGGTCGCAGGCGAAAGGGCAAGGCGGCGGCGGCGCGGTGGAATTTCGGCAGGTTTCAGCGTTGCGTCTTTCGCGGTCGCGCGCGAACAAACCCTGCAAGGCAACGTTATCTCTTGGAGCGTCGAGGTCCCTGAGGCTTCGCTCGCTTCGAGAAGGCTAATGAATAGAGAATGTTGCGTTTATACGGCGCCATTCTCGCGCTCGGCCTAAAGTTCGCGCAATTCCGGCCCCGGCCTTCGCGACAGCGCTCTCCAGGTTCCGGCGAGGCCCAGAGCGATGGTGACGGCGAGCGTGGCCAGGGCGATGAGCGCGATCGTTGCCGGCGCGAATACGAAGTCGATCTTCATCAGGATCGTGGTCATGGCGTAGGCGGCGCCGGAGCCGGCGGCGACCGCGATGACAGTGGCGGCGAGGCCGACAATCCCGAACTCCAGCGCATAGGCGGCCGCGAGCCAGCCTCGCGTCGCGCCAAGCGTTTTCAGCACGATTGCGTCATGCATTCTTGCGCGCTGGCCGCTCGCCAGCGCGCTGGCCAGAGCCAAGACCGCCGTCACGATCGCCAGTCCGGCGGCGGCGCGCGCGGCGAGCGCCAACTGCCCGGCGATCTTGTCGATGGCGGCCAGCGCGTCCTTGACCCGCACCGAGACGACGTTCGGAAAGCGCTTCGCCGCCTCGCGCGTCAGCCGCGCGTCCTTGGCGTCGCGCGCCGCCACGGTCGGCGCGCCGTACGCCACGGTGAAGAGTTCGGTGTAGGGCGCGCCGACGAAGACATTCGGCGAAAACACCATGACGAAATTGATGGCGTAGCTGCGCCAGTCCACCTTGCGCAGATTGGCGACCTTGGCCGTGATTTCGCGGCCGAGCACATTGACCCGGATGTCGTCGCCGATGGCCAGCCCCATCCCCTCGGCGATCTTCTGCTCCAGCGAGACGAGCGGCGGCCCCGCGTAATCGGCCGGCCACCATTCGCCGTCCGCCAGCGTCGAATTCGGCGGGATCGCGCCCGAAAAGGTCACGCCGCGGTCGCCCTCGAGCACCCATTTGGCGTCGTCCGCGACGGCGATCCTGCCGACGGGGGCGTCCTTCACCGCGACGATGCGCCCGCGCATCATCGGCACATGCTCGATGCGCGCGCCGGGCGCCTCGGCGGCGAGGAAGTCCGAGAAGGCCTGGGTCTGTGCTTTCGGGATGTCTATGAAGAAGAAGCTGGGAATCTCTCCGGCGTCGGCGCGCGACAGCTCGTTGTGGATGGCGCCTTCGACCAGCGCGAGCGCGATGAGCAGGGTTTGCGTCAGGCCGATCGAGATCATCAGCGGCGGCGTCAGGCTCTTTGGCCGCCAAATATTGGCGAGCGCGAACCGCAGCCGCGCGTCGCTCAGGCGGGGAAGGGCGCGGGCCAGCCGCATCACGATCCAGGCGGCGCCGCGCAGCAATGCGAAGGCGGCGACCGAGGCGGCGACATAGGCCGCGCCCAGCTTGACGTCGAAGGACGTCGCCATGACCAGCGCGGCGAGCGCAATCGCCGCGGCCCATGCCCCGGCGCGATAGCGCGCGAGCCGGCCGCCCCGCCGATCGTCGCGCAGCAGCGCCGCCACCGGGATCTCATGCGCGCGCCCGAGCGGAACGAGCGCGAAGACGAGAACGACGAGGAAGCCGTAGAGCGCGCCGAAGAAAGCCCCGGGGGCGTCGAGCGACGCCGATACGGGCAGGTCCGCGAGATCGCGCAAGGCTTCCGCTCCGGCCCAGGGGATCGCCGCGCCGACGACGAGCCCGAGCAGGATGGCGAGCGCCGCCGCCGCCAGGACCTGCGCGAGGGCGATCCTGAAGACGCGCGAGCCCTCGGCGCCGAGCGCCTTCAGAATCGCGAATTGCGCGCGTTTGCGCTCGACGAAGCCCTGCACGGCGTTTGCGACGCCGGCGCCGCCGGCGACGAGGGCGGTGAGCGCGACCAGCGTCAGCAGCTGAGCGAACCGATCGAGATTGCGCGAGAACTGGGGCGACACGGCGTCGCGCGTGCGCGCCTCCCAGCCGGCCTGCGGAAAGGCGCTCGCGGCGTCCGCGGCGAACGCTTTGACGTCCGCGTCCGCCGTCGCGCCGTGCAGCGTGACCCGAATGAAATGGCGCACGATCGAGCCCGGCGTCACGAGTTCCGCGCCAGCGAGCGCCGCGCGCGACATCATCACCCGCGGCCCGAACCCCACGCCGCCGGCGAGCTTGTCGGGTTCGCTGCGCAGCATCGCCCGCAGCATGAAGCGGGAAACGCCGATCGTCACGGTTTCGCCAAGCCTGGCGTCGAGCCGCGCCAGCAGCAGCGGATCGACGGCGACGCCCGGCAATCCGTCCCGCTCCGCCAGCGCCTCGGCCAAGGGCATGTCGGGGTCGAGCGCGACCGCGCCGAACGCGGGATACGTTTGCGGATCGACCGCCTTGATCTCGACCAGCGCCGCTTCGCCGTCGTCACGGCGGGCCATGGCCCGCATCAACGAAATCTCGGACAGCCGCCCGCGCGCCGCGAAGAAGGCGCGCTGTTCAGGCGAGAACTCACGGGAAACGAGGCTGAAGGAGGCGTCGCCGCCCAGGATCGTCCGGCCCTCCCGCGCAAGTCCCTGCGCCAGCGAGCGCGACAGGCCGGAGACGCCGGAGATCGCGGCGACGCCGATGACGATGCAGGCGATGAACACGCCGAAACCGCGCGGATCGCCGAGCAGATCGCGCAGGGCGAAGCGCAAGGCGAAGGGCAGGGCGGCGAAGCGCAACGCGCTCATGACGCCGCCGGCGCGTTCGCGTCGATATGGCCCGAGCGCAGCAGCACCTTTCGGTCGCAGCGCGCCGCGAGCGCCGGGTCGTGCGTGACGAGCACGAGGGTTGCGCCGCGGCTCCTTTGCTGCGCAAAAATGAGGTCGATCACCGCCGCGCCGGTTTCGGAATCGAGATTGCCCGTCGGCTCGTCCGCCGCGAGGATGAGCGGGTCGGGGGCGAGCGCCCGCGCGAGCGCGACCCGCTGCTGCTCGCCGCCCGAAAGCTGCGCCGGGTAATGCGACAGGCGCTCGGCGAGGCCGACGGCCGCAAGCTCGGCCTTCGCGCGCGCAAAAGCGTCAGATTTCCCGGCTAATTCGAGTGGAATGGCGACATTCTCCAGCGCCGTCATGGTCGGGATCAGCTGGAAAGACTGAAAGACGATCCCTATGTTTTCTCCGCGGAAACGCGCCAGCGCGTCCTCGGACAGCGCGCCCAGATCGCGTCCATCGATCCTGACGCCGCCGGCGTCAGCTCGCTCCAGTCCGGCGAGGGTCATGAGCAAAGTCGACTTGCCCGAGCCGGACGGACCCAGCAGAGCCACGGTCTCGCCCTGCGCGACGCTCAGGCTGACGCCCTTGAGCACATGGACGCGGGCGGCGCCTTCGCCGAGCGTGAGCTCGACCTTCTCAACTTCGATCACCTGTCGCCGCACGGAGCAAAGCCTTGATTGATGCGCCGCATTCGACGCCCGCAGATGAAACGCCTTATTGCGCGTTCCGCCAGTCGATCCAAGCGATCGTTCTCGCGGTCCTGGCGCTGTTGACGATCGCGCTTGCGCCGGCGCGCGCGGCGCCGGTCCGGATTCTGGCGTTCGGCGACAGCCTCACGGCCGGCGCTGGCGTCGCCGCCGAGGACTCGCTGCCGGCGCAGCTCAAACGGCGCCTCAGCGACGACGGGTTCGACGTTGAAGTCGTCCAAGGCGGCGTTTCCGGCGACACCACGACGACGGGACTGGCGCGCCTCGACTATACCCTCGGCGCCGGCCCGTTCGACGTCGCCGTCGTCGAACTCGGGGCGAACGACATGCTGAACGGGCATGATCCGAAAGTGACCCGCGCCAATCTCGACCAGATTCTTACCGTGCTGCAGCAAAAAGGCGTTCGCCCGGTGCTGACGGCGATGGTGTCGAGCGCGAATCACGGGCAAGCTTACAAGCGAGATTTCGATTCGATTTATCCGGATCTTGCCGCCAAACATCAGGTGCCGCTCGTGCCCTTCATCCTGGAAGGCGTCTGGGGTTCACCCGCGCTCCTCATCGGAGACGGCGTTCATCCGAACGCGGCCGGCGTCGCCAAAATCGTCAAGAAGCTTGCGCCCTATGTCGAAAGAACGCTCGTCTCCATGGGGGCGAGAAAAACCTCGCGCGCGCAATGAGGCGACGCGATCCCGCTTGGGGAGGATGTCATGCCCAGACTGTTCACGGCCTTGGAGATTCCCCGACCCGTCGCGGAGAGCCTCGCGCGGTTGCGCGGCGGCGTTCCCGGCGCACGCTGGATCGACGTTGAGAATTATCACATCACCTTGCGCTTCATCGGCGACGTCGACGACGCCTTCGCGCGCGATGCGGCGAACGCGCTCTCCTTCATTCGCCGTCCGGAGGTCACTGTAACCTTCGACCAGCTGGCGTCTTTTGGGGGAGACAAGCCCCGCGCCATTGTCGTGCGGGCGCGGCCGGAGCCGGCGCTGATCGACATGCAGGCGGAGCAGGAGCGGCTGTTGCGCCGGCTCGGCGCGCCGCCGGAGGCGCGCAAATTCATCCCGCATGTGACGCTCGCCCGTCTGCGCGGCGTCAGCGCCGGCGCCGTCGCCGCCTATCTCGGCGCGCGCGGCTATTTCCCGCCGTTGCGCTTCACCGCGGAGCGCTTCGTGCTCTATTCGTCGCGCGACTCCGTCGGCGGCGGCCCCTTTATCGTCGAGGCCGAATATCCGCTGATCGTCGCGCCGCAGGCGCTCACAGGAACGGCGGGGATTTAGGCTTTTTCATCCTCGGCGGCGGCGACGGCCTCGGCGCGCGCGCGGCCTTTTGCGACGATGGCGACGAGCGAAGGGTCTTTGGCCAGCGCTTCCTGCATCAATCGGTCGGACGCCGCCTCAATCTCCGTCGAGAGCTTCTCGAAAAAGGCGCGCGTCTCCATGCCCGGCGCGATCAGCGGCAAGAATTCGATCACGGCCGTTCCCGGCCGCACGAGGAACGAGCGGCGCGGCCAGAAGAGCCCCGAATTGACGGCGACAGGCAGCGCCGGCGTGTCCGTCGCGGCGTAAAGATGGGCGATGCCGAACTTGTATTGCGGCGGCGCCCCGGCCGGACGGCGAGTGCCTTCAGGGAAAATGAAGAGCTGCCGCCCCTGCGCGAAGATCTTGTTGGATTTGGCGATCAGCTGCGGCAGCAGTTTGCCGCCCTTCGAACGATCGATGGCGATCTGTTCGGCCGCCAGCAAATACCAGCCGAAAAACGGCAGCCAGATCAGTTCGTGCTTCAAGATATAGCTAAAGTCGGGAAATCTGATCGGCAGAACGAAGGTTTCCCAGATCGACTGATGTTTGCAGGCGACGATCACCGCGCCTTGCGGAATGTTCTCGAGGCCGCGCCAGTCGATCTTGAGGCCGCAGATCTTGTCGAGCAGCCAGAGAGTCGTGCGCCCCCAGGTGCGTCCGAGCTCCTGGTTGATCTGACGGCGCATCATCAGGCCGGGAAGCCAGATGATCATGAGCGCGAACATGTTCAGGAAGAACAGGATCTGAAAAACCAGCGAGCGCAGGAAGAGCATTGGCGAGATCGAGGGCGAGGGGGACGTTGGGCGCTGTTCTAGGGCGCCAGGGCGCGCCGAAACAAGGTCTCACTCAGATGCGACACTATGGCGAAGCTGCGGCGGCGGCTCCGGCTCGTCGAATTCCCGCAAGAGCCGGGTGCGGAGCAGCGACCCGAGATATTTCACATATTCCTTGCCGATGAAACGCGTGACGCGCAGATCGCTGGCCCAGTCGGCGACGTTGATATGTTCGCTGACGACCGGAAAGGGATAGAGCTGGACGTTCGGAAGCGCGGCCGAGATTTCGACCAGCGCGCGGGGCATATGGTAATTCGAGGTCACGACGATGAGCGTGCGGGTGATATTGTGTTCGCGCGCCCAGTCGCGCGTTTCCCTGGCGTTGCCGGCCGTGTCGAGCGCGTCATAGCCCAGATCGACGCAGCACTCGAAAAGCTCGCGCGACATGGGCAGGATCTTCGCGAGCAGCGAGCTGCGCGTGGAGCGGTTGACGCCGGTGATCAGCATGCGATGCGCCTGCCCGCTGGCGAGAAGGGCGGCCGCGTCGAGCACCCGATCGGATCCGCCGGTCAGCGCGACGACGCCTTCCGCCTGTCCCGGTATGGCGAATTCTTCGCGCGGCAACGACAGTGCGAAGCCCGCGAAACCGAAGAGAAGCAACGCGCCCAGAAAGGCGCCGCCGGCGAGGATCCCGTAGACGACCTTGCGGACGGCGCTCAACGTGTTCTTCGCTCCCTGGCGCGCGGGGATCGTCAATCTTGGGGTCCTTCGCACATTCTGCGTGGTCTGAACGCGCGAGGCGCGGTTCCGACGCGACTATAGGCGCATTTCTTCTCCGATGTTATCGGCTTCCGCCGATTGGGGAGCATGTGCTTAACCGAGACGTTCGAGGTGGCGGAGCACGATGAACTGCGAGAGATAGCCGGTCAGCGCCGCGACGGCGCCCGCGAGCAGCGCAATAAAAATAAAGCCGCTCAGTCCAACCGAGAAATCGCCGAACATCGCCTCCATCTGATCGCCGCCGCCGGTCGCGCGCCACCGCTGCGCGACGAACTGCGCCAATGCGAAAAAGGCAATCGCGCCGCCGCCGCCGATCAGCGCGCCGCGAAAGCCCAGCGCCATGAAGCGACGCTGAAACTCCCGGGCGATGAAAGCGTCAGCGGCGCCGACGATATGCAGCACTTCGACGATTTCGCGGTTCGTCGCGACCGCCGCGCGGGTCGCTGAGGCGATGGCGACGGCCATGGCCGCCAGGATCAAAATGAAAATGAGGGCGGCGATGGCCACCGCCGCGCGGGCCATGTCGCCGAGACGCTGGATGAAGACGTGATGGTCGTCGAGCACGGCGCTCGGAACGGCGCGCTCGAGCTCGGCGCGCAAACTGTCGAGATCCGCGCGATTCTCCGCGTCGAGTTTCAGGACGATCATGCGCGGCGTAGGCAGCTCGGAAAGATCGAGCCCCGCGCCGAGCCAGGGCGTCAGCAGCGCCTCCGATTCGGACTTGGCGTAGATCCGCGCCTCCACGACGCCGGGCGACCGCCGCATCGCCTCCGCCGCGTCCTTGACGTCGGTCTCGATATTTCTCCCGGCGACCGGACGCACCTGCACGGTCGCCTCGCGCGCGATGTCGCTGCGCCATTCGACGCTCGCGTCGGCGACGAGAATGGCGACGTTGGCGGCGAGCGCGGCGAGAAACGTCATGATCGCGATGACGATGACGAGCGAACGGCCGGCGACCGAGTCGGCGGGCACCAGCGCGCTCTGCGCGGGAATCTCCTCGGCGTCTTCATCGACGTCCGACGCCAAGAGACGAGTCGAGGACCAGAATCGCATCATCCCCATCGCCCGCTCATTCGAAGATGTGAAGGCGGCCGTCGGCGAGCACCAGCCGTCGCGCCTCCTCATATTGGTCCATCAAGGTCAAGTCATGAGTGGCGATGATGACGGCGGTTCCGGATTTGTGCAGTTCGATGAACAGGCGCAGGATCCGGCGCGCGAGCGTCGGGTCGACATTGCCCGTCGGCTCGTCCGCAAGCAACAGTTTGGGTTGCGAGATCAGGGCGCGCGCGATCGCGGCGCGCTGCTTTTCGCCGCCTGACAGGATCGTCGGGAAGGCGTGCGCGCGTTCGCCGAGGCCCACCCAGCGCAACAGTTCGACCACTTCGGCGCGATAGCTCGATTCGCTGCGGCCGAGCACGCGCAAGGGCAGGGCGACGTTTTCGTAGAGCGTCAGATGATCGAGCAAACGGAAGTCCTGAAAGACGACGCCGATTTTGCGGCGCGTCTCGGCGACGTCCTCATTGCTCAGCGCCGCCGTGTTCTTGCCGAAGATGCTGATCAATCCGCGCGTCGGCTGCAGCGCCATGATGATCAGGCGCATCAAAGTGGTCTTGCCCGCGCCGGACGGGCCGGTCAGGAACTGAAACGAGCGCGGCGCGATCTGGAAATTGATGTCGCGGAGGGTTTCGGCGCCAACGCCATAGCGCAGGCCGACGTTCTCGAAAGTCAACACGAAGCCGTCTCTCCCAAGGATGGCCCCAAACGGCAGGGGTTCGACTGGCGCTCGGGACGTCAGCGCCACGGGCACAATAGCAGTTCATCCCTGCTCAACCATAATTGTCCTTAACGAACTCTTGTTTTTGGCTTTTTTCGCGGGTCGGCGCGGGGGAGCCGCGCGCCCGGCGATTCGTCGCGGACCCTTCGGATGCGCGTCCAAGCGGCTCAGCGCGCCGCCAGAGGCAGGGCGAAGCTGAAGATCGTGCCGCCGCCCGGATTGGGCTCCGCCCAGATTTTCCCGTTATGCGCTTCGATGATCGAGCGCGAGATCGAGAGTCCGACGCCGAGGCCATGCGGCTTTGTCGTCGTGAATTGTTCGAACAGCCTGTCTTTGACTTCGTCAGGCAGGCCGGGACCGGTGTCGGCGACGTCGGCGCGTATCAGATCGCCATCGATCAGCCCCGTCGACACGCGCATCTCGCGCCGCGCGCAGTTCTGCATGGCTTCAACGGCGTTTCGCTTCAGATTGACGACGACCTGCTGGATCTGAACCTTATTGATCAGCACTATGTCCGGCGACGCGTCGAGATTGATCGTCGTTTTGACATTGTGCAGTTTGGCGAGCGAATCCGTGAACGCGCACGCGGTACGGATGACGGGGTTCAGATTCTGCGGCGTCTTCGTCGTCTCGCCGCGCGCGATGAACTGCCGAAGATTGTCCATGATCTGCGAGGCGCGGAAGACTTGCGCATCGGCGTTGTCGAGCGTCTCGGCGATCTTCTGAACCGAGAGGTCTTTTTCGTTGAGATAGCGGCGCGCGAAATTGAGATAGACGCCGATCGCCGTGAGAGGCTGCTTGAGCTCATGCGCCAGTCCGGCCGCCATGTTTTCAATCAGATCAAGCCGGTTCGCCTGAAGCTTTTGAATGTCCCGTTCAAAGCGACGCTGACCAAGATCGCGAATGAGCCCGATGAACAAGCGCTCGCCGTCGCAGACGACTTCGCTGACGTCAAGCTCCATCGGCAGGACCGACCCGTCCTTGCGCAACCCGTCGATCCGTCGGCGAAGGCTTGGCGTCTTGCCGAGATGGTCGCGAAAGCTGAGGTCCGACTCGGGCGTCAGCATGCCGAAGTCCCGGCCAAGAATTTCCTCGGCGGCGTAACCAAACAGCGCCGCCGCTTCGTCGTTGATCGAGCGGACCGCTCCGCGCGAGTCGAGCGCGACAATGCCGTCAAAGGAGGCGCCCGGCGTCGCGCCGAGCGCGGCGCGTCCTTCTCCTTCCGCTGCGCGCGGCGCAGGAGAGGTCTTTGGGGAGTTCTGCGAACGCATAAAAAATTCCAGGAGCGCGCGACCCGCGCCGCTCGCGCTCCCAACCCACAGCAGCTAGGCTCCTGCGGAACCGGATCAAGCCCTCAGCCGGTTCGGCGCACTTGCATCATTGAAGAAATGGCATAAGCAGGCGCTATGTCGCCGCCGCCAGCTCCAGCGCCGTTGTTCTTTTTCAACGCTCGCCTGATCGATCCCGCATCGGGACGGGACACGCGCGGCGGTCTCGTGACGCAAGACGGAATCATCGCGGACCTCGGCGAGTCCGTTCGCGAGGGGGACGCACCCCAGGGCGCCCGCGTCATCGACTGCGCGGGAGACGTCGTTGCGCCGGGCCTCATCGACATGCAGGCCTTCGTCGGCGAGCCGGGGGCCGAGCATCGGGAGACGATCGCTAGCGCGACTCTCGCCGCGGCGGCGGGAGGGGTGACGACGATCGTTTCGACGGCGGCGACGCTCCCGCCTGTCGATGATCCCGCCGTCGTCGACTTCGTTCTGCGCCGGGCGCGCGACACCGGCCGCGTGCGCGTCGCGCCAATGGCGGCGCTCACCAGAGGCCGCGAGGGCAGGGAGATCGCCGAAATCGGTCTGCTGCAGCAGGCTGGCGCTGTGGCCTTCTCCGATGGCGCCCGCCCGGTGAAAAACGCGCTGGTGATGCGGCGGGCGCTGACCTATGCGCGCGATTTCGATGCGCTGGTCGTCCATTTCGCCGAAGACCCGGATCTGAGCGTCGGCGTCATGAACGAGGGCGAATTCGCCCATCGGCTCGGCCTGTCCGGCGCGCCGCGCGAGGCCGAGGCGATCATGCTCGATCGCGACCTGCGGCTCGTCGCCCTGACCGGCGCGCGCTACCATTCGGCGATCGTGACCACGACTCTCTCGCTGGACGCCCTGCGCAAGGCCAAAGACGGGGGCCTGGCGGTCACCTGCGGGACCTCGATCAATCACCTCACATTGAACGAGAACGACATCGGCGACTATCGCACCTTCCTCAAGCTGAGACCGCCATTGCGCCATGAGGATGAACGCAAAGCGCTCGTCGGAGCGCTCGCCGAAGGCCTGATCGACGTCATCGTCTCCGATCACGACCCTCAGGACGTTGAAACGAAGCGGCTGCCGTTCGCCGAAGCCGAATATGGGGCGGTCGGCCTCGAGACGATGCTCGCGGCCGGGCTCCGGCTCGTGCATTCCGGGGACGTCACGCTGATGCGCCTGCTCGAGGCGATGACGTCGCGTCCAGCCGAGATTCTGAGTCTTCGACAGGGAAGGCTGCAGAAGGGCGCGCCAGCGGATCTCGCGCGGTTCGATCCGGACGCGCCATTCGTCGTCGATCCCGCCACATTGCGCTCGCGCTGCAAGAACACGCCATTCGACGGCGCCTTGTTTCAGGGCGTCGTCAAGACGACCGTGGTCGCGGGCGAGATTATCTACGAAGAATAAGTCGGCAGGCGCAGACTCAAGAGGCTTCCGTCGCCGCGCCTCCCAAGGCGACAACGAATTTATGTCGCGCCTTGAGCGCCTGCATGCTGAGCCAGACGGCGGCTCCAGCGCCAATAAAATGCGCAAGCAGCAAGTTAAAGTTCGCCATTAAGATGAAGACGTCGAGCGCGCGGACGATCTTGTCCGGATCGGTGATCGCAATTCCCGGAGGCTGGGACACGGTCTTGGCGACAAGCAGGGCGATGCTCAGGCCGACGCCGATAAAGGAGACCACGGAGCCAAGAACATTGACGATCGATCCGACCCCGAGAAACCATAATTTTGCTGGCTGCTCCTCGGCGAGATAGCCGCTGGGGTCGCGTATCAACCGGCCTGAGGCGATCGTCGAGAAGAAATCCAGAACGAGCGAGATGAACAGCAGACCCAGTCCGAAAAATCCCCAGTGAATCGGATCGCTCACCCAAACGGTCGAGCTGATGGATTGGCCGACCGCGCCGAAGGCGAGAAGCGGGGCGGTGAGGAACGCCAGAACGAAGTCGAGCCAGAAGCCGATCCAGCCCATCAGGCGAATGCGGCGGCCGAGATCCTGGCCGGCCAGGATCGTATGCGGCGGGAAAACCACCGTGCTTGGCGGCGGCGGGGTGGCGACAAGCGCCGTCGAGGTCGCTGGCCGGAGCGGTTCGGCGAGCGCCACGAATCCGAGATAGGCGATCAATCCGGCCGGAAGCGCGAAAGCGGCGATCTGATTCAGCGCGCGCGCGAAACTGGCGAAGCTTGGATCGGCGAAATCCGTCGACGCCGCCCACAGCCCGATCGCGGCGAGCGAGGCGCCGCTGAAGATTGCCTCGAACGCGCCGCTGACGATGAGCAGGATGGCCGCCGCATAGATGAACTGGCGCAGCGGATAGGCGGCGAACCGCCGCCAGACGGGGCCGCCGCCGAAAGGATAGTTCGGAAAGACCGCTCGCCAGAGATATTGAGCGGCGAGGAGAAGGATCACCAGCGCCGAGAAGCCGAGCGACAAGTCGGTCAGCGGGCCGCCGAGCGTGGGCTCCCAGATCCGCAGGCCCCAGGCGGCGACGACAAGCATCGCAAAGAGCGCTGCGAACGCCCAATCGACCGGGTCTTCGAAAAAATCATACGTCACTGATGAAGCCGCATTCAACGCCCCGCCACGGAATCAGTTGGCGCAGCGGCCTGCGATTTCAACTGGCGACGCTCTAGGTCGTGTGGACAGTTATCGCATCCACAGGACGATTGCGGCGATTGTTATGACTGCCCGATAATTTTGGGCGGTCTTCTCGAAACGGGTTGCGACGCGGCGGAACTGCTTGAGTTTTGAGAAGCAACATTCGACGAGATGTCGCTGGGCGTAGAGATTCTTGTCGAGCGGATATTTGATCGCACGCGACGGGTTGTTGGGGATGACGGCGCGCGCGCCCTTGGCGGCGATGACGTGACGCAAGTGATCGGCGTCATAGGCGGCATCGGCCATGACGACCTCCGCAGGCAATCCCTCGATTAAAGCGGCGGCTTGCGGCGCATCGCCCTTCTGACCTGCGGTCAGCGTGAACCGCACAGGGCATCCCAAGCCGCGAACGGCCATATGTATCTTGGTGCTCAAGCCGCCGCGCGAGCGACCAATCGCCTGATCTTCAGGCCCCCCTTTTTCGCCCCGGCGGCATGCTGATGCGCCCGGACGATGGTGGAGTCGACGATGAGATATTCGAAGTCCGGATCATCGGACATCGCCTCGAAAATTCGCCACCAGACCCCCTTGAGGCTCCATCGACTGAAACGCCGGAACACGCTGTTCCAATCCCCAAACGCTTCCGGAAGATCACGCCAGGGAGAGCCCGTGCGCACGATCCACAATACGCCCTCTACAAACATCCGGTTGTCGCGGCCGGTCGAGCCCTTCTGGTCGGGCCGGCCTATGATCAGCGGCGCCATCCGCTCCCAAGCCGCATCGGTCAAAACCAGTCGATCCATCACACCCAAGGCCGCCTCCCCAAAGGCAGCCTTGAATCTGATTTGCGCCTAAATTGGAATCCTTAGAGTCCACACAACCTAGTCGGCCGTCGCGCAGCGTCATGCGGACGGCGCTTGAGGACGGCGGGTGTCGCCTATTTAACGCTCTCAAGAATGAGGAGTGAATTTTATGAAAGCGCTTTTCGCCACGACCATCGTTCTCGTCACGCTCTCTCTCTGTTCGAGCGCCCTCGCGCAGCTTCCGAGCTTTGCGAAAGATGAACCTTACGCCCAGGCGCGCAAGGCTCTCCTCCGCAAGGGCTGGAAGACGGTCCATGAGCCCGAAGGCGGATTTGTCTGTCAGAAAGGCGATCCCCGTTGCGAAGGGCGTCCCGAAACCGTCTCCTGCGCGGGAACCGGCCTCGCCAATTGCATCTTCCGCTGGAAACGAAAAGGCGTCGTGATCGACGTCAATACAGTGGGTGTAACAAAACCGGTGGTGACGGACGTGGTCTGCCATTCCGGATGTAGCTGATTCTGCGGAGCCGGCCGCGGCTCACATTCCCGCGGGGGCCGAAGGCTTTCCGCCCCTTGAAGAATCCCGCCAATAGCCTTAAAGCCTCGCCCGCGCCGGGCGAGGGCCCGCGACCATTCGGAATGGGGATCATGGCCAAGGAAAAGTTTTCACGCACGAAGCCGCACTGCAACATTGGGACGATTGGACACGTCGACCATGGCAAGACGTCTTTGACGGCGGCGATCACGAAGGTTCTGGCGGAGACGGGCGGCGCGA
>NZ_JBFWNB010000053.1:0-22920 GCF_050251305.1 Methylocystis sp. | reverse complement strand
GGCGCGCGCGGCTATCGCCGGATCGCGTATTTCGGCTGATGGGCGCCGTGACCATCCTGGGACCTGACGGCGCGGTTGTGCCACCGAGCAGGCGACGCATGTCCGATATCGGGGGGCGCAGTTTTTATGACGCCGCCTCGACGGTGCATCAGGACGTGGCGTTCTGGCGGCCTTCCAATCCATCCGCGCAAGCGGCCCTAACCTATGAGCGCGACCGGATGGCCGCGCGCATCCACGATCTCGCGCGCAATGACAGTTGGGCGTCCGTCGCGGTCACGCGGAAGGTCGACTCGGTCATCGGTTCCGGCTGGAAACTGCGCGCGACGCCCAACGCACGAGCGCTCGGCCTCGAGTCGAAGGCCGCCGCTGAATTGGCGGCGCAGATCGAAACGCAGTGGCGTCTCTACAAAGAGGATTTCGAATGCTGCGACGCCGGGCAGCGCGACACCATCGGGCTGCTGCAGGCATTAGCGTTCCGCCACTACATCGGCGATGGCGAATCGCTGTCTGTTTCCTATTGGATCGAGCGAGGCGGCGATTGGAGCACGGCGCGACAGATCATCGATCCTGACAGGCTATCGAATCCCAATCTTTACGTCGACACGGTTTCCCGCCGCGCCGGCGTCGACCTTGGCGCTCACGGCGAGCCGCTGGCTTACCATATCCGTTCCGCGCATCCTGGCGACTCCGCCGTCATCGGCGCCTTCCCATGGATCTGGGAAAAGTTCGATCGGAAGTTTCCGAACGGACGCTGGCAGGTGGTGCACGCCTTTGACCGCAGGCGCGCGGGCCAAGTGCGGGGCGAGCCGCCGCTTGCGCCGATCGTCAAGAAAATGCGCATGCTCGGTCGATATGACGAAGCCGAGTTACAGGCTGCGGTGTTAAACGCGGTTCTCGCGGCCTTCATCAAATCCGGCAACGATCATGACCAGATCGCGGAAGCGATGAATGGTTCGGATGAGATGACGGCGTTGCAAGCGCAACGCATCGACTTTTATGAGAAACGCCCCGTTCGTCTGCCGGGCGCGCAGATCAACTTCCTCTACCCGGAAGACGATTTCGCGTTCACCCAGCCCGCGCATCCCAACACGAATTTCGACGCCTTTTATCGTGTCGGCCTACGCAACCTCGCCGCAGTGGCGGGCGTCACCTACGAGCAGCTGACCGGCGATTTCTCCCAGACCACATATAGCGGTTTCAAAGGCGCGTTGGCGCAGGTCTGGCAGGGCTTCATCTCGACGAAGGACGGCTTTGCCGCGCGGCATGAGCGCCCGCACTATGAGAATTGGCTCGAGGAGGCGATCGTACGCGGACGCGTCCAATTGCCGAAGGGCGCTCCCGAGTTTCGCGCGGCGCGCCTCGCCTATTGCGATTGCAGTTGGATCGGGCCAGGGCGCGGCGCCATCGAACCGGTCAAGGAAGCGACGGCGGTCGGCGAGCGACTGCGCCACGTTTCGACGTTCGCCGACGAATGCGCAGCGAACGGCGACGACTATCTCGACGTTCTGGATCAAAAAGCGCGCGAACGTGAAGAAGCGATTGCGCGCGGCCTCGATCCGAATCGGATCTTCGACGGGGCCGCCACTTCGATGAAGTCGACGGACGATGGCGACAACGATCCGCCGCCTGGCGGTAAGCCGATCGGCAGGAAAGAAGACAAATGACGATCTCGCGACCTGAAATCGCCGGCCGTCTCTTTGGCGTGCCGCTTGCCATAGACGCGGGGAAAGCGGCGGCGATCGTGGAAGCGCTGGGGCCGCGCATCCTCGGCGAGGATCATGTCGTCGTTGCCAATGCTTCCGCCGTCGATCATGAGGCTTTCGCGAAGGGGCGTCCGTCAGCCGGCCGCCTGGGCGATCGCACCGGGCGCAGCTATGACCGCGATCGCGTGCCCGTCTATGACATGGTCGGCAATGTCGCGGTGATACCGGTCGAGGGCTCACTCGTTCACAAGGGCAATTACGTCGGCGCGTCGTCCGGCCGCACGTCCTATCAAGGCCTGCAAGCGCAGATCATCCGCGCTTCGCGCGATCCGCAGGTCGCCGGCGTCGCATTCGAGATCGATTCGTTCGGCGGCGAGGTCGCCGGTCTTTTCGAGACGGCGGCGATGATCTCCGAACTTTCCAAAATGAAGCCGACGCTCTCCATTTTGACCGATCACGCGCTCTCCGCCGGCTATGCGCTGGCGAGCGCGTCGCGCCAGATCGTCATGCCGGCGCATGGATCGATCGGCTCAATCGGCGCGATCTCCCTTCACGCCGACAAGTCCTGCGAACTAGAGAAGAAGGGCGTCAGGGTCACGGTGCTGCGCGCGGGCAAGCGCAAGGCCGAGGTCAATCCTTTCGAGCCCTTGTCCGAAGAGGCGGCGGCTGCAGAGCTCGCCGCGCTCGAACGCATTCGCGCGTCTTTCGCTGAAGCCGTCGGCCGCCATCGTGGTCGACGCTTCAACGCCGCCCAGGCGTTGGCGACGGAAGCCGCCTCATTCGACGGCGCGGACGCCGTCGCGCTCGGCCTTGCCGATGCGGTCGGACACGCGAATAGCGCGTTCGACGAATTCGTCCGCGAATTGGCCCGCTAGGCCGAAAAACAGGAAAATCCGCGATGTCAGATCCAACGATCGTTGCGGCCGTGCGCGCGGCCGCGACGCCCCATGAACCTGCGCCAAACGCCGACGTTGTTTCCCGTCAGGCGCACGAATCGTCCATCGCCCAGGCGCGCGCCGAGGCTCATGGAGCCGGTCGCGCGGAAGGCGAATCCGCCGGCGTCGCGTCGGAGCGGGCCCGCATCGCGGCCATCCTCGACAGCGAAGAAGCCAAGGGCCGCGAGAAGCAGGCGCGCTATTTCGCGTTCAAAACGGCGATGGCGCCCGATGAAGCGCGCACCGCGTTGGCGGAAGCGCCAGTCGCCGAAGCGCCGAAGGCGCCGACGCTGCTCGATGAAATGAAAGGCGTCAAACAACCCGCTCTCGGCGCGGACGGCGGGCGCGACGTTTCGCAAATGAGCGATTTCGAAAAGGGCGCAGCGGAAGCCCGACGCCTGCTGCGCAAGTAGCGGCGCGTCGTCAACAAAGGACTCTCTCACCATGACCATCTCGGCTCTTTTCAATCCAACGCCGCTCTTCGCGGGCGGCGAGGATTTCACGCACCGCACGGTCACGATTCTGACCGGCGCGTCCTACAAGCGCGGTCAGTTGCTCGGCCGCATCACGGCGTCCGACAAATATACGGCTTCGCTCGCCGGCGCCTCCGACGGGTCGCAGCTTGCCGCCGGCATGGCGATCCTGGCGACCGATGTGGACGCTTCCGGCGGCGATGTCGTCGCGCCTGTCTACATGGAGGGCGAATTCGCATTCGAGGCGATGATCGTCGACGTCTCGTGGAGCTTTGCGACGCTCGACGCCGCGCTGCGCCAGGCGTCGTCGGCGATCTTCATCCGCTCCGTTGGCGTGAACGGCTAACGCAACCCGCGCGCGGTCGATAGGCCGGACAGCGCATTCATAAGGGAATCCCTCAAATGGCTCTCGACGTTAACTCGACTGCGAGCCTCATTGGCGCATTCGGCGTCATGGATCGCACGCGCCAATTCCTGCTCGAAACCTTCTTCCCGATGGAGCAGACGTTCGAAACGGAAGAAATCTATTTCGACAAAGTCGAACGCGCGCGCCGCCTCGCGCCCTTCGTCGTGCCGACGATCGAAGGCAAGCCGCAGCCGTCGCGCGGCTATAAGACGGCGTCTTTCAAGCCGCCCTATGTCAAGCCGAAACACACGGTCGAGCCGTCCAAGGCGGTCAAGCGCCGCGCCGGCGAGCGACTGCTTGGCGAGATGACGCCCGAAGACCGCTTCAACCTGCAGATCATGGACAATCTCTTCGTCGAAGATGACGAGATTTCCCGCCGCGAGGAGTGGATGGCGGCGCAGCTCTTGCTGACCGGCGCCGTCACTTGTCAGTCCAATGAGCATCCCCCGGTCACGATCGACTTGCAGCGTCCAGGGACGCAAACGATCGCTCTCGCGGGCGCATCGCGCTGGGGCCAGGCCGGCATCGATCCCCTCGCCAATCTCCGCACCTGGGCGGCGACAGTTCAGGCCAATTCCGGCTATCACCCGTCGACGGTCGTGCTGGACCCGCTCGCGGGCGATCTCTTCCTGAAGTCGCCGTCGATCACGACGATCATGAACACCTTCCGGCAGACGGCCGGAAACATCGACCTGCAGGGGGCCGTCACCGGCGGCGCGATCGGGCGCGAGGTCAAATATCTCGGCACGATCGCCGAGTTCGACATTTTTCAATACCAGCAGCTCTGGGCGAATGACTCCGGCGTCGTGCAAAAGTTCATGCCGGACTATTCCTTCATCATGGGGAATCCTTCCGGCGCCCAGGGCATTCGCACCTATGGCGCAATCCTCGATCGTAAGGTCCTGCAGGCGCTTTCGCGCTTCCCGAAGGTCTGGGACGAAGAAGACCCTTCCGTCACCTACACGATGACGCAGTCCGCGCCGCTGCCGCTGCTCGGCTGGATCGAGGCGACCGCTGGCGGCACCGTCAATTAACGGACGGTTTGACATCCCGGCTGGGCGCGCGCCCGGCCCTTTCTCACGAAGGAGCGAGAGCGATGGCGATGAAGACAATCAAGGTTCCGGCGACAATTACTCGGGGCGAGGATACCTATCCGCCAATGACGCCGGTCAGTTTCGAGGACGCGTCGGAGGCCGACCGCCTGCTCGCGCGCTGGGCGGACCGGGGCGCCGAGGAAGTTGAGGCCGTCCCTGAGGCGAGCGCGAACGCCCCGTCTGCCCCGAGCGTTTCCGCCCCGAAAAAATGAGCGTGTTTTCTGACGCGTTCTCGTCGGCGCTCGAAGACGTTTACGCGACGTTCGGGACGTCGGCGCGCTATGTCTCGCCGGACTTCGTCACGACCGCTTGCGTCATCGTCATCGGGGGCGCCGACGACGTCGCCTCTCTCGGCAATGTGCAGATCGTCGCGGGACAGACGATCGTCGAAGTGCGCGCCTCCGAGCTCGCCGCGCCTAAGAAGGGCGGAACGTTCCGCGCCGACAACCGCGAATTCAAGATCGTCGCGGCGCCGAAGAATGAAGATCCAGACCGTCTCGTCTGGACCTGCATCTGTGACCTGCAACCCGCGCTCTGACGATGTTTTCCTTCGAATTCGACAAGAACGCGATCTCTCGCGCGCTTGATGAGGAGCGCGTCGCGCTGACGAAGCGCGTGCGGCTCGCGACCGAAGGCGTAGGGCGGCAGCAGCTCGTCGATCCGCTGAGATCGATGACGCGAAGCGCGTTCAATTCGACGAAACTTCCGACGACGTGGCGCGGCAAGGTCTTTCCGGAGGCTTTACGCGAGACGCTGACGCCGGCCTTCTTCGCCTATTCGAAGGCGCCGCAGATTGTGCAGGCCTTCGAGGAAGGCGCGGAGATCGTCGCTCACAAAGGAAAGTTTCTGGCGATCCCGACTCCCGACGCCGGCGTTCGCCGCTCGAGCGTGAAGAACAAGGCGCTCACGCCGGCGATCTGGGAGCAGGAAACCGGCGCGAAGCTGCGGTTCTTGCCGCTCAAGAATGGCAATGGGCTGCTCGTCGCCGACGGCCGCTACCGACGGCAGTCGGCGCGCGCGCGACTCCGCAAATCCTTCAAGCCGATCCGCACGCGGATCAAAGGAGAATCGCCATCAATCGTGGTCTTCTTCCTGGTCAAGCAGGTCCGGCTTAAGAAGCGCCTCGATATTGCGGGGATCGCCGAGCGCGCCGGCGCGAAATACAGCGCTACTTATGAGCGAGCCGCGAACAATCCATGAGCTCTGAAACCGAAAAGGCGATGCTCGCCTTGAAGGCTGCGCTCGACGCCTCGGAAGTCTTGCCGACCGTGCGCCGCGATCCAGTTTTCGACGAGGTTTTCGATGAGCTGTCCATCTGCGAACCGCCATACGCGAAGATCGTCGCGCTGCGTCATGGCGAGCCGGTTGAAACGACCCGGCGTTTCGGCGGCGGCCCGGAAGCCTATGAACTCGTGCGCAACGCCGAGATCGAAATCTATGTCGCAGGGCCCGAAAGCGAGGGTCTGAACGCAGCCTTCGACGCCGGCGTTTCTGCGGTCTACGACGCGATTCCGGCGCAGGAAATCGACGGCGTGCTTGTTCCATGCACGCTCGGCGGCAAGGTCGTCGCAGCCGAAATCGTCGAGCCCCCAACTCTTGGAACGGACATCGCCGGATCGAAAGCGGTGCTCACGGCGCTGATCCGCGTGCAGCTCACCTATCTGTCACCGAGGAGCTACTGACGCGAGCGGTCGGGCCCGGCGCCGATGTTTCGAACGCTGGCAAACGAGTTTCCCGGAGCGAGCGTCGAAAACGAGGGATCGAACATGGCCGAGAAACCTTCTCCGTCGCCGGAGCCATCCGCTCCGGCGCCGACGCATCTCGTCGTCACCGAGGCGACCGACGGCTATCCGCGCGGCGCGATCGTCCCGAACGCGCCGGAGATCGCCAGGAGTCTCGCCGGCAAATCCCGCCCCGCCACGCCACACGATCTCGGCGTCGCCGGGATCATGATCCGAAAGGCTTGAGAAGATGAGCACGGGTTCGATCGCGCTCGGTCAGGTCGCGCGCCTGGCCTTCAAAGACGAGTCCGGCGCCTATGGGACGCCGGCGAGCGGAAACTATCAGTACGGCTTCTATTACAAGTCGTCGCTGCGCGAGACGAAGCCGATCGAAGCCGACCCGATCATCGGCGCCGGCTACAATAATTTCCGCGACGCGACGCCGCCCGCGCCGGCGCTTTCCGAGCATGGCGGCTCGCTCGAGCTGCCGGTCTGCCTCAATCAGATCGGCGATTGGCTGAAGCTCCTGTTCGGCGCGCCGCAAACGTCGGGCTCCACGAATTTCGTGCATGTCTTCAGCTCCGGCGCGCTCACGCTGCCGACGCGCACGATCGAGCTCAACCCGATCGCCGGCGACTTCCGTCAGCACGTCTCCTGCGCGGCGCGCAACTTCAGCTTCGATTCCGCCGACGCCAATGGCTATCAGCGCGCGTCGATGGATCTGCTGGGCTATGGCGAGAACCTGCTCGGATCGAGCGGCGCCGGCACGCCGACGGCCGCGCGCGCCTATGATCCGGTCAAGGCGACGGGCGGCGCTGTGCTGCTCGGCGGCGTCGCGGTGGGCGTGCTGCTCTCGGCGAAGTTCATGTATGAGACGGGCCTCTCGCAAGATCGCTATGTCGACGGGCTCGCGAAGTTCGGCGCGTCCATCCTCTCCGAACAGGCGAGCCTCACCGGCGAGCTGCGCGTGCGCTACACCTCAGCCGCCTTCGACACGGCCGCCGTGAACGAAACCGACCAGTCGCTCGAGTTCAATTTCGTCAAGAGCGCGAATAACTCGCTGACGTTCCTTGCGCCGGCGGCGCGATTGGGACGCGCCGGCGTCGCGATCGAGGGGCCTGGCGGCATTGAGCAGACGATTCCGTTCCGCTGCGCCCAGACCGCCGGCGCGCCGATGCTCACCGCCACCCTCAAGAACCAGATCGCGAGCTACTGATGATCAGGATCGGCAAACCGAAGAGCGATCAGCGCCTGCCGCTCGGGCCCGGCGCCTGGCTCACCTATCGCGAGGCGACGAGCGTCGATCGCGAGGCCGCCTATCGCGGCGCGCGCGAGTTTTTCAAAGCGGTCAAATCGGGCGCCAGCGCGCTCGCGGATTTCGGCCTCGATGTCGGCGACGCCAAGGCGCTCGAGGCCGACGAGGCGCTTTCGTCCGGCGTCTCGCTGCTCGTCTTCAACGTCGAGCTCTTCATGCGCTGCGTCTCGGCCTGGGAGGGGATCGGCGACGAGAACGGCGCGCCGCTGCCGCTCACGCGCGAGAACGTCGCAAGCCTGCTCAAGGACCCGGCGTTCTATGAGCTGATCTCCAGCGTCCTGACCGCGCGGCTCGTGACGCTGGACCAGGAGGGAAACGCATCCGCGCCCTCGCCGAATGGCGCGCCGGCGGGGGCGCCGCCTATTGCAGAGCCTGCCACGAACTAGGCTCCGCCTGCGCCAAGGGCCGGGCGAGCGCCGACGGCAGCATGTGTCCCGAGGATGAGCACGCGCCACACTCCATCGAAGGCGCGGCGGCGCTGCGCGCCTCCCTCGCGCCAGGCGCGGTGAAGCGCGCCGGGTTCACCGGACAGATCGTCGGTCTCGACTATGCGCTCGCGGCGCTCACGGCGCCGGACGACTGCGATCGCGCGGCGTTCATGGAGCTTCTCCTGATCGCCGAGCAAGGCATGCTCGCGGGCGTCGCCAAACTGAGGACGGACTGACCATGGCGGTGAAAGCGGCCGTTACGCTGCGTCTCGGCGCGGAAGGCGACGAAAAAATCCGCGAGGCGCTGCGCCAGATCGGCCAGGCCGGCAATGACGCCTTCGCCGGGCTTTCGCGCGAGGCGAAGGAAGCGGCGCGCTCCTTCGACCGGCTCGAAAAGAGCCTCGATGTTACGGCGCGATCGTCGACGCAGGTGGCGCGCGCCTATGTGTCGGCGAACAACGCCGTCGCCGCCGGCGTTCGGACGCAGGCGGACGCGCAGCGCGTCGTCGATCTCGCCGTCGAGCGTCATCGCCGGCTCACCGGCGTCATGACGGACAATGCGAAGGCGACTGGCCTTGCCCGTCACGAGTGGATCAATCTGTCTCGCCAGTTCCAGGACGTCGGCGTGTCGCTCGCCGGCGGCCAGTCGCCGACGCTGGTCCTGTTGCAGCAGGGCTCGCAGATCGCCGATATTTTCTCCTCGAGCGGCTCGGGCGCCGGGGCGGCGCTGCGCTCCTTCGGCGCGACCGCCGTGCGAGCGTTGTTCTCGCCGATCGGCGCGGCGACCGCGCTGGCGGCGGCGATCGCCGGCGTCGGCTATGAGGCCGGCGCCGCACAGGAAAAGCTCGCCAGGCTCGGCGAACAGTCGCGGCTGACAGGCCTTCCAGCCGATATTCTCCAGGGCGCGAAGGCGGTCGGGGCCGGCGCCGGGCTGGACGAAAAGGCCGCGCTGGGCGCGTTCGGCGCCGCCGCCAGGGAATTCCAGGCTTACGGGCGCAATGAGGGCGCCGTTAAAAGCACGCTGGAAAAGATCGACAAGGGTTTTCTCGACGTCGTCGATCGTGCGCGCAGCGCCGGCGAATTTATCGACATTCTCAATGAGAAGATCCGCAGCCTGCCGACGGCGCAGGCGGAGCAGCTCGCCAGGGCGCTCTATCAGGACGAAGGCGGCGCCAAGCTCGTCGACGCGATCAAGCGCGGCGAAGTATCGATGCGATCGCTCCTGGAAGCGTCCGGTTCGACCGGCAATAGCCTCAATCAGGCGGCCGGCGCGGCAGACGACATGCAAAAGAGGATCGCGCAGGCGGCGCAGGAGGCCGACAACAAGCTGCTCAACGCCTTCAAGAACATCAAGAGCCCGACCGACGACATCAAGCTCGGCTGGTATGGCGTCGTCAGCGCGATGGCCGACGCCGTCGAGAAGTCGGAACGGCTCCAGCGCGCCTTGAATGCGATGACGAGCTGGAGCGCGCTCTTCAAAGAGATCGGCGCGGCATATGACAAGGTCGACAGGATGCTTGGCGCGCGTCCTGTCGTGCGGCTCGAAGATGAGACTCGCGCGGCTGCGCCGGCAAATGCGTTTCGATTCAGCGATACGTTCTACGACGACAAGCGCAGGCTTTTCCCGCAGCTCGTCAATGCGCCGGTCGGCGACACGCGCAAGGTGTTCACATCATCCGCCGGACGCAAGGGCAAGTCGGACGCCGAGCGCTCGGCCGAAAAGTTCTCGGGCGTCGAGAGCGACCTTCAAAACAAGATCGCGCTCGCGTCGGTCGCGGCGGAAGGCGCCGAACACGACAAGATCGCGCTCAAGATCAAAGTCGAGAATGAGCAGCGGCGGATCGGCGTCGGCGCGACGCTGGAGCAGAAAGACCGCGTCGCCGAGCTGGTGACGCAGCTCGACGCCGCCGAGCGCGCGCAGAAGGAAGCGACCAAGGCCGCGGAGGCCTGGCGCGACTCGCTGCGCGAAGTCGGCGACATCGCGCGCGAGGCCTTCTCGTCGCTTGCCAATGATCTGCGCAACAGCAAGAGCGCCGGCGACGCGTTCAAAAGCGTTCTCGACCAGATCGAGCGCAAGGTCATCGATATCGCCGCGCGCAGCCTGACGGATTCGCTGTTCGGCAAGAGCGGCGACAAATCGTCGGGCGGCGGCGGCCTGCTCGGATCGCTGTTCGGCTCCGGCGCGGACCTGCTGGGCGGCCTGTTGGGCGGCGGCAAGAGCAGCCTGTTCAGCGGCGCGTTCAAGTTCGCGTTCCCCGGCTTCCCGGATGGCGGCCTCGTCGGCGCGCCGCCGCGCCATGTCTTCAGCGCGCCGATCTCCGCCTTCCGCGGCGCGCCGCATTTTGCCGATGGCGGCGCCGTTCCGGCGTTCCTGCACGCCGGCGAGATCGTCCTCAACGCCGCGCAGCAGAAGAATGTCGCGGGTCAAATGGGCGGCGCGCCGAAGGTGATCGTCCAGAACTTCGCGCCGGGCGTCGACATTGCGCAGCAAGTGACGCCGCAAGGCGTCGTGCTAACCGTCCAGAGCATGCTCCAGGACTTCAGCAAGCAGATCCCCGGCATTCTCGCCGACCAGCGGAACCGCTCGAACTGACGATGCGAGATCCTCTCGTCTCTCTCTGGCCGGAAGGCGTCATTCCGGTTCGCCACGTCACGCCGGTCAAGGAACGCGCGGTCTCCGACGGTCCGCAGCCGCTCGTGGGCCGGCCGCAGAGCGTCGTCTCGCCGGCGGCCGGCTGGCGCCTGATCTACACGGGCGTCCTCGTGCGCGACTTCAATGTCCATGCGCTGCGCGCGCTCCTGGCGAAGATCGAAGGCCGCGCGCAGCCGATCTATGTCGGACCCTATGACTATGCCTATGGGCCGGTGAAGCGCGCCGGCGCGACGAATCCGATTACCTCGACCTTTTCCGACGGGACGATCTTTTCGGACGGCACACGCTGGGAGACGTCGATCTACGATTGCACGCTGGCGGCCGACGCCGCGCAGGGCGCGACGCAGATCAGCGTCACGAACTCGGTCACGGCGCCGCTCAAAGGCGGCGATTACTTCGAGCTCGACGGACGCCTGCACGTCATTGAAGAGATCGTCGGCGGCATGTGGACGATCTGGCCAGACCTGCGCGCCGACCATGCGAGCGGAACCGTCCTCGAGATCGCCGACCCGCGCATGAAAGCCTATCTCGAGACGAAAGACGCCGCCGCGGCGGCGCAGATGCAATATGGCCGCTGGGGCGAGATCACGCTCGACTTCGTTGAGGCCGGCTGGTGACGCAGCCGATCGTCTTCAGCGACGCCGCGCAGCTTGTTCTCGCCGGCCAGCGCGTCGCCGCGGCGGTCGCCGTCAAACTGGAGCTCGCGAGCGAGACGCTCAACCTCTGGCTCGGAAACGGTTCGATCCGTTCGAACGACGGGCAGGCATGGGAAGGCCTCGGCCGCTTCGGCGCCATATCGGGTCTGGAGTTCGGCGCGAAGGCGGCGACGCAGCCGATCTCGATGACGCTCTCAGGCCTTGACGCCGAGCTCGCCGCCATCGCCCGCTCGCAATATTCGCAGATGCGCGGCCGGCGCGTCAGCGTCTATGCGCTGCTCTTCGACGAGACGAAACGGCCGATCGATTACCCCTACCTCTGTATGCTGGCGACGATCGACAGCGCCAGCCTGAAGCGACGGGGCGACGCTTTCGTCCTCGAGGTCGCAGCGGAGCCGATCTTCAACACCAAGCACATGCCGGCGCTCAATCTTGTGACCGACGCAGACCAGCAGGCGAGATATCCCGGCGACAGGATCTTCGATCGCTCCGCCTATCCGCACTCCCTGTATTGGAACCAATGACGTCGCCTATCGATCCGATCGAGTTCGCGCGAAGCGTGCGGCCGCCGCGTCGCGAGACGTGCGGCGGCTTCGTCGTTCGCTGGCTGGAGGCGATCGGCCTGCGCGCCAGGACGCCGACGCCGGCCGAGCTGATGCGAAGCTGGCGCGAGGACGGCGTGCTCGAGGGCGCGGAGAACTGGTTCGCCTTGATGGGACTCGAGCGCTGCGCGCCAGGGCCGCATTGCGTCGCGGTGGTGGAGCAGGATGGCGGCGGACCGCTCGTCGGCGTCATTCGCGCCGACGGCCGCTTTGTCGCCTGCGCCTTCGGCGAACTCGCGGTGAAAACATCGCCGCGCATCGTCGCCGCCTGGCGCATTCCGGGCGGCCCGCGTGTCTAAAGTCATCAAGGGCGTCGGCCGGATCGGCGGATCGATTCTCGGCCTTGCCGCGCCATTCCTGCCGGCGCCCTTCAACTTCATCGCCGGCGGCGCGGGTATCGGGCTCGGGCTCCTCGGCGGGTCAGGCGGCGGCAAAAAGGACAGCATCGATTATCAGCAGCTCTTGCAGTTGCTGCAGCGTCCGCCGCCGCTCTCGCAGACGGTGCGCGGATCGAATACGCCGAGAATCCTGGCCTTCGGGAGAGTCAGACAGGCCGGCGTCTCCTTCTGCCGCGAGACGACGCCGAACCTCTATAATTTCGTCGACGCGCTCTATCTGAACGACGGCCCGGTCGACGGCTTCGACGCAATGATCTGCGACGATGAGCTTGCGCCTCTGGACAACCTCGACCCGTTCCTGATGGTCACGAGGTTCGACTATTTTTGGCCGGCGAGCGGAAAGAAGACGTCCTCCGGCGCCTTCGGCAACATCAATTCCTATGTCATGGTCGAGTTCGTCAATGCGACGCGCCAGGGCAAATGGTCGACGCTGCTACGCGGCGACTCGAGCGGAAAGCTGCGATCGTTCGATGCGGGATGGGACCCGTTCTGGGACGCCACGCATCTCGGCAAGGGCGTCACGATCCTCTATACGGTCGCCTATTCGACGGCGAACACCGCGGATCGTCTGAAGGTTTTTCCGAACGGCTTTCCGGTCTATTCGGTCATCTATCGCGGCGCGCGCGTCTACGATCCGCGCGACCCTGGCCAGACCTTCTCCGACAGCGATTTCGATCTCTACAACGAGACCTGGAAGTTTTCGGAAAACCCGGCGCTCTGCGCCGCGCATTACGTCAACTGGCTGATCTCCGAAAACCTCACCGCCATTCGCGGCGTTGACTGGGCGTCGATCAAGGAAGCCGCCGACGATTGCGACAGGCTCGCGCCGATCAGCCGCAACGGCTTCAACAATGGCGTGCAGAGCTATGAGCCCTTCGCCCGCGTCTCGGCGCTTGTCACGCTGGACATGGAGCCGCGGGAGGTCCTCGCCAAGTTCATGGAATGCTGCGACGGCGACTGGGGCATAGACCAGAACGGCCGCTTCACCGTTTGGGTCAATAAATGGCGCGAACCAGCGATCGTCTTCACCGGGCGCGACATTGGAGATTTTGTCGAACAGTTCGGCGCGCCGTCGTCCGAGCAGATCAACTACATGCACGTCTCCTATATCGAGCCGCGGCAGGGCCATAATCGCGTCGAGACGCAGCCCTTCCGCGATCTGGCGTCTGAGGGCGATGTCGGCCGGCGCACCGGCGCCGTCGTCTTCGATTGGGTGACCTCGGCCGATCAGGCCTATCGGCTCGCCGCGCGCCGGGTGAAGCGCAACGTGCGCAAGCGACGCTTGTCCGTATCGCTCGGCGCGCGGGCCATGACTGCGCTGCAGCAGCGCGTCGTCGGCGTGAATGCGCCTCAGATCGGCGTCGTCGGAACGTTTCGCGTCGAGTCGCTCGCGCCGACCGACGCAACGCTCGCGACCTGGCAGGCCGAGCTCGTCGAGGTGACGGAAGATCAATTCGTCGACGAGGCGATCCCGCAAGATCCGATCTTCGCTCTGCCGATCGTCAATCAGCCGGCGATCGGCACGCCGACGGCGCTGATCGCCGCGGCGCTGTCGACGGGACCCGGCGTCGGCGTCGCGCAGCTCTCGCTCGACGCCAATGTCAACTCGCCAGTCCAGGCGAACTCCAGCATCACCGCCGCGGCGCTGCTGACCGATCCGACGCTGCAACTCGATGGCCGCTGGTCGATCGACGGCGGCGCGACCTGGACGAACTTCAGCGTGCTCCTGTCGGCGCTGATCATGCAGACGCCGGAACTGCCGCGCGGAACCGTCGTCACCATGCAGGCGCGCTTCGTCTCGTCTGCGGGATCTGTCGGCTCCTATTCGTCGTCGGCGTCGGCGACGATCCCCTAAAATCCACGAGGCTCTCGCATGGGCGCGATCGCGACCGCCTTCAACGGCGCTTTTCAGGACGTCGGGAACATCGTCAAATCGACGGCGCGCGCGCTCGGCGCGACGATCGAAGCCTATGTCGCCGCGCCGCGCACGCATAACGCCAACGCCGCCGCGGCGCCGACGTCCGCCCCGACCGGCTATGTGCGCCGCGCGATCGGCGCCGACGGCGCGGATGCGGGCGACGCGATCGACGCCTTTGGCGGCGTGCCGACGGGCTGGCTGCGGCGTGCTAACGGGACCGGCGGGACGCCGACCGCGATCTCGAGCGGCAATATCGTCGGGCGATGGAACTTCGCGGGCTGGTACACGAGCGGCGGGCCCGCCTATGCGATTGGCGCCAGCATCCGCGCCGAGGCGACGCAGAATTGGACGTCGACGGCGCAGGGCGCGAAACTCGTTTTCTCAGCGACGCCCAATGGCTCCGCGTCGCCGTCCGATTATTGGACGCTCGACCAGGACGGCTCATTTACGGGCTTGGGGAAGCTCGGCTATGCGACCGGCGCCGGCGGAACAGTCACGCAGAGCACGTCGAAGTCCAATGGCGTCACGCTCAACAAGCTATGCGGCGACATCACGCTGAACGCCGCCTCGCTCAACAACAACACGGTTGTTTCCTTCATTTTGACGAACAACAAAATTGAGGCGGGCGATATTCTGATCCTCAATCAACTCGGGGGCGGCGCGAACTTTGGCCGGTATTGCCTCAACGCCCGTTGTGGCGCCGGCTTCGCGACGATCGACATCATCCAATATTCCGGCGGCGCGCTCGCCGAGGCGATCGTGATCCGCTTCATGGTCCTCAAAGGCGTGACGGCATAGGGGAGATCTCGATGTCCGCAGCGCTCAATATCGTCGCCGGCGACACGGTCAGCTACAGCGGCGTCGTCATCCTGCCGGCCGGGACGTGGTCGGCGGCATGCGTCGCCGCGCTCGACGACGAGACGTTCGACCTCGATGTCGCGCTCACTCTGGTCGGCCCGTCGGAGGCGAGCGGCAAGTTCGACTGGGCGATCGTGCTCAGCGCGCCGGCGTCGCGTACCGCGTCCTGGAACAGCGTCGGCGGCGCGAAGAAGAGCGCCGTCGCCCGCATTCGCTTCACTGAGGATTCGCCGACGCCCGTCGTGACCACGAGCGCGCCCTTTACCGTCGCGATCGCCGGCGCGCCGCCCGCATGAGCTGCGTCAAGATCGCGCTCACCAACGATCTGGAAGTCTCAGGCGTAGAGTTCCAGTCGGACGCTTGCGCCTTCAGCGTCCCGCCGCTTCCCGAGCCGGCGGCGATCATTCTCGCCGAGATGCTGCGCGGCCCGCCGGGGCCGACCGGCGGCTACACGCATGTTCAATCGTCGGCAAGCGCCGCATGGACGATCAATCACAATCTCGGCGTGAAGCCGACGATCTCGCTCTATTCCGTCGGCGGCGTCGAGTTCGAAGGACAGATCACGCACGTGTCCGACAACCAGGCCGTCGTCAACCTTGCGACCGCAGTCGCGGGGTTCGCGCGCTGCAGCTAACCGGGGGCTAAAGAGATGTCCAAACAGGTTCTCACGGATCTCGACTTCAACAGCGTCGCGAAGCTGCTCAATTTGCCGGACCCGACGGCCGCGCAGCACGCCGCGACGAAAGCCTATGTCGACAGCGCCGTCGAAGGCCTCGCATGGAAGGACAGCGTCCGCGTCGCGACGCAGTCGAACCTCAACCTGGCGTCGCCTGGATCGACGATCGACGGCGTGACGATGGTCGCCGGCGATCGCGTGCTGGTGCGCGCGCAATCGAGCGCGGCCGAAAACGGCATTTACATCTGGAACGGCGCGGCGACGCCGGCGACGCGCGCGCCCGACGCGAGCACGGCGGCGGAGCTCGAACAGGCGGTCACGACCGTCGAAGAGGGCACGAGCGCCGGGGCAAGCTACCGTCAGACGGCGGTCAACTTCACGCTCGGCTCCGGGGCGGTGTCCTGGACGGCGTTCGGCACCGCCGCCGGCTCGGCCTCGGAATCGTCGGCCGGCGTCGCCGAGATCGCGACGCAGGGCGAGACGGACACGGGCACGGACGACGCCCGGATCGTCACGCCCCTCAAGCTCGCCAATTGGTCGGGCCGGAAGCTCAAATATGCGACGGACGTCGGCGACGGTTCGGCGACGCAATACACGATCACGCACAACTTCAATACGCGCGACGTCCAGGTCGAGGTCTATCGGAACTCCGGCAATTACGACTCAGTCATCGTCGACGTCGAGCGCACGAGCGTCAACGCCGTCAGATTGACCTTCGCGAGCGCGCCTTCTTCCAATCAGTTCCGGGTCGTCGCGCTCGCCTGATGTTGAGCGAAGCGCTGCTCACGCGTCAGCACGACTGGCGCGAGCCGGACTGGCGCAGGCGCCGGCGCGTCGTCACGCGCAGCGAGGCGCTTCGCTTCGTCGACCGTCTCGCCCAGCTCGTCGTCGTCGAGGAGAAGCGCGACTTCGGCTGGAGCCGACGCGCCTTCGTTCTTCTGCGCGCCTTCGGCGAGCCGGACGTCCAACTCGTTCCGGTTCTCGCGCAGGACTTCCTTACCGCGTCTCCGGGCTCCAATCAGACCTATACGTCCGATCCGACCTGGAACAACGCGTCGAACTCGATCGAGACGATCGGCAGTGGCGGCAGCGGCGGCTCCGCCAATCATTTTCTGAGCGCGCGCTTCGCCGGCGGCGGCGCCGGCGGCGCCTGGAACAAGATCGCGAACTTCTCCTTCGCGTCGCCGGGAACGACCACGGCGACCTACCGCGTTGGCGCCGCGGGCGCGAGCGTCACGCCAGGCCTCTTCGCCAACCTCGCCGGCAACGCCGGCGGCGACACCTGGTTCAATGGCGCAACGCTCGCCGCGTCGAGCGTCGGCTCGAAGGCCGGCGCCGGCGGACCGGCGTCGAACACGGTCACCAATCAGAGCGGCGCTACGGGCGGGTCGGGGGTCGCTGGCGTCGGCGCCCTCTCGAACGATGGCGGCAATGGAGGCTCCTCCGGGGCGAGCGCCAGCGGCAAGGTCGCGACAGGCGGCGGCGGAGCGGCCGGACCGAACGGCGCGGGCGTCGCCGGCGTCCAGGGGAACAGTTCGAACGCCAAGACAAACGGCGGCGCCGGCGACAATGGCTCCGGCGGTTCGGCCGGCGTCGCCGATGGCGGCGCTGGCGGCGACGGTTCGGAATGGGGCGCGGGCAAGGGCTCCGGCGGCGGCGGCGCGGGCAGCGGCTCAACAGGCGGCGCCGCAGGGAACTATGGCGCGGGCGGCGGCGCCGTCTCCACCACGAGCTTCGGGCCGAGCGGCGCAGGCGCGCAAGGGATCATCGTTCTGACTTGGACGCCGGGCGTCGCCGCCATCTACATCGGCGCGGCCGGGCAATCGACGGTCTATCTCGCCGCGAGCGCCGTCGCCTCGATGTATCTCGGCAACAAGTCGCTGTTCTGACCGAGCGCTAAAGAATCCGCCGCCGGGCGGTCTCCCGGCATTCCCGCAAAGGACTGAAGCCATGACGCCGTCTGAAGAGAAGGCGCGCGATCTCATTCTCGAAATGCAGACCGCGCTTGTGGACGCCCACAACACGAACACCGAACAGGCCCGATCGCTCGAGGCCGTGAACGGAGAACTGGCGTCTCTGCGCGACGAGAACGCCTCGCTGCGCGCCGCCGTCGACGCGTCGGATCTCGACCAGTTCGTCGAGCAGCAAGCGCGGCCCTGGTTCGACGCCTTTCGCGCCGCCGTCCAGCAGCCGCCGGCCGAGCCGTCGTCGGCCGAGCAGCCCGCGGGCTAACCCGCCGCTCTATGAGCCGGAGGCGCGCATGTTCCGCGTCGCTCTATGGGTGATCGCCGCCGCATTGGTCGCAGCGACGATTCTCGATTGGGCGACGATATCGGCGCGCCTTTCGCGTTTCGGCTGAAGTTCGCGGCGGCGCGCGCCGTGATCGCCGCCTGCCTCCTCCGCGAAATCTTGCGCGCGCGCTGAGCGCGTTCGCGTCGTATCTCCCAAAAAGGAAATCTGCATGACCGCTCTACGGATGAGCGCGGACGGCCGCGCCAAATTGATCCAGCGCGAGGGCTTCAAGACGCACGCCTATCGCGATTCCGTCGGCGTCTGGACGATCGGCGTCGGGCATACTGCGGCGGCCGGCCCGCCGGCGCCGAAACCCGGCATGGTGATCTCGCGCGCCGAGGTCGACCAGATCTTGTCGCGCGACCTCGGCCAATATGAGAAGGCGGTCAACGACGCCGTCCTCGTGCCTCTGACGCAGGGGCAGTTCGACGCGCTGTGCTCCTTCACGTTCAATGTCGGAATTGGCGCCTTCCAAAAATCGACGCTGCTGAAAAAGCTCAACAAGCGCAATTACCGCGGCGCCGCCAACGAATTCATGAGGTGGGTCAAGCCGCCGGAGATCCGCGGCCGCCGCGAGAGCGAACGCCAGCAGTTCGTGCGCGCGACCTACGCGCAAGTCGTCGAAGAGAAGCGCGAGACAGGCGAAGGACCCTCGCCGTATTTGACGACGAAGGATCTCCGCAGGGCGGGCTCCCGCACGATCGCCGGCGTCGACCAGGTCAGACAAGGCGTGGTCGGCGGCGCGGCCTCCGTCGTCGGCGCTGGGATCACCGCCGCGGTTGGCGAGAACTCGCCGAGTCCGTCCGACGTGATCTCGAAGGTGAGTGACGCCGCCGAGCAGGCCAAGAACATCCACGACGCCGCGGCAAGCGCGCCGGACATGCTCGAGATGCTGAAAGCTCATTGGGAGTGGGCCGTCATCGCGCTCCTGGCGGCGGCCTGCCTCTATTTCATCTGGCGCACATGGCAGGGCGCCAATCGCGTCGCGCGTGCGCGCGTTGACGACGCCAATCGTTACGAGATCGCCGACTCCGAGTTCGAAGACGAAGAGGCGGAAGCGCTCGAGCGCGCTTAGCGGCGCGCGCGCAATTCTCTGGCCTGAAATCCATCCATACGCAAATCCAAGAACGGAGGACTCCCATGTGCGGAGGCGTTGATCCGCGGCCGCTGCTGCGGAAATGGCTCGGCGTGATCGTCTGCGTCGCGCTCGGCTACGTCCTGTCGAGGCTGGCATGGGCGCGGTGACTGCCTTTCTCGCCCTCCTCAGAGGCGGCGCGTCGATCTTCTTCAGTTTCGCGAAGACCTGGCTCGGCGCATTCGTCATCGCCTTCTGCATCGCCTGGCTTTGGTCCGGTCACCGCGAGGCGAAGCGCTGCGCCGAACGCGAAGCGGCGGCCGAAGCCGAGCGCGTCCGTATCGGACTGCTCGAGCATGCCCGCCGCGAAGATGCGATCGCCCAGGCGCGGAAGAAAGCCGAAGCCGCCGAGGCGACGTTCAAATCACAGCAGGAAGAACACGCGAGATATATGCAGGAGATCGAAGATGCTTCTAAGGTTCGCGATGCCGCTCCTTGTCTCGATCGCGCTTCAGTCTTGCGCCTCGACAGGATCGGAACTCGACGCAAGAAAGCCCGCTGAACTCGCCTCGCCCGCCGCGCAGCCTCCGGCGTCGCTCGAGTGGCCGTGCAGCGCGCCAGTGCGGCTCGCTGGCAAGTCGATGAGCGCCGGAGCGGTCGAGCGCCATTGGGCCAGGGATCGCCTGTCACTGGCCGATTGTGGCGCGCGCCATGGCGCGCTGGTTTCGTGGCGCCGCAGTCGCGACGCCGGCCTCGCCGGCGCGCCGCTGCCGGAGCCCGCGAGAGAGCCCGAAGAGCCGCCGCCGACCGCCGCGCTTCCCGCTTTTCGAAACCCGTTTGCCGCGCTGTTCGGCGCAGACAATTCCCAGCGAGAAGAGAGATGATCGATATTGATTATACGATTTCGCTCGGCGCGATCGTAAACACGGTCGTCATCGCGGCCGGCGGCCTGATGACGCTGGGCGCGCTGCGCTTTCAGCTCAAATCGCTCGATGCGCGTCTCGCTGATCTGGAGGGCGAAGCCAAGAAGCAGACCGACATCCTGACGACATTGGCGCGCCAGGATGCCCGTCTCGACGCCTTGGATACGCGCTTCAACGACCTGATCGCCCGCTTGGGCCGCAATCCTGAATGCCATCTGTGATGGCGGAACGAACGACGTAGCGGAGCCGGGTCGCCCCGGACGCGGGTCCGCCGGCAAGCAAGTCCCGCGCAGCGTACCGTCAGATAACGCTCCCCGCCGGCGCCGTCGACGACAGGCGCAGGGTGGTAGTGTCTCAGCTCGAATTGATGGGGTTGACCTGCGCTCGGGGATGCCACGCTCCCTTGCGGTTCCTGGTCGACAACTTGCCGACTAACTCGCACGAGAAATGGCTTCAGCTCCAGGCGAAGGAGATTTCAAACTGGAAAAAGAACGGGTGGGAAGTGGTGTTGATTGATAACAACTCGGATGACTTTGTCCGGCCCTGTCGCGAGACAGGGGCAAGCCTCAGCTTGCATACGTGCAGGGTGATCGGCCCTGCCAGGGCAATAGGAAAATTCAATTGATGTCTGCCCAACCAACTTCGCCGCTGAGGGTCTTCCTTCATTTTCTCTGATACGGACGAGCCCTACTTCACGCAACTTTGTTCGTGGGCAGTCGCATGTTTCTACTCATCGGAAATGCCCTAGCCCGGTTCGGAGCTAACGCCAGTTTTTTGTGCGTCTCGCAGTAAGCGCCTTGCGACGAGCGCGCGCAACCACAGAACCGGAACGTATCTAAATCATGCGGATCGCCGATTGGCCAGCGGCACATGCCGATGCGAAGTTCCATGAACCTGACAGGTACCGAATCGAGGAGTGGCTTCCAATTGTTGCTGTGCTCCTGCTTGCCCATGTATTGGCGAGCAGCATCCTGCCGCCTTTGGATCAATCCGCCATCGGGCGCGGGTGGGCTAGTCGGACTCTTTGTTTTGGTCATTCGACTCCGCAATCTTTTCCTTGGCCGAAACAGTAAAATGTGGCTAGGCACCGGCTAGACGCGAGTCACATTGACGAAAACGCTCGACGAGGAGAGCTGGTCGAGCGTTTCTTGTTGGTAGATTTGCGACGCGCTAAGCTGTGTAAGCGCTGTTCTGCTTCGCAGCTGCGGCGACCGGCGCTTTTGAGGGCGGAGTGGCGGGCGACGCGACATTGATCGGCTTGAAAGCGTCCTTGGCGAGGCTCGAATAGATCTCGCCAATCTTGGTGGCTTGTGCCACGAAATCGTCGTAGGAGGATTTGAAGAAGTCCGACTGGAGCTGAACCGCCTCATCGAGTTTCTTCACGGCGATCAGCTTTTCGAAGTGAGCGCGGCTTTTCTCGACGGACTTCTTCGAATAGTCCGTCAGTTCGGCCGCGATGCCCTGTAGCCCTTTGGCCGACGAGGCGGTTGCCGCGGTAAATGCCTCGAACGGAGCCGCGCCGAACGCTTTAAACTCTGAGAAGTCGCCTGACATAAAATATCCTTTTTGACTATAGGCACGCGGGCTATTTCGCCCGGCTCTACCGTTCGTTATTTATGTGCACCGCACAAAAAAGTCAAGAAATCAATTGCGTTGCAATAAAGCGCGAAGTCGCTCCGGCGCATCCAGCCGCGCCCTATATCGGCGGCAAGAAACAGCTCGCGGCCAGGCTCTGCACGATGATCGAGACGACGCCGCATGATCTCTATGCGGAGGCGTTTGTCGGCATGGGAGGCGTGTTTCTGCGCCGAAAAGGCGCACGCGCCTGAGTTGCTTTTTGAATCGGCGGGACCAAGAAACTCTTGACTGCATTAACTTGCATTAATCGATAACCGAGCCCATGTCTGGACCATCAAGTTTTCGGCCGAATGAACTTGCTTACACGCTTCGCGCGCCGGCTCGTGACTTCCTCTCTTGAACTGCGATCGACAAGGTTCGCGTCATCGGCGCGCAACTAGTGCTTCTTCAAGGACGCGTCATGCAAACCGGCAAAGTGAAATCATTCAATGCGCAAAAAGGCTTTGGCATTATCCAGCCCGAAGACGGCAGCGAGGACATATTTGTTCCTATGGGCGCCCTCGAGCGCGCAGGAATTAAGGCCCTCGTAGAAGGGCAGAAGGTCAATTATGAGCTGCTCGTCGATCGTCGCAGCGGCAGGTTCTCCGTAGACCAACTTCAACTCGTCGCCTAATTCGAATCAGCGCATGATTCCTTTCGCGCGGTTTGCGCGTGCGGGCCGACATGTTCGGCTCGCGAACCAGATTGGCCGAAAGACGAGAAATCGCACGTGTGCGATCCATTCGAGAACACAGCGAAACTCCGTTGAGACGCATTTTCGCCCTGGGGCGGCTAGGAGACACGCTGGCGCCATTTTGTTTGGCGCGGCGATTGCATGGAAAGTAGCTGCGATCGCTTTTCACCGCATGTCGTGGCTTGCAGACGAGCGCATGAGACGGTTTTCCGTCAGAAGGACGCGATGCGCTCGTTCGTTCGAACCCGCCGAATGTGCGAGTGGGATGATTTCGCCAGCCGTCTCAGTTTTGCTCGCGGCCGATTGTCGACGCCGGAAGAAACGCCTCTCCCGCCCTTCGTGCTGCTTGCGGAGCCCGGCTTTTACGCGGCGGAACAACGTGTCTGTTCAGAAATCTGGATGCGCGCACGGCTCGCGGCGGCCGCCCCAGAGCGCGAGCGGCTCGATTTTCGTTTTGACACGACACAACAAGGCGCCGCGAAA
>NZ_JBFWNB010000052.1:0-23091 GCF_050251305.1 Methylocystis sp. | reverse complement strand
GCCGCCTGGCGGACGCTGGCTACGCTTTTACGCCGCCGATCTCGGGCGCGGGCCGGACGGCGAATGGCGCGTGCTCGGCGATCGCGCGCAAGCGCCTTCAGGCGCCGGCTTCGCCCAGGAAAATCGGCTTGTGCTGTCGCGCGCGCTCCCGAGCCTCTATCGAGAGATGAACGTCGAACGCCTGGCGCCGTTCTTTCGCGATTTCCGCGCGAGCATTTCCCACGTCGCGCAGCGCATCGATCCGCGCATCTGTCTGCTGACCCCCGGCCCCTGGAGCGACACCTATTCCGAACAGGTGCATCTCGCCCGCTACCTCGGCTTCACGCTGGTGGAAGGCGAGGATCTCGTCGCGCGCCACGGCAAGCTGCATGTGCGCACGATCGCCGGCTTGAAGCGCGCCGATGTGATCTGGCGGCGCGTCGACGCCGACTGGTGCGACCCGCTGGAGCAGAACGCCGCGTCGCAGATCGGGGTCGCCGGCATGTTCGAAGCCATCCGCCGCGGCGCCGTCGTCGTCGCCAACATGCCGGGCGCTGGGGTTATCGAATCGCGCGCGCTGATGGGCTTCCTGCCGGAACTTTCGAAGCGTGTGCTCGGCGAGAGTCTCAAGCTTTCCAACCTCGCGACCAAGTGGTGCGGACGGGAAAGCGAACGCAAACAGGTGATCGAGGCGTTGGGCGATTACGCGATCAGCGGGGCGTTCAGCGACAGGCTGCCCGGATTCGGAGAACGCCGCGAGGCGCTCGGCCGGACGCTCACCGGGGAGGAGCGCGCGCGGCTGATCGCGGCGATCCATCAGCGCGGCGTCGACTATGTCGCGCAGGAGCCGATCAAACTCTCCACGACCCCGGCCTGGTCCGACTCCCGCCTGACGCCAAGACCCTTCGTGCTCCGGATCTTCGCCGCAGCGACGGCTGACGGGTGGAAGGTGATGCCCGGCGGCTTTTGTCGCATCTCCACCCGGCTCGACGCGCGCGCGGTGTCGATGGACGCCAGCGCGCAATCGAGCGACGTCTGGGTGCTGACGAGCCGTCCGATCGAATGGTCGACGCTGCTGCCGTCAGACGACAATCCGCCGATCGTGCGCGCGCTCGGCAGTCTGCCGAGCCGCGCCGCCGACAATCTCTTCTGGATCGGCCGTTATCTCGAGCGCGCCGAGGCGACGCTACGCGTCGTTCGCTCGCTGGAGGCGCGACTGGGCGAGCTCCAGCACATCGATCTTGAAGGGCGCCAGTCGATTGAACGGCTCGCGCGACTGCTGATCGCCTGGGGCGCCGCGCCTGAAGACACGCCGGACATGAACGCGATGCAGATCGCTTGGGCGGCGGCGGCCGGCGCGGAGAACTACGGTTCGGCGCTGTCGGTCGTGCGTTATGCAAGGCGGGCGGCCTCGATCGTGCGCGAGCGTCTGTCCCAGGATGTCTGGCAACTCATCGGACGCATCGAAACGCGTCTCACGCGCGCCGGCGCGCGCGCAATTACCGAGCCCGAAGCGCTTGAATTGACCGAGCGCTCGCTTCATACGCTGGCGGCCTTGTCCGGACTGATCGACGAAAACTTCAACCGCGTCGCCGGCTGGAGTTTCATTGATCTCGGCCGAAGGATCGAGCGCGCCATCGGCACCTGCCGCTTCGCCCGCCAGCTCGCCGGCGACGACGCGACCGTCGAGACGCTGGACGCGCTGCTGGATCTGCTCGATTCGCAGATCACCTATCGCTCGCGCTACATCGCCGGCGCGGCATTGGCGCCGGTCCTCGACATGGCGGTGCTTGATCCGTTCAACCCGCGATCCGTGCTTTTTCAGGCGATGCGCATCGACGAACATCTCGCGGCGCTGCCAGTGTTGCGCAATGATGGCGTCATGGAGCCGCCGCGGCGGCTCTCGGTCAAATTGCGCGCCGAACTCGAGTCGGCGGACGCGCGCCATTTGGACGCCGCTGTCATTCTTGCGTTCGAACAGCGCCTGATGCTGCTCGCCGACAAGATCGCCGAGCGCTATTTCACCCATGGCGCCGATGGCGGCGCCGCAAATTCCCAGCCGTCGCGAATCGCTTGATCTACGACATCGCCCATCGCACGACTTACAAATATGACGCGCCCGTCGCGTCGGCGCGCTGCGCCATGCGGCTGATCCCGCGCAACGATCGCGGCCAAAGCGTTATGTCCAGACAGATCGAGCTGTCGCCAGCGGCGGAAATCCTCAGCGAAAGGATCGATTTTCACGGCAACAGGGTGTGCGAGGCGCGCATCTTCAAACCGCACACGAAGCTGCAGATCGCGCTTGCGGCGCGCGTCGAAGTGGAGCGGGCGCCGACGCCTGCGCCGGCTCTGACGCCGGCCTGGGAAATCGTGAGGAACGCAGCCTATGCGTCGAGTTCGCTCGCGGCCGGCTCTCCAGCCCATTACATTTATGCGAGCCGTCTCGCGCCGATGTTCGACGCGGCGACGGATTATGCGCGCGCAAGCTTCACGCCGGGACGGCCCATTCTCGAAGGCGCCCTGGAGTTGACTCAGCGCATCCACGCCGATTTCGGCTATGACCCGGATGCGACCCATGTCGCGACGCCGATCGCGCAAGCCTTCGAACGCCGCCGCGGAGTCTGCCAGGATTTCGCGCATATCATGATCGCCGCGCTTCGCGGCCTCGGATTGGCGGCCTATTATGTCAGCGGCTATCTTCGCACCTACGCCGCTCCTGGCCACCCGCGACTGGAAGGCGCCGACGCGACCCACGCGTGGGTGTCCGTGTGGTGCGGACCCGAATTCGGATTTTACGACCTCGATCCGACGAACGCGATTGTCGTCGGAAACGACCATATCGCCATCGCCATCGGCCGCGACTATGCGGACGTCTCGCCGATCGACGGCGTGATCATCGGCGCCGGCGATCAGGATTTGGACGTCAGCGTCGATGTGAAGGAAGCGGCGATTTAGGAACGATTCTTTCGTCGTAACAGTAACGCTCGGAAGAGAGTTCCGCGGCCGAAGTAAGACCTTTCGCTCGCATCAAACGTCAGATGACGGCCAACTGTCTTGCCGCCATACGTTGCGCGCGAATCCAGTCGTAGAGCGTCTGCATGCCCGCGCCGGTCTTGGCGGAGACTTCGACGATCTCAACGTCCGGATTGACTCGCAGCGCGTTCTCCCGCGCCTGCTTCATCGAGAAATCCAGATGCGGCAGAAGATCGATCTTGTTGAAGATGACGAGCTTCGCCGCGCTGAACATGTGCGGATATTTGAGCGGCTTGTCTTCGCCTTCCGTCGTCGAAAAGATGACCGCCTTGGCGCGCTCGCCAAGATCGAACAGCGCCGGACAGACCAGATTGCCGATGTTCTCGATGAAGACGAGCGAGCCCACGCTCGGCTTGAGTTCGGAGAGACCGCGCGCGATCATCTCGGCGTCGAGATGGCAGCCGGTGCCGGTATTGACCTGAACCACCGGCGCGCCGGCCGCGCGAATGCGCTCGCCGTCATTCGACGTCGCCTGATCGCCCTCGATGACGAACAGCGGCAGTTCGCCTGCAAGATCGGCAATGGCGCGTTCGAGCAGCATCGTCTTGCCGGCGCCGGGCGAGCTGACGAGATTGAGCGCGACGATCTCGCGGCCCGCGAGCCAGGCCCGGCATTTGGCGGCGATCGCGTCGTTCTTCGCAAGAATCCGCGTTTCCAGTTCGAGACGGCGGCGGGAATCTTCGTGAGCGTGATCATGGTCGCCGTGATCATGCCCGTGGCTGTGATCATGTCCGTGCGTATGTCCATGCTCGCGCCCATGATGATGACGTCCGTGCTGATGCTCGTCATGCGCGTGATGACGCTCGCCATGAAAATGACCGTGGCCGTGGCCTTCGTCCCCGCCATGCGAATGGCCGTGGTCGTGACGATTCTCCGCCCGCGCCGCGATCTCCGCGCGCGCGCCGGTCTGCAGATTGGTCATCGTGGTCCCCTGCCCTTGGCAGCCGCAGCTCGTGCACATTATGCAGCCTCTTCGACTTCGATGCTCTTGATGTTCAGCTCTTCGCCGCGCAGGCGCTGGAACTGGCGGGAGCCGCACGGACACGCCGTGAGGATGTCGGGCGTGGCAAACTCCGCGCCGCAAACGTCGCAACGCGCCGCCGCGTCGACTACGCCGATATCCAGCGTCGCTTCTTCGAGCGGCGTGCCGCGCGCGACCTCTGGAAAACAGAAGGCGACGGCTTCCGGCTCGACGCCCGACAATTTGCCGATCTCGATCGTCATGCGACGCACGGCGCGGCCTTCGGCGGCTTCCGACGCCAGATCGACGATGCTGCAAACGATCGAGAGTTCGTGCACGTCGTCTCCTTTGCTCATTTGGCTTCTACGACGCTGATGAGGTCGAAGTGGCGGTTGACGCCGGCGTGGATGAGGTTGCCATCGAAGCGCGTCGCGCTCGATGCGCCATAGGCGAAAAGGCCGTTTGACGGAACGGCGAAAGCGGTGGCCTCAGCGGCGCCGAGATCGTAGCGCAGATAATCGATCTTGAGGCTCCAGGCGGGCGCAAACATCCATTCGGCGCCGCCGCCGGCCGTCCAGCCGATCATGCTGTCCTGAAAGACCGGATTGACGAGCGTCTGGCCGGTTCCGCCGATGCTGCGCGTAAACAGCGCGGCGTTGGACGTGACGCCGCCATAGGCCATGCCGCCCGTGCCGTAAACGGCGAGGGTCGGCGTGACCAGATAGCCGAGCCTGCCGCGAATCGTGCCGAGATAGTTGAGCGTCGCCGTGCGCTGCGCATACGTCGCGAAGCTGTTGCCCCCGCCTGAGGTCAGCGACGCCTGCCATTTGGCGTCGGTGTTCCCAGAAATGGCGTGGAGATCCGCCTCGGCGCCGGTCAGAATGCGGTCGGCGAATTTCCAATTGGCGCCGATCTGAAATCCGCCGATGAAGCCGGCGAGATGATTCGTCTGGTCGATGGGCGTGACGCTCGCGGCGACCGCCGGGCTCGCCGCAGCAGCGCCGAAGGGCCAGGGCTGCACGATCGACCTCGGAGTGGACCAGGCGGAGCCGCCATTGAGGCCGACGTAGACGTCCGACCAACTGGGGGGCGGCGCCGGCGGCGGCGGACCATTCGGCGCAAAAAGCGCGAGAAAATCCTCGCCCGGCGCCTTTGTGATCGGATTGCCGTCGCCAAAGGCGTTGCCTGAGACTTCGAGATAGAAAAAATCGGTGGGACGCGCTGTCAGCCCATTCGTCGTGGTCGTCTGGCCGGGAAAGGATTGCGGAAAGAAGGGCTGCAGCGCGACCTGCTGCGCAAAGCTCGAGGTAAACGAGCCGGGCCAGAAATGCGCGTAACTGGCGGTCAAATTGATGAAGGGGCTGAGCTTGTAGCGAATGCGCAGATCATATTCCGTGCCGAGAAACGTGCCCCTGTTGCCGAGCGGCGCATAGAGACTGACGCGGTCCCAGGCGCCGGCGGCGCTCGCCAGCCAATAGGCGTTGAACGCCGTGTCGATCCTGAGATCCGGCGTCGGCGTAAGTTCGAGACGCACTTTGGGCGCCTTCATATTGTTCCAGGCGAAATAATCATTGCGCGAGAACGGCTGATTGAATCCGTAGAAAATATCGAAGTTCTGGCTGGCGCTGTCGAAGGGACTCTTGTCGCCGGAGCCGTATGCGTAATTGGCGCTGATGCGCGGCTTCCAGGGATAATTTGAGAATGTGTAGCCGAATTCGAAGGCGTAAGCGATGGCGTCGACCTGGACAGTCCTCTGAATGGCGTTGCGCCGCGCGCCAAGATCACGGAATTCTCCGGTTTCGCCAAACTGCTTGTTGATGTCGAAATCGTAGTCGAAGTCGTTGATCACGCCGTAGACCCGCAGTCCGGGCGCATAGGTGTCTCGATGAACCTTCAGGGCGTTCGAGACGTTGAACGGATCAGCATATTGCTTGCGGCCCAGAAAATAGGGCTGGATCGTCGCATATTCCGACCAGCGCCGAATGCTGAACACGCTGCCGTAAATCCAGTTCTGCCAGTCCGGGCGATCGAACTGATAGGGGTAGCGAATGACCGGCCGCACCAGGAAACTGTCGATGTCCCAGTCGTTTTCCTTCTTGCCGATCTTGATTCGGAATCCGTCAAAAGTGTTGGTCGTATTGCGAAATTCGTTTTCAGCGATCAGTCTTCTGTCGAGCAGTTCGAAGTGGAAGCGCCCGGCGCGCAGCGTCAGCGGCCGATCATTGCCGAGACCGTCCTTGCCGAACGCGTCTTTGAAGAAAAGCTCGCCATAGGCCGAAATCAGGTCAGTTTGATTGATCTCCTGGCCTTGATATTCGTAGATGCTGTTGTAGGCGCGCGAATCCTGGAATTCGATCGCGAAACGGAATGGATCGAGGATGTTCTGCACGCCGAAATAGGCCCGCGTGCGTGACAGCCAAAGCGAATTCGGAAAATATTTGCGCTGCGAACTTTGCGGATTGGTCGACGTATTCGTCCAGGGTCGATAGTCGTCCTTTCGATATTCGAAGCGCACGCGCGAATCGAGGCCGATGTTCAGCCAGTCGATCCCTTCGAACGCTTTGTATGTCTTGCCCAGGTTGCGCACATAGGGCGGGATATCCGGCTGCGGTTCGAGTCGATACGCGCGCGTCGGCACGTAATAGCTCTTCCTTTCCGACGGCTGAGCCGCGGCGCCGGCCGCGCCCTTCGGATCGGCTTTCGCTTTGACCGCGCCCTTTAACCGGGCGTCCTTCGGCGGAAGCGCAGTCGGCGATAGCTTGTCTTGGGCAGCCGCTATGTCATGACCACTCATTACGGCGCCGACCAAGGCGCTCAGCGCG
This sequence comes from Methylocystis sp., assembly GCF_050251305.1. Taxonomy (GTDB): domain Bacteria; phylum Pseudomonadota; class Alphaproteobacteria; order Rhizobiales; family Beijerinckiaceae; genus Methylocystis. The sequence continues at coordinate 16,296 of NZ_JBFWNB010000052.1, read as the reverse complement.
GCGACTCTCAACTTATTGTTATTATTACCTGAAGACATCGTCACGTCCCGCGTCGCGCGAGAGATCGGCATGCGGCTCCCGAAACGACGGTTCGAAATGTATAATCTTTACATATCGGTAGGCGACGAAGGCCCAACTGTTAAGCTTACAATTTGGTCATTATGACAGTTTGATTACAACTGTTGCAGAATAGTCGCAGGCTGTTGCGTACGCGGTCGCCGGCGCCGCGCGCAACGCCTCGTCGGAACCGCCTCGCAAACGGAAGCGCGTGCCTGCGCGCTTCGAAACGCTGTCTACCAGCGCAGAACGGCGCCGCCCCAGGTCATCCCGGCGCCGATCGCCATCATGGCGATGACGTCGCCCTTGTTTAATTTGCCGGCGCGGTTCGCTTCGTCGAGCGTGATCGGCATCGAGGCGCTGGAGGTGTTGCCGTAGCGGTCGATGTTGATCCAGCATTTCTCAAGAGGCACACCCAGATTCTGCAGCGCGGATTCGATGATCCGCTTGTTCGCCTGATGGGCGATCACATGGTCGACGTCGGCTGCGGTCAAGCCGGCGGCCTTCAGCGTCTCGTCGACCACTTCAGGCAACAGCCGCGTCGCGACCTTATACACCTCGCGGCCGCGCATTTTGATTTTCCCGGTCTTTTCCTCGAGCATTTCGAGCGACGGCGGATGCCGGCTCCCGCCGCCGTAGATGCCGAGAATGCCGGTCATCGAACCGTCCGTGCGTAGGTTCGCGGCAAGGACGCCGCGCCCCGCCTCTTCGCTGGCGCCAAGCAAGATGGCGCCGGCGGCGTCGCCGAACAGCACGCAGGTCTCGCGATTGGTCCAGTCGACGAAACGGCTCAAGGTTTCGGCGCCGATCACAAGCGCGCGTTTCACCTGGCCGCTTCTGATGAACTGGTCGGCGATGGAAAGCCCGTAGAGAGAGCCGGCGCAGGCCGCGCCGACGTCGAAGGCGAAGGCGTTGGTCGCGCCGAGCTGCGCCTGGACAAATGAGGCGCAGGACGGCGTCGGCGTATCTCCGGTCACCGTGCAAACGACGAGCATGTCGACGTCGTCGGGCCTTACGCCAGCGAACTGCAGCGCCTCGCGGGCGGCGGCCGCCGCCAGATCGGATGTCGCCTCATGATCCGCCGCCATCCGGCGCTCTTTGATGCCGGTGCGGCTGACGATCCACTCATTGTTCGTCCTGACGATTTTCTCAAGGTCGGCGTTGGAGAGGATGCGCTGGGGCGCATAAGAACCTGTTCCGAGAACTATGGAATTCGTCAAGGTCTGGCGCTTCCTTCTGAGGCGGTTTGGCTGAAGCTCGTCGCCGAACGGGCGCTATTCCTTAGAAGCGGCTCAGGCCAAGCGCAAATTTTTCTTCTTCCGGCGCGGTAAAGGCGCGACCATCGTCTGAGACTTATTGGCTTTTTTGGGCCGAGGCGGCGCAGCTCCAGATTCGCCGGATCAACACTTTCTTAGCGAGGCCGCGACTAGATCGCCGAGGGGCCAGTCCGGAGTCGCCTTCATGATCCACGCCATCGTTTTCGCCGCCGTCGCGCTCTTCGCCCTTCTCGGCGTGATGATTGCGTAAGGTTCAGCCCGCGATTGCAATGACGGCCGCCGCATGGCAATGGGCGCCATGCAGGATCACATGCAGGATCAACAGAGGCCGGCGCCCGCCGCTCCGCGCGTTTCCTTCGTCTCGCTCGGCTGTCCGAAGGCCCTCGTCGACAGCGAGCGGATCGTCACGCGGCTGCGCGCCGAAGGCTATGAATTGTCGCGCAGCCACGCCGGGGCCGACGTCGTCGTCGTCAACACCTGCGGCTTTCTGGATAGCGCCAAGGCCGAGTCGCTCGCAGCGATCGGCGCCGCGCTCAACGAGAATGGCAAGGTGATCGTCACCGGCTGCATGGGCGCCGAGCCCGAAGCGATCTCCGAACGCTTCCCGCAAGTGCTGGCGATCACCGGTCCGCAGCAATATGAGAGCGTCGTCGAGGCGGTGCATCGCGCCGCCGCGCCTGCGCATGACCGCTTCATCGACCTTCTTCCCGAACAGGGCGTGAAGCTCACGCCGCGCCATTACGCCTATCTGAAAATCTCGGAAGGCTGCGACAACAGCTGCTCCTTCTGCATCATACCGCATTTGCGCGGGCCGCTCGTCTCGCGGCCGGCGGCCGATGTGCTCCGTGAAGCGGAAAAGCTCGCCCGCGCAGGCGTCAAGGAGCTGCTCGTTATCTCGCAAGACACGAGCGCCTATGGCCGCGACATTCGATATGCCGAAAGCATGTTCGGCGCGCGCAGCGTGCGCGCGCGCTTCCTCGACCTCGCGCGGGAGCTCGGCGATCTCGGGCTCTGGGTTCGACTGCATTACGTCTATCCCTATCCGCATGTCGACGAGGTCCTGCCGCTGATGGCGGAAGGCAAAATCCTCCCCTATCTCGACATTCCCTTTCAGCACGCGGCGCCGAACGTGCTGAAGGCCATGAAGCGTCCCGCGAATGAAGAGAAGACCCTGGCGCGCATTCGCGCCTGGCGCGCGGCGTGTCCGGATCTGGCGTTGCGCTCGACGTTCATCGTCGGCTTCCCCGGCGAGACCGACGCGGATTTCGACTACCTTCTGGACTGGCTGGAGGAAGCCGAAATCGACCGCGCCGGCGCCTTCAAATATGAGCCAGTCGCCGGCGCGCCGGCCGAGGCGCTCGGCCTGCCCGCCGTGCCGGACGAGGTAAAGGAGACGCGCTGGCGGCGCTTCATGGAGAGGCAGCAGGCGGTCAGCGCCCGGCTGATGAAACGCAAAGTCGGCAAGCGCCTCCCGGTCATCATCGACGAACCCGGCGGCGGCCCCGCCGGCGGGCGCGCCAAGGGCCGCACCAAGGCCGACGCGCCGCAAATCGACGGCGCGGTCTTTATCGGATCGCGGCGCCCGCTGCGCGTTGGCGAAATTGTCATGGCGAAAATTGAACGCTCCGAGGCATATGACGTCTATGGCGCCGCCACCTAGATCAGCCCTATATTGGGGCCAAGAAATCCGGAGAGAAACCCCATGACCGAAGAACCGCAGGACAAGGCCACGCCGCCGCAGGAAAGCCCGCCGCCCGCGCCCGAAACGCCGGCGCAGCCGGAGGGGCCGAAAATCGAGATTCCGCGCAGCCTTTACGTCGCCACGGCGCTGATCGTCATCGGCTCATTCGCGATTACGCTCTTCGTGCGCAATCCCTATACGCAGTCGGTCACCGAGGGCGGCGGCTTTTACGAGCGCAGCGTGGACAATTCCGCGCTCATGTGGATCGCGATCTTCATCGGAATCCCCTTGAGCTTCTGGGCCTATAAGCGCTGGATCTTGCCGTTGTTCGAGCGCAAATAGAGAAGCCTTTTCCGCCGAAGCCGTCGCCGCTTCGGAGTAGAAAACGCGTCCCGTCAGAAAACCGGCGCGCGTTCGCGTCGCAATTCGGTCGACGAACGCTCCAGTCTCGGCCCGTGCAGATAGACGATCGCCGGCGGCGGCGTCGCGGGAAGCATCGCGGCGTCGCTCTCGGGAAGCCGCGCATCCCTGAAATAGACGGCCGCCCTGGCGTTCGCCGCTTTGAACGTCGCGCCAGGCCGATCAATGACGGCGATCGGCGTCGTCCGCGCAATGTCCCGCCACCGCCGCCAGCGGTGAAACTGCAGGAGATTGTCCGCGCCCATGATCCAGACGAAACGCACGCCCGGACAATGCGCGTGAAGATAGTCAAGCGTGTCGCATGTGTAGCGCGCGCCGATCTCGCTCTCGAATCCGGTAAAGGCGACGCGCGGATCGCGCATGATTTCTTTCGCCGCCTCGATCCGCGCGTCGATTGACGGCAGCGCGCGCGCCTCTTTCAGCGGATTGCCGGGCGAAACGATCCACCACAGCCTGTCGAGCTTCAGCCGCTTCAACGCGAGCCGCGAAACGAGCGCATGGCCTTCGTGCGGCGGATCGAAGGAGCCGCCGAAGAGGCCGATGCGCATGCCTGGCGCATGGGGCGGAAGGCGGATAGGAGCAGCTGACATCACGCCGATATGCGGCGCAGGGAGGGATTAGATCAAGCTCTTAGGCGGCGCGCGGTTCGATTGCGTTCAGCTCGGCGCCGATCTGCCGCCGCCGCGCCATCAAGTCATAGTCCGCCTGCAGCCCGAGAAAGAATCCTTCCGACATCCCGAAATAGCGCGCCAAACGCAAATCCGTATCGGCGGTGATCGCGCGCTTGCCCAGAACGATTTCATTGATGCGGCGCGGCGGCACGTGAATGGCGCGCGCGAGCGCGGTCTGGCTCAGTCCCATAGGATTCAAAAATTCCTCGCCAAGAATTTCGCCCGGCGTCGGATTGGGCAAAAGCTCAGTCATGGTAGTCGACGATCGCGACATCGGACGGCCCTCCCTCGATCCAGACAAAACAGATGCGCCATTGGTCATTGATCCTGATCGAATGCTGGCCGAATCGGTCGCCTTTCAGCGCTTCAAGACGATTTCCTGGCGGAACGCGCAAGTCATTCAATACTCGAGCCTGATTAAGTAGACGCAGTTTGCGCAGAGCCACGGCCTGAATGTCCGGCGGTAGCCTGCGGCTGCGGCGACCCTCCCAGATCAATTCGGTTTCGGGATCCGCGAAACTCCCGATCATAAAGGCGTATAACGCATAACGTTATACAACACAACCGCAGGGGTAAGACATCGCCCTCATCCCCGCACCTGGCCGTCGCCATGGACGCGATATTTGAACGACGTCAGCTGCTCGACGCCGACGGGTCCGCGCGCATGCATGCGGCCCGTCGCAATGCCGATCTCGGCGCCGAAGCCGAATTCGCCGCCGTCGGCGAATTGCGTCGAGGCGTTGTGCAGCACAATGGCGGAATCGACTTCATTCATGAAGCGCCGCGCGGCGTCTTCATCGCGCGTGACGATGCAATCGGTGTGGTGCGAACCATAGGTCTCGATGTGATCGATCGCGCCTTCCAGCCCATCGACGACCCGCGCCGCGATGATCGCGTCGAGATATTCGGCGCGCCAGTCGTCTTCGACGGCCGGCTTCGCCCGCGCGTCGGCGGCTTGCGTCGCCGCGTCGCCGCGCACTTCGCACCCCGAATCGATCAGCGCTGCGACGAGCGGCTGAAGATGCGTCGCCGCGCAGGCCTTGTCGACGAGCAGAGTCTCCGCCGCGCCGCAGATGCCGGTGCGCCGCATCTTGGCGTTGAGCAGCACCCGTTTCGCCATTTCGAGATCGGCGTCCTTATGCACAAAGACATGCACAATGCCTTCGAGATGCGCGAAGACCGGCACGCGCGCCTCATGCTGCACGCGGGCGACGAGATTTTTGCCGCCGCGCGGCACGATCACGTCGATATTGCCGTCGAGGCCGGCGAGCATGGCGCCCACAGCGGCGCGATCCGCCGTCGCAATGAGCGAGACCGCCGCCTCGGGAAGCCCCGCGGCCTTCAGCCCCGCGACGAGGCAGGCGTGAATCGCCGCCGACGAGCGCAGACTCTCCGAGCCGCCGCGCAGAATCGCGGCGTTGCCGGCCTTGAGGCACAGGCCGCCGGCGTCGGCGGTGACGTTCGGCCGGCTTTCGTAAATCACGCCGATGACGCCGAGCGGCGTCGAGACGCGCTCGATCTCCAGGCCGTTCGGCCGCTCGAAGCGCGCCAGCACGCGGCCGACCGGGTCCGGGAGATCGGCAATCTCGTCGAGACCGCGGGCGATCGCCTCGACGCGCGCAGGATCGAGCGTCAGCCGATCGAGAAAAGACGCCGCCGTTCCGCGCGCCTTGGCGTCCGCGACGTCGAGCGCGTTGGCGGCGAGTATGGCGCCGCTCTGGCGGCGAATTTCGCCGGCCGCTGCGCGCAGCGCCTTGTTCTTGGCGTCGGTCGAGGCGAGCGCCATTCGCCGCGCCGCCGCCCGCGCGGCGCGCCCGAGCGCGACGAGCGAGTCGCCGAGCGTTGCGTCGGCTTCGGCCGCCGGCGTCTCACTGCGTAATGCCTGCGTCATAGCTCTCGTCCTGTAAGCGACCGGTTTCGCTATCACGGCGCCGCGCGCGAGGAAAGCCGCGGCCTTGCGAGGCTTTGCGCGATATGAAAGAAGAGCCGCCATGTCCGCGCTTCAAGACAATCCGTTCGACGGGCCGATCGGCGCCGAATATGACGTGCTGCGGCTGATGTGTCCGAACGCCGCCCTGCTCGCGCGGAAGATCGGCGCGCGCATCGCCGACTGGCGACGCGGCGCAGGGCCGCTCGAGGGCTTCGAGATCGGCTGCGGCACCGGCATCAGCACGCTGGCGGCGCTGACGGCGCGCGACGATCTGACCCTTACCGCGGTCGACAGCGCCGGCGAAATGCTCGACCAGGCGCGCGTCAATCTCGCTGATTACGCCTCGGCGGGCCGCGTCAAATTCATCGACGCCGACGCGCTGGCGGCGCTGCGCGCGCTGCCCGACGCAAGCATGGACGTCGTCATTTCGAACTACGCCGTCCACAATTTCGCGAACGACTACCGAAAGGCCGCCGTTTCGGAGGTCTTTCGCGCCCTGAAGCCAGGGGGAATTTTCATCAACGGCGACCGCTACGCGATGGACGATCCGGCGGCGCATCTCGCCGACACGCAGGCCGTGGTGCGGGGATGGTTCAAGATTTTCACTGAGATGAACCGGCTCGATCTGCTCGAAGACTGGGTCATCCACCTGCTGAGCGACGAATCCCCGCTGCACATCATGTATTACGAGCCTTCGCTCGCGCAGTTGCGCGCCGCGGGATTTGCGCCGGTCACGGTCGAATTCCGCGACGGCGTCGACACGCTGGTGACGGCGATCAAGCCGGGCGGGTAAGGTTTCCTCATCCTGAGGAGCGCACGCAAGTCGCGGTTTACCCGACTTGCGGATTTCAATGTTGATCTCGGGCAAGCCCGAGATCGAAGGGCGCGTCTCGAAGGACGAGGAGACCTTCGTTTGCAACGCTCAGCTTCGCCCTCCGCGCTTCGAGACGGCGGCTGCGCCGCTTCCTCAGCATGAGGGCGAAGGTAGCCGCTCGGCGACGTACGTTCCCACTTTCGCCGCGCATGCGCTATAGCGCGCCATGGACCTCGCGCTTCTGGCTCTCTTCGCCTCGCTAGTCACCGCCATTTGCCAATCCGTCACCGATCTCGGCACCAAGGCCGCGACGCGAACGGCGGATGATCGCGCCATCCTGGCCGCGCAATGGTGCGCCGGCGCGGTCCTGCTGACCATCGCGTGCTTGATCCTCTATCCGGGCCTGCTCACGGCGCCGCGCGCGACGCTCGCGTCGCTGACACAGCCGGAATTCTGGACCCTGCTGGTCTGGTCGGGCGCGCTCAACGTCGTCGCCTATGCGCTGTATATCCGCGCCTTTCGCTACTCCGACGCGTCGCTCGTCGCGCCGCTCGTGCTGCTTACGCCGGTGTTGATGCTGTTCACCTCGCCCGTGATGACCGGCGAGCAGGCGCCGCCGATGGGCGTGTTCGGGGTGCTGTTCACCGTGCTCGGCGTCGGCCTGCTCGACGCCGACCAGGAAGGCGGACGTCGCTTCAACTTCCATGTCTTTGCGCGCGACAAAGGCGCGCGGATGATGATCGGCACGGCCGTGATCTGGAGCGTCACCGCGAATATCGACAAGCTCGGCGTCAGGGCGTCGACGCCGCTCGTCTGGATCACGGCGGTGACGATCGTCATCTCGCTCTGCGCCATGCTCTATTGGATCGCCGGGCGGCGCGCCGCGCCCAGTCCGTTCCAGCTGCGCTACGCGATCGGCGCCGGTTCGGCGATGGCGTTTGGCAACACGCTGCAGATGTGGGCGCTGACGATTCTGTTCACCCCTTACGTCATCGCCATCAAGCGCCTGTCGGCGCTCTTCACCGTGCTCGCGAGCGGCCATGTGCTGAAGGAAGAGTCGAGCGGCCGGCTGTTCGGCGCGGCGGTGATGCTCGTCGGCGCGGTGATGATCGCTCTGGCGCGGGGGTGATTAGCGAACTAAGCAGCTTCTTTGAGGAGCCTACGTGCAATTTCTCGATCTTGCTCAGTCCGAAAATATATTCTGGTTGCCTGTGAAGGAATAGATTTGATTATCTTGCTAACCCCGTGAAGACGATCATGCTCTTGACCCTGTTTTATCAAAATGTTCTCAAGATATTTCTTGTCAGCAACGTCGTACTGTTTGTACGATCTGCCAGCGACAACATCGATCACATGAAACACTTTATTCTCATCCAGCTTTGCTTTGAAGCGCTTCAAGAGTTGGCTCTGGGGTTCACCATCCGGCTTGGGAGGGACCTCCAAGCATTTGAATAGGTCTCGCTCTAAATATCTGCGAGCAAGAATCGATGCTTCTCCAATGTTTTTCTCCGCAATATGACGTATGAGCGATACAATGGACGAGTCATCGAGACTCAAATAAAAATCAAGGTTTCTTGATGTCTCATCGAGTAAAAACTTAGCGATGCTATGGTCTGAAAATTGCTCAGGAGCATCCCTCAGAGCTAAGACGATGATCCTAGTGACCATATGCTGCACGCCGCGGGTCGTCTTATGGAAATAAACGTCGCTATACATTTTCATGTATGCGATCACAAATTCCTCAACCACCCGCAGCCCTTTTGGATGAACCACAAAAGAATACTTCTCAATACAATTTTTAACGTCAATAACAACAGGCTCAATCATTGCTATCAAAGAGCCATTCAAGATCTATGAATGAGGAGCGCAAACCGCAGAAATAACGATCTCGGCATAGGAAATCGAGGCGATCACAGTCCATCTGACTGGAAATAATGGCGGAGTACGGAGTGTACAATTTCTCGCTAGCAAAAAAACACTTGACCTCGTCATAAAGACCAAATTTTTTCAAGACATCCGCAATTTCGGTGCGCTCTATTATCTCAAGCGTCCATTCTTCATGCTCTTTGCCAACACCGAATTCGCCGCAAAGCTCTTCAAACACATGGGAGTATGGGCCATGCCCTACATCGTGAAGCAAAGCGGCAGCTATCGTCGCTCTTCGCTTTGAGCCATGATCTTCCTCGATCTCGATCGCATGGCTTCGTTCAAATGCAGTTAGCATCCGCCGAGCCATCTGCATCGCCCCCAAGACGTGGGAAAATCGCGTGTGAGTTGCGCCAGGATATACAAACTCGGAGAATCCGAGCTGCTTAATGCGGCGAAGTCGTTGAACAGGGCGGCTCTCAATCAAGCTGCAAAGCAACTGATCATCCGCACCAGAAAATGAAATTAGGTTGTGGATCGGATCTCTAATTCGTTGCAGTGACATGCTTATCTCAAGGGGCAACAACACTCAGGATTTCGGCAGATGCCTGCAAAGTTTTGTCAGTTACCTTTGTCGGCTTCAGAGCTTTAGTTCGATCGATTGCATCAAATCTATTCAATCCTTCTCTCTCATAAAATAGGATCGTAGACGCAACCTCAAGATCTATTGTCGAGAATTCATCCAGGCGACTTAGCATGTTGGCGATATTGGGCGCGAGCACTGCCGATGCCTCGCTGTCCGGAGGCAAGAAATACTCTGTAGCAAGATAGCTTGCGTATCCTGTGACAATTTCCCGCTGTTCTATGTCGCCGAACAAAAGTGAGAAGCGCACTTGCTTTCTCGACTGCGGGGCTAAATGGCCCGAAATTTCTTATTGCAAATTGCGCGGGGCATTGAACGCCTGCCTTCTGCAAAAAGAAAACAAGCTTCTGCATACGCTTTTTGCCCTTTACAGAATGACTAGGAAGTGTACGCAAAATGGAAAGAATTAGTTCTTCGGTAGTCATAATTCCCCCCTCACTATTATGACCCAGCCCGAATCGTAGAAGCGCAGCACGCATCGGAACATAAATCGAACAGGTAAAGCAACCCTTTCACTCCTCCATCTTCAGCGCGGCGATAAAGGCTTCCTGCGGAATCTCGACGCGGCCGAACTGGCGCATCTTCTTCTTGCCTTCCTTCTGCTTCTCAAGCAGCTTGCGCTTGCGGGTGACGTCGCCGCCGTAGCATTTCGCGGTGACGTCCTTGCGGAAGGCGCGCACCGTTTCGCGCGCGATGATCTTGCCCCCGAGCGCCGCCTGAATCGGCACCTGGAACATATGCGGCGGAATGAGCTCCTTGAGTTTCTCGCACATCTGCCGGCCGCGTCCTTCGGCGCGGGTCCGATGCACGAGCATGGAGAGCGCGTCGACCGGCTCCGCATTGACGAGAATGCTCATCTTGACGAGATCGCCGGCGCAATAGTCGGTGATCTGATAATCGAATGACGCATAGCCCTTCGAGATCGACTTCAAGCGATCGTAGAAATCGAACACCACTTCGTTGAGCGGCAGGTCGTAGACCGCCATGGCGCGCTTGCCGACGTAATTGAGATCGACCTGAACGCCGCGCCGGTCCTGACAGAGCTTCAGCACCGAGCCGAGATATTCGTCGGGCGTCAGGATCGTCGCCCTGATCCAGGGCTCCTTGATCTCTTCGATCTTCACCACATCCGGCATGTCGGCCGGATTATGCAGCTCGATCTCGTCGCCGTTCGTCATCGTGATCTTGTAGATGACCGACGGCGCCGTCGCGATGAGATCGAGATCGAATTCGCGCTGCAGCCGCTCCTGGATGATTTCGAGATGCAGCAGGCCGAGAAAGCCGCAGCGGAAGCCGAAGCCGAGCGCCGCTGAGGTCTCCATTTCATAGGAGAAGCTGGCGTCGTTGAGGCGCAGCTTGCCGATCGCCGCGCGCAGATCCTCGAAATCGGCGGCGTCCACCGGGAACAGTCCGCAGAACACGACGGGCTGCGCCGGCTTGAAGCCCGGCAGCGGCGCGGCCGTCGGCTTTTTGTCGTCGGTGATCGTGTCGCCGACCCGCGTATCCGCGACCTGCTTGATCTGCGCGGTGATGAAGCCGACCTCGCCGGGTCCGAGCGCGGCGACGTCCTGCATCTTCGGGCGGAACACGCCGATCTTGTCGATTTCGTAATGGGCGCCCGTGCCCATCATTTTGATCCTCTGGCCCTTCTTGAGGGTTCCGTCGAAGACGCGGACCAGCACGACGACGCCGAGATAGGCGTCGTACCAGCTGTCGACGAGCAGCGCCTTCAACGGCGCCGTTTGGTCGCCGGACGGGGGCGGCAGGCGCGTGACGATCGCCTCGAGAACGTCGGGAATGCCGATGCCGGTCTTGGCGGAGATGAGCACCGCGTCCGATGCGTCGAGGCCGATCACCTCCTCGATCTGCTCCTTGATGCGGTCGGGCTCGGCCGCCGGCAGATCGATCTTGTTCAGCACCGGGACGATCTCATGGCCGGCGTCGATCGCCTGATAGACATTGGCGAGCGTCTGCGCTTCGACCCCCTGCGAGGCGTCGACGACGAGCAGCGAGCCTTCGCACGCCTTGAGCGAGCGGGACACTTCATAGGCGAAGTCGACGTGGCCGGGCGTGTCCATCAGATTGAGGACGTAATCCTTGCCGTCCTTGGCCTTGTAGTTGAGGCGCACGGTCTGCGCCTTGATGGTGATGCCGCGCTCGCGCTCGATGTCCATGGAATCGAGCACCTGCTCGACCATTTCGCGCGCGGCCAGGGTTCCGGTCTCCTGAATGAGCCTGTCGGCCAGGGTCGACTTGCCGTGGTCGATATGCGCGACAATCGAGAAATTGCGGATGTTTTCGATCTTGTGGGCGGTCATGTGCGCGGGGATAGCAGCGCCCGCCTAGGAAGGAAAGGGCGCGCCAAGCCTCGCCCAGCGCCAATTTGACGCCGGGCGCTCGGTGCGCCCGCCCGGCCCCGTCAAACGGGCTATTTCTTCTCCATGCGCGCGTCGAGCTCCGCCTTCCCGCGGTTGAACAGCTCGATCGCCTTGGGAACCGCCCAGCGAATGAAGGCGTCCGTCGCCCGGACGGCGACGCAGCCGATCTGGGTCGCGACCTCGATCGTCTTATCGAACCAGGGCAAAGCCGGGCTGTCGGCCGGAATTTTGCCCCGGACCCAGGCGACGCCCTCCCTGGTCTTCTCCGAAATCAGCTTCCAGAGCACCTCGGCGGGATCGGACGACGGCGCCGTCGCGATGGCCTGGCGCAGCCGCGCGACCTCGGCGGCGGCCTCGTCGGCGCGCTGGTTGGCGGCCTCTAGCAGCTTCGACGTCTCGAGCGACTTGGTCGCCGCTTCAGCCTTCTCGGCGGCGAGACGGTCGCGCTCAGCGGTCATCGCGGCAAGGCTGTCGCGAAGATCGTCGCGCTCCTTGGCGTAGGCGTTGGCCTTGGCGACGATCTCGGATTTCTCGAAAATCTGCCGGTCGCGCTCCATGCGCGTCGCCTTGAGCTGTTCCTGCAGATTGTTCAGTTCCGAGCGGGAAACCGTATCTTCCGGTTGCGACGAAGTTTCTTCGGACATGGCCGCCTCCTTTTGGAGAGGATGGCTCGCAGGGGGCGAACGGGTCGCGCGCGAGCAAAATGGAATGGCCTCGGTGGCGGTTCGGCCTCAAAATCGCGCGCCAAGCGCGAACATGTTTAGTGTCAAAAAACTGATTCGGCAAAAATGGGACAGCAGCGCGGCGCATTGCACGCCGCCGCCGCGTAAATTGCCGGGTCAGCGCGCGCGGCCGGCGGCCGACTGCAATCGCTGCGCCGCCAAGAGGCAGTCGCGCGGCGCCGCCAGACATTTGTCGCGCGCGGCGTTCGCAAGCGCATCGCCGCCGGCGCGCACGAGCGAAGCGGCTCCCGCCGCGACATCCCCCGCAAGGCCCGCCTTCTTCTGCGCAGCCGACCGCGCGGCGGCGCTCTTCTGCATGTTCGGCGCATCATCCGCGCGCCATTGCAGAGCGATCAGGACGAGGAGAATGCAGATCGCGCATTTTGCGAGAAAGACCAAATTCGTCTCCATGAGCGAAAGCTGGCTTCTCGTGGAGTGATGGCGCGTCCGGGTTGAGCCTTGGTAAACGCCGATCAGATTCTTGCTCGGCGTTTCGGCAATAAACTGAAAACCATGTCGATGCGTCATCTCCCGACCGTTGAAGCTTTCGCATCGGCTTAGCGGCTGCTTAAGGACGCCCTGCTATTCCTCGCGGCGTTGAGGAGCGTGCGCCTTGAGTAGCTTTGCCGACGACAGTCCGTATGAGTCTTGCGTGACGGCCGCCTTGCACGAACGCGTCGCCGGACGGCCAGTGGAAGAAGCGCGTCATCGCGCCTTCATCATGGCGCGGCTCGTCGTCGCCACCGGCGTTTTGCTTGCGGCGCCGCTGTTTCTGTTCGTCCATGGCGCGCCGACGACGACCGAGTCCGTCGTTTTCCTGCTCGCGCAGATGCCGCTGCTCTCCGTCGTCGTGCTGTCGCGCACGGGAGACCTGCGCATCGCGCGGAGCCTCTCGATCGGCGGCTGGCTTGCGATGGCGACGGCCATCCACGCGCTGACGCCCGGCTATGACGCGTTTTCAGTCGCGCTGCTTCTCGTCGCGCTCGTCGAATCCGCGCTGACTCCGGAGATCGGCGTGGTCGTCGTGATCGAAGTCGTCGCCATCGCCGTTCTGGCGCTGGCCGCCAGTCAGAATCTACATGCGTCGCACGCGCTGCTGACGGATCATGCGACGGCGACGAGCTTCTTCGCGGCAATGCTGCTTCTATACGTCGCCGCGCTCGTCTTCGGCGCCGTCAGGATCGAGAATGTCCGCGCGCGGGTCGAAGCCCGCAACGACTGGAATCTCATGCTCCTCACCGGAGAAGTCGGCGACATCCTGCTGCATCTCGATCGCGCCGGCTTCGTCAACGCCGTCCTCGGCGAAAGCCATCGCGCTTTCGATTTCGATCGGCGCGATCTGATCGGACGCGAATTTTTTCAGCGCATCCATGTCGCTGACCGTCCGTCCTTCCTGAAGCTCGTCTCCGACGCATTCGACGGCAAGGCGATGGCGACGGCGGCCGTTCGCATCCAGATTGGCGTCGCCAGCCGCGCCGCCGGCGAATTCGTGGGACCGGTATTCAATTATTTCGAGGCGCGCATGCGCCGCGTCAAATCGACCGGCGATCACGGCGCGACAGACGCCGTGCTCTGCGCGCTGCGAGACGTGAACGCGGCATTGGAAGCCGACATCGCCATCGCCGCCGCGCATGCGGCGACGGAGCGATCGGCGCCGGGCAATGTGCGTCTGCTCGCCGACGTCAGCCACGAGCTGCGCACGCCGCTCAACGCAATCATCGGCTTTTCCCAGATGCTGGCGAGCGACGAAATTGCGCCCAGCGAGCCGGCCAGGCGCCGCGAATATGCGTCGATCATCAGCGACTCCGGACGTCATCTGCTTGAAATCGTCAACTCCATCCTCGACGCGTCGAAGATCGATTCCGGCGCCATGCAAATCACGCCTGAATCCATGTCTCTGCAAACTCTCGCCGATCAATGCTGCGATATGTTGCAGCTCAAAGCCGACGAGTCGGGCGTGACCCTTCTGCGCGAATACGCCGACGCCCCTGGCGAGATCGTCGCCGACAAACGCGCCTGCAGACAGATCCTGATCAATCTGCTGTCCAACGCGCTGAAATTCACGCCGCGCGGCGGAGCGGTGACGTTGCGAATTGAACCGGACGGAGACCAGGCGGCGATCACCGTCGCCGACGACGGCGTCGGCATCGCCGCGGGCGATCTCGAACGCCTCGGCGATCCCTTCTTTCAGGCTCGCGCATCATCCGGTCATCGCGATGAGGGGACTGGACTCGGCCTTTCCATGGTGCGCGGCCTCGTCGGGTTGCACGGCGGTTCGATCGCCATCGAAAGCGGGTTGCGCGCAGGAACCGCGGTTTCCGTGCGGCTGCCGCTCGACTGTCGTCACGCCGGCGCTGGCGCCGGCCGTCCGGCGAAAATCCAAACGATCGCGCGTTACGGCGCGGCGCCACGCGTCGCTCCGGTCGTCAACGTAGAACCAGCAACGGTGAAGAAAATTGCGTGACGCCTCGCTCTACGCCTCCCGCTTTCAGGCATCGCCCACCGATCGCGCGCCGCCGCGCGCCGCGCGACGCGGTCGTCGTTCATTCCTCGGACGCATCTTCAGCGCGAGAGGGATCGGCGCGACGCTGATCCTCAGCATCGCCGCCGTGGCGGCGATCGGCGTGCCCATGAACGCGCTCTTGCTCCAGGACGGAAGACATCCGGCCCCGCTCTTCTCCGCCAAACATTCGAGCGCGGCGGTCAGCGCGCCGACGCCGCCGGCGCGCCCGACCGTGAAAGAAACTGCGCGGACCGAGCGAGACGCGAACGCGCCGGCGCGCCTGTCGCCAAAGGACGCCATCGCCGATCGGATCGAAAAGCTCGACGGCGCCAGGAGCGCCGACGCGGGCAAAAGCGCCGAGGCGGGCAAAAGCGCGCCGGCGAAAGCCGATACGCCGCGCGCAGCGGACAAGAAGCGGGATGCAATCGGCATGCTGATCCTCGGCGAAGCGCCCGCATCGAAGCCGGCGCCGGCGGCAAGCGTCGAAAAGCCCACGAAGGCCGCGACCGCCGACAAGAAGGCGTCCTTCGACAAGAATGTGCTCTATGCGCAGCGCACGCTCGTTCGGCTCGGCTATGTCGTGCGCTCTGACGGACTCCTCAACGCCGCGACGCGCCACGCCATAGAAAAATTCGAGCGCGATATCGGCCTGCCCGTCAAAGGCCAGGTCACGCCGAAGCTGCTGCGTCAACTGGCGGCGCGCTCCCGTACGCCGCTTCCCTGAATCGTAGCGTTCGACAATCATGCGCGTCAGGCGCTAGTTTGCGCCTCATGCGCCTGAGGTCGGACATCTTCGTCTCCGCACTGATCCGTCGCGCCGAAACGCAGGGCGCGGTCGCCATGCTGCGCCGACGCGGCGCCGCGGAAGCCGGCGCGATCTTCGTCAAGCTCGATCGGCTTGACGGACGCGCCGCGGTCTACGGCCCCGCCCCGCAAAGCGAAGAGCCGCCCGAAGGCGTCGATCGGCTGTTCGCGCGGGTCCATGCCGGCGATTGGCTCGATGCGGCGGAGGCCGAACAGAAGCTCAAGCGCGAGATCATGTTCGACCCCGACCTGTGGATCGTCGAGATCGAGGATCGCGAAGGGCGCGTGTTCGTCGACCTTGCCGCATAGCGCTAAGCGGATTGACCGAACTTGCGCGATGGCGGCGCCAGGGATTGCGTCGGCGCCGCGCGGCGCCATGTCGGCGCGCCGGACTCTTCCCGCGCAGCTCGTCGGGCGGCTTCGCGATCCGCCCGCGCCGCCCCGGTCATTGCCGCAACGATGCGCGTCGCCGCGCGCTGCGGCGTCGAACGCATCAAGCCGACAAGCGCGCGCACGATTTCGACGTCACG